>JAZQYI010000005.1:0-58486 GCA_045633445.1 Alistipes sp.
GCTTGGCACCACAACGATAAACTTGCTCCAACCATAACGCTTGTTCAACTCGAACATCGTCTTGATATAGACATAGGTCTTACCCGTTCCTGTCTCCATCTCGATATCGAGACTGCACGCACCTATGCTTGGCACGAGCGATTCCGACAACTTAATATCTCCTGCCGCCTGTGCCTTGCGGATATTGGCGAGTATCTCTTTTGGGAGCAACTGTATCTCACAATTTCGGTAGCCAGTCTCTATCTCATCATCGAGAATAGATGTCTGTGCCGAACGCTTACCGAGGTCTCGACGATAGGTCAGACTATCCATTGATGGCTGCCCCTCGAATACCTCCACTGTGCGTTCTACCGCATCGGTCTGATATTGCTGTATCTTAAACTTGAATTTCATTCTTGTATAAATGTTAGAACCTCCAATCCACACACTTTTCGGATTATGTTGGTTATTAGTAACACACTACATAGATATAACTTCCCTGCTTCTTCTTCTGACAATTTTGGGTGAGATTCTGTCGATTGGTTTATATAGTGTCTCGATTCTTGACGACTATTTGATAAACCTATTAAGTCTTTTAGCGTCGTTCCCTCAAAGAAAGGTAATAGTTCAGGATGATTTTCTTGTATTCTCCTATCTTGCCTTCCTCTCTGATATGGATATATAGCATTAACTATTTCAAGAGCCTTGCCTATAAGCATATAACGATTTATATCTTCCGACTCTTTGATAGCATTATGCAAGAATATCAAAAACTTATAATTATTAGATAGACCCTCATATGCCTCAAGCATAGTCTTGAGTTCATTCAATGGCGAGTTTATCATTTTAGCATAATGAAGAGTGCCATCATATGAGCATATAACCTTGAAAGGTATATTCTCTTTCGCTGTTAAATCAGACTCCACCTCATTATAGTTATTAGTCCATCCTTTTGATGGGCTATTCACAATAATCGATGTTTCAGTTCGGATAGAATTAACACACTGAGGCTCATTTAATGACACGAATGCTACATAAGGTAATAGTTTTGTTATTGTATCGGTCAGTTCTCGTCCTTGAAATGCAGCACATTCTAACTCGTTCTCATTGGATATATCATTTGATGATACTTTTATACGATACTCTGACAAAGTGCTATATTTCTCATTGTAATCATATTCATCAGCAATCTCCCATCCATTATACTCAAAACTCATTGACTCGTAATTAACAATCACGAGCGACAATGGATTGGATGTATAGAAAAGTCTCATTGCAATAACCTCCTTAAGAATTCTTTAATGTTTTTTTAATTTGAATTTCATAATTCTTCCTTTCTAAAAACACGAGTAGTGGGTAATGATAAAAAGCCTCCTCTTATGTCTATTGTGGTTTCCAAATTATATGTATTAGTCAAACTATCATTAAATTGAAAAACGCTTTTAACCTTTACAGTTGCGGTGTCATAATTTGGTATATTCTTTATTAACACACCTATGTATCGCTCATAAGTTTCTTTGAAACCTAATGCCTTACCTTCGGTTGCATCAATATAATTAAGGGTTGATTCTTCTATTTCTTTGTCGTCTATCAATATTGTTGTTGATGTGTGATATATGTTGTGTATTGTGTGAATACCATAATTGGTAAATTTAACTCTTAAGAAACAATTATTGATATTCATAAAACTGAACATCCCTAAGAGTTTTTTAATTTCTTCATCTTGACTATTATAAAAAGCCTTACCATTCGCCTTGGGAAGGTATTTTATATCCACTCGTGGTCTATCCCTATACTCCTGCTTCTTTTTATCCACCCACGATTTATAGTAGATGAACATACCCCAAAGAATTGTTCCAATATATGTAAGCACACCTATAACTATGGTTGCAACCGTTCCCTGCTCCAAGTCATAGTTATTGAAATAGCAAAATAAATCAATGACCACAACGGGGAACAAAATACAAACTGCAAACACCCAAAGGTGCTCTATAACAAAATCTTTGAACGAACTTTTCATTTTACAATATTCTCCTCACTGTCTCTTTGCTGTAAGCGTTGAAGATTTGGTCGAAGTTGTCGGCGACATTGTCGGTGGCGATGGAGCGGTCACACATCACGAAGTAGTATGGTTTCTCCTTCGCTATGGCGGTGATTACAGCCTCGTTGATGTCCTTGTCGAAGCAAGCCATCAAGTAGCCATCCTCCACCACAAACACCTTCTTTCCGTGTATCTCTCGTATCTCAATCTTGCTCGATAGTGGCAAGTTGCATTCAGGTAATACTTGAAACAAAAGGTCTTCGGCAGTGCGTCCCTCGTCCCACTTGATATTATCTACCAACTCATCAAATCCGAGAGTTTGTTGTATTGGAGTCTCCGCAGGAGTATAGAATACATCCTTCATATTTGAACTATCGAGTTTCAATACACGGAAACCAGTATCGAGGGTCTGACCCTGCAATCCTGCCTCATCCTTAATCTTGCGTCCTGCACGGCGAATACGCTCCTTGCCTATCTCGCAGATATTCTTGTATCCCGCCTTGTAAGCCTCGCTCTTCTCATCTGTGAGTTCGGGCAACTGCACCATAATAAAGCGGCGATTACCACCATCCTCGGCATTTAACTGCATTACAGCGTGTGCAGTTGTCGCTGAACCGCTGAAGAAGTCGAGAATAAGAGAGTCTTTATCAAGATTTGCTATCTGCAAAATACGAGATAATAAGCGTATTGGTTTGGGACCATCAAAATATCCTTTATCATCAAATAGTTTCTTTAATTCTTGTCGTCCTTCTTGATTATGACCGACATCTTGGAATTTCCATATTGTTGTAGGTGTCATTCCGTCTTGCAGTTCATTAAGGAAGCGTTTTAGTCGAGGAACATTATTTCCCTCATCTCCGAAATACACTCTATTGTCTGCTACCAACTCTTCAAAACGACTTTTACTTACACGCCAACAAGAACCGTGAGCAGGATTTACAACTCTTCCACCAGGCGTAGTGATAGGATAGTCGTTATTTGCACTATATGTTTTTACTGTTAAATTATCAGGAGTCCAAGGTCCTCTTGGGTCGTTATCAGGGTTTTTATATCTTGCATTAGCCTCTTCTGTTCTTGGCAATTTGCCAATAGTGAATGTGTCTAATCGTTTAGCATAAACGACGATATAGTCGTGGCTATCTGAAAAATACTTGGCATCATTTTTGGGTGCAAAGGCTCGTTCCCATATAACCGCTCCTACAAAATTTGTTGCTCCGAATATCTCATTAGCAACCTTTTTAAGGTTTTCCACCTCGTTCTCATCAATCGAGATAAAGATTACACCATCGTCCGAAAGTAGGTCTTTTGCTACCTTTAAGCGAGGATATATCATATTGAGCCAATCGGTATGGAAACGACCATTGCTCTCGGTGTTCTGCACCATAGGGTCTGCCATACGGCGACCCTCCTCGTCAAACAGACCGCTCTGTGCTTCAAACTCCGCCTGACTCTGTGCGAAGTCATCGTTATAGACAAAATCGTTACCTGTGTTGTATGGTGGGTCGATGTAAATCATCTTCACCTTACCCAAGTAGTTCTCACGCAGCAACTTCAGCACCTCCAAGTTATCGCCCTCGATATAGAGGTTCTCGGTATTGTCGAAATTCACACTCTCCTCACGGCAAGGACGCAGCGTCTTATTTGTTGGTGCATTAGCCAAACGGATAGCAGCACGCCTATCGGGCCAAGTGAATTGGTAACGCTCCTCTGCACCCTCGACAACCTCGCACGCCAACTCCTGACGCAACTTGTCGAAGTCGATAGCACGCACCAACTTACCATCGGCATTGATGGTCTCGGTCAAGCAGTTCGGGAACATCTGCCCCAACATCTCGATATTTCGCTCTGCCATATCCGCAGTCTGCATTCTAAGTTTTTCCATATATGTAGTTAGTTTTGATTATCGGTTATTATTTCGCTCGTCTTTTAAGTAATTCTTTAGTCATAGATGCGACCGTTTCGTTAGGAAGTTTAAGCCACTCAAACGCATTACCTTGTAATTGAGGCTCAAATACATCGTCCTTTAGCACTTTATAAAGTACATATCGAGCTAAATGGTAATCTACTAATGTTAATTTATTATAGTCTGTATCATTATCCTTCCTGCTAATAAATAAATGCACTTTATTGCGAAGCTCTTTAAGGTCTTTTATATATGGATAAGCCGCTTGAGGTAATTTTAACAAATGCTTACTTCTAACCTTAGCTATCATTGTCTCCAAGTCCATTATTGTATCCTTATCAGATGACAACTCTTTGTAAGTAATAATCTCATTTTTCTTATTTGTACCATCCTCCTTGTAAATGTTTGTACAAACCCTCAAAACCTCTTCCCATTTTGTCTTTGATTGATTGTTGCTCACTTTTAAGAGGTGGTAAAAAACACCTTCAACAATACCCATAGAAATGATAATATAAGATTTCCATAATTGGGTTTGTATTATTGAATGTAAATGCAATTCTTCTAATTGTAATTGAATGTATTGCAGATATTGCAAGCTGTATATGATATTCTTTCTAAGTTCTTGCTTCATTCCACGAAAAGCGCCCTGAGATAAAGCTGCCTCAAATGTGACAACAAATAGTGGACTCCAACGCTTTGTTCCCACTACCTTGTTCTTTTTAACCAAAGTCTCTATTTGCGACATTTCTTCAATTAACATATTACAATCTCTTTTTCAACTCCTTCAATTTCTCAAATAGTTCCAACTTCTTGCGAGGTTGCTTCTCGGTGCGAACCTTCTTTTCCAACTGTTCAATCTGTTTCAGCAGTTTGGAGTGAGCATCGTCTATGGTTATCTGCTCGGCTACGCTATTACTACCAATAATGGCGATGTTACCAATCGTAGATACGAGATTATCCCATACTTTGTCGAGGTTGAGGCCTTCGAGCGAGATGGTTACATCCTCTGTAGGCTGCCAATCCGCTGTAACGAGGCGAGTACAATAGACGGCTAACTGTGTCTGCTCCTCGAATATCAGGGCAAAGACCATATTCTGCTCGATAAGTTTGGCAAGGGTTACGATATTCTTTGGGTCATAATCCTTGCGTTTGAGTTGCACGGTCAGAACATATATCGATTTAACAACCTTACCCTCGGCGAGATGGCGTTTATCCACCATATTAGCAATAGCAATACGGCTTATATCCGCATCAAAACGCTCCCTCTCGGCAGTGTTCATTGCGAACTTGGCGTATATCGCCGTCTTTGGTAGTTGCTTACCTACAACGCTATTTTCGGGTAGTCCAAACATATTATCTTACAACCAAGAAACAAATCAATTCAAAGTCATCCAAGCCCTTAATCTCCTTAGTGAAGAGCTCACCTTGGAAGCCACTCAACAGGAGGTCTATATCGCTCTGCTCCTTAACGCTGATAATCGAGTTAATGGCATCACCCAACAGGTCGGAGTAGTGCTTCATATTGTAGCCATCCTTGGTCTCCTTATTGAACGAACGGCACAGCTCAGCGAGAGGTTCAACCTTGCCTCGGCACATATAGCGCACACGGTCAAGCAACTCCTTAGGCTGTAGATGGTTGATAAACACCTCGCCATCGTCGGTAAGATAGACCATATAGAATGGATGTAGGCGGGTCTTTTGGTCGATATTCACACTGTTAGAGCGGTTCTTCAACACATAGACCACACCCTTCGGACACTCTTCGGTCGCAGCAATAACGGCGTGCAGACCACACGGAGCGTGCTCGGAGTAGTTCTTATTCTTCACATAGTCCAACAAGTCCAATCTAAACTCGTTGAGGCCCAAATCCATAATCGAGACTCCCGTATTCATCTCCTCAATATCCACAACTTCCTTTTGGAGACGCTCCAACTGCTCACGGCGATAGTCCAAATCACCTTGTTCCTCAGGAGAGAGGATATTATCATCACCCGTAGCGGTCATAACCGAAATTTTCATACGGGCCTCGACACGGCCTTTCAGGTCTATATACTCATCGAGAGTCATATCAGGCCAAAAGTTTACGAGCTGTATGGTGTCATTCTTAGAGCCAATACGGTCGATACGGCCGAATCGCTGAATGATACGCACAGGGTTCCAATGAATGTCGTAGTTAATCAGGTAGTCGCAATCCTGCAAGTTTTGACCCTCGGAGATACAGTCTGTAGCAATCAAAATATCAATCTCTTCCTTCACCTCAGGGAAGATGGCCGTCTTCTCCTTCGATATTGGCGAAAAGAGCGTCAAAAGGGCGTTAAAATCCATCTTACGCTTAAGTTTGAGCGTGCTTCTCGACTCAATATCGCCTGTAATCATAGCCGTATGCAAGCCCTTCTCCTTCAAGATTTGCTCAGCGAGGTTATTGTAAAGATATTCGGCTGTATCGGAGAACGCCGTGAAGATAATCACCTTCTTATTGCGCCCATTGATAGGATTATCAATCTTATCATAGACCACTTCCTTCAATGTTTGCAACTTGGTATCGTGCTCAGGTGTAATATCGCCCAACATCAGGCGCAACAGGGTAAGCACCTCCAAATCGGCGTTGAGGTGGCGTTTCCAAGTCACTGTATCCATATCAGAAAGCAAAATCTTGCTCTTCTTGCCTCCAACAGTTACCTCGGCATCGTCTATATCCAAATCCTCAAGTTGGTAGTCATCAACTTCGGTCTCTCCTGCATCAATCTTAGCGATAGTGCTGCTTATCAACTCCTCAATACGGCTGAGAGTGAGTCGGAATGAGTTTACCGAACTCTCTAAACGCTTAAGGAGGTTGGTGCTCATAAGTCGGCTAATACCAATCTCTCGGCCCGATACGGAACGGCCACCAAACTGAGATTCATCATCGGTGTCAATGTACTTATGAATCTTGCTCGGTTGAATATAGTTTGATGGACGGTATATGGATAGATTCAAACGCTGCAACTCGGCGAATATCTCGTTATAGTTTATGGCATCATCTATATCCGTGAGATTAGGACGGAATGATTTTGGTAAAAGTCGAGTAGGGAATTTACCAATATCGGCAGTGTCGTAGTATTGCTCGATATGTTTACGGCTTCGGGCAATGGTAACAGAGTCGAGAACCTCGAAGAAATCAAAACTGAGGCTATCGAGCAGGCGTTGGGTTGTGCGCTCATCCTTTGGCAGTTTGGACCACGCATTGTAAGCCTTTTGTGCTCGATTGAAGATGGTCTCGATACTACTTTCAGTGTTTAGGAGGTCGTTGATATTCTCCTGTTTACCCTCATAAGCCAACTCCAACTGATTCTTAAGGTCGTAGAATCGGTTGTTTACAGGTGTAGCCGATAGCATTAAAACTTTTGTCTTAACGCCTGAGCGAATCACCTTATTCATCAACTGCAAGTAGCGGTTCTCACGAGGATTCTCATCGTTCTCGTCAGTAGTCACCTTGCCTCCATTGCGGAAGTTGTGCGATTCATCAATGACTACGAGGTCAAAAGTATCCCAATTTAACAGGTCTAAATCAATACCATTGGAAGACCCTCCTTTTCGAGATAAATCGGAATGGAATAATACTTTGTATTGAAATCTATCTGCTATTAAAGGGTTGTTTTTGTACTTGTTGCGATATGTATTCCAATTAGCTTCGAGCTTCTTAGGGCACAATACAAGTACATCCTTATTTCTATTCTCGTAATACTTAATAACGGATAGCGCAGTAAAGGTCTTACCCAAACCAACACTGTCGGCAAGGATACAGCCATTAAACTTCTCCAACTTATTGATGATGGCAAGACAAGCATCCTTTTGGAAGTTATATAGCTTGTTCCATATAACGCTATTCTTGAAGCCTGTAGCCTCATTAGGTAACACATCCTCGGAGATATCCTCCAAGAACTCGTTGAAGATGTTGTATAGTGTTACGAAGTAAATGAAGTCAGGAGCGTTCTCCTTATAGACGGTGCTGATGTTGTCAATGATAGTCTCTGTTACATCCTTAAAACGCTCAGAGTCATTCCACATTTCATTGAAACTCCTGATGAAGCCATCTGCAAAAGGAGATGACTGACGGAAGGATATAGGACAGATGTTATTACCCCTTTCACAGCCTAATTCAGGGGTTGTAAACTCATTAAATGGCTGATAAGCAAAATACCCCTCCCCTCGATTTTCGAGGGTTAAAAAGCCCGTTGTACCGCCATCTGAGACATTGGTTTTGAAACTCGCTTTACGGCGAATCCAATCAGCACATTCCCTTGCGATAGCCTTCTGAGAGAGCTGATTTCGGAGTTTAATCTCGAAGTCGGAGCCGAACAAGTTACGCTCTCTGTTTAACTTAGGGATGAAAAACTCCCTCTTCTCCTTTGAGACTTTTTCCTTGCTGAAGGTAGGAGATGTAAATATAAAGCGCAATTCATCAATGGCTTCTAATTCTTCTTTGAGAGCCTCGTAAGCGTAGATTGAGAAACTTGCCGCAGCAATAGAAACCCTGCTTGACTGCTTCAGGGTTATTCTCAAATCATCAATAACCTTACTGTTGAGGTTGTCAAATTGTTTAATCATCTCCATACGCTACAGTTGAATTAGTGCTTTGAATTAACGATAGCGACCAAGTTGTTGAGGTCTTCTACGCTCTTGATGGAATGAACTTCACCGTTGAACTCGATGTAGCCATTTATAGGAGCACACTCTGCTGTGTTCTCCACTATTAGGTCGGTCAATTTAACCTCTAAGACATTGGCAATCTCCTGCAATTTCTTGATGTTACTTGTATCAAGTAAAGCGTTTACATTCTGCTTCTGAATACCGCACATCTCAGCAAATTGAGTCTTGCTAATACCCCTGCTTCGGAGTATTTCTTCGATGCGTAATCTTATCATATTACAGCGATTTGTTAATTGTAATTCCAAATTTATTATTTCTTTTTGAATCCGCCAACAAAAGTAATAAAAAAATTACACTCTGTAATGTATTTTCTATTAAAAATGTTTGGATAAGTAATAAATTATTATTACCTTTGTATCAACAAAAGAGAACAACTATGGCACAGACAAGAAAATATAAGATTGGTTGCAGCGGTTCAGGTTGGGGAGTATGGGAAATCTCAACGGGGCGAAAGGTGGCAAGTTGTGGAATGAGCAGATTCAGCGCACTTGACAAGTGGTATGAATTGGAGGGTTGGCGCAAACCCTCAATGTGGAAGTAAAAAATAAAATTAGTATAGTGTAATAAAAAATCTTACAGTATGGCACAAATTATTATGACAGCAACAAATGATGTGCTCGTAGCAGCACGCATTGCAAGTATTACTCGCACAACAGGTTCTGCATTGAAGGGAGTCTCTACCGCAATGCTTATCGAGGAGGCGAAGCGACAGATGAGAGGGGGATGCTGTTCGTTTATTTACAAGAAAGCAGATGGCAGCATAAGACACGCAGTCGGCACTTTGGATAAGGTGGTGAGAGCAGCGACATTGAAGGGTACGGGCAAGTCGCCTGAGGAGTGGGGATGTTGCTACTACCACGATGTACTCAAAGGGGCACCAAGAAGTTTTCGATGGGCAAATCTCATAGCAGTTTTATCATAAGTGCAACGGGAGGGGTAACCCTCCCACAAACACCCTCTTATATGGAAATGGCAAAATATATATTACAAATTCTGCGCTCTCAACCGATTGTGGTTTTCAGTTGGGGATTTCACCGAGCATATCCCATTAGCAACGGTTTAAGATTTTCAGTTAATGGTTATTTGCATCAGGGCGAGGTTGAGGTGGTTTATAACGATGGCTCAGACTTGTTTGAAGTTCGCCTGAGCGATGGTCGTGTTGAGGTTGATGTATATGCGGATTGCCTCGTCAATGTTATTGATGGAATGGTCGAGCGATGCAAGGATTATGACAATAGAGTAAGTGAAGAATATAGTTTAACAATCCACAAATAGTAGATATGACTAACACTAAAGTTTGCTTGCTATGCAGGGTTAGCACACAGGCTCAGGATTATGATTACCAAGTTAATCTCCTTACCGATATAGCAAAGAGTCGAAATTGGGAAATAGTAAAGATATTTGCCAATAAGGTATCAGGAGCCAAAAAGAACGAGGAGCGCAGCGAAATAGTTGAGTTATTGGAGTTTGTCAAGAGTAACAAAATAGACAAAATCCTTTGTACTGAAATCTCAAGATTAGGCCGCTCTACTCTTGAAGCCCTGAAGGTTATTGAGACTCTAAATGAGGCGGGAGTATGCTTATATCTTGCAAATTACGGCTTAGAGACGCTTACAAAAGATGGAAAAGTCAATCCGACTTGTCACCTACTATGTACAATTCTCCTCGAAGTAGCACAAATGGAGCGTTCTATCATTCGCAATAGAATGGCTATGGGCTATCAAGATTATCTAAATAAGCGTAAGCAGGATAAAGAAAATCATCCTCTTGGAAGACCGACTAAGTACAAAAAGTCTGATAACACATATCGTGAGCAGTACCAAAAAGAACTCACACTCCTCAGGAAAGGTGTATCCTTGAGAAATGTGAGCAAATTAACAGGAACAAGTATTGGCACCCTTAGAAAAATAAAGATATACATCTAACTGAGCTAATGTTGCAACGGTGGCCCATCGGGATTATTTTCGATGGGTTTCATTTTTGATAATTGCTCTTCCATAGACATTCTCATCGCTCGGATTGCCTCTTCTCGGTTCTTTACCGACTCAATATACGCCTCCATTTCTTTTATGGATTCTGCTACATAATATCCCTTGCCTGAGGCTACAAGGCGTTCTACGAGGCAGTTATTTCTTATATGGTTGATTAACTTGCGGACCCTTGTTTCTCCTATTTTATAGCCACATACGGCCATCTTGGCGCACATCTGAGAGTTGGATATTGCACGATTCTTTCCTATGTGCCTCGCAAGGCATTTTACCATTATTGGCAGTAGTTTTTCCCTTTCATACTCGTTCAAAGGTTTAGTCTGTGTTTCAAATGTAGCAATCATAATCATTATTCTTTTCAAATAAATAGTGTGAAAAGCATAATAAAATTGGTAAGATTGCTAAAATTGGTAAATAAAGTTAAGCGAGAGTACAAACAACCATACAACCACACAATGCAATCATATATTGGTATTACAGATATTACCAAAAACGACTCGGCGATTACAAGGCCTAAACAATCATAGACACGATTATAAAGCGAAAAAGAGATTATATTTAGAGGACTGAGAGTAAATCAGTCCCATCGTCAGGTTTCAAAAAGCACAATAAGCCCCCACAAATCAGAGGTAAAATACTAAGTAATAATAAATTATAGTTAATAGATATATCTTTTATTTCTTAATATATCTTAATTTAATAAACATATCTAAGATTTATATAATAGATTATATTAGATATATTTATATCTTTTTCTTAATCTAATATATTACTAATTAGTAGGTTATAAGATTTGTATAGATACAGCAATCCCCTCAGTAGGAAATCTCAAGAAGAGTGTTCTTGTGCGTTCAAATGCTAAGTTGGAAAGGCGAGGTTTCATATCGCTATCGCTCAGATTAAACGGCCTCTATGCCGCCTAAAATGCTGACTTTCTCAAGGCACAAAGTCAGCAACCTTCCTGTATAACATTCATTTTTGACGGTGGAGGGGCCTACGCTAACTTCCTATGTGCCTCTGCCTGTATTTCAGGCATACTACAACCCTCCGTCTAAGCCTCGCCCTAATTTGCTTGCTTATCGCATTGCTACGAGGCTGAATCTGCATCTATGCCGTGCAGCCGTCTGCCATTTTGAATTTGAATTATATTTGTCGGACCATTCGCAATAGCCCATCGTCAGTTTCAATTTATACTAATATACAAGAAATTATCGAGAAAAACAAGTGTTTTTCAGGTATTTCCATAAATAAATAGTTGTTAAGTGTAAAAAGTTTAGAAGGATAGGTAAAATAATTTTCACAGGCATAAGGCCATATTATTATATTACATAGGTATCGCTCTCAATAGTAAAAAACATCACTTTTTTTACGATTTTACCTTCTCAAAATTTGGGTTTAGCAAATAATGTTTGTATATTTGCAATGAAGGGTTACTTAAGGAGATTAGACATTACGAACACAGTAAACATCTTCTGTTCAGCATATCCTCAAATCACACATCATAGTAATTGGACATAGTCTCCACATTGTAGGAGACAGGACTTTTACACCCCTTTTTCAAAGGGTCGATGTGTGAATCAATACAGCGCAATCACAACAAATGAAAGCCTTACAGGAAGCCGAGAAAAGGCTAACAGGGGATTTATGCGCTCAAATGAAATAGATAATAATAATGTAACATCTTAAAAATGGATAATATAGCAAATGTGAGCGATGGCAACAAGGTTGCACAGCTCGAATGGAAAGAGGAGGCTGTTACCGCCGACAAGGATATTGTAAAGGTAGCAACAGGTGGTAAAATCAATTTCAAGGGCCTAACTCCCAATCAGATTGAGGTTAGGCCAACGGGGACAACACCCAAGGGACAGTGTACACTACTCCTATATATAGACAGTAGATGTGCATCTAATATACTTGACGAGACTGTTGGAGCATTTAATTGGTCCTTAGAGTATAAGCCGATAGGAGACAAAGTGTTTGGAAGACTATCCATATATGATGAAGAAAGAAATATATGGGTCCACAAAGAGGATACGGGTAGTGCAAGTGAATTTGAAGCCGATAAAGGCCTCTCAAGTGATATTCTGAAGCGTTGTCTTGCGCGATGGGGCTGTGATTATCTCTACACGGCTCCTAAAATCAAAATCCAATGCCCTGATAGTTATTACTTTAACGACAAAATGACAATGTCTTTCTCTGTCAAGAGTATAGAGTATGTAGGTAAGAGTATTTCTCATCTGACCATTGTTGATAGGTTTGATAAAGTAGTGTTTGATTGGTCATTGAACAACACTAAAGCTCCTGTATATAATAGCAGTAGCACTAATCATTATGATGCACCTAAGCCATATATGGAGAATAATGTATGTAGCGGTGTGATGTCAAATGAAGATAAGTTAAAGGCCTTCGTAGATGCTCAGCGAGGTAAATATGATGATACAAAGCTCGATGGTTTTATCAACTTCTATATGCGAGAGGATAAGCGTGGTAATGGGAAGAGTATTGCTGCTAATTTGGGCAGTAATTTTAATCCTGAAGAGCGATTCCGTTTTTGGTTGAATAAAAATAATTATAATTATCAAAATTGAATATATGGATAAGAATTTAACGAATTTTTACGACTTTAAGTCGAAGGGTCCTGAGTATTACGGGACGAGAGAGTATTTTAATAAGTATGGTGATTGGATTGGTTCTGCACCATTTGGATATGACTTCAAATGCGATGACAATTATGGATATATCAGACATTGGTCCACTGTATCAGGAGACACGGAGTATGTATATAAGGTGTCATTAAACCGTTATTTCGATTTGTACTACGAGTTTATAACAGAGGATGAGGGTGAATTTGAAACTATGAAAGCATACGAAGAGTGGGAATATAAAGATTTGATAGATGCTGTTTACAAAAGAGTTCCATAGCGAAGGCCTGTCATAAGGCAGGCCCTCACTATAAACCATTATATAGCTAAAACTCAATCTTAGTATTGATTACCGTCTTATCGAGCAGTTTAGCATAATGTTGAGTCATTTTAGTATTGCTGTGGCCCAAAATCTTCGATACGACATCTATGGATATTCCTGAGTTGAGCATCAGTGTTGCTGCGGTGTGACGAGCAAGGTGAGTTGTAAGAGTCTTCTTGATGCCACATATATCAGCAATCTCTTTTAGGTAGGAATTGTACCTTTGATTACTAATTACGGGTAGTTCATAGTCGTACTTCTTCAACAGCTCTATGGCAGTGTCGTTCAGTGGTAGAATATAGGTAACACCTGTCTTGCCTCGCTTCTTCTTCAAGTACATCACTTCTCCTTCGTATTGAATATCCTCTCTGCGAATGGATGTGAGGTCGCAATAAGATAGGGCCGTGTTGGCGGCAAACACAAATAGGTCACGAACTTGGTTGAGGCGGTCAATACCAAAATCCTTGTTAGCAATAATCATCAACTCCTCTTTAGATAGAGGTACAATGTTCGCTTCGCCTTTCCTAATCTTAATGGTATCAAAAGGATTTTTGTCAATCTTGCCATTACGCATACCATAGACGAATATACTTTTGGTCTTCGTAAGATATGATGCCAAAGTAGAATCCTTTAATTTGACATTATTCTTAAGGTGGTACTTATAGTTAAGAATATCGTTGTTATCAACTGCACGAAGAGGCTTGTTGGGTATAACAGTCTTAAATTGCTCTATGGCTAATAGATATTTAGTATAGGTTGAATGGCCAATCTCCGCACCTTTTCTTTTCTTTATTATAATAGAGAAGTCATCGAAGAGGTCATATAACTTATATTGTCTCTCCTCAAATCCATTCCTTACATAATCAGTTAGCATAGAGGCTTGGATTTGCATTCCTCGGACCGAGCAATCTGTATAATACTCATCTATTCTGCGTCTAATGTCGGAACAGTAGCGGTTAATGTGGTTTGATTTCTTTGAGTAGAGAGCCTTTTTGAACTCTTCGGGATTGGCTCTCAGGTCCAAGTAGAGAGAACTTCTTTCGCCATTCACATTTACCCAAAGTTGGATGCGAGTGGTTCCTGCACGGTTTAGATTTTGCTTGTTGCAAGTAAAAGTAACGCTGTACATAGTTGTAAATTAAATAGTTAAACAATCTCTTGCAACTGATTTACCCCTATATTTTTCGCTTGCATTTTCTGTTGAATTGTAGTAGCATTTTGCCCCTTTTTTCGGTCTCTTTGGTGGTCAAGTTTTGGTTTAGACTTTTGCTCTGTTAGTAGAGCAAAACCTTGCCACAGTGTTGTGGGGAGCGGTTTTTACCACATATTTGGACAACAAAAAAGCAGTTACATTTCTGTAACTGCTTGATTTTCAGAGCGGAAAACGAGACTCGAACTCGCGACCCCAACCTTGGCAAGGTTGTGCTCTACCAACTGAGCTATTTCCGCATTGTAGATTCCGCTCCGGAAATGCAACCTGTTTTCCTGATTGCGAGTGCAAAGATAGAGCAAATATTTTTACTGTGCAAACTTTTTTGTGAAAAATTTTAATATTTTTTAATAAAAATTTCGCCAGCGATTGCTATATCATTGATAATCACACTATTACCTTTTTACTCTTTTTTGGTACTGGTGGTTATCAATTTGGGTATTTGGGTGGCGGCGGAGGTAGTCGAGCACCACATCGGTAACCAAAATGTTATGTTCCGCGCGATTTTCGCCCTCGATAGCAGGGTATTTTTTGCCTATATAGTCCGCCATTGCCACGCTATACTTGCGACCATCCTTGAGTTTTGGGAAGCGGACATCGACAGCCTCGCCGTGACCATCAAGCACAATATCGTACGGGGTATTACAGAACAGATCCACGCGATGCGACTCCTTTGGGTTTTGGGTGTCGTTATACTTTGCAATAATCATCGCGCGTAGTTGTGCTGGGGTCATCGTAATAGTGTGTATCTTGGACTCAAATGGCTCAAGATTATAGATTGTCGAGAGGCGAATATCACCTGCAGGGTGTTCTGCCAAGCGAATTCCTCCATAGTGGTAGAAGGCGAGCTGTGTGCCCATAGCCTCTGCCAATGAGCGAGTGAGCAGGTCGGCAAAGCCAACGTGCGAAACAGCTGTGGCGAACTGACCAACGCTCACCTTAAGTGCTGGGTTATCCTCAATTCTCTCCACAAGTGCCAGAACGGTGCTATCCTTAGCGTAAGAGGCAATAGGGATGTTGCGATAGTCGATAGAGGTGATTTTATTACCCTTCAGACGAATAGTTGTAGCGCCGACACTCTTAAGTTTACGGCCAGTCTGACCGATGACCACATTATTTACCACGCTATCCATCACAACGTGGGTATGTCCGCCGATAATAATATCGCAACACTCTGTTGTAGAGGCATACTCCACATCTTTATCATCTCCCATATGTGACAACAGCAGACGAATCTCTCCCCTCTTTGCCGTAGCAAGGGCTTCTGTGGCCGCCTCGAATGGATGGCTGAATGTCAGCCCCTCATAGACCTCGTTGCTACCCTCAGGATGGCCGCCATCAAAGTTGGTAACAACGCCTGCTATGCGGAAGCGAACGCCATTTTTACTCTTCAGAGTAACAGCGGCAGATGGGGTGGCCATATCCTGACGACCACTCTGCATATTTGCACAGAGAATCGGGAAGTTGGCGTGCGATATAGCACCCTGGAGCAGCGCTGCGCCCTTATCAAACTCGTGATTACCAAGTGCAGCGGCATTGTAGCCGATGTGGTTCATAAGGTCAATAATCGGCAGTCGACCCTCAGCAAGATCGACAAATACATTGCCTGTCCACCTATCGCCCGCATCGACAAGTAGCGTGGCGACGGTATCACGGCAGAGGTTTACGGCCGTTGCTAACGACGCAAAATTTTCGATATTTGCGTGCATATCGTTTGTTGAGAGGATAACAACCTCTCGCTGCTGAAGTGTAGTGCGATAAAAAAGTGTGCCAGCCAGGGCAACAACAACACACAGAAGGGCGATACTCTTTTTCATTTTATGCCATTTTATATTGCAAAGGTACAAAAATTTTGAGAAGAGCGAATAAATAGTTATCTTTGAGTGAACTAAAGGCTAAAACAATGAATACTATTCGAGTCTATTGTGAAAATACAGCGTCATATATTGACGCCGAGATGGGCACTTCGCTGCTCTCGCTGCTGAATAATCTGGATATTACCAATCCATATCCGATGCTTGCGGCGTATATCAACAACTGCCTCAAGGAGCTGCAGTACCGCATCTACACCCCTGTCTCAATTCGATTTATCGACATCTCCCACTTTGAGGGTCATAGAGTCTATCAGCGCACAGTAACCTTCCTTCTGCAGCGCGCAATGAAGGAGCTCTACAGCGACTATCCGTTCCACGTTCGCCACTCATTGGGTTCTGGCGTCTACTGCGAGGCGGAGGGTAAGCAGGGCTTTAGTTATGCAGAGTGCCAGCAAATAGAGGAGGCTGTAAGAAAAATTGCGGCCGAGAATATCGAGATACAACGCAAAAAGGAGCCATCGGCAGATGTTGTCGCTAAGTTTGAGGCGGAGGGTTATGCTGACAAGGCGACCCTGCTGCGCTCACGCCCACGATTGTATAGTAATATCTACTATATGGGACAGACTATCGGTTACTTCTTTGGTCCATTAGCTCCATCGAGTGGTTATGTTGATTGCTTCAGCATCTGCCCATATAGCGATGGTTTTGTAGTCACTATGCCTGACCGTTCTGACCCTACAAAGGTATGCCGAGTACCTAATGCAGAGAAGATGGGCGGCCTATTCCACCAATTCCACGAGTGGATGGATATTGTCGGTGTGCCAACCGTTGGTGAGCTCAATAGCCGTATAATGCAGGGAGATACAAGCGAACTGATAAAGATTGCGGAGGCTGTGCACGGTCGTCAGTTTACAAATATTGCCGACAAAATCTATGCAGCACATCGTGATCGTGGCGTAAAAGTGGTACTTATTTCTGGCCCTTCGTCAAGCGGCAAGACCACCTCGGCAAAGCGTATCGGTATTCAGCTTCGTGTACTGGGTCTGCACCCTGTGCTCATCTCTCTTGACGACTACTTTGTCAACCGCGAGGATACTCCGAAGGATGAGAATGGAGATTACGACTACGAGGCTCTCGAGGCTCTCGACTTGGCGCGCCTGAATGACGATCTGAGCCGCCTTATTGCGGGTGAGAGTGTCGAGATTCCGCGCTACGACTTTATCACTGGTACTCGCCAGTGGCACGAGCAGCCGTTGCAACTTACCGAGAGCTCGGTACTCATTATGGAGGGTATTCACGGACTAAATCCACAACTTACGCCAGCCATACCTGACGACAAGAAGTTCAAGATATACCTCTCTTGCTTTACCTCTGTGGCTATGGACAACATCACCCGCATCCATACCACCGACAACCGTCTGCTGCGCCGCATAACCCGCGACTATCGCACCCGCGGAAACAACGCCTACGACACTATTGCTCGCTGGCAGAGCGTACGCCGCGGAGAGGATAAACACATCTTCCCATACCAGGAGAATGCAGATGTTATGGTCAACACATCACTCTTCTATGAGCTTGGTGTTATCCGCCCTATCGTTGAGCCGATACTGCGCGAAATTCCGGATACCGTTCCAGAGTTCGGCGAGGCAGACCGTCTGCTCCACTTCTTAGACAACTTTGTGCCGATTAAGCCAGATGAGATTCCGCTCGACTCTGTGCTGCGAGAGTTTGTCGGAGGTAGCACATTTACATACTAAAATTCATAATGGTCGCAGAGGGTGTCATAACTTGTGACACCCTCTTTTTTGTTGCCAATTAGACCTTTTTGTGATGTAGATGGTTGCCAGAGGGGTGTTGTAGGGAAAATATATATAACATTACCCCGTTTTAGAGCCAACTCTATGTCTATAAGGGTAAATTTTGCATACAAGAGCCTGCTTACCGTATCGTTCTACCTGATGAGTTTTATCTCATTCCCCTACATCTCGCGTCTGTTTGGGGTGGAGCGTCTGGGTCTTGTGAACTTTGTGGACAATACGGTAAACTACTTCCTGCTCTTTGCCACGATGGGCATAAATACGTTGGGAGTAAGGGAGATTGCTGCCGTAAAAGAGGATAGAGAGTCACGTAGCAAGGTTGCAGCAGCGCTGCTGGGTATAAATCTGCTCTTTACATTGGCGACACTGGTTGTCTACTTTGTCGTTATTGCAACCATTCCGCGACTAAGAGAGTACTCCGACCTCTTCTATTTAGGAGCAGTAAAGATTTTGTTCACCGCTCTAATTGTGGAGTGGTTTTTTACGGGTATCGAAAACTTCAAATACATCACCCTGCGCAGCATCGCTATTCGCAGCTGTTATATAGCCGCAATATTTCTCACTATCCGCCACGGCGAGCAGTATAGACTCTACTGGCTGCTCAGTGTGGCGGCTGTGGTTGTCAATGCCGTGGTAAATTTGGCCTATGCGCGGCGATACATAGACTTACGTTTGAAAGATCTGCTGGATTTGCGCTATATGAAGAGCAACTTAACGCTCGGCGTATATGCGATTATGACCTCCATGTATCTGACATTCAATGTGATGTATCTCGGACTTGTGACAGACAATACCGAGGTGGGCTACTACACCACAGCCTTCAAGGTCTACTCCGTAATTCTCGGCTTTTTCACTGCCTTTGCCTCTGTTATGCTCCCACGAATGAGCGCCATTGTAGCTGCGGGCGACAAGCAGAGTTTCGAAAGGTTAGTCATTCGGTCGTTTGACGCCGTGGCGACATTTTCCATACCGATAGTGCTCTGCAGTACAATCTTTGCTCCGCAGATTATCCGTGTACTGGCCGGGGCGGGTTATGAGGGGGCAGTGGTGCCGATGCAGATTATTATGCCCACAATCTGCCTGGTCGCCATCTCGCAAGTGATGACGCTGCAGGTACTTATGCCGATGAGAAGGGAGCGAATCCTGCTTATTATCTCCATTGTCGGTGCTGCCGTAAGCGTTATTGCTAACGCACTTATAGTCAAGCAACTACATAGTATAGGCTCAGCAATTGTGCTGCTTGTGGCAGAGGTTGTTGTAACGCTACTTTGCGCTATTGCCATCCGCCGCGATTGTAGCATACGACTGCCCATATCCCTCTTTTGTCGCGAACTGGTGCTATCTCTCCCCTCGGCTGCAATTGCACTTGTCGCATCTCGCAGCATAGATAGCCCCTATATTGCGTTGGCCGTTGGTGGCACACTCGCAGTAGCAGTCTGGTGCGCACTACACCTTAAAATCATAAAAAGAGTATGGAAATAATTGTGGCAATAATCGTACTCTACGCCCTCTGCGCTGTGGCAGCCCTCTGCAATAGGTCAAAGGGGCTGTATTTTGTCGTGGTGGTGGCTCTGATAGCCATTGCTGCCCTGCGACCTGAGGGCATTGACCGCGACTATACAGAGTATCTCAGCCACTTTAACAACTATGACTCGGTTGCAATGCTTGAGCCGACATTTAAGGCTATCGCGTGGTTTTCACACACCTTTTTCAGCTCAAATCACCTACTCCTCTTTGCTATATATGCTGCCCTGGGCGTAGGTCTAAAGGCGGTGGCAATAGAGCGGCTATCAGATGTGGCGATACTCTCGTTGGCGATATACATAAGCCAATTTTTCATCCTCCACGAGATGACACAAATTCGTGCTGGGGTAGCCTCTGCACTACTATTACTTGCAATAAAACCTCTCTACGAGCGCAATTGGAGGCTCTTTTTCACCCTCGCCCTTTGTGCTACAGCGTTTCACCTCTCGGGGGTAATAATCTTTGTGCTGTGGTTTATATCTCCACATCGTAGGCTGAAGCTCTATCTGCCAATTATCCCAACCGCTATTGCTCTGTGGCTCTCGGGCGTGGATATTTTGGCTCTTATCCCTATCCCCTACCTCTCAACAAAGATTGCTCTCTATCAAAACATCCGAGAGTATACCGATAGTGTTCACAACCAGATAAACCTCTTCAACGGCCTCTATCTACTCCGTTTAGCACTCTGCTGTCTGCTCTTTTGGGCCGCTCCGACACTTATAAAACGCAACAGATACTACACGCTGCTGCTCAAAGTATATACCCTCTCGCTTGCTGCTCTGCCTCTGTTTGCCCATCTACCCGTTGTGGCATACAGAGTCTATGAGTTGCTGGGCATTGTCGAGATTATCCTTATCCCGACTCTTATCTACATCATCCGCCCAAAGGTGGCCGCATATCTGACCGTTCTCGGCTATGGTTTTGGGCAACTGATGCTCTCATTGTTTCACAATAGACTCCTTGTACCGTGATATGAAATTGGCCATACTCCTTGCAACATACAACAGCGCACGCTACCTGGCGGAGCTGTTGGACTCGCTTGTAAATCAGACATATAGAGATTTTACCCTCTATGTTCGTGATGACGGTTCGACAGACTCTACACTGCAGATTTTGGAGAGCTATCAGCCAAAATTTGACAATATGGTCATTATGCGCGATAGTGTGACATCTCGCCGCGCGATGGGTAGTTTTATCTGGATGCTCGAAAATGTCGATGCCTCCTACTATATGTTCTGCGACCACGACGATGTGTGGCTACCGCAAAAGGTGGAGCTATCGTTGGCAAAAATTAGGGAGATAGAGCGTGACAACCGCCCAGCACTTGTCTGCTGTGACCTTGTGGTGACAGATAGCAACCTTAATACCATAAGTTCATCTCTTTGGAGCTATATGAAGTTGCGCCCAGAGCTACTCACCAAGCTGAAATATGCCATCTCGTGCAATCTATTTACGGGCTGTACGATGATTATAAACCGTGCCGCGCGGGATATTTCGCTACCCATAAGCCCTCGCGCCGTGATGCACGACAGTTGGATTGGGTTGAGGGTCTTGACCGCGGGTGGAGATGTGGCGTGGATACCGACACCTCTTATTCTCTACAGACAACACCCTGACAACCTATTTGGGGCGCATCGCGTTAGTCGCAGCCGAAGCTACTATCTGCATAAACTACGCACGATAAAGGGCGTTATAGCTACTTACCGTCAGAACTTTTTAATGGCAAAAGATGCTCTTGGTGGCAGAGTGAGTGTTGCTCAGTATCTATTCTACCGCATTTTATACCTTATCAGAAGATAGTTATGGACTTTATAAGATTGGCTATAGAACTGCTCTTAGAGTTTGTCGGACTCAAGCGGCCATACTTAGGCTACAAAGGGGTAACGTCCCGAAAACGGGCAGAGATAACCGACAAAACGCTCTATGTCTGCATTCACGAGTGGGGCGGCTACCCCCTTGTGCGCCGCAAACATATAAACAACACCATTTGCGACTGGCAGTGCGGGCTGAAGTATCAACTTGACCGCTTCAACAACTACAAAGGGGGTCGAGCGATAGAGATGACCGTCACAATTTCCGACCTCTACCTCTGCCGAGATATAGAGTATATCGTCACACATTGCGACCAGATTATTCCCGTCTCCAACCGCGGCATGGACTTTTCGGGATATGCCACATTTTTTGAGGGTCTCAAGGGGGCAAAGAACTGCTATGTACTGCTGACAAATAGCTCTGTAAACAGCCTGCAGAGCGACTTTTTAGATGGTTATATCGACTATATGGAGAGCAACACAGATGTAGGTATGCTCGGGGTATCGTGCTGCTCAAAGTGCTATCAGTCGCTTGTTAGGAACAACTTTACACCCCACCTACAGAGCTTTTTTCTGCTCACAACCCTCGCAGTTCTCGAAGAGGTTGTGGAGTCAAACAGCGATAGATTTCCTGGCACAGGAGTAGCCAACAAGCAGCTGCTAATACGTCGGGGTGAGATAGCTATTTCTCAGTTAGTACTACGATTGGGATATAAATTGGCCGTTGTAACCGAGGCGGGCGTTGTAAAGTTTGACAACAACCCCCGCAACTGGAGGCTACCAAACGGCGATATTCGCACATACACAGACAGACCAAATGCAATTCATCCGATATGATTACCGCCTCTCTTGTTATCTACCACAACTCCCAAAACGAGATTGACACCCTGCTTGACTCTGTTCTTCACAGTCCAATAGACCGCCTCTACATCGTCGACAACTCCTGCCACGATCTCTATCGGGTCTTGGAACGTCGCTCAGAGCGCATTTGCTATATCCACAACGCCAACAACGGCTATGGTGCAGCACATAATATCGCGATGCGTGAGGCGATTGCCCTTGGGGCTAAATACCACATCGTCATCAACCCCGACATCTACTTTGCAGAGGGGACTATTCAGACCCTGGCAGAGTATATGGACTCCCACGAGCAGGTGGGTTGGGTGATGCCGAGAGTAGTCTATCCAGATGGAGAGATACAGCACCTATGCAAGCTACTCCCCTCGCCCTGCGACCTTATTGCTCGACGATTTATCCCCAAACGGTTTTTGGGCAAATCTCGCGAGAAGTTTAACCCCAAAATAACGGACTGCGAGGTGTGTATGCCATACTTATCGGGGTGTTTTATGTTTTTGAGGGTCAGCGCATTGCAACAAGTTGGGCTCTTCGACGAACGCTTCTTTATGTATGGCGAAGATCTAGACCTCTCGCGCCGTATGTACCAAAAATATAAGACCGTATACTACCCCTCTGCCACGGTTGTACACGCACACCGCGCCGAGTCCTACCATAGTCTAAAGATGCTAAAAATACACATAAAAAATATAGCTATGTACTTCAATAAGTGGGGTTGGTTCTTCGATCCCGAACGCCGAAAAATAAACAAAGAAATCAGAACCGAGATAGCACGAAAACTGCTACCCCTACTCCTTTTCGCAAGCAGTACAACTGCTCAAAACATTACAAATCAACAGGTTAGCGACTATATTAACAGGGCTGCTGCAGAGCATCGAATAGAGAGCCTTGACTCTCTTGATACTGTCCCCTCGCGCCTACGTCAAAACCCCGAGCAGAGTTTGGAGACAATGCCCAAAAGAGCCGATGTCCAGATCTTCGGTCGAGAGATCTTTAACTCTCAGAACTTGACCTTTATCCCCAATCAGAACATCGCCACCCCAGTCCACTATAAGCTCGGGGCAGGCGATGAGGTGATAATCGACATCTGGGGCGCAAACCAGACCACTATCCGTAAGACTATTTCGCCTGATGGGTATATCAACATTGATGGGTTGGGTCCTCTCTACCTGAACGGCCTAACCATAGCCGAGGCGGAGAGGCATCTTAAGCGGCGTCTATCGACCCTCTACTCGGGTATTGACAAGCAGAGTGGCGACTCGCAACTAAAGCTCACCCTCGGGCAGATTCGCACAATCGACATCCACGTTATGGGCGAAGTTGTTAACCCTGGCAGCTACTCTCTCTCCTCATTAGCAACAGCCTTCTACGCCCTCTATCGTGCTGGTGGTGTGGGCGACTTAGGCTCATTACGAAATATTCGAGTGGTGCGAGATGGTAGGCAAATAGCGACAATCGACATCTACAACTTTATTATGAATGCTGATGCCACTGACAACATACATCTGCAGCAGGGGGATATGATTGTCGTGCCGCCATACACAACACTCGTCGAGGTGCGCGGGCGCGTTAAGCGACCTCTACTCTACGAACTACAAGAGGGGCAGACTCTCGGCTCACTGCTTGACTATGCGGGTGGTTTTATGGACGATGCCTATCGAAAGAGCATAACCGTCACTCGCAAGAATGGGCATGAGTATCAGATATATACGGTCGATAGCGCCGACTTTGACACCTTTGTAATGGCAGATGGCGATATTGTCGATGTAGCCGCTATTGCCGACCGTTTTGAAAACAAACTCGAAGCCAAAGGGGCGCTCTTTCGCCCAGGAGTCTACCAGTTGAACGAGAGTTGCAACACCGTCAAGAAGTTGATTGCAAAGGCCGATGGAGTTACAGGAGATGCTCTGCTTAAGCGTGCGCTACTGCATCGCGAGCGTGAAGATTTGACACATCAGACCATTCAGATTGATTTAGAAAAGCTCCTTAACGGCGCTGCTCCCGACATTGTTCTGCAGCGCAACGACATTCTCTACATTCCGAGCATCCACAGCCTAAAAGAGCAGGAAACTATCGAGATTTTCGGTGCTGTTGCTCACCCAGGAGCACTACCCTATGCCGAAAATAGCACCCTTGAGGATATAATCATCCAGGCTGGTGGTCTGCTACCATCAGCCTCAACGGCAAGGATAGATATAAGTCGGCCCATTATCGACAGCCGTAGCACCAAAGCCTCGGAGCTGCTTTGTGAGCAGTTCACCTTCTCCATAAACGAGGATTTTACGATTGACAGCCTCAACAGCTTTACCCTCAAGCCCTACGACCGAATATATATCCGCAACAGCCCCAGCTACCACCCACCACAGAGCGTCACAATCGAGGGTGAGGTGCTCTACAGTGGCGAATATCCCATTACAAAGAGGAGTGAGCGGCTGAGCGACCTTGTTGCAAAGGCTGGTGGTGTAACGGCATTTGCATACACAAAGGGGGCTCGCCTTGTTCGCAAGATGAGTGACGAGGAGCACTCCCGCAAGCAGAGCGCCCTTCTGCTGGCTGCACGAAGTACCAAAGACTCGATAGATGTGCAGTCACTCAACGCCCCTGACCACTTCAATATCGGAATAGACCTTGAGCGTGCCCTTGCCAATCCTGGCTCAAATGCCGACCTTGTGTTAAAAACGGGCGACTCGTTAGTAATACCACAATATGACAATACGGTCCATATCAGCGGCTGTGTGATGAGTCCAAATAGTGTCAGTTATACCGACCACAAACGGGTAAGATACTACATCGAGCAAGCGGGTGGATTTGCTCAGGATGCACGCAAAAAGCATTGTTACATCGTCTATATGAATGGACAAATTCGTCGTGGTAGGCTAAATAACAACAAGATTGTCGAACCAGGGTGTCAGATTATCGTACCAACAAAGGAACATAATGGCGATGCGCTGCAGAGTATACTCTCTGTTGCAACGACAAGCGCCTCTCTTGCCACAATGATTGCAACAATTGGCAATATACTAAAGTAGTTATGAATAGAGATTGTACTACCGAGCAGACAATAGACCTTGCCATTTGGGCAGAGAGTATATGGGCAGGGCGAATGGTTGTTCTAAAAATCATCGTCGTAGCAATAGCTGTCGGGGTTATTGTCGCCCTTATAACGCCTAAAAAGTATACGGCAAAGAGTCTCTTAGCGCCAGAGTCCACTCGCTCAACAAGTAGTATCGCCTCTGCCGCCTCGGTATTGGGGCTTGAGGCTCTAAATTTAGAGTCCGAGAGCGATGCACTTGCCGTTGCTATCTACCCCGATATTGTTAGTTCAACCCCTTTCCTCATACAACTGCTCAAAACGCCCGTGCAGACAGTTGACCACAAGCAGCCTATATCCCTATTCGACTACCTGCAACACACCTTAGGGGTGCAGGCGGAGCGGAATATCGACCCTCTCCATCTGACAAAAGGGCAGGCAAAGCTCCTCACAGCGCTACGCCGAGCAATTACAATCTCGACCGACAAAAAGAGCGGCGTTACCACCATCTCTGCCACAATGCCAGACGCTCAAGTTGCTGCAATGGTTGTCCGCAGCCTTACGGAGAGCCTGCAGGAGTATGTCTGCTCATATCGCACCTCAAAGGCCCAACGGGAGGCGGAGTATTGGGAGCAACTCTACAAAAAACGGCAGCAGCAATACCTCGACTCCCAGCAGGGCTATGCCGACTTTATCGACGCCAATCGTAGCGTAGTATTACAGAGCGTACTCAATGAGCGCGAGCGTCTACAAAACGAGAAATTGCTTGCCTATCAACTCTACTCCTCCGTTGCCGTGCAGATGCAAGCAGCACAAGCAAAGGTCGAGGAGGTAAAGCCACTATTTACCATCATCGAGCCAGCAACCGTACCGCTTATCCCCTCGAGTACAAGCCGAATGAGGATAGTTGTATGCTTTGCCTGTGTGGGTGTGGTCATAGCCGCACTATGGGTGCTTTTTGGTCAAGACTTTTGGAGGAGTTTGAGAAAATAGTTACCTTTGTAGAGCTATTTTTCGACTATGAAACGGACTCTACTTGTAATTTTGTTGTTGGCTCTATTGCCAATCACGCACCTCTCCGCCCGCAATAATGGCAAGGCGAGGGCCGCTGTTTTGGAAAACAATCGTGGATACTACAAGGAACTGTTTATGGATAGTGGTATCGCCCTTAACTCACGCAAAGTCCTGCCTGCAACAGATAATTTGGGGATTAAGATGGACTTTTACGCCTCATCTATCAACCCAAAACTCACTGCCAAAGATACTCTGATGCAGCAGCAGGTATTCTGTGGCAGCAGCGAGGATAGTAATGGTTGGCTACTCTACCCCGATGGAGCGCCACGATACAGAGTGATATATGTCAATGGCGGAGCGGCAAACAAACACAGCCTCTCTCTTGGCAAGCAAGGCAGAGATCGCCTATGCGCCTTTGTCGCTGCAGGAGGCTCTTATGTAGGCACGTGCGCTGGCGCCTTTCTCGCCTCGGCAGGCAGCAAAAGGAGAGGTGGAAATGTAAAATTTACCGACATCTATACCCATCTGTGGCCTGGATATATGCACGGCTCACACCTCTCTAAGTCCAGAACACCGATGCGCATAGAGCGCAAGTCCCCACTACTTCGCTACTACGACTTTGGTGGAGATGGTATTGTCGACTCCGTATTCCACAGCGGCGGAGGATACGCCTTGGGCAATCTACAGGGCAATCTCCCAGAGAAAACGGAGGTGCTGGCACGATACATCTTTAACAATAACAAGAAGGTACAGATTGACAACAAACCATCTATCTGGGCATACAAAGCGAGCGACAAGAGTGGTCGCGTAGTACTCTGCGGCTCACATCCGGAGAGTGTGAAGAGGGGTGAACGACTCGAACTGATGTCGGCGATGTTGCTCTACGCTATGGATGGCAATGGAAGGCCACAGATCAAGGGTGTTTTGGAGTCTGACAAGCAACGAGAGATGTGCTGCAAAACCGAAGAGCGACAGCCTGAATTTACTCGTATTGGCGACAAGCAGTACCACCACTTCAAAGTCATAGTCCCTAAAAGGTGTGAGCGCCTTGTTATCGAGCTTAAAGGCTATGCGGGCGAGGATAATTTTGACCTTACACTATCTGCCAAGCTCAACGAGTTTGCCTTTACAGATAACACGCAGTGGAGCGTGACAAGCAAAGGGTGTTACAAAGAGCTTGTAGTCGAGAAACCGAAGGCAGGCGAGTGGTTTATCTCTGTATTCTGCGACACGACCGTTAGCAGTTTTGTTGATGAGTTTGGCACAACATACATAGGGCGCACCGATGTTCTGAATGGTGTGCCGTACTCTGTAAAAGCGACTTTATTCTAGAAATTACTACCTATAAATCAGATAGTTACGAGTATAATTGATAAGTGTGATTATCGGCAATATAAAAGCCATCATCAGTGTAAATACAAAGACTATCAGAAGCGAAAACCAGGTCTCGGTGTGGTCTGTGTCGTAACTCTTTGTACCGTCACTATAGGTCTTAACAATCTTGTAACTCTTTGCAGATGCTACGCCCGTCAGCAGACTAAGTAGCGTGCGCTTCACCCAACTGCCCGACTTGTTACTATTTTTAGCAATCTGCTCAATGAGCATAAAGTTCGGTGTGCGGCTGGCAAGCAGATATGCCGTAATGCCAAGAATCACCGCCACAACTGCTGGAGGGAAGGCAACGGACATAATAAGTCCGACAATGGCAAATAGTACAACCAAGGTCTTTGAGCCGTTGAACTGGCGTGTGCGGGCGTGATTGAGCACCTCGCTGTAACTATTTATCTTCTCCACAACGGATTTGTCTGTCGGATTTGCCTCAACGGCCTGCTGCAGAATGGCAAGAGAATGCTTTACGGCTGAGTGTTTGTGGGGATATGTAACCAAATCACCATTACTATCAACAATCTCGCCCCATATGCCATCTATGCTATCGAGAGATGCGTTCAGAGCATCTATCTCGCTGCTTGACATTGCTCCCTGCGCGGCATCAGTACGATTTTTAGAAAACTCTGCAACCGAATAGTCCGTGCGAAGTCTCTTCTGCTTAATAAGTGTAACGACTGTGTGCACCGCAATAATGAGCAGCACAACAAGCGCCGAGATAATCTTCACCCAGAGATTTCGCTCATAGCCCGAAAGTGCACCATCCTCAGCAAAGACGGGCAAAACAGCGAGTGCAAAGAGAGCAAGGAGTGTAAATCGTTTCATAACATTCAGTTTAGAGCAGTATCAACAGCTGATAGATAATATAACCCAAGTAGTTTCCCACAGCATAGCCGGCCAAACCGTTGGTAATACCGACCATAATTGCCTGCTTATTCTTCATTGTCGCCGCAATCATTGGCACACAGATAGGCGAATTGACAAACGTATCAGAGGTAATTACTGCACTATCGGCATCAACCTTGAAAGGACGCGCCAAGAGTACGCAGAGTGTCAGCGAGCCGAAGATGATGATTGCCTGGTAGACAAGTACCCACAAGCACATACCCCAATCGAGCTGTGAGAGGTCGGCAAGCATAGCCATTGCAAGGCAGAAGATGTATATCAGGTACATACCCGCATCAAAGCTCTTGTCCCACGAACGCACCTGCTTGAAGTTGGTCAGAAGCAAGCTAAGGGTTGTAAGGATAAGTATCAGTGCCACCATCGAGAAGTCACCACCGAGCAGATCGAACATCACTGTTCCCTCCTTGAAGTAGTTGCTCGCAAGCAGCGACACTACCGCTACAGCAACAGCCGCACCAAAGACCTTCAACAACTGCACAAGGCTCTGCTTCTTGCCAAAATCCTTGTATGGATTGTCGTTTACATACTCCGCAGTGTTGATTGTGTCGTTGTGTGCCGCAAACTTACTACCATGGACAATGCGACGCGCAATCTTCACGCCACCACCCATCAAAAACATCAGATAGAAGAACGACACCACAAGGTTGCAGGTACTAACAAGTGCAAACTTCTCGCCAGTAAGAGCCTTATCACCAAGCATCATATTCACCGCTGCGAAGTTGCCTGCACCACCTGTGTACTGACCCGAAAGTGTTGCTCCAATGGTCGGGCCGTCGATACCGAGCTGGTTTTTCACCAATAGAAATCCCGCTACCACCATTACTGCGGTTGAGATAAGACAGATAACAAAGGCCTTTGCTGTAACACCCGCCTTGAACTCTTTGAAGTTACAACCAAAGAGCATCATCGGAATTGCCAATGGAATCATCACATCCTGGAGAGTCTTCTGTATGCCATAACAACTCTCAGGCACAATATGGAGGTTTGCAACCACAACGCCAAGGATATAGAGAGTGAGCACAGGGCCAACTTTATCAAGGAATTTTACTCTGCGACAAGCCCAAAGAACACCCGCAGGGGCCAAAAGGTAGAATACAACGATTAGTAATTTTGCAATCATAATTGTACTTTGTTTGGGTGTATAGTTACACAAAGGTAGAAATTTATTTCTAAAATGGTTACATTTATGTCCAAATTTGCTATTTTCACACTCTGCAACCCCCTCTCGGCAACTGCTTATTAGCCGACTATATTTTGGAATAGCCATAAATTTCTATTATCTTTATGACAAATTTTAAGCTCGTTTTCTAAATTGTCACCAAACAATGTCAAAGATTACCCGCTTTTGCATCAGTTGTATAGCTCTGCTTTGCCCGATGGTTGCTTTGGGGCAGAATTTGGTGAGCTGTAAAGAGTCGCTCGACTTGCTCAAAAACGATCCGTCGTTTAAGAGTTATGTTGAGTGCTCAAAAGAGCGTGTGGCAGCAGAGCGGATGGTCGAGCTTATCGGCAAGATGGTTGAACTTACACCTGAACGCGAACAGAAGTTGGTACGAGCATTGTGTCGATATGTAAAGTCACATCGAGCAGAGCATACGGCCTCTGAATGGTCGGCATTGTGTGCTATGATAGATTCGGGGGTCGCGAAGGGTGACTACTACATACTGCTTCAAGGTCGCATTGTCGATAGTGTAGTTGCTAAACACCTGACAAAAGAGGAGTTCGACAGGCTCAAAGAGCAATATATACCGTATTTTAAGAGTATGATAGTCGCTCTGCGCAGGTTGGAGAGTGATTACAACCGATACAATTGCGCTGTTCATCCTGACGTTGTTGTTACAGAGTTTGGTTTCCCGAAAATCGACGATATAATTTGGTATTTGAGCCAGACCAATCAGATATGCGTCTCCGATGCACTTGCAAATGACAACAAACACCCGAGCAAATTCTTAGGTATAGACATTTTGCACTTTTAGGCATATTCACTGAAAAACCATGAAACATCTGTTATCCATACTGCTACTTCTCTGCCCGATGGTTGTTTTCGGGCAGAGTCGTAGTACGCCTGCCAACTTTGGCTTAGATTTTTTTGAGAAGCATGCCAATTCTGGGCATTTGCGCGATACTATAATCAATTCACGCAGAGTTGGTTATACCGAGGTACAGCGATTTTGTGGACATTTTACATATTATGCAGTATGTGTAGGTGATGTTGGCGATTTATGCAACAAACCTCTGTTAAAGATGGACGCAACCAGCAAAAAAGGTTATCGACTTACAGATGTTGTCCTCACTCGCGGTAAGCAGTTGTCGCATATGGTGGATTATGTTGTGGGGATAAGCCACAATGCTACTATTTCTGCCCTTGCCAACCGCAAAGGAGAGTTGCTTGCGCTAAAGTGGGAGTATCAAAAAAAGGAGGATAACGCTCCATCTCTTGAGGCGTGTGCTAAACTTTTTGACACGCTTAGCAAGCTGAAAATATATCCTGTGTGGGACGAGGTAATTACAGACGGTTCTTTGTCGAAGCAAGATAATTTGGCTCTATTTTTTGTGCCGTTTACAAAACGCACTACAAAGGAGGAGTTTGTAAAAATCTACAACGACAACCTTGCCATTGTGCGTGAAGACCACAACTTCAGAAGTTTTATCGAGAGTGCATCTGACGCGGTGGCTTTAGAGCGCGTAGTGGATTTTATCGGCACAACGGTTGACATTAGTTCGAACGATAGAATGCGTCTTAGGGCTGCACTGGAAGAGATGCTCAAAGAGCCTAAACCAGTGAGTAACAATAATGTAGATGATTGGTGCAGATATTGCAAAGGTGTAGTCCGCACTGCCGATGCCAAATATCCCGTAGCTCTCCAAGGTCGTGTAGTGAATTCTGCTATTGAGCAGGTGCTCTCTGCACAAGAGCAGAAGGAGTTCTATGATGCCTACCGCAGCTATTTTCTTAAGATGACTACTGCTCTATCCGCTATGGAGAATGGGTTTTACTTCGGAATTTTTGCAAAGGAAGACGAGATTTTAGTCCGACAATATGGACAAGAATACCTCTACGAACTGAAGGAGTATCTACTGAAAAACAACGAAAATTATAAGTAGTTGTATAATATATACAAATTTGTTGTATCTTTGTCGGTTGGAAGTTGTATAGATGCAACTTTACACAACTTCTGTAGAAAATTTGAATAAAATTAAAACACAAAAATATATGGCAGTAGAATTAAAGGATTTGACCAAGTCGGAGGAGAACTACTCGCAGTGGTATAACGATCTGGTTGTCAAGGCTGGTCTTGCCGAGAACTCGGCAGTTCGTGGTTGTATGGTTATCAAGCCATACGGTTATGCAATTTGGGAGCGTATGCAGCGCGTGCTTGACGATATGTTCAAGCAGACTGGTGTGCAGAACGCATACTTCCCGCTCTTTATCCCTAAGTCTTTCTTCTCTAAGGAGGCAAGCCACGTTGAGGGTTTTGCTAAGGAGTGTGCAGTAGTTACACACTACCGTCTTAAGAACGACCCAGAGGGTAAGGGTGTTGTTGTAGACCCTGAGGCTCGTCTTGAGGAGGAGCTGATTGTTCGTCCTACATCAGAGACAATTATCTGGAACACTTACAAGAACTGGATTACATCATACCGCGACCTTCCAATCCTCTGCAACCAGTGGGCAAATGTTGTTCGTTGGGAGATGCGTACCCGTCTTTTCCTCCGCACCGCAGAGTTCCTCTGGCAGGAGGGCCACACTGCGCACGAGACACGCGAGGAGGCTATTGCTGAGGCTACAAAGATGATCTACGTATACCAGAAGTTCGCTCAGGAGTGGATGTGTCTGCCTGTAGTTGTTGGTCACAAGTCACCAAACGAGCGTTTTGCTGGTGCTGAGGATACCCTTACTATCGAGGCCCTTATGCAGGACGGTAAGGCTCTGCAGAGCGGTACTTCACACTTCCTCGGTCAGAACTTCGCAAAGGCATTTGACGTAAAGTATGCTAACCGCGAGGGTAAGCTGGAGTATGTTTGGGCAACCTCTTGGGGTGTATCTACACGCCTTATGGGTGCGCTGATTATGGCTCACTCAGACAACAACGGTCTTGTCCTCCCTCCAAAGCTCGCGCCTATTCAGGTTGTTATCGTGCCTATCTACAAGGGCGAGGAGCAGCTTGCAGCAGCACGCGCAAAGATGAACGAGATTGCCGACGGCCTTACTGCTCTCGGTATTCGCGTAAAGGTTGACGACCGCGACAACCTCCGTCCAGGCTTTAAGTTTGCCGAGTATGAGCTCAAGGGTGTACCTGTACGCCTTGCACTCGGTCAGCGCGATATGCAGAATGGTACAATCGAGCTCGCTCGTCGTGATACCCTTACAAAGGAGACCGTATCACAGGAGGGTATCGTAGAGCGCATTGCAGCTCTGCTCGACGAGATTCAGGCAAATATCTACAAGAAGGCTCTCGACTATCGTGACTCAATGATTACTAAGGTTGACACTTGGGATGAGTTCGTAGAGGTTCTCAACAATAAGGGTGGCTTTATCTCAGCACACTGGGATGGCACTCCAGAGACCGAGCAGGCGATTAAGGATGCAACAAAGGCGACTATCCGCTGTATTCCTATCGACGCCGAGCCTGAGGAGGGTAAGTGTATCTTTACCGGCAAGCCTTCACACTGCCGCGTACTGTTCGCAAAGAGCTACTAATCCCTATCTTAAAATATCAGAAAATGGGTGTTACAACGTTTGTTGGACACCCATTTTTCTATTGAAATTTGCTCAGTAAAAGTTACACTACCTATAAAATAGGTAACACTTTTGCTACTTTCGGCAGAAATCCATATATTTGCACACAGATAGTTCCAATAAAAATCAATAACACTACAAATATGAAGAAGTTTTACATCTTGACCCTCGTTGCAACCATTTTCTCTGTTGCAACCTCTACAGCTCAGGTCTCTGTTAATGCAGCAACTCCAAAGACCGAAGCGACCTTTAACGACCGCGTAAAGACCGAGCAGGTAAATATCGAGTACCAGTCAAGCGATGCTCAGAAGCGTGCTGAGCGAATTGCAATCCGCAAGGAGCGCAATACAATCGAGGTAAATGCCGGTATTACTGGTTCCCTCTCTAACTTCAATAGCAAGTGGCAGAGCGTGAACGGTTCTACAAACTCTATCACTGGTATTGCAAACTTCCTCTTCACCCACAACTACAAGAAGGGCGTATTTACTATCGACAACAAGGCTACAGGTAAGCTCGGTGTGACAAATAAGGCAAGCGAGTGGACCAAGAGCCAGGATGAGTGGTTTATTTCAACTGCTCCTGCATACAAGATGACCGATCAGTGGAATGTCGGTGCTATTGCATCACTCCGTTCACAGTTTGCAAATGGTGTTAATGGCGACTACAAGCGCGTAAGCCGCTTCTTTGCACCTGCATACCTCAATGTCTCTGTCGGTGTTACATACGTTTGTCCTAAGCCAAAGTTCCCTATCAAGGTTAACCTCGCGCCTATCTCTATGAGCGCAACTTATGTAACCAGCGAGACTATTATGCGTCAGTTCTTTGACGACAAGTTTGCCGGTGCAATCAGCTTCGATGACCGCTTTAACGCTACACAGGAGCAGCTCAACACCCCATTTGTCTATGGTCTTACTATCGAGGATAGAAACTCTCGTTACGAGGGTGGTTCTTCACTCCAGGTAGATTTTGACCGCTCATTTGGCAAGAACAACTTCATCCGCTACCGCACTACTCTCTACTCATTCTACGGTTGGGTAAACGAGATTACACAGCAGAACAAGGCAAAGAAGGGTGGCTACGAGATTGAGCATATCGCGCCAAATGTTCGTTGGGAGCACACTATCGACATCAAGGCCTCTAAGTACTTCTCAACTCAGTTCTACTTCCAGATGTACTACAACAAGGCTCAGTGCCGCTCTATCCAGACACAGATTGTTCTGGGCGTAGGTCTTAGCTACACATTTAAGAACAAGTAATCTGAGACATACATTTCAGAATGAAATTACTCCAGAAATACGCCCTGCCGGCCCTTGTGGTAATATCCATCTTCCTTATGGGATGGATATTTGGTCATAGGTACGGCAGACAGCTCACCGAGGGACAGATAAATATCCTTGTCGGCTCGCGTATGAATGACAAGCTTAACCGAGCAGTCAGCTACATTGGCAACGACTATATCGAGCCACTTTCAGCCGACTCTCTTGCCGAGCTTGCCATACCTGCGATACTCAAGGAGTTGGATCCTCACTCTTCATACATCCCTGCAAGGGAGTTTAAGAGGGTCGAGGAGCCTCTGCAGGGCGAGTTTGACGGTATCGGCATTGTCTTTAATATGGCAACCGACACGGTTATTGTCCTCAATGTCATCCCTTCGGGCCCAAGCCAGAAGGCGGGCATTGTTGCCGGTGACCGCATTATAAAGGTCAATGACACCCTTATTGCAGGTCAGAAGATGGAGCAGACAGAGGTTATGAAGCGTCTGCGTGGTCGCCGTGGCACACAGGTTGAGTTGTCTTTGGAGCGTAAAGGTATTGCAGAGCCAGTAAATGTGACTGTCACTCGTGATGCCATTCCACTACATAGCGTTGAGGCGACGGTGATGCTCCGAAAAAATATCGGCTTTATCCGCCTCTCGCAGTTTGCCCGCACCTCACACCGTGAGATTAAGAGCGCCATTGACACCCTTCGCAAGCAGGGAATGACAGAGCTTATCCTCGACCTTCGTGGTAACTCGGGTGGTTTTCTGGATCAGGCAATACTTATTGCCAACGAGTTTCTGGAGAAGGGACAACTAATTGTCTATACTGAGGATCGCAACAAGAAGCAGATTCGTCAGCATAGCGACGGTCGTGGTAGCGCTACAGACCTTAATATTGCCGTACTTATTGACGAGAGTAGCGCCTCATCGAGCGAGATTTTAGCTGGTGCACTGCAGGATAACGATCGCGGAACGATTATCGGTCGTCGCAGCTTCGGCAAGGGTCTGGTACAGTCGCAAATACCATTTGCCGATGGTTCTGCTATGCGTCTTACCGTTGCTAAGTACTTCACTCCGACAGGTCGATCTATTCAAAAGCCATATACAGCAGGTGATGAAGAGGGCTACAATATGGATATTGTAAACCGATATATCCACAACGAGTTCTTCTCGGCCGACAGCATCCACTTTGCCGACTCGCTCAAGTTCACAACACCAAAGGGCAAGACGGTCTATGGTGGCGGTGGTATTATGCCAGATATGTTCATCCCGCTCGATACGACCAATATGACAAAGTACTACCTTGAGGTATCGGGTCGTAATATCCTCTATCGCTACACAATCGAGTATGCCGACGCCCATCGCAAGCAGCTCTCAGAGGCCCGCTCATTGGCAGATATCGAGCAGATGTTTAGAGCCGATAAGGGTATGTTCAACCGCTTTGTCGATTATGCCGCAAAGAGTGGTGTGAAACCTAATTGGAGCCAGATTGCCACCTCGCGCAAGATTATGGAGGCGCAGCTGAAGGCATATATCGCCCGCAACTCGGAGTTTGATAGTAGCGCCTTCTACTACTTCATCTCCCCTATTGACAACACGCTGCTTACAGCAATAAAGACCCTTGAGAGCAATGATTAAAAAGACAGTATACATCCTTCTGCTGCTCGGTGCAGTGGTGGCGGTAGTTTTTGCAGCTATCAACCGTCCAAACACCCACACCCTGCTGCCAATCAAAGCAGAGAAGAGCGTTGAAATAACAGAGTCCGACTCGCTGACTATCGAATCGGACTCTGTTGAGGTTACTCTCCCATCAGTGGAGAATTAAAGTAGCTTCTTTACTAACGAAAACATCTTATACGGCATATACCTAAACGGCACATCTATCCAGGTTGGTGTCGTTACCACAGCGCGGCGATGTGAGAAGACCTCGAACGACTCGCGGCCGTGATAAGATGACATTCCCGAATTTCCGACACCACCAAATGGCAACTTCTCGTTGGCAATGTGCATAATGGTATCGTTCACACAAGCACCACCCGACGAGGTGTGCTTGAGAACATACTTTGCACTCTTATCATCACCAAAGTAGTAGAGAGCAAGCGGTTTCTCGCGCTCAGTAACAAATCGCACAGCCTCCTCTGTAGTCTCGAATGTAACAACTGGGAATATCGGTCCGAAGATCTCCTCCTGCATAATCGGACTATCGAGTGCAACGTTATCGATAATTGTCGGGGTAATAAATCGCTCTGACTTGTCATACTCGCCACCAAAGACAACATCTGCGCCATCTATATAGCTGACAAGTCGGTCAAACGCCTTGTCATTTACAATACGCACAAAGTGGTTACACTGCTTCGGATTTTGTCCAAGCAGCGAGCGGAACTCACGACCAAGCGCCTCGATAAGCTGACTCTTAACCGCCTTATGCACAAGAAGATAGTCTGGTGCAATACAGGTCTGACCTGCATTAAGGCTCTTTCCCCAAGCTATACGACGGGCCACCGTTGCAATATTTGCACTGCTATCGACAATACAAGGGCTCTTACCTCCGAGCTCAAGCACTACTGGTGTCAGATTTTTTGCCGCAGCTGCCATAACTTTACGGCCGAGCGATGGACTGCCGGTAAAGAAGATAATGTCATATCGGTGCTCAAGCAGGACTGTATTGACATCACGATTTCCCTGCACGACGGCAATATAGTCCTCACTAAATGTCTCGGAAATCATCTTCTCAATAACCGTAGATACACTCTCCACATAAGGTGACGGCTTGAGAATAGCCGTACAACCCGCTGAGATAGCACCCACAAGCGGATTGAGCAACAACTGCACGGGGTAGTTCCACGGCGCAATAATAAGCGAAGAGCCAAGTGGCTCGCTGATAGTCTTACTGCGCGAAGGGAACATCTTTATTGGTGTTGCACAACGCTTAGGGGCAGCCCAACTCTTGAGGTGGCGAATATGGTTGTCTATCTCACCAAGGACAATGCTCAGCTCTGTCAGATAGGCCTCCTCATACGACTTATGCAGATCTGCCCACAGCGCCTCGGCAAGCGGTCTCTCCCACTTTTTCAATGCAGCCTTCAGCGTACGCAGAGCCGTCAGGCGATACTCAATATCCAGAGTTTTGCCTGTGCGAAAGAGCTCTTTCTGAGCCGATACAATCTCTATAATTCGCTCTGTAGATGTATTTGTCATTATCTTCTACCTGTAAAGTTATCCATTGAGTGATATATTCCAAAGACCTGACCAAAGAACCAATCAAACACTTTGGTAGGCATTATTCCCTGCATAAATCGCACAAAGTGGTACGGGAACGGTATCAACTTTGTAACCACCTTAACGCGCTTATTTTGCTCTATAGCGCGGACAATCTGTCGTGCGGCCCACTCAGGCTTCATCAGTGGAACTATCGGCGACTTTACACCATCAAACATACCTGTCTTGATATAGTATGGTGCAATAGTTGTCACCTTTACATCGCTCTTCATCTGCTCAAGCTCAATTCTCACCGAGTCCGACCAACCTATTACCGCCCACTTGCTGGCCGCATAGATGCTCATTCTCGGATTTGAGATTAGTCCACCAGCTGAAGAGATGTTGCAGATATGGCCACTATTTCGGGCAATCATATCTGGTAGAAACTGCAGCGCAACAACCATTGGAGCCACCGTATTGATATCCATTGTGCGACGAATCTCCTCTGTAGTACAATTGTCAAAGGTCTTGTTGCCAGTGATAATTCCCGCACAATTTATCAGAATATCTATCTGTCCAACCTCCTCTTTTACCTTCTGTGCAGCTGCTATAACCTGCTGCTGGTCAGATATATCGACACGATACCCAAAGACACTGCCTTTTGCCTTAAACTCGGCAACCGTCGCATCAATATTTGCCTGATTGATATCCCAGATTACAAGTGCCGCAGCACCCTTTTCTAGCGCCATTGCGCCCATAATTCGCCCTATACCCGACGCTGCGCCGGTTATAAGTACTCTTTTGTCATTAAACTTTCCCATAACACACATTTTTCACACTCACAGTCGAATGCAAAGAGTTTTTTTAGTATTTTTACAGCAGCAAAAGTATGTTTTTTTTATGAAAACTCAAAATCAGATACTCCGCCAGCAATTTTTGGCACACGTCGGACAGACCTCACCAGCGCCACAACTTATCACCGTTGAGCGTGCCGAGGGTGTCTACTTCTACACCCCTGAGGGCAAGCGTTACTACGACCTTATCTCGGGCGTTTCGGTGAGCAATGTCGGCCACGCAAACCCTGCAGTTGTTGAGGCTGTATGCCGCCAAGCACGTGATTATATGCACGTTATGGTCTATGGTGAGATGGTCGAGCGCCCACAAGTTGAGTATGCAACACTCATCGCCTCACTGCTGCCTGAGCCACTAAATAGTGTCTACTTCCTCAATTCTGGTGCCGAAGCTGTTGAGGGTGCACTCAAGCTCGCAAAACGATATACCGGCCGTACAGAGATGATCTCTATGCGCCGCGCATACCACGGCTCTACACACGGAGCGATGAGTATGATGGGCTTCCCCGAGGGTGAGGAGTGGAAAAATGCATTCCGCCCACTGCTGCCCGACTGCAAGGCGATAGAGTTCAATAATTTTGAGGATTTACTGCAGATTACCGAACGTACCGCCTGCGTATTGTGTGAGCCTCTACAAGGCGAGGCGGGTGTAAGAACCCCTGCTGATGGGTTTCTCAAGGCGCTACGCGCAAGATGTACAGAGGTTGGCGCGCTGCTTATCTTCGACGAGATTCAGGTCGGTATGGGTCGCAGTGGCGAGATGTTCGCAATGAAAAAGTACGGAGTAACTCCCGATATTGTCTGCCTTGCCAAGGCCTTTGGTGGTGGTATGCCTTTGGGTGCGTTTATCTCTTCAAATGAGATTATGAACACCCTGCAGTCAAATCCTGTATTGGGTCATATCACTACATTTGGTGGACATCCGGTATGTTGTGCTGCAGGTCTTGCCGCAACAAAGTATCTGATTGATAATAAGATTGTTGAGCAGGTAGAGGCAAAGGGTGCCCTCTATGAAAAACTGCTCAAAGGCCATCCACAGGTTGTCGAAATTCGTCGCAGTGGACTGCTGCTTGCGGTCGAACTTGGTAGCAGCGAGAAGCTCTATAAACTGATGGATATGTTTATCGAGAGGGGAATTCTGAGCGACTGGTTCCTCTACTGCGACACAGCCTTCCGCATCTCTCCGCCGCTGACAATTTCTGAGGAGGAGATTTGTGGAAGTGTAGAACTTATTGTTGAATGTCTAAATGCATTATAGGTATGGCGGATAACTATCTTGGTAAGAAAATGGAGGACTTCTTGGCGGGTAAGAGTACTACGCCAAAGCGTACGATGACCTTTGCCAAACTGGTTGCGAAAAATCGCAGTTATCGCGGTTATGACAACTCGTTTACCGTTAGAGAGGATCAGCTGCGCCGAATTATGGAGGTTGTGCCGGCGTGTCCATCGGCAAGAAATCAGCAGGTGCTACGCCTGCGTCCAGTACTTGCGGATGAGGCCGATAAGGTGCTGCCACACATTCGCCTCGGTGGTGCACTGAGGGATATGAAGCTGCCTCTGCCAGGTACGGAGCCTCGCGCATTTATCGTCATCTGCTCGACCACGGCCGAGGATAAGTATGTCAATATGGATATCGGTATTATTGCCCAGACAATGCTCCTACAGGCGACAGAGATAGGCCTGAACGGTATCTGCATCGGAGCTTTTGACCACGCAGCCGTGCAGCAGTCACTTGAACTGCAGTACGAGCCGCTACTGATTGTGGCTATCGGCAAGGGCGCTGAGAAGATTCAGATGGTCGATATATCTGAGGGCGAATCGCACAACTACTACCGCACAGACGGCATACACTTTGTGCCGAAACTTCCACTTGATAAGATTGTGATAAAGTAGTTGCGGCTACCTATCTACAGCCACCTCGATTGTCGGATGTTGCTCGTCTATGTGCCACATATTATCTACAACAAATGTCAGCGCTTTGCCCTTATCAATGGTAAAGTTGAGCGTTGAAAATGGCTTGAGGTGCGAAATCGAGCCACCACGATGTAGGATAAATGGCAACGAGCAGTTGTTAGTTATGCTGTATGTACGGGTGCCTTTTTCACTATTCTGAGCAACAACACGACAGGTAACCGCCTGGTTGAGAAACTTGGCGAGCAACGACTCCTCGCCAACCAAATTATTGGCTACATATCCGATTGTACGGCCCTTTTTCAACGCCTCCTTAATATCCTGTTCTGTACAACTCTTGGCAAGTATAAAGGTCATTGTGCGGAAAAACTCCCCACCAGCACTCCAGTCGTGCGATGTTGGTCGGTGAGCATCAGTATTTGCCGCTATAAAGAGCCCTTTTTCGATACATCGGCGAATAATCTGAGGGTGCAGAGAGGTGCTATTCACAGCCTCCACACCGTCAATCCAACCCTCCTCGTATGCACGCGCCTGCTCACCCTCGGCAATGGCGGTCGTTGTGCGGGTATAGCCAGGATGGTTGTGCATAATCACTCCTCCCTGCTCCTTGACCCTGCGGAAAGTCTCAAAGAGGTCTGGATGGCAAATGGCATTTATATCCTTGAGAAACAGAGCGTTATATTCGCCAATACTCTTTGTATCTCGCCAAATCTCCGTTCCGCGTACAAGCATAATCGGCAAATTCTCTCGCTCAGCATAGTAGACCGCCTCGTCATACGCCGCATTGAGATTAGCAAGCACTGGGGCATTTTTATCCTTTTTGTTGGCAATGCCTGCGTGCTCGTACTTAAATGGCTCGGACGTTTTGTTGTACGGCGCAAGCACCTTGAGCATAAACTTCTCGTATGTGCGAATCTCCAGGTGGTCGGTTATCGCCAAAATATCCAACCCATCATACCACGCCTCACGCACCCTCTGACGCGGAGTAACATCGCCGTCTGAGTATATCGTATGTGTGTGAAAATCAGCCTTGTAGAGCGTGTAACCATCTATAGTCGGCAGAATAATCTCGCGACGCTCCGTCGGACGATTAAAGAAGCGAATAGCCGCCGCACGATTTTGGGTTGTATAGAACTGCGCTGTAGCGCCCTGGCACAAAACAGCCAACAGAGAGATAAAAAATGCTCGTTTCATACTCCTCGATTTTCAACAAAGTTACAAAATATCCCAAAAAAATACAAAAAAATCCGCCGTAGAGCTACAGCGGATTTTTCGTATAGGTCAAAGTCTGTTAAAAGCCTTTATGCCTTCTTCTTTGACTTTTTAGCAGCAAGTGCCTTCTCAACCTCAATCTGGAAGTCTGAGAGGACATTCATATAGTTGATAAATGCCTCGTAAGCTGTATCGTAAGGGTTGAAGTATGAGTGAACATCGCCATCTGAGAGCCACTTTGTTGCCATATAGTAGAAGTGGTCAGAGGTCTGCATAAAGTTCCAAACGTAGTTGAAATCGTCGTTCTTCAGTGCGCGAACCTTATCCTTCAGCTCATAGATCTTAGCGAATGCCTCGTTCTGCAGATCGTTACCCAACCAAGCGGTAATATCGCGCTCCTCGTCTGCCCAAGACATAACGTGAGGGCAGTGGATAACTGCTACAGGCTGGTGCTCGGCAGCAGTCTCTGAAACGGTTGCGAACTTAAGGTCACCACGACCAAGGACAGCCTTTGGCAGTGCCTTAACGAAGTCGAAGATGCCGGTAGAGGCCTTCTGGTGCTCACCGAATGTCTCGTAATCCATAAAGAGGTTGATAACCTCGCCATCTGCCTCGCTCAACCAAGATGCATACTTATCTGCTGTGAGTGGATACTCATCCCAACCCTGGTTAGAGAAGCGGAATGCGATATCGTCAGAGAGTTTGTAGTTACGCATCAGCACGCGCAGGCTCTGGTCTGCAGCACCTGCATAGGTAAAGTTTGGTGACTTCCAACCAAGGATGTGCTTTGCACCCTCAGCAAGGATTGTCTTATAACCAAGCTCGCCAACCATTGCACCAATCTCGTCAGAGTAGATCAGCTCAGTATTACGGAAAGCCTTTGCCTTAACACCAAACTCCTTCTTAAGCATTGCCTGGTGAGCCTTTACCTGCTCTACGAAGTCCTCCTTGCTTGAAAGTGCAGCAAGAGAGTGTGAGTAGGTCTCAGCAAGCATCTCAACGCAACCAGTCTTTACAAGCTCACGGAATGAGTCGAGAACCTCTGGTGCATAGAGCTTGAACTGCTCAACAACAGAACCTGTCAGAGAGAAAGATACACGGAATGCACCCTTATTCTCCTTGATAAGCTTGAGCAGCAGTGAGTTCATTGGAAGGTAGCACTCGCGTGCAATCTTCTGCATAATGGCACGATTTGTAAGATCGTCCAGATAGTTGTGGTCCTTGCCGATGTTGAAGAAGCGGTAGGTCTTCAGACGCCAAGGCTGATGTACCTGAAAATACAAGCAAACTGTTTTCATATCTCTATTTTTTATTTATTACATTCGTTAATAGCGTCCTCGTAGACCTTCTTGATCTTTGCAGAGGCGTGGTTCCACTTAAGTGAGGTAACCTCCTCCAGACCCTTCTCAGCAAACATCTTTGACAGAGCCGGATAGTTTACAAGACCATAGATTGCATCTGCCATAGCATCTACATCCCAATAGTCAACCTTAACTGCATAATCAAGTACCTCGGCAACACCACTCTGCTTAGAGATAATTACCGGTACATTTGAACGCATAGCCTCGAGCGGTGCAATACCGAATGGCTCAGATACCGACGGCATAACAAAGACATCAGAGAGCTGGAACATCTTATCCACATCTGCACCACGAAGGAAGCCTGTGAAGTGGAAGCGGTCTGCAATACCCAATCGAGCCACACGACGGATAACGTGGTTGAGCATATCACCCGAACCTGCCATCACAAATCGTACGTTAGGGCAGCGCTTAAGCACCTTTGCAGCAGCCTCAACAAAGTAGTCAGGGCCCTTCTGGAAGGTGATACGACCGAGGAATGTTACAATCTTATCGTCTACGCCACGCTCTGGCCACGGATCGCCCTTATCAGTAAAGCGAACGGCATTGTGAACAGCCACAACCTTCTCTGCAGGTACACCGTAGCGGTTGATAACGATATTTCTTGTGAGGTTTGACACAGCAATTACGCGATCTGCGGCGTGCATACCTGCGCGCTCGATAGCGTAGGTCTGGGTGTTGATATTCTCACCCGAACGGTCAAACTCTGTAGCGTGCATATGAACTACCAGTGGCTTGCCTGACACACGCTTTGCAGCGATACCTGCAAAGTATGTCAACCAGTCGTGCGCGTGGATAACGTCAAACTGACCCTCAAGATTCTTTGCAACCTGTGCAGCAACAATTGCGTAGCGAGCAATCTCCTCAAGCAGGTTTGCACCATACTTTCCAGAGAAGGTGTAACGCTGGCTCCACACATCGCGAGTCTCCCAACGCTTCTCACCAGTCTTTACAAACTCATCGTGGTAAGTCTCGTAATCCTCAGGCGAGAGGTAAGGAACAAGGTTTGAGTCGATATGGATAAACGACATCTTGCTGATAATATCCTCCGAATCAGAGTCTACCTTGCCAAAGACGGTCTCCACATCGCTGGCATTGACGATATCGACAAAACGCTCATCCTCGTCACCACTGGCGTGCGGCATAACGAAAGTTACATCTACGCCGTTACGCGCCAATCCACGCGTCATTCCGTAGCAAGCAGTTCCCAGACCTCCAGCAATATGGGGTGGAAACTCCCATCCAAACATTAAAACTCTCATTGTACCTATTTTTTACTTGTTTTTACATCCTTTTTTGCACTACGCTTTGCTGCGCGTGCTACCTTAGCCTCCTGCTTCTCGATAAGCTGCTGAATATAGAGCAGTGCGCCTACGCTCCAAGCCTGTGACACCGCGCCACGAGGTGCAAATGGAGGGTTTGCGTCATAGTACTCAGCAACAGAGCCGATACAGTAGGTCTGAATATTGTCGTCATACGACTCATACATCTCCTTAGCCTTTGCAAGGAACTTCTCTCCCTGAAGAGCAAATGCACACTCAAAGTAGAACATCAGTGGCCATACCCAAACAGCTCCGTTCTTACTTGCAGCCTCCTGCTCGTGTGGGTTCTGCTTGTATGTAGACTCAAAACGAGAATCCTCTGGAGAGAGTGAACGCAGACCGTGCGGTGTAAGCAGATGCTGGCGTGCTACAAGCATAATATTTACAATCTGCTCCTCTGAGACCATTGTATATGGCAGACCGCACGCAATAATCTGATTGCAACGGATTGTCTTATCAGCACCGCGAAGATCTACATAGTCAGCAAGGTAACCCTCCTCATTAAGGTAGAAGCACTCGATAAACGACTGCTTAATCTGCTTTGGCAGAGCCTTCCATTCAGCTGCAAACTCCTTGTCGCCGCACTTCTTTGCAAGCTCAAGGGTGTAGCAAACTGCGTTGTACCACAGTGCGTTAATCTCAACTGTATAACCTGCACGTGGAGTCTGTGGTGTGCCGTTCATAATAGAGTTCATCCAGGTCAGTGCATAACCCTCGCGAGCAGCCCAAATAAGGCCATTGCTATGCAGAGCCACACAACCACCGAAGAAGCCCTTGCGATAAGCGGCAAGAATACTCTTCATAGCTGCACCATACTTCTCCCAAATAGCCTTTGCGCCGATATGGCTCTCAAGTTGCTGAAGGGTCCAGAAGAACCACAGCGGAGCATCTGCAGCAACCTCAGCCGAAGCAGAGCCTGCAAAGTCACCGTTGCGCATATCTGAAACCATTGTATCGAGCACTGCCATACAGTCCTCCTTATAGCCCTGCTCAAGGGTAAGACCTGGAAGAGAGATGAAGGTCGAGCGACCGTCAACACCATACCAAGGGTAACCTGCAACAACCTCAGTTCTATCACCCGGACGACGGATAATAAACTGACGAGCAGAGTGGTGCAGACAGCTGCGGAAGTCAATCTTGTGTGTACGACGAGCGATAGAGGTGTTGAAGTAGTTTACAATATCCTCTGCCGACTCCATCTCATCTACAGATGCCGAGAAGATAATGCTCTCGCCCTTCTCGATATCCATCTCGAAGTAACCTGTTGTCAGCAGATCCTCATAGCCCTCATAACCACGCTCAAGCTCCTTCTGGTACTCAAAGTCGTAGTACCAATCTGGTGCAGCGATAAACTTAGCGCTATCCTTACTCATCTGCATATGGAGCCAAGGGAAACCATCATAAAGGCGGTTCTTGACACCATTTACCACCGGATAAGAGCGGACATTAGCATCCATATTGGCCTTCGAGAGCGAGTGCTTGTTACGGAAGGCGAGGAATGGACGCAGACGCAGAGTGGTCTTTGAGTGCGCATCTACAAGGGTGTAACGAATCAACAGATGGGTACGCTTGTGAATCCACAGCAGCTCCTTCTTCAGGATTACGCCACCTACGCGGTAGGTAATTGTTGGACACGGAGTGTACTCAAAGTCTGTAATGTACTTGTGACCTCTTGGCTCATAAACACCGCGGAAACGGTGGAGAGCTAAGTTGAATGACTGGTCGTGCTGCACGATAGTCTCATCAAGCGACGAAAGAAGTACATAGGTCTGGTCGGTTGAGTCGATAGGGGCAACAATCAGTCCGTGGTACTTGCGAGTGTTACAACCAACAATAGTGGTGCTCATATAGCCGCCACGACGGTCAGTAGCAAGCATTTCGCGCTGTAGCGAATACTCCAAGTTACCAAGTTCCCGTTTGTCAAATTTTAATCCCGGCATAATATTATTTTGTAAGATTTTACAAGATGTAATGTAAAGGTACAAATTTTTTATTAAAAATCAACCTTTCTTCGAAATTTTTTATCAAACAAAGCGGTTTGGGTATAAGTTTAATACCCAAACCACCCTTTTCTACTATATTTTCGCCTAATCAGAGAATTCTCTAAGGTACTGTTTGGTGCTTGTAGTCAAAGTTATTTTAGATCTCTTTTGTGGTTATTTTCTACTCTGTTTTGCGGCGCATAGCGGTACTATGTAACAGAAAACAGGGTAGAAAATAGCCGTAAAGAGACTAAAAGAACGCAGGCTATAAGTGCCAATAATGCCTAGCACCACTTAACCAGGGCGAAGTCCATTCTGTGAGCAAGCTTCTCGTTCTTAGGGAAGATACGGATTGCCACGTCAAAGATACCGGTCTTCTTAGGGGTATACTCGAGTGAGTAGCTAACCTCGCTGCCCTCAACCTTTGTCTGAGTAAAGGTGAGTGAGTAGTCTACGTTTGCAGCCTGGTTACCAACCATTGGCTTAGCTACAACAAGCTCTACACCGATATCCTCAGGCTTGAGGTTTGCAATGTCGAGTGATACCTGGAAGTTGTAAGACTCACCTACAAAGAGAGCCTCCTTCTCAACGCGTACGCGCTCAACGTCGAGCACCTTAACATTGTCCCAAGCAGCAGATACCTTACGCTTCCAAGCAGCAAGCTCGCGAGCCTGGATATAGTTATCTGCAACCATTGACTGGTGACGCTCTGCAAGAGAGTTGTAGAAGCGCTCCTCGTAGTCAGTGAGCATACGGTTTGTTGTAAAGTTAGATGCGATGTCAGCAACGCAGCTCTTGACAGCCTTGCACCACTTAGCAGGAATACCCTTCTCATCGCGATCGTAGTACATAGGTGCGATCTGCTCCTCGATAGTTGTGTAGATCATCTCGGCATCAAGGTCGTTCTGGTGGCCCTGGTCGGTAAATGTGCGCTCCATAGGAAGCATCCAACCAGCACCCTCCTTATAGCCCTCAACCCACCAACCGTCGAGTACAGAGAACTGCATAACACCGTTCATCACACACTTCTCTCCTGAAGTACCAGATGCCTCGAGTGGACGGGTTGGAGTATTGAGCCATACGTCAACACCCTGAACCATACGACGAGCAAGCTCCATATCGTAGTTCTGCAGAAAGATAATCTTACCTACGAACTCTGGCATCAGCGATACCTCAACAATACGCTTGATCAGATCCTGACCTGGCTTATCGTTCGGGTGAGCCTTACCAGCGAAGATAAACTGTACTGGACGCTCTGGGTTGTTAACAATCTTTGCAAGACGCTCAAGGTTTGTAAAGAGCAGGTGTGCTCGCTTGTATGTTGCAAAGCGACGAGCAAAACCGATAGTCAGCACCTCTGGCTTAATAGCCTCAGATACCTGTACAAGCTGACGTGGTGAGTCGAAACGCACCTGTGTAGGGTCGGTATAGCGACGCTTGATAGTCTTAATGAGGCGGTTCTTAAGGAACATACGCTCCTTCCACAGCTCCTCATCAGAGATATTGTTCATCTTCTGCCAAGCAGGGATATCGTACTGGTGACCCTCAAAGCCCTCTGGGAAGTACTTTGCATAGAGACGACGCATATTTGATGCTGTCCAAGTTGGATAGTGTACACCATTTGTTACATAGCCAATGTGCAGCTCGTTCTTGAAGTAGCCTGGCCACATATTGCCCAGAATATCCTTAGATACCTCACCGTGGAGCCAAGATACACCGTTCACCTCCTGTGAGAGGTTGCAAGCCAGTACAGACATTGAGAACTTCTCGTTCACATCGTTAGGGTTTACCTTACCCAAGTTGATGAACTGATCCCAAGTGATACCGAGCACATCTGGATAGTGTGACATATACTGACGAATCATCGACTCAGGGAATGCGTCGTGACCTGCAGGCACTGGGGTGTGAGTTGTAAAGAGCGATGAGCTACGAACAACCTCGAGAGCCTCAGAGAATGAGAGCTTCTGGCGGCCGATGAAGTTACGGATACGCTCCAGACCGATAAATGCTGCGTGACCCTCGTTGCAGTGGTATACATCCTGCTTGATGCCCATCTTGTTGAGGGCGCGGATACCACCAACACCGAGCAACAGCTCCTGCTTAAGACGGTTCTCCCAGTCACCACCATAGAGGTAGTGTGTTACCTGACGATCCTCCTCAAGGTTTGCCTCATAATCTGTATCGAGCAGGTAGAGAGCTGTTCGACCTACCATACAACGCCATACGCGAGCGTAGAGTGTACGACCAGGGAATGCCACCTGAACAGTTACCCAGCTACCATCCTCGTCACGAACTGGCGAAATAGGGAGCTTGAAGAAGTTCTGTGGCTCATATACAGCCTCCTGAGCACCCTGTGCAGAGAGGCGCTGTGTGAAGTAACCGTAGCGGTAGAGAAGACCTACGGCAACCATTGGCACATTCTTATCTGATGCCTCCTTGAGGTAGTCACCTGCAAGGATACCAAGACCACCTGAGTAGATCTTAAGGGTGTGGTGCAGACCGTACTCCATAGAGAAGTATGCAATCTTCGGAGTCTCAGACTTTGGAGCCTCGTTCATGTACTCCTGGAACTGAGCATATACCTCGCCGAGCTTTGTGAGGAACTCCTTATCCTGCTCCAGCTCTGCAAGACGCTCAATTGACAACTTGTCGAGCAGTGCGATAGGATTACGATTTACCTCTACCCACAAATCCTTGTCGATATACTCGAAAAGATCGCGAGCACCGAGAGTCCAGCTCCACCAGAGGTTACGTGAGAGCTCCTCCAGTGGGCGAAGTACCTCTGGGAGTGACTTCTCAACCATTACGCGCTGCCAAGTTGGACGCTCTGCAAAGAGCTGCTGACGAACAAAGTTGATCTGCTCTGTGCGTGCGCCACCGTCGCCAAGTACGGCGCGATTTGAACGAGCAACACAGCTCTCGATAGCCACCTGGTAAGCCTTCTGATAGTGCTTGAACAGGTTCTTCCACAATGCGAGCTTTGACAACTCATAAGCAGAAGCGCGAAGAGCCTCAACCTCATCCTGCTGACGAGATGCGAACTGCTGGATTGTCAGTGCAATCTCTGCTGCAGCCTGTGAGCTGTTTGTATCGTTACGCTCGATAACGGTGATACCGTCATGGTTCTCAAGACCTGCAGCCCATACACCGAAACCAGCGAGGGTTGTTGTGATTGTTGGAACCGAGAAGGCGATAGACTCGAGTGGAGTGTAGCCCCATGGCTCGTAATATGATGCAAATACGGTAAGATCCATACCTACGAGAAGCTCGTAGTAGTTCTTATTGAAGATGCCATCGTTCTGATTGAGGTATGTAGGAACGAAGATAACCTTAACCTTTGAGTCCGCTGCATCAAGACCATTCTCAGCGATAGCCTTAGCAACCTGATCCCATGCGATGTTATCAAGGTAGTGAGTTGAGTGGCGATACTGTGTAGCATCGATAGCCTTTGAGCTATCCTTAAGGTGAGCCTGAAGGTCAGTGCGTGCACCGTGGTTTGCTGCAGGAACAGTAATATATGCCAAGATCTCGCGCTCTACATTTGACTGTGACAGACGCTTAAGTGACTCGAAGAATACATCCAGACCCTTGTTGTGGAACTCGTAACGGCCAGAGGTACCGATAATCAGCGGCTCTGTCTCAAACTTGCAACCAAGGCAAGCCTCAGCAACGGCAATCATAGCCTTGCGAGCCTCGACACGCTTAGTTGTATACTCCTCACCAGTCCAAACAAAGTCGTTCTCAAAGCCGTTTGGTGTAACAACATCAACCTCCTTCTCGAGCAGATACTTACACTCACGAGCAGTAATGTCGCTAACTGTAAGGAATGCATCGTGGTACTGAGCACCCATCTTCTCGATAGAGTGCTTTGCAGTTACGTTGAACTGACGAGCAAGGTCATCAGCGTTGAACTTTGAGAGGTTGCCATAGAGTGGCAGATTGTTGCCTGCAATGCAACGACCCATAACAGTTGCATGGGTAGTCATTACAGTTGCAACATATGGAGAGTTCTGACGCAGGTAGAGACCACCTGAGCAGCTCATCCACTCGTGGAAGTGAGCCACAACCTTGTCGGTTGCTGCTGCAATATTCTCAACATAAGATGCGATAACCTGACCAGCAATGTGACCGAAGAGCACAGGCTCAACATAGTCCCACTGACCTGAGAGTGAGTCTACGTGATAGTTATCCCAGAGGCTCTTGAGAATATCATCCTTCTGTGAGAAGTGAGTTGTAAAGTCGATAAGAATAGCAATTGGAGAGCCTACAATCTTCCAACGACCGATACGAACACGGATGCCAGCGTTGTAGAGCTGCTGACGCCAAGCACGGAAGAGGGTTGCATCCTCCTCGAACTCGCTATTTCCATTGTCCTGAGAAAAATCAGGACCGATGACGATATACTTATCGCCCAAAAGTTTTGTTGCAGTAAGTGCCTTGGTAGCAACTACGGTATGGATACCGCCTACCTTGTTGCACACCTCCCAACTAACCTCAAAGAGGGTATCGGGAGTAAGTTTCTTTTCACTCATAATTATCTGATATTTTGACTTTTCTATAAAAATATTCGGCGCAAAGATAGTGCTTTACATTGAATTTTGAAAGTTTTATTAAAATTTTTTAATAATTTTTACCTATTTATATATATTGGTCAGCAAAACAGCTCCCCGATAATGGTATCAGAGATCAAAAAATGCTCTGCTGGAATGGCAAAATTATTGCCATTTTTTACAAGCCAACCTCTCCCCAAAAATGGTCTGCAATCTCTTTCAATTCGTTCTGCGTGCATTTTGCCCCACTCTGACTCAATTCGCTGGATATCAAAACCTTCCACTCGGCGCAGACTGACCATTATATACTCATCAAGTCGTTCGCTCTTTGTAAGGATCTCCGAGTCGTAGACCACCTCTTGACTATACTGCTCCACGCTCTGCTCGCACCAACGGCGAATTTCGCCATTAAACGAGTGCGCACCCGTACCAATTCCCAAGTATTGTGCACCAGTCCAATATGACGAATTATGGCGAGAACGGAGTCCCTGTTTAGCAAAATTACTCACCTCATAGTGCTCATATCCAGCCGCAGTAAGTGCTTGATGCACAGCCATAAACTCCTCCTCACTACACTGCTCGGATACCTGCTTAAGCTCTCCCTTTGCAAGTGCGCGACCAAAGCGCGTTGTCGGCTCGATTGTAAGGTGATATGCCGAAATATGCTCCACATCGAGTGCCAAAATGCCCTGCAATGTCTGCTCCAAGCTCTGACCACCAAAGCCATCTACACCAAAGATTACATCAACCGAAATATTGTCAAATCCAGCCGTACGGAGCCTTCTAACCGCCTCTACGGCCTGCTCTGCACTATGGCGACGAGACATAAACTTAAGGCAAGCGTTGTCAAGCGACTGGATACCCATAGAGATACGATTTACAGAGGTTTTTGCAAGCTCTGCAGCGTACTGCTCTGTAATATCGTCAGGGTTTACCTCAACAGTTATCTCCTCAACTGCGGAGCAGTCAAACAGCTCTCTGCAGTGGGTAATTAGTCGCTCTATTTCAGATGGATGAAGCAGCGATGGGGTGCCACCGCCAAAGTAGATGGTCTTCACCACTCTATCTGTCAAAAAACTATGCTGCTCATCCAGCTCCCTATGCATCATCTCAACAACTTGCGGAATGTGCTGTATCTTCACGCTACGCAGAAAGTCGCAATAACCGCACAAGCGCTTGCAAAAGGGTATATGAAAATATATAGCAGCCATATTACAAAAGTAACAAATTTTAGGATTTCTACAAAAATGGCCACACTTTTTTATCGTGAATCGTTCAAAATATACGATGACCGGTAATTTTTTACTATTGAGAGCAGATAATGACCCCAAACACGGAAAATAACGACCATTCTTTCGGGGGTTATTATAATATATAATAGTCCCCAAAATGGGGTTTTGGCAAGAATATTGATTTTTAATTAAAAAAATCTCTGTTATTTTTTTCACAATTCAAAAATTAGCAATATCTTTGCATCGGGAAAAAAGGGGCTTATCCGAAGGGGTGGCTGGCGCAGGCGGCAACTCTGATGTGGAGAGGGCTTTTTCCAAGCAATTAAACAGAAAATTAAAAGGTTAAATCACTAAATATCAAAAAACTATGGCTTTTAAGAAAGAAGATTTATTGAAGTACGGTATTACCGACACAACTGAGGTTGTTTACAATCCGTCTTATGAGGTTCTCTTCGAGGAGGAGACTAAGGAGTCACTTACTGGTTATGACAAGGGTCAGGATACTGAGCTTGGCGCAGTAAACGTAATGACTGGTGTTTACACAGGTCGTTCTCCTAAGGACAAGTTCATCGTAATGGACGAGAACTCTAAGGATACCGTATGGTGGACTTCTGAGGAGTACAAGAATGACAACAAGCCTTGCTCTGAGGAGTCTTGGGCAGTACTTAAGGGTATCGCTCAGAAGGAGCTCTCTGGCAAGCGTCTGTTCGTTATCGATGGTTTCTGCGGTGCAAACGAGGATACTCGTATGTCAGTTCGTTTCATCATGGAGGTTGCATGGCAGGCACACTTTGTTAAGAACATGTTCATCCGCCCAACTGAGGCTGAGCTTGAGACTTTCGAGCCTGACTTTATCGTTTACAACGCTTCTAAGGCAAAGGTTGAGAACTATCAGGAGCTCGGTCTTAACTCTGAGACTGCTGTTGTGTTCAACATCACTTCACGCGAGCAGGTTATCATCAACACTTGGTATGGTGGTGAGATGAAGAAGGGTATGTTCTCTATGATGAACTACTACCTCCCACTCAAGGGTATCGCTTCTATGCACTGCTCTGCAAACACTAACGAGAAGGGTGAGACTGCTATCTTCTTCGGTCTCTCTGGTACAGGTAAGACTACCCTCTCAACTGATCCAAAGCGTCAGCTTATCGGTGACGACGAGCACGGTTGGGATGACAACGGTATCTTCAACTTCGAGGGTGGTTGCTACGCAAAGGTTATTAAGCTCGACAAGGAGTCTGAGCCAGATATCTACAACGCTATCCGTCGCAACGCGCTGCTCGAGAATGTAACTGTTGACGCTGAGGGCAAGATCGACTTCAACGATAAGAGCGTAACCGAGAACACTCGTGTTTCTTACCCTATCGAGCACATCGAGAACATCGTTCGTCCAAAGTCTGCTGCTCCAGCTGCAAAGAATGTAATCTTCCTCTCTGCTGATGCATTCGGCGTACTTCCTCCAGTATCTATCCTTACTCCAGATCAGACACAGTACTACTTCCTCTCTGGTTTTACTGCTAAGCTTGCAGGTACAGAGCGTGGTATCACTGAGCCAACTCCAACCTTCTCTGCTTGCTTCGGTCAGGCATTCCTTGAGCTCCACCCAACAAAGTATGCTGAGGAACTTGTAAAGCGTATGGAGAAGAGCGGTGCTAAGGCATATCTCGTAAACACTGGTTGGAACGGTACTGGTAAGCGTATCTCAATCCGCGATACTCGTGGTATTATCGACGCTATCCTCGACGGTGCTATCCTTACAGCTCCTACCAAGACTATCCCAGTATTCAACTTCGAGGTTCCTACAGCTCTTCCAGGTGTAGATCCTGCAATCCTCGACCCACGCGACACTTACGCTGACGCTAAGGAGTGGGAGGTTAAGGCTGCTGACCTCGCTGGTCGTTTCATTAAGAACTTCGGTAAGTACACTACTAACGAGGCTGGTAAGGCTCTCGTTGCTGCTGGTCCAGTTCTCGAGTAATTACTCACAAACCTATACGACAAGCTCCGAGAGACTCTCGGAGCTTGTTTTTTGTAGATTTAACCATTCTGACTTATTGGTCAAAATAGTAGATAGTCCATCTTTCGGTTTCAAACAAGCTTGACCATAGAGGACTATCTTTTCTTGTACCACCTTTAGTGGTAAACCCAAATCCGAGTAACGTGTCACATAGTTTTTCTATAGACACTGTAATGGTGAATTACTGACAGCTCTACGCAATTCCAAACAGCTCGATTTCAAAAATCAATGTTGAGCCACCAGGGATGCCGGGCTGCGAGAAGCGGCCGTAGCCGAGCTCTGCGGGGATATAAATCTCCCACTTATCACCCACGCACATCTGCTGCATAGCTACAATCCAACCCTCAATAAGCTCGTTAAGACGGAATGCCACGGGCACACCGCCACGACTGCTGTCAAACTTCTTGCCGTTTATTGTCCAACCCGTATAGTGGGCCGTAACTATACTACGAGGCGTAGGGTGCTTGCCGTCATTCTTACCCTGACTAATCACCTTGTAATAGACACCTCTCGACAGGGCCATCACCCCCTCCTCCTGCGCCTTAGCCAGCAACCAATCCTTGTTTGCCTGAGCATACTCTTTCTTTCCCATATCAATAAATTAAGGTTTTACAAAATTACAAAAAATCATATTCCCCGCACCAAATTTTGGCGTCAAAAGGTAGTAGTTGCAACGCTCGGTTTAATAAAACAGCGAAGGGCTGTACTATGCGTACTGCCCTTTGCTGGTGTTTAAACAAGCGGCAGCAAATGCTGCCTTTTCACACCAAAATTAAAATTCGGAGGTGAAGTGGAACTTAATATCCGGGAACTTCTCCTGTGCCAGCGCAAGCGAGTAGCTGGTATCGGCGAGGAAGACATCGCGGCCGTGCTTATCGACAGCCATATTGGCGTGCTTACGGCGCTTAAAGTCGGCGAGTTGCTCGGCATTATCGCTCTCGATCCAGCAGGCCTTATGGATTGATATTGTCTCCCAGCGACACTTTGCACCATACTCGTGCTCGAGTCGGTACTCGATAACCTCAAACTGCAGAGCGCCCACAGTACCGATGATTTTACGGCCATTGAGCGAAGAGACGAAGAGCTGTGCCACACCCTCATCCATCAGCTGGTCGATACCCTTTGCCAGCTGCTTAAACTTCATTGGGTCAGCATTTTCGATATAGCGGAACATCTCTGGTGAGAACGATGGAATACCAGTAAACTTGAGTTTCTCGCCCTCGGTAAAGGTGTCGCCAATCTTGAAGTTGCCCGTATCGTGCAGACCGACAATATCACCAGGGTATGCAAAGTCGATAACCGACTTCTTCTCCGCCATAAAGGCTGTTGGAGATGAGAACTTCATACTCTTGCCGCTTGGTACGTGGAGATAGTTCTTATTACGCTCAAATGTTCCCGAACATATCTTCATAAAGGCGATACGGTCGCGGTGGTTCGGGTCCATATTTGCGTGAATCTTGAAGATAAAGCCTGTAAGCTTAGCCTCGTTAGGCTCAACAAGTCGAGTTTGAGTTGTCGATGGGCGTGGTGATGGTGCAATACGAATAAAGCACTCCAGAAGCTCGCGCACACCGAAGTTATTTACAGCCGAGCCGAAGAATACTGGTGCAAGGCGACCTGCAAGGTACTGCTCGCGATCAAACTCCTCATAGACACCCTCCACAAGGTCGATATCATCGCGCAACTGATTTGCATAGCGCTCAGAGATCAGCTCGTCGAGCTTTGTTGATGATATGTCATCAAACTGCACGGTCTGCGCATCGGCTGTCTGGCGCTCGTCAGAGGTAAAGAGGTTGATATTGTGCTCGTAGAGGTTGTATACACCCTTAAATGTCGGGCCACTTGAGATCGGGAAAGAGAGTGGACGAACACGAATCTGCAACTCATTCTCAATCTCATCAAGCAGATCAAACGGATCCTTACAAGGGCGGTCGAGTTTATTTACAAAGACCATAACTGGGGTGTTACGCATACGGCAGACATTCATCAGTTTGCGGGTCTGCGACTCAACACCCTTTGCACCGTCAATAACGATAATTACCGCATCTACGGCCGTAAGGGTACGATATGTATCCTCTGCAAAGTCCTCGTGACCTGGGGTATCAAGGATGTTAATCTTGATATCTTTATACTCAAATCCCATTACAGATGTAGCAACCGAGATACCTCGCTGTCGCTCAATCTCCATAAAGTCAGAGGTAGCTCCCTTCTTAATCTTGTTACTCTTTACTGCGCCCGCAATGTGGATCGCACCACCAAAGAGCAGCAACTTCTCGGTAAGGGTTGTCTTACCCGCATCTGGGTGGGCAATAACTGCAAATGTTCGTCTTCTTGTAATCTCTTCGTTAAGTGTCATATCTTTTCTGGCTTTTAGCCTTTTGCTATTGGCATTTTTGCGCTGCAAAAATAAGAATTATTTTTCGATGCGCCAAAAGAGCAACAAACTGCTTTATGATTTTGAAAAAAGAGTTTATTTTATTTACCTTTGTAGTACGACAAACCTAATAGAAATCTTTACTATGAACAGATTTTTTCTCGTTGCAATAGCGGCGTTTGCTGTTGTTTTGACAGCGACAGCACAAGAGAGAGAGCTCACCTATGTTGACGCGTCAACGCTCACCATTATCAATAAGATACACGACACAAAAAAGCCGCTTGAGCGCCTCGATGTTGAGCGATATAGCTCACTTACGCCAAGTGCAGCCAAGGTCTTTCGTCAATCTACTGGTTTGGCGCTTGTTTTCCGCACAGATAGCCGTAATATCTATGTTCGTTGGAGCGTACACCCTCAGAAACTGAAGCCAAACTCTCCAGATATCTACCTGCGAGGTATGGATATCTATCTGAAACACGAGGGAAAGTGGACCTTTGCAGGCGTAGCTCGCCCAACGACCGACCCTGCTGCGGTTGAATTTGAGACATCGCTGGTAAAAAATATGGCTGATGGCGAAAAGGAGTGTTTGGTCTATCTGCCAGCTTATGTACAGATCAACTCGCTTGAGATTGGTGTTGATGAGGGCTCTATGATTAAAGCTGCTCCGTCACCATTCAAGCATAAAATTGTATTTATCGGCTCGTCACTCACACACGGCGAGGGTGCTCCACGTCCAGGAGCAAGCTATGTAGCACAGCTTGGTCGTCGCCTGAATGCTGAAACGCCAAATCTCGGCCATAGCGGACAGTGCAAACTACAGCAGCACTTTGTTGATATTGTCTGTGACAATAAGGCCGACGCATTTGTTTTTGACGCCTTCTCAAACCCTACGGCAGATATTATCAACGAACGACTCTATGACTTTGTAAAGCAGATTCGCGCAAAGCATAAGAAGACACCTCTTATCTTCCTGCAAACAGTAAGACGCACTGGTGCGATGTTTGACCTTACTGCAAAAAAGCGTAATGACGACCAGCGAGCTGCTGCCAAGAAGTTGATGGAAAAGGTGTGTAAGGATTTCAAGAACGTCTACTTTATCAACAATGCGTTCGACACTGGAGCAGACAACGAGGGTACTGTAGATAATTCACACCTGACCGACTACGGTATTTATCGTGTGCTGCAAATTATGGAGCCGCAGCTAAGAGAGATTCTCTCGCAACACGGTATCAAATAACAAGAGAGGCTGTCGTGAGGGTTGCACTTTTTCGGCGGTGAATTATTTTTACCGCCGAATTTGTTTATACACAAGATATTATTCTTTTGTATTGTGAAACGACTTTGCTTGTAAAATCGTTTGAACTCTAATTTATTTTTGGCGTGTAGTCTTCTATGTAGTCTAAAATAGGGCCCAATACAAGTGCGACATATAATATTGCCTATTTTTAATTTTCTGCTGAAAATATTTCATTTTTCTCTTGACTCGTCCCTAAGGGCATATATTAACTTTGCACTCGCTAGCAAATGAATCGTACGATTATGAGTAAATTA
>JAZQYI010000006.1:0-76761 GCA_045633445.1 Alistipes sp.
TGCCAACAAAGGGGGGGGGAACTTAAGTTTTTTTCTCCGAGTGGGGGGGGTGCTCTTACGGGAGGGGGAAAATCCATTAGGAGCGGGCGCAAGCCTATCCGAAACCACCTACGGGTGAGAACAAAAAAACGCTGTTCTGCGAGCGCAACTGCAGGAGGGGAGGCAGCCCATAACTGCAAAACAAAAGAGAAAATAATTAGTAAAAACTGAAATAATTTAACAATTATGGCAAATCACAAATCATCAAAGAAGCGAATTCGCCAGACCGCTACAAAGCGTGCTCACAACCGCCTCTATCACAAGACTGCTCGCAACGCTGTAAAGGCTCTGCGTCACACTACTGAGAAGGCTGCTGCTGAGGCTCTGCTTCCAAAGGTAACTGCTATGCTCGATAAGTTGGCTAAGCACAACATTATCCACAAGAACAAGGCAGGTAACCTTAAAGGCGCAATTCAGTTGCACGTTAACGCTCTTTAATTAGTCGCGTTACGTCAAAAGAGATAGGGGGTACAGATGTATCCCCTATCTCTTTTTTTGCTGTTAGCTATTAGCCATTGGCTATTAGCTCGCTTACTGCGTAGCGCACTACTCGCGTTTTTTCAGGCCGCGTTCAGCAGCAAGTTGTTCGAGCATTGCGTGGGCGGCGTCGTAGTCGTTTGGTATCTGGCCATCGAGGATTGCGTTTTTGATAATCTCCTTCATCTCGCCAAGCAAACTACACGGTGGCACATCGTACTCGCGCATAATAATATCACCCGTAATTGGCGGCTGGAAGTTACGGATGCGGTCGCGCTCCTCCAGATCCTTCATCTTCTCGCGCACCATCTGGAAGTTTTCGAGGAAGCGTTTCACCTTCTGCTCAATACCCGATGTAATATCGGCCTCACAGAGGGTCATCAGCTTCTCCACATCATCACCTGCCTCAAAGAGCAGACGACGCACAGCTGAGTCGGTAACAACATCCTCGGCAAGGATTATCGGGCGCAGATGCAAAAAGACCATCTTCTGCACAAATCGCATAGGCTCACCCAGTGGCAGGCCGAGGCGGCGGAATATCGGCTGAATCATCTTCGAGCCAACCACCTCGTGGCCGTGGAACGACCAACCAATTTTAGGGTCGTAACTCTTGCACTGCGGCTTGGCAATATCGTGCAAAACGGCTGCCCAACGAAGGTACAAATCGTCGCTCTTGCGAGCCACATTATCGAGCACCTTAAGGGTGTGCTTGAAGTTATCTTTATGTGCGTGGTTGCCCCTCTTTTCTACTCCGCAGAGGTTGTGAAGTTCAGGGAAAATCAGCTCCAACAGGCCTGTAAGTTCCAACAGCTCAAAGCCTATTGACGGTACTGGCGAAGCGACTATCTTGTTCATTTCCACGATGATACGTTCCTTCGACACAATGCTTATTCGCTCCCTATTTCGGCGAATAGCCTCGAAGGTCTCGTCCTCCAGTTCAAAGCCCAATTGCGATGCAAAACGGATACCGCGCATCATTCTCAGCGGATCGTCAGAGAAGGTGATATCAGGATCACAAGGGGTGCGAATTATACAATCCTCAAGGTCGTACATACCATCAAACGGATCGACAAGTTCGCCAAAAGTCTCGCCATTAAGGCTCCACGCCATAGCGTTGATTGTAAAGTCGCGGCGACGCTGGTCATCCTCGATAGTTCCATCCTCAACGTGTGGTTTGCGGGAGTCGGGAGTATAGGACTCCTTACGCGCACCGACGAACTCTATTTCCAGTCCATCGTGGTGGAGCATAGCTGTACCGAAACGCTTGAAAACCACCACGTTAGTCTTAAGCTCGGCAGCAAGTGCCTGGGCAATCTCAATACCGCTGCCAACAACCACAACATCTATATCAGAGCACTTACGACGCAGGTAGTAGTCGCGCACATAACCTCCGATAACAAAGGCCTGCACACCACGACTATCAACAAGGCGCGAGATCTTCTTGAATATTGGTAGCGAGAGTGGATTACTCATCTTTCAGACAACGACGATAAAGTTGAACAGTATTTTCTAAACCGTAGTAGAGTGCATCGCTAATCAGCGCGTGGCCTATCGACACCTCGTCACACCACGGAATACGCTCGGCAAAGTACTTCAAGTTCTCCAGCGACAGGTCGTGGCCCGCATTAAGGCCAAGTCCACACTCTCGAGCAGCCTCGGCAGCAGCAACATAAGGGGCGATAGCAGCCTCACGATCAGCAGCATAGTCGCGCGCATAGGCCTCTGTATAGAGCTCTACGCGGTCTGCACCACACTCCTTTGCGCCACGTACCATCTGAGGATCTGGATCGACAAAAATCGATACGCGGATGCCATACTGATGGAACTTTTCGCACATAGCTGTAAGGAACTCTCTATTTTTGATAGTATCCCAACCCGCATTTGAGGTGATTGCATCAGCAGCATCGGGCACAAGGGTAACCTGCGCAGGAACAACCTCGCAGACAAGGTCAACAAACGAGTCGATAGGATTACCCTCGATATTGAGCTCGGTAGTCACAACACCCTTCAGTTCGCGCACATCGCTATAACGGATATGGCGTGCATCTGGTCGCGGATGGACAGTAATACCCTGACCGCCAAAGTGCTCGATTGCCACGGCTGCCTTAACAACATCTGGCATATTGCCACCGCGAGAGTTGCGGATAACGGCAATTTTGTTTATATTTACACTAAGTTTTGTCATAACAGCTAAAAATTCTGTATCTTTGTCCACAAAGATAAACATTTTCTTCAAGAGTTGAAATGAAAATCATACTTTTTTCACGCCCACTAAGTCAGGGGCACAGAGATAAGATAGTTCAGATTTTTGCAGCCATAGAGCGCTACGGCTTCGATTGGGCTGTAAATGAGGAGGCTGCAGAGTGCATCGAGCAGTTCATAGAGCGTACAATTACGCCTGAACAGCGCTATGGTCAGAGTGTTGGCAACATTACTGACGATGCTGTTATGGTCTGCTACGGCGGTGATGGAACGCTTCTGGAGGGTGTTCATCGACTGGATGGGCTCAAAATATCTGTGGTGGGAATAAACTCTGGAAGACTCGGTTTTCTTGCACTTGCGCAGAGCAGCGAAATTGATGAAGTTTTTGAGCAAATTGCAAACAAAAATCTGCTTATTGAGCAGCGCACAATGCTCGCTGTAAGTGGCGCGTTGAATGGCAAAAAACAAACTGTCTATGCACTCAACGAGGTGGCAGTTCAGAGGCTCGGCGCAACGATGATTTCGGTCGATGTTGCGATAGATTCTCTGCCGACACTTACTTGCAATGGCGACGGCCTAATTATCTCAACACCAACGGGTTCCACCGCCTACTCGCTCAGCGCAGGTGGCCCGATTGTGGCTCCAACTTGTCGCTGTCTGATACTCACTCCCCTCTCGCCACACAACCTCACTTTGCGACCCGTTGTGGCGCCAGACAGCAGCACCATTTCGCTTGCTATTCACACCCGAAAAGGCGAGGCCTCAATCTCTGTCGACAATCGTACTTTTGCAGTAACTGATGGCGAGAAAATAGAGGTGAAAATTTCAGAAAAAAAGATATATCTTGCCGTACCACACAATATTTCGTTCTACGACACGTTACGAAATAAGTTGATGTGGGGTGTTGATAATCGCTAAAAATTCACGATTATATCCCTAAAGTATATTTTTTTCAAAAAAAATATCTATATTTGCGAGATATATGGGCAATACAAAGCAAGTACCTACTCACGTTGCCATCATTATGGATGGTAATGGTCGCTGGGCGAAGGCTCAGGGAAAGGAGCGCTATGAGGGTCATATAGAGGGCGTAGACTCTGTGCGTGAGGCGATTAAGGCCGCACGACGCAACGGTGTTCGCTACCTTACTCTCTACGCCTTCTCGACTGAGAACTGGGGCCGTCCTGCTGAGGAGGTAAATGCCCTGATGGAGCTCTTTTGCAAGAGTGTAATCGCCGAGACCGCCGAGCTGAAAGCTCAGGGGGTGCGCGTAGTAATTATCGGTCGTCGCGACCGCTTCTCAGAGAGGGTGTGTAGCCACCTGGAGCAGATTGAGAGTGCGACAGCCGAGGGTAGCGAGTTGACATTTGTGTTGGCGTTCGACTACTCTTCACGCGACGAGATTACAACAGCCGTAAAGAGCATTGCCCGTAGGGTTGCAGCAGGTGAGCTTGCTGTGGAGGATATTTGTGAGCAGACAGTATCGCAGAGCCTCTACACAGCAGAGATTCCAGACCCGGATTTCATTATCCGCACAAGTGGCGAGTGCCGCTTGAGTAACTTTTTGCTCTGGCAGGCGAGCTATGCGGAGATGTACTTCCCAGAGGTTATGTGGCCCGATTTTAAGCAATGTGAGTTTGATAAAGCCTTAGAGGTCTATGCCGGTCGCGAGCGTCGATATGGCAAGCTCTAGGGTTAAAAAATATTTTTTGATGATGCATCGTTTGAAATATCTAATTTTTACCGTTCTGCTCCTCTCTACCCTTAGTGTAGCAGCACAGCAGAGCAAGAAAGAGGAGCGCGAGGAGCGCAAGAGAGCTCGTACCGAGTTGCGAGAGTCGTTGCGCGACGCAAAGGCCGCAACTGCTACCAAAAAGGGTGGCCCGACAGAGATTTTCGAAAATCCTGACGACAACTTTGTGGCCCCTGAGAATGCTCCATATCTGGACAGTAAGACCCCTAAGCTCTATCACATCCGCAAGGTTAACATCCACGGAGTGAAGTATCTTAACCACGATATTCTCCGCTCAGCATCAGGTTTGGTGCCGGGCGATTCGGTATATCTACCAGGCCCATTTATCCAGAATGCGGCAAACCGTCTTTGGATGCAGCGCTACTTTGAGGATATTCAGATTGGTGCAACTATCGAGGGCGACAGCCTCGACCTTGAGGTGATGCTCAAAGAGCGTCCACGCGTAATGAACTGGAAGGTGGGTGGCGTACCAAAGAGCAAGAGTGCCGACCTTGTTACAGAGCTTAAGCTCAAGCGCGGTCACGAGCTCTCTGACTATGTTATCGACAAGAATATCAAGCTCATCAAGAAGCACTTCTCTGACAAGGGTTTTCGTAACTGCGAGGTTACAGCCTCTGTAGAGCCTGACTCGGTTATCAAGCAGGGTGTGAATGTAACCTTCGACGTTGTTAAGAACGACCGTGTACGTATCGGCGCAATCACCTTCGAGGGCAACAAGGATATTGAAAGTAAGCGTCTTGAGCGTGCCTTCAAGAAGACTCACAAGGTGAGCTACAAGTTCTGGCAGCAGACAAAGTTGATGGAGAAGGACTATGAGGAGGATAAGGAGCTGTTGATTGACTTCTACAACTCTAAGGGTTACCGCAATGCACACATCCTCTCAGACTCTATCTACCAGATTGACAACAAACGACTCGGCATCCACATTGCCCTGAACGAGGGTAATAAGTACTATATCCGCAACGTAAACTGGGTAGGTAACTCTCGCTACGAGACCGACCACCTGCAGAAGTTGCTCGCTGTAAAGAGTGGCGATGTATACGACAAGAAGTCTATCCACAAGCGTCTGGGTATCGGTAAGGAGATGAATCCAGACGATATGTCTATCTCAAGTCTCTATCAGAACGAGGGTTATCTTGTGTCGCAGATTGAGCCTGCCGAGGTTATCGTAGGCCCAGATTCACTCGACCTTGAGATTCGCGTATTTGAGGGTAAGCAGTTTACAATCAACAATGTCGGCATCTCTGGTAATATGCGTGTAGATGACGAGGTTATCCGCCGCGAACTCTACACTCGCCCAGGAGAGCTCTACAACCGCTCACTGCTGATGCAGACAATTCGTACCCTTGCAGCGATGCAGCACTTCAACGAGGAGGCAATTATGCCAGACATCAAGCTCGTGCAGGGTGCAGCCGACCTAGTTGATATCAACTGGCCACTCGAGGAGAAGGCTTCGGACCAGTTCAACATTGCAGCCGGTTGGGGTTCAGGAACATTCGTAGGTTCGGTGGGTATTACGCTCAACAACCTCTCGATGCGTAACTTCTTCAAGAAGAGTGCTTGGCGTCCTTACCCTATGGGTCAGAACCAGCGCCTCTCTATCTCTGGTCAGACAAACGGTACATACTATAAGGCACTCTCACTGAGCTTCTCTGAGCCGTGGTTGGGTGGTCGCAAACCGACATCGCTCACCATATCTGGTCACCTCTCAGAGTCCAACGATGCCTACTATGTATGGCAGACTCCGACAACATTCTTCCGTTCGTATGGTGCTGCTATCGGTATCGGTACTCGCCTTAACTGGCCAGACCCTTACTTCCAGATCTATGGAGAGTTGTCATACCTCCGTTATGGTCTGAAGGGTTACACCTCGTTCATTATGGAGAACGGTAATGCAAACACCCTTGCGGCGAAGTTTGTCCTCTCGCGTAACTCTACCGACCAGCCAATCTACCCACGCCGTGGTTCAGATATCTCATTCTCGCTGCAGGTTACCCCTCCATTCTCATCTTGGGATGGCAAGGATTATACCGATCCAAACCTCTCGGAGCAGGATCGTTGGCGTTGGATTGAGTTCCACAAGTGGCAGTTCAAGGCAGCTTGGTTCCAGCCTCTGACACGCAACAACAACTTGGTGCTCATGGCTAAGGCCGAGATGGGTTACTTGGGTCACTACAACCCTAACAAGGTATCTCCATTTGAGCGATTCCAGGTCGGTGGTGACGGTATGACCGGTTATAGTATATATGGTGTGGATATCATCGCTCTGCGTGGTTATGAGGATGGTGATCTCGACCCTGTTACTACTCGCTACTCTGTGGGTTACAACAAGTACACTGTCGAGCTGCGCTACCCTGTAATCCTCAAGCCGTCATCGCAGATCTATGTACTCGGCTTCCTTGAGGGTGGTTGTGGTTTCGCTTCATGGAAGGACTTCTCGCCATTCAAGATTAAGCGTTCTGCCGGTTTGGGTGTTCGCCTCTATCTGCCTATCGTAGGTATGCTGGGTATCGACTGGGGTTGGGGATTTGACCCTGCAGTAGGCCAGACAAAGCCAAGCGGAAGCCAGTTCCACTTTGTTATCGGTCAGAACTTCTAATGGCAATATTTTTGAATCATAGTGCGTTATATATAAAAAGAGGTGTTATGAAACGAATTATTATTGCACTTGCAGCTGTAGTGCTGAGCATTGGTGCAGCAACAGCACAGAAGTATATTGTTGTCGATAGCGAGAAGATCTTCCGCTCTCTCTCGGAGTACAACGGCGCAATGACTACCCTTGACGCTATGGCAAAGGACTATCAGACAAAGATTGATGCCGCCTATGCAAAGGTTGAGAGTATGTACAACACCTATGTTTCGCAAAAGCAGAGCATGACCGAGGCTGCGCGTGTTGCTCGTGAGCAGGAGATACTTGCCGAGGAGCGCAAAGTAGCTGAGTATCAGCAGTCTGTCTTTGGCAACGAGGGTCTGATGATGAAAAAGCGCATTGAGCTTATTCAGCCAATTCAGCGAAGAGTATTCACCGCTATTGAGAACTATGCAAAGAGCGGTGGCTACGAGATGGTGCTCGACACCGCCTCAAATGCATCTATGCTCTACCACTCTGATAGCGTGGATCACACAACAAAGATTATAGAATTACTTAAATAACACAAATTAATTATGAAAAAGATTCTTAAACTAACCCTTGTTGTAGCAGCAGTACTCTGCTCAACATCAGTTTTTGCACAGAAGCTCGCTCGCGTAAATACTCAGGAGATCTTTGCAGTTATGCCAGAGACTAAGGAGATGCAGCAGAACCTCGATGCATTCGGCAAGGAGCTTCAGGAGCAGCTCGAGCAGATCCAGGTTGAGTTCAACAACCGTTATGCAGAGTTCGAGAAGGCTCAGGCAACTATGAACCCAACAGTAAAGCAGATGAAGCAGGCAGAGCTCAACGGTCTGCAGCAGCGCTATGCAGAGTTCCAGCAGATTGCTCAGCAGGACTTTGCAAAGAAGCAGCAGGAGCTTGCAGCACCTATCCAGAAGAAGCTCGATGATGCTATTGCTAAGGTTGCAAAGACCGCAGGCTACACTGCAGTATTCGATGCAATGATGTTCGTATATGCTGACGCAGCACAGGTTGTTGATATCAACGGCGCTGTAAAGAAGGAGCTCGGTATTACTGAGGCCGCTGCACAGTAATTAAGGTCTATAGACGACAAAAAGACATCCGAACGGATGTCTTTTTTGTTTTACTATTACACACGTATCCCTTGCACTCATTTTTTCGTCAAAAGGTAGTAGTTAATCCATCTTTAAGATGGATTTTCCTCCTCGCAGTTCGGCATAGTCTGCAAGCAGTCTCTGCCCTCACGAGCAGCGTCGGTCGGTGTGTATCGCGTAAAAAGCCCGACGATGGATAGTACTAAAACGTACAGTCTGTGCCACAAGTTTGCACTACGCTTTTTATTCGCACTCATTTGTCGTCAGAGTGGGGCAGGTACAACGCTCGGCACAAAAAACAGCGAAGGGCTGTACTAATGTGTACTGCCCTTTGCTGTTTATTTGGGTTAGCGGAAGTAGATGCCCCGCTATCACGACAAATGCTTGAAAAAATATTGTTTCTGTTTACGCTTATCCCCCTGCGACCGCGCCACATACACTTTCTCGCCGGTGTACGGATTTTCGCCGGTATAGAACATAACTGACGAGAGGGTCATTGGGGTTGGGGTGAGATCCTGCACCTGCTCAAGGGTGAAGTTGAGGTGGCCGAGCACCTTCTGGGAGAGGGCCTTCATATCGCGTTCATGGCAGCCGGGGTGCGAGGAGATGAAGTATGGGATGAGTTGATAGCGCAATCCATTCTCGCGGCAGATGCGGTTAAAGTCGCGATTTAGAGCCTCAAAGAGGGTGAATGACGGCTTACGCATAAGGTTGAGAACACCATCCTCAGTATGCTCTGGAGCGACTTTGAGTCGGCCCGAGGTATGGTGGAGAATAACCTCCTTCAGATAGGCGTTATCCTCAAACAGGTCATAACGAATACCGCTGCCGATATAGGCGTGCTTAACACCCTTAACGGCGCGCACCTTGCGATAGAGCTCAATCAGCGGGCGGTGGTCGCGGTTAAGATTTGGGCACGGCTTTGGATGGAGACACGATGGTCGGCGGCACTTGGCGCAGATGTCTGTATTTTTTCCGCCGAGGCGATACATATTTGCCGATGGGCCACCCACGTCGGTAATTGTTCCGCGGAAATCGGGCATAGCGACAACTTTCTCAACCTCGCGCATAATAGACTGCTCGCTACGAGAGGAGATAAACTTGCCCTGATGTGCCGAGATTGTGCAGAACGAACAGCCGCCAAAGCAGCCGCGGTGGATATTTATCGAGTGGCGAATCATTGCCCACGCAGGTATCTCGCCACGATTGTTATACTTCGGATGTGGAGCGCGCATATATGGCAGATCGAAGGCGTAGTCAATCTGCTCGGTAGTAAGTGCCGCATTCATCGGATTGATAACCACATACTTATCGCCCGTCTGCTCAACAAGCACCTTTTCGGCGGCAAGCAGATTACTCTCGGTCTCGACGGTAACGAAGTTCTGACCAAAGGCGCGCTTATCGCTCTGGCAACGTTCAAAGGAGTTGAGGAAGATGGTCTTATCCTTATCAAGTCGCTCAACATAGGCTTTATCTGCCACAAAGCCGACCTGACGGATTGCACGCAGGCGCTTGCCATTAAAGCCGTTACGCATAGTGCGAGCCACCTCGCGGATAACCTGCTCACCCATACCGTAGAGCAGAAAATCGGCACCGCTATCGATAAGAATCGACGGCATAAGGCTGTTTTTCCAGTAGTCGTAGTGGGTCACGCGGCGCAATGAAGCCTCGATACCGCCAATAAGTACGGGAACGGCAGGAAAGAGTTGCTTGAGAATCTTTGTATATGTCGTTACGGCATAGTCTGGTCGAAATCCCGCAGCACCACCCGCAGTATAAGCATCGTTGCTACGCAGACGAATATTGGCCGTATAGTGGTTGACCATCGAGTCCATAGCACCCGCACTAACGCAGAAGCAGAGGCGTGGAGCGCCGAACTTCTTAAAGTCGCGCAAGTCATCCTTCCAATTTGGCTGAGGAACAACCGCCACACGATATCCCTCTGCCTCAAAGAGGCGCGAGACAACCGCCGCACCAAACGACGGGTGGTCGATATAGGCATCACCCGTAAAGAGGACTATATCTACATAGTCCCAGCCTAAAGCCTTCATCTCCTTTACGGTTGTCGGTAAAAATGCCATAGATTACTCGTTATATAGGTTTGCTGACTTTACATAGTTATCCCAACGGTCAATAACCGCCTGAAAATCGGCAGGAGTCTGCGACTCGAAGATCATCTCCTCGCCCGTTGTTGGGTGGACAAAGCCGAGCATACGCGCGTGGAGTGCGTGGCGCGGCATAGTGTCGAAGCAGTTCTCGATAAACTGCTTATACTTGGAGAAGGTTGTGCCCTTGAGGATCTTGTCGCCACCATAGCGCTCATCATTAAAGAGCGGGTGACCGATATACTGCATATGCACACGAATCTGGTGGGTACGACCTGTCTCCAGTCGGCACTCGACAAGTGTCACATAACCGTAGCGCTTGAGCACCTTATAGTGAGTAACCGCGTGCTTGCCCTCCGAGCCATCGGCAAAGACATACATCTGGTGACGATTGCGCGGATTACGACCGATATGGCCCGTAATTGTACCCTCATCCTGCTCGAAGTTACCCCACACAAGGGCTATATAGCGGCGCTTAGTGGAGTGGAGGAAGAACTGGCGCGACAGGTGCTGACACGCTGCTGGGTTCTTGCCGACAACGAGAATTCCCGAGGTGTTCTTGTCAATACGATGCACAAGTCCCGCGCGCTCATCGCCCTGCTGGAACATCGGGTTATCCTTAAGGTGGAAGGTAAGGGCATTGACAAGTGTACCGTCATAGTTTCCGTGGCCAGGGTGTACGCACATTCCCGCCTCTTTGTTGACAACAATCACGTCGTCATCCTCGTAGATAATATTGATAGGAATATCTTGCGGCGTGAGCAGGCAGTTGTACTTAGGATACTCCATCTTAAGCACAATATGGTCGAACGGCTTAATCTTATACGAAGCCTTCTGTGGGCGGTCGTTGACAAAGACATTACCATTATCGACAGCCGTCTGCACACGATTTCTAGAACAATTCTCGATATGTGTAGCAAGGTACTTATCGAGTCGCATCATCGACTGACCCTTATCTACAGTTATCGAAAAGTGCTCGTACAGACCATTCTCGTCGGGTTTTTCGTCTGTCAGAAACTCCCTTTTCGGCGATGGGGCAATTAGCTCCTCATCATCAAACTCTATATCCTCAATAAACTCTGCCATTAGAAGAAAAATTCATCCTCTGTAGCCTGCTCCTGCGGTGCTACATCATTCAACATACGTAGTGAATCGGCCTCGGCGCGTGCCAATGAGTCGGCAAGCTCGCGCTGCTTGAGCAGTTCGGCAAGTGCTCGCTCCGCCTCAGCAGTAGCAGCGGCAACAACCTCTTTGTCCAGGGTCAGGTGGATCGACACCTTTGAACCTAACGGCAATTGGCTGCTCTGCAGAGTGCTCTGGCGGCATACGCGGGCATCGTCCTCATTAAGCAGTGTAATACCCTCGTCATAGGTCACCTCGCCAACATTGAGTCCCTGCTCCCACAGTTTACCCTTTGCATCAAAGAGTTTACGACCCAAAAGGCGTGGCACGGTGGTCATATTTTGGTCTGGGCTGACACCAACCTTCAGCACAACACCTGTACCCTTCTCTATCTTGATATCGCTCTGCTCGGTAATCTCAACCCCACCAAGATACTGCGCAAGGACATAGTTTGTCGCAATATCCTCAACATACTCTAATCGCTCGATACCAAAACCTGCACCCTCAAGCATATTCTTTGCCTGGCGCAGCGAGCGGCCAGCAACATAAGGCATAGGGAGCTTTTTCTGAGCAAAGGAGTTGATCGTAATATATATCTTACGACCCTCCTTGACATCTACGCCACCCTTTGGCAGCTGCTCGAGCACCATTCCGCCCGGATATGCTGGTACATAGAGCGAATCGTTGATAATCAGCTTCAGTCCCCTCTTCTCGGCGTAGTACTGTGCATCTTTCAGTCCCAGACCTGTAAAGTCAGGCACTGTACGACGCATACCATGGCGGGTACCGATAGCAAGGGCTACATAGGAGAGTATCAACAGCGAAAGCAGCACTACTACTATCAGCGTAAGATTCCAGAGTATCGGCTTGCTCTTAAGAGTTGCAAGCCACGACTTTTTATTCACTTTCTTTGCCATAAATCTACTTAATCTCGTTATAGTGTGTATCGCGCTCAACGGCTGTAAAACCAGCAGAAGCGCAGATACGCTCAATATCCTCAACACTCATTGTCGGGCGAACATCTGCCGCACCAGCCATAGAGTATATCTTTGTCGAGTCGTCAATTGTTCCGTCAATATCGTCAGCACCAAAGGCGAGTGCAAGTTCTGTAGTCTCCTTGCCATACATCACCCAGTAGGCTTTAATATGCGGCACATTATCAAGGATAAGGCGGCTCATTGCAAGAGTTCGCAAATCGTCTATAACCGATGTCTCGCCAAGTGCCGACATAGAGTTATTGGCACTGCGGAACTTGAGCGGAATAAAGGCGTTGATACCACCCGTTGTATCTTGCAACTCACGCAAGCGCATAAGGTGGTCTATACGGTGCTCAATCTCCTCGATATGGCCATAGAGCATTGTCGCATTGCTATCGATACCCAGTCCGTGCGCTGTGCGGTGTAGGGCGAGCCACTCCTCAGCACTACCCTTCTGCGGACAGATCTTCGTGCGAATTTCAGGAGCAAAAATCTCAGCACCACCGCCAGGGATAGACTCCATACCCGCCTCTTTGAGTAGAGTAAGGCCCTGCTCAAGTGTAAGGCCCGCCTGGCGAATCATATAGTTTAGTTCGACAGCGGTAAAGGCCTTGATTGCCACGTCGGGCATAATCTGCTTTACGCAGCGAATCATATCGGCATAGTAGTACAAATCGTGTGTCGGGTGTACTCCGCCCACGATATGTATCTCTGTGGCTCCGCTATCCTTGCGACTGCGAACAATATCCAGCACCTCATCCATTGAGTAGTCCCACGCACCCTTTTCGCCCGCGCGACGACGATATGAACAGAACTTACACTCAAACAGGCAGACATTTGTCGGCTCGAGGTGGAAGTTACGGTTGTAGTAGACCTTATCGCCACTCACTCTACGCTTAGCAGCCACTGCAAGCTCGGCAAGTTGCCAAAGCGGTGCCTGCTGCCAGAGAATAAGAGCTTCATCTGCAGTTATGCGCTCAGCACGGCGACACTTTTCGATAATATCTGCTATTTGTAACATACTATTTCGGTGCTTTACGATAGAGGTAGATACCAATAAATAGGAAGATGATATTTGGCAACCATACGGCAAGCAGCGTAGGCATACTTCCGCCCTTAGCAAACTCCTCAAAGACGCGGGTAAGCATAATATATGAGAAGCAGAGGGCAATACCGATACCGATATGCAGACCCGTACCACCGCGCACCTTACGCGACGAAAGCGAGACACCGATAAGGGTCAGGATAAATGTTCCAAATGGATATGCGTAGCGGGTATGGTGCTCCACCTCAATCTGACGTAGTGAGTCCGAGCCCTTCTGCTGTTGCTGCTCCAAGAAGTCGTTCAGCTCGACAATATTCATAGTCTTAAGCAGCTCGTTCAGACGACCGAGTTCGACAACATCGAGATTGATTACCGTATCAAGGTTACGATTCTGCACAAAGCTCTCAGTGCCATCCGCACCAAAACGACGCTCGATATAACGCTGGGCTGTCCAGTGTTTATTCTCTGGGTCAAACTTAACATCTGACGCCTCAAGTGAGCCGACCATACGACTACCCTCATACTGCTCAAGGGCGAAGAATGAGGCGACGGATGTATTCTTGCTAAAGCCACGGATATAGGCAAATGTTCCCGGCTCAACCTGTCGGTAGATATGGCGGTCATACTGCTCACGCGCACGACGAGCGATATACTTCTGCTCAAAAGCCACGCAATCCTTCTGCGTAGATGGGATAAGCCATAGGCTCATTGTAAGCGAGAGTGCCGTGATAAAGAGCGCGCCAAGGAAGTATGGCCACATAAGGCGCTTAAAGGACATACCGCCCGAAAGCATAGCCACAATCTCGGTCTGGTATGCCAACTTCGAAGTGAAGAAGATTACGGCAATAAAGGTAAAGAGTGCCGAGAATTGGTTTATGAAAAACGGCACAAACTTGAAGTAGTAGTCAAAGATAATTGCCGACAGAGGGGCGTGCATCTGTGTAAAGTCGTCAATCTTCTCCACATAGTCAAAGACCACCACAACCACAATAATCATCGCAATAGCGAAGAGGTAAGTACCTACAAACTTACCAATAATATACCTATCCAGAGTCTTAAACCCTGGGAACCACGATGGTCGCTTATTGTACTGAGGAAGCATAATTTACAATCTTGTTGAGAGTTTTACAACCATCATCTCCTTCCACTGCGTAAAGTCTCCAGCGATAATGTGCTTGCGAGCCTCACCAACCAGCCAGAGGTAGAAACCGATGTTGTGGAGTGATGCAATCTGTGCCGCCAGCATCTCGCCGCAGACAACAAGGTGGTGGAGATATGCCTTTGAGTACTGCGTATCCACGAAAGTTGTACCATTCGGATCGATTGGCGAGAAGTCGTTCTCCCACTTCTTGTTACGGATATTTATCACACCCTCAGAGGTAAAGAGCTGACCATTTCGGCCATTTCGGGTCGGCATAACGCAGTCGAACATATCCACACCGCGAGAGATAGCCTCGAGGATGTTTATCGGTGTACCAACTCCCATAAGATAGCGCGGTTTATCTGTCGGCAGCACGGCATTTACAACCTCAATCATCGAGTACATAACATCTGTAGGCTCGCCCACAGCAAGACCACCGATAGCGTAACCATCGGCATCGTACTGCAGCACATTTTGAGCCGCCTTCTCGCGAAGGTCAGCATAGCCACAACCCTGCACAATTGGAAAGAGCGACTGATAGTGGCCATACTTTGGCTGAGTCTTGTGGTACTGATTAAAGCAACGGTCGAGCCAACGCTCGGTAAGGGCGAGGGATTTAGCAGCGTAATCCTTCGGAGCATCACCTGGAGGGCACTCGTCAAATGCCATCATAATATCGGCACCGATTGTACGCTCGGTATCAATCACGCTCTCTGGTGTAAAGAGGTGGCGCGAGCCGTCAATATGTGACTGGAAGTGGCAACCCTCCTCCTTGAGTTTACGGCAACCCGCAAGCGAGAAGACCTGAAAACCGCCACTATCAGTAAGCATCGGGCCATCCCACGTAGAGAAACGGTGCACACCACCCGCCTCCTCAAGGATCTTCATTCCTGGACGGAGGTAGAGGTGATATGTATTTGCAAGGATAATCTGCGCCTTGGCCTCACTCTTAAGGTCGCGATGGAAGATACCCTTCATCGCCGCAGCTGTACCCACAGGCATAAAGATTGGGGTCTGGATTGTGCCGTGGTCGGTTACAATCTCTGCCGCACGAGCCTTACTCTGTTTGTCTGTATATTGTAGTGTAAACTTCATATTCTCTCTTTTGTTCATTAAAAATTACCCCTCTTTGCTTGTGGTGCAAATGGTACTGGGCGCACAAGCGAGTCGACAAAGATACGACCAAATGGGTCGGTGGTCTTAATCTTTACAACACTATTGAGCGAGTCGGTCTGTACGCGGAACATATGCTGGGAGTTATTTCTACCCCAGTTGAGTTTTCGACCACGAGCATTGCGCTGGCGGATAACCGCTGTAGCGATAGTATAGAGCGGATCGTCTTGATATACTCGGCGCGGTTTGAGGCTCTTGTTACCCTCCCAGACCTCGAGTTTCGAGCCTGGCTCATCGCCCCAGTAGTTGATATAGACGTAGTTCTCGAAGCCCTCGGCGCCGTAGTTGATACGCTTACCGTCAGCTGCACGAACCATATTTTTCACATCGTCATTAGTACGATAGTACTGGGCTACGCTATTCATATCGTAGGCACGGAATGTTCTCTCCTCCTCGCCCTGTACAGGCACAAAGCGCCAACGGATAGAGGTAGTGTCGACGTCAAAGAGTTCGAAACCTGCAGGACTACCGTCTGAGCAGAGGTGCGGATAGCCGTTGAAGGCACTCTCCCAGTTATTACCAGAGAGGGATGTTACGGTATGCTCTTTGATATTTTTCAGCCCCTTCGGAGCACTTATTCTGCGACGATGTACGTGGGCTGTAACAAAGTGCACCCTCTTAAAGTCGGCAAAACAAGCGGTCAGTGAGTCTGTATCCTCTGGTTTTGTAAGCGCCTTAACTATCGCACCCTTATTTGAGGAGCGGATAACGCTATGGTGCATACAGACCACAATCGGGGTATTTTTATCCTTAACAAACTCCAAATCGCGACGCAACCAAGCAAGGCAATCGGCACTCACACGGCGGTCGAAGTTGCGCTTACCCACAACCTCTGTCGGGTACTTACCATCACCCGCCTCGTTACGAAAGACGGTATTGTCAAGCACCACGTAGTGGACATCTCCGATATTGAGCGAGTAGAAACGAGGCGCGCAGGCTGTGGCATAGAGTTCTGAGGCCAAGTGGTCGGTCATAACACCCGCAGGGACAGCTCCGTCGTACTCATTCTCTCCCATAACTGGGTAGAGCATAGTCGGATAACGCATAGTCGAGAGTATTGTCAGCGCATCTGTCGGATCGACATCCTGCGAGTACCACGAGTCGTTGCGGCACAAGTCGCCAAGTGCAATTGTATATGTCGGAATAGTGTCACGCGTTTGTGCCACCACCTCCTTAATCTTCGGCAGCACAATGCGCTTATACTGCAGTATATCGTCATTGCGAGAGGAGAGGTGCAGGTCTGCAATAAAGAGCACTCGGTGGCGAGTGTTATCTACCCTACGTAGCTCAAAGTCGTGCTGCTCGACCTTCTGAATCTTATCGCTCTTAAGCGGTGCCCAGAACTGGGGATGCACACCCTTGTTCGCTGTTGGCTCATAGCCCGATGGGGTGACAATAAAGACCGAGCCGTAGTGTTTGAACGAGCGCAGTTTGTAGACTCCCAGACTATCGGTAGTTGTAAAGAGCGCACCATCTGAGACCACAACGCCCTCAACAGGTTCACCTTGACAGCGGACAACGCCCATAACGGTCACGCCCTTGTCAGGAGTTATTGTCTCCTTTGCCAAGAGGTTAGCCGCAGACGAAAGCAGCAGTAGCAGTATGGTTAAAAATCGCATCATTTTGTACTATATACCACCTGTTTTGTCTCAAAAAACTCCTCCTCAAAGTGGTCGGATATGTTGTATCTTCTCCACGACATCTTTGTCTGTGACAGCTCGGCGTCGAGATCTCCGCCCTTGAGGTAGAGAATACCGTTTGGCAGCGTACCCTTACCCTCGCCGCGCTCAATCTTCTTCCATACCCAGCCGACAAAGGTCGCCATATCGGTTACAGCACGCGATACAACAAAGTCAAACTTTTCGGGGATATTTTCTACTCGGTCGTTAATCGCCTTGAGGTTTGTAATACCCACAGCCTCGCAAACACCCTTTACAACGGTAATCTTTTTACCGATAGAGTCCACTGAGGTAAAGTGCACATTCGGAAAGAGGATTGCCAGCGGCACACTCGGGAAACCGCCTCCGCAACCCACATCCATAATCTTTGCACCATCGGCAAAGGTGCAGACCTTAGCAATGGCGAGCGAGTGGAGTATATGCTTAAGGTAGAGAGAGTCGAAATCCTTGCGTGAGATGACATTTATCTTAGCATTCCACTCGGCATAGACCTCGTAGAGGGCGGCAAACTGCTCCCTTTGTCTATCGCTCAGACCATCAAAGTACTTGTATATCAGTTCTACTCCATTCATAGTTACTCTATCTTATCTCCCTCAGTAATCAGTTTACACATCATCGCCCTGACACGGAAAATTCGTGTCTTAACCGTACCCAGTTTCATCTGCAGCGTCTCGGCAATCTCCTCGTAGGTATACTCCTCGACAAAGCGCATAATAAAGAGCTGGCGGTAGTCCTCTGGCAGCGTGGCGATATATCGCTCAATCTGAGCGCGCTGCTGAGCATTGATAATACTCTCCTCGGGGGTCGGAGCGGTCGCCTGGGCACTATTTGTGTGGCGAGAGTCAAGAGGAAGGTTATTATCGGGATTAAGGGCCTTGCTACGACGGGAGCGATTGAAGTCGACAAATGTATTTTTGGCAATTGTGCATATCCAAGCACCAAAGTCGTAGTCTGGATTGTAGCGGTTGATATTTACAAACGCCTTCATAAAGGCCTCCTGAAGCATATCGTCAACATCGTCTGGGTTACACGAGCGCTTTACGAGCATTGAGTAGATAATATCCTTATGGCGCATAAAGAGTGGCTCGAAGGCGCGGCTATCGCCCTCTACCACCAACCGAACAAGTGCTCGGTCATCCATCAGCGCATAATCTTTTATCTCCATTTATAAATCTGCTTTGGCTGCGTAGTTCTGATAATAAAGCGTACCCACGGCTCAACAAAATCGAACAGAGGCTCCCACGCCGCAATCTTTGTCTCACCAACACGCGCCGCAGTCTTGCTATTCACAACACCCATAACCACATAGCGCGCCACAATAAGCAGTAGCACAAAGGCCTTCAGCTCCAACGGCAGCACCACCAGAGCTCCGATTGCAGCAACAAAGAATGCTACACGGCAAATCATCTCGTTGCTCTCGGCATTTTTTGCGGTCTGTGAATAGAACTTACGGGTTTGACCCTGACGGTAGATCTCGGTAAGCCACAGATGGAACGAGGCTGGTTGCAGCTCGGTACAATGGGCGCCCGAGGCGAGCAGTACACTCACATTATCCTTTGTGGCGATGCTCTGTACAAACAGATCGTCCTCTCCAGCAGTAAGGTTGAGGTGATCAAAGCCCCTAACAGAGAAGTAGAGCTGCTTGGTAAAGCCCAGCGTATTACGACTTGCACCATACTGGCGGCCACGGATTGCCTCGGCAAGGTATGTTCGCACCTCACTCAGACGATACTTGCGGTAGAAGAGGTTCATTAAACCCTTATGCTGCACCCAGTTGCAGTAGCCCAGCACAATATCGCCATACATAAAGCCACGCGACATATACTCCACCCAGTTACGAGTAGTTGGGCAGGTCTCGGGCGTAGTCATGATGATATGGTCATAGCTTGCCGACTTGATACCGATATTGAGCGCGAGCTTCATTGTAATCGGATACTGCGGGGTGTAGTCAATCTGAGTGGTCTTGAGGTGGTGGAAGAACTTACGCATATGCTTAAGCGTAGCGTAGAATGCATCCTCCTTACCGACATAGACAACAACAACCTCGTAGCTTGGCGAGCTCTGACTGAGCAACATACGAAGCTCCCCCTTCAGATACTCCTCATCCTCACCAAAGAGCGGAACGATAACCGACACTGGTGGCGGAATTTGGCGAATCTGCGGGCGTGAGGTCTGCTTAAACTTTGCAATGATTAACATTCGACAGAGCTGCACTATCTGTATGATGAAAAGTGTCACAACAAGTGCCAACAGAGCCACTCCTGCGACTCCGTATCCGTCTATAATTGTAGTAATGATTTTACCTAATAACTCCATAGGGCACAAAGTTACGAAAAATCGCTGTTAAATGCCCCAAAATATAGAAATATTTTGCAAGAAAATTTACAGGTCCTGATTATTACGGCACTATGACTCTCAGAGCCCCCTTCAGACACTCTATCTCGAGTGGAAACTCCGCACTCGGCTGACCATCCATATCGGTCAGTGGAGAGAGAGGCGAAGTAATAGTAAGTTTCGACGAACGAAGGTGGATAACCTCCTCATTTGCCTTACCATTTACCAGATACTTCACTGCCGCCCACGCACCCTCAAAAGCGCCGCACTTACGCATCAGCACGCAGTCGAGCAATCCATCACGCACAGAGGCATTTCTAGCAAGTGGAAAACGACCAGCCGTCTCGCCATTAAAGATGAGGGTCATCACCGACTCCACATCCATCTCGCCGCCGTCGTGGACAATATGCAGAGGGATATATTCGCGATTATGGAGCTCTTTTGAACCCTCGATAAGATATGCCGCCTTGCCGATATGGTGTTTCAGTCGGTCTGGTGTATGTTGTGAGGTGGTGGTAAAGAGTCCGAAGCTGAAGATATTTACGAAGTAGAGGTTGTTTACCTTACCACAATCCAGAGCCTGCTCCGTGCCGCCCACAATCTGCTGTGCAGCCTTTACGGGGTTACGGTGCATACCTATAGCACCCGCAAAGTCATTTGCAGTGCCTGCAGGGATAATGCCAAGCGGATAATCCACCCCCTTTTTGCGCATTGCATTGACCACATAGTTTATCGTGCCATCGCCACCGCAGACAACCACCAAGTTGTACTCACAATCGAGGTTATCGAATGGATTTTCGCCAAAGCGCAACATCTTCGGTACGGGCACCCACCCCGCCGCAAAGAACTGAGCTTCAATAGCATCCATTCGGCGACGAATCCTACCGCGACCCGCCTTTACGTTGTAAAGTATTAAGACCTTTTTCTCCATAACCCACTATTTTTCAAGAGTCGAGAAGATCTCGTACTCATCTCCATTTGCCAACACAAAGTAGACCTGCACACCCTCTGCCTTAAGGCTCTGTGCAAGTGCAATGGCTGCGCTATCGCCCATAGCCATAAACATCGTCGCCATAGCATCTGCCTCAACGCACAGATTTGCCACGACTGTTGCCGAAAGCAGACGCGAAGCAACACTTTTACCCGTCTTTGGGCTTATTGTATGCGTAACCTTATTACCCTCACTATCAGTGTAGTAGCGACGATAGTTACCCGATGTTGCCACCGCCTTATTGCTAATATTTATAACCGTCTGCTGATACTCACCCGGGCTCTGGTTGCCCTCGAACGGATTATCAACACCGATGCGCCAATTATTGCCGTGGGCATTAACTCCCGAGGCACGAATCTCGCCACCAATCTCCACGATGTAGTCGCCACAACCGCGGCTCTGCAAAAAGTCGGCAAACATATCGACCGTATAGCCCTTAGCAAGCGAATTAAGGTCAAACTGCAGTCGGCTATCATCCTTGACAACTCTAAAACCATCGACTCTAAACTTATCAAAACCGACAAAAGTGAGTAGTGAGTCTATATTTGGATGTTCGATTTTTCCCTTTGCTGCAAAACCATAGGCATCCGTCAGAGGTTTTATAGTAATATCATACGCACCCCCACTCATCTTGTTCACCCTTGCTGCAACGGCAATATTTCGCAGCAGATGAATATCGAGTTCGTTTGCTCTATTATCGTTTATACGACTTATTAGAGAATTTTCGTTAAAGATTGACATTGAGGACTTTGCAACGCTATCAATCTCCATTGCAGCAGCGTATATTTCACCCTGCGACATAGTAGTATTTGCCACCACGCGAAATGTCGTGCCGAGCATAAGACCCTCGACAACAATATACCTGCTACGCGGAGCACAACCCACAGCAGAGAGCAAAACAAATGTCGTAAATATCGCTTTTAGAAAATCTCTCATCAGTAAAGCACCTTTGATAACGCAAAGATAACTTTTCTTTAGAAAAATTCAAAATAAAAACCCCGTCAGAGTCACTTCTCGCGCGCACCTGACCGCGCACCTGATATTTATTAGTGTAAAAATTGGCGTTTTTGTTTCTAAATCAAGAAATTATGCATATCTTTGCACCGCTTTAACACAATCTCAAGTAAGGGAGATGTGGATGAAGTAACTTAATTAATTATTTACAAACTTCTAAATTTTTTCAAAATGGCTTATTTAACAGCAGAGAAAAAGGAGGAGATTTTCGGTCAGTACGGCAAGTCTAACAAGGACACTGGTTCACCAGAGAGCCAGATCGCACTGTTTTCGTACCGTATCAGCCACCTTACAGAGCACCTCAAGAGCAACCGTCACGACTTCGGCACCCAGCGTTCATTGCTTCGCTTGGTAGGTAAGCGTCGTAAGCTGCTCATGTACTTGAAGGAGGTTGATATCGAGCGTTACCGCGCAATCGTTAAGACCCTCAACCTTCGTCACTAGGAGGTCAAGAAATGGAGGCAACGCACTGTTGCCTTCATTTTCTTTGTTTTATGACGATTGTATTTGAAAGACAATTATTTTTTTGGACGAATATATTTGACGATTATGGAAAACAAGTTGTACAACGCTGTACAGAAGTTCATCCCACTGGAGGGTGGACGTGAGATTATGATCGAGACCGGTAAGCTGGCTAAGCAGGCTGACGGTTCGGTTGTTGTTAAGCAGGGCGACACTATGCTGCTCGCTACTGTTGTTGCCGCAAAGGATGCAAAAGAGGGAACAGACTTTATGCCTTTGCAGGTAGAGTATAAGGAGAAATTTGCCGCTGCAGGTCGTATCCCTGGCGGTTTTATGAAGCGTGAGGGTAAGGCTTCAGACAACGAGATTCTCGTTGCTCGTCTTATCGACCGTGCGCTTCGTCCACTCTTCCCTGCAGATTACCACGCCGAGGTTTTTGTTACCGTAAACCTTATCTCGGCAGATAAAGATATTCAGGCTGATGCGCTCGCTGGTCTTGCTGCTTCAGCTGCACTCGCCGTTTCGGATATTCCATTCGGCGGTCCTATTTCAGAGGTACGCGTAGCTCGTATCGGTGGTCAGTACTGCATCAACCCAACATTCTCACAGATGGCAGACTGCGACCTCGACCTTATTGTTGCAGGTACTATCGACAATATCCTGATGGTTGAGGGTGAGATGAACGAGGTTTCTGAGGAGGTTATGCTCGGCGCTATCAAGTACGCTCACGAGGCTATCAAGACCCACTGCGCTGCTCAGATTGAGCTTTCAAAGGAGCTGGGTAAGGATGTTAAGCGTGAGTACTGCCACGAGACTAACGACGAGGAGCTGCGTCAGACAATTATCTCTGAGCTCTATGACAAGGCTTATGCTATCGCTACAAGCGGTACTATGAAGCACGAGCGTAGCGAGGCTTTCGAGGCACTGGAGGCTGAGTTCGCCGCTCGTTATACTGAGGAGGAGCTCGAGGAGAAGGCTCCACTTATCCACAAGTACTTCCACGACGATGTACAGAAGATGGCTATGCGTAACATGATCCTCGATGAGGGTCTGCGTCTTGATGGCCGTAAGACAGATGAGATCCGCCCTATCTGGTGCGAGACTAACTACCTGCCTTGCGCTCACGGTTCAGCTATCTTTACCCGTGGTGAGACCCAGTCACTCTCTACTGTAACCCTCGGTACTAAGCTCGATGAGAAGATGTACGATGAGGTACTCATCCAGGGATCAGAGCAGTTTACACTCCACTACAACTTCCCTCCATTCTCAACTGGTGAGGCTCGCCCATCTCGTGGTGTTAGCCGTCGTGAGATTGGTCACGGTAACCTTGCTTGGCGTGCGCTTAAGCCTATGGTACCAGTAGGTGAGCAGAACCCTTACACAGTACGTGTAGTTTCTGATATTCTCGAGTCTAACGGTTCTTCTTCTATGGCAACTGTTTGTGCAGGCTGTATGGCACTGATGGATGCAGGTGTTAAGATTAAGAAGCCTGTATCAGGTATCGCAATGGGTCTTATCTCTGACAGCGCAACTGGTCGTTGGGCAGTACTTTCAGATATCCTCGGCGATGAGGACCACCTCGGCGATATGGACTTCAAGGTTACAGGTACTCGCGATGGTATCACCGCAACTCAGATGGATATCAAGGTTGACGGTCTTTCATACGAGGTACTTGCAAAGGCTCTTGAGCAGGCTCGTCAGGGTCGTCTTCATATCCTCGACAAGATTTGCGAGACTATCGCAGAGCCACGCGAGGACTACAAGCCATTTGTTCCACGTATCGAGCAGATTCTGATTGACAAGGACTTCATCGGTGCTGTTATCGGTCCTGGTGGTAAGGTTATCCAGGAGATCCAGAAGACTACTGGCACTACAATCACCATTACCGAGACTGATAAGAACGGTGTTGTTGATGTATTCGGCCCAGATAAGGCTGCTATCGATGCAGCTATGGCTCGTATTAAGGGTATTGTTGCTGTTCCTGAGGTTGGCGAGCAGTACAACGGTACTATCAAGTCTATCGTTGCATTCGGTGCATTCGTAGAGATCCTTCCAGGCAAGGAGGCTCTGCTCCACATCTCTGAGATCGACTACAAGCGTTTCGAGACTATGGAGGAGACAGGCCTTAAGGAGGGTGATAAGATCGACGTTAAGCTCATTGGTCTTGACTCAAAGACCGGCAAGCTCAAGCTCTCACACAAGGCACTTCTTCCAAAGCCAGAGGGTTGGGTAGAGCCAGAGCGTAAGCCTCGTGGTGACCGCCCAGAGCGTAAGGGCGGCAAGGATGGCGAGCGCCGTGAGCGTCGCGATCGTAAGTAATATACGACTATAAACACAAGGCCCTCGATCAGATGATCGGGGGTCTTGTTTTTTGTGTTTTTAGCTGTTAGCTTTTGGCTATTAGCCTTTCAGAGGTATCCGCTATGCGGATGTATATTTAGTCGGCAGAGCCGACACCGCTTAAAGCCAACGCTGCGATTAAGCCGAACGCAATCAAACTTGTTTGAATTGCTGAGGCGGAGCAGTGAAGGGTTGCTGAAAGCAAGCCAATAGCAAATCAAAGTTTGCACACCGCTTGTTACTTGCACTCATTTGTTGTCAGAGTGGGGCATATACCACGCTCGGCACAAAAAACAGCGAAGGGCTGTACTAATGCGTACTGCCCATTGCTGACATATCGCGTTAGCGGAAGTAAATGCGTGCTTTTCACGGCAAATGCCGTTTTATCGTCAGAACACGGTAGTAGGTGTGCATCGTGAAAAATCCCCGGATGGGACATACTAAACGTATTTCCCATTCGGGGATTTGAGGGATGTGCAGCTAATGCCGCGTTATCACGATAAAACTATTTTGTGGACCACACACCATTAACCTTATCTCCACCCTCATTTGGAGTAAAGAGGTTTTTGCCGTCGGTTGGGATAACGAGGTCTACGGTCTGGTACTGCTTATTGGTCCAGCTATTAGCTGAGGTACCGTTCTTCATACCGCAGAAGATGATATTTGTGCCGTAGCCGGTAGGGATATAGATCTCATAGATACCATCAGAGTCTGCGTCTACTGCGCTTACCCAAGTATTGCCATTATCGTTCCAGAGGTATGCTGAGAAACGAGTACAGTTACCACTCCAAGTGCTATTTGGCTTGAGGTAGACAACGTTATCTGTAACCTCTGGTGCTACAACCTCAGGCTCCTTGCCATTTACGCTCTGCAGAGGGGCTGTAGTGTAATCAGAGCCTGCTGCAACAACGTATAGGTGAAGCTTTGCACGATCGAAGTATACGTCATATGTACCAGCCTCAGTGATGGCAATATTATCTCCACCCTCAGCAACAACGATATGGTTGCCAGGGTTCATATAGGCAACAGATGCGGCTCCAAAGTTAATATCCCAGCTTGTAGCGGCCTTAACCTTAAGCTCTGCGTATGCATCCATAGTCACATTCTTTGCAGAGTAGATGCCGTTGTTATTCTCCATAGCAACATCACCCCAATCACTAAATGTACCTGCAAGAGCGAAGTCGCTACCAGATGGCGCTACTGGGGTATCTGGAGCTGTGTAACCCGCCTGGTTCCACTCGCCATTATCCCAACCGATAACGTAGTAGTAGTTTGCAGGGGCAACGCCTACAGTTGTGTCGGCAGTCTGGTTCCAAACGTGGTCGGTCTCCGTCTCTGTGTTCCAAGAGAATGAGCTATATGCAGGGTTCATGCGGCAGAAGAGCATACCAGACATACCTACAGGAATCTTACCCTCGTAGATGCCGTCAGAGTTCTCGTCAGTAAGCTTAATAGAGCCAGATGAAGCGTCGCTCCAGAAGTAGGCAGCAAACCAAGCACCATCAGCCACCCAGTTTGCATTAGGAACAAGGTATACAACAGATGTAGGAGCCTCAGGCACAACATAACCAGCCTCGTGCCACTCACCAGCATCCCATGCAGTGATGTAGAAGTAGTTTGCAGGAGCAACACCTACTGTTGTGTCGATAGTCTGATTCCAAACGTGGTCATTCTCAGTCTCTGTATTCCAAGCAAACTCTGTATAAGCAGGGTTCATACGGCAGAAGAGCATACCTGTCATATCGGCAGGTACTGTACCCTCGTAGATGCCGTCAGCATTCTCATCTGTAAGCTTAATAGAGCCAGATGTCGCTGCATTCCAGTAGTATGCTGCAAACCAAGCACCGTCAGAGCTCCAACCCTCACCTGGAACAAGGTAGATAGCAGCATCACCTGTCGGAGTATCTGGAGTTGGGGTGTCAGGGGTCTCTGTTGGGGTGAGCACGCCCAGGTCGTTAATCTTATTGTATGCAGGGGTAATAGCGACCTTAACAGCATCCTGGCCTGCCAAAGTATAGCTCAACTCACACTCTGTAGCATCTGTAGTTGCAACGATAGGAACAAAAACGGTATTACCCGCAGGGAGTGTCATAGTACTCTTCAGCTCGCCCGCATCACAGAAGAGTGCAGTTGGAGCGGTAAAGGTTACCTCTGTAGCCGAAGAGTAGAGGAGGAATGAAGAGACAACGTCGAGCTTATACTCGCCATCGTTCTCAAGAGTAACTGTCGCCGCAAGCTTCGCACCCGCAGCACCCGCAGAGCTATCAACATTACCATCAGCCTCACCACTCTTTGTGTAGATAATCTCCACACTCTTACCAACCAACTGAGCAACGCCCTCAGCCTTGCAGACGAACTTATTTGCAGCTGCAAGAGAGTTGACAAACTTGAATACCTTGCCCTCAGATACTACGCAGAGGGTCTCGTTACCCACCCACTTTGTGTGGTAAAGCTCGCCGTCAGCCTCAAGATATGTACGGGTCAAATCCTCAGCAGTGACGGTAAGGGTCACACTGTTTGATGCAGGCGGTGTAGGAACCTTGTTCTCAACATCAATCTCATTGTCATCACAAGCCACCGCCACTAAAGCTACTAAAGCGACAGTGAAAATTGTCCAAAGTTTTCTCATTTTATGTTTAGTTTTGTTTCGTCTCGAAAAAATGCACGTAGTGCAAAATTAAAAAATAATCGCCGAAGTTCAATGACGATTATCCTTTTTCGCGATGAACAGCTATAAAATAGCTGTGAATAGTAATAAATAGCTGTTGGCCATTAGCTATTGGCTAATAGCAAATCAAAGTTTACACGTTGCACCCATTTGTACCCGTTTTGTTGTCAGAACAGCAACGCCGCTATTCATTTGCACTATTTTGTTGTCAAAATGCGGTAGTAGGCGTGCATCACAAAAGAAACCCCTTTGGGATAGTAGTAAGACCTACAGCCCAAAGGGGTTTACTTTTAGGGATGTGCGGCTAATGCCGTGTTTTCACAACAAAACTAAATTTTATTAAGGGCATCAAAACCCTTACCATACACACCCATAACCGATCCAATAGTAATAAAGGCATCTGGATCGACCTGCTGGGCGATTTTGAGGATGGTTGGGGTGTCGCGCTTACGACAAACGACCATCACGATATTGTGGTTGTGTTTAGTATACCAACCCTTTGCGTCGATGACAGTTGCACCACGGTGTGCGGTGTTGTTCATAGCGTCAGCCATAGCTTGATAGTCCTGGCAAACAATCATAATCTGGTTTGACTGCTGGTTACCGGTCATCAGCATATCGACAACATAACTAAATACCGCAGTCATAACAAAACCGTAGACAACGCCATCAATACCAATCTGTGCAGACTCTGGCAGAAGCAGAGCAGCGGCGATAATTACAGAGTCGATTGCGCGAACGATCTTACCGTAAGAGACTGTGCGGTACTTATTTATAATCATTGCAACGATATCCACGCCACCTGTAGAGCCACCCTGAGCGAAGCTCATTGTAACACCGACACCCGAGAAGATACCGCCGAGGATTGTCGAGAGCAGGCGGTTATCGAGATGGAAGATGTCGAGGATTGTACCGTCAGGCTGAGTAAAAATCTCCTGCATTGTAGACATTGCAAACGAGAGCATACAGACGCAGAAGATGGTCTTTATACCAAATTTCCAGCCCACAATAAAGCCTGCAATAATCAGCAGTATGGCATTGATAATAAACACCATAACACCGATTGTAATTGTCTCACCTGTAGCGTAGTAGATAAGCAGTGACAGACCTGATGCACCGCCACCCATACACTTTGCCGGAAGGATACATCCAATCCAACCAAAGGCGTAACAGAACATACCGACAGTCATCAGTACATACTCCTTGACTGCAGTCAAAAGGTTCGATTTACCAAACTCAATCATATCAGAAAGGGGTTATTAATGTCGCAAAGGTACAAAATTTTTGCCTTGATATACATTTTTTTCCAATAATCTTTTCTCAAGCATCATCCAAAGTGTCTCATTTCTTACCAAACCCCAGTTTCTGCCGTAGTGATAACGCGGTGGAGCCTCGCTGGCAAAGCGCTCCACAACAATATCTGGGCGCAACTTTGCGAGTATCTCCGAGAAGAGCTCGATATACTCCTCAACCGTCCAAAAACGGAAGCTCTCGGGATCGGCATCGTACTGCTCGGCCATTGTCGTACCGCGAAAAACCTGCAGCTGGTGAAACTTAACCGTCGTAAGCGGCAGAGTGTTGATTATATCGGTTTGGGCAATAAGCTCCTCGTCGCTCTGTCCTGGCAGGCCGAGGATAAAGTGGGCACCGCAGTGAATTCCTCGCTCGGCAGTCATCCGCACAGCGCGCTGAGCAGTAGCAAAATCGTGACCACGATTGACCGAGGCGAGCACAGCGTCATCGCAGCTCTCAATGCCATACTCAAGTGCCACATAGTGGCTCTTGGCAAGCGATGCGAAGTAGTCGAGTTTCTCCTCATCCACACAGTCAGGGCGAGTACCGACAACAATACCCGCAACAAGCGGATTTTGTAGTGCCTCATCGTAGAGTTTTTTAAGCTCATCGAGTGGCGCATAGGTATTTGAAAACGATTGAAAATAAGCGAGATAACGACTTGCTGTGCGGTATCTTCGGCGGTGAAACTCTATACCCTCGGCAATCTGCTCCGATACACTCTTTGTCGGTTGGCAGTAGGAGGGTGTAAAGGCTGAGTTGTTGCAGAACGTACAGCCGCCAGTAGATATTACTCCGTCACGATTCGGACAGGTAAAGCCCGCATTGACCGCAACCTTCTGCACGCGACTGCCGAACAATCGCCTGAAATATGCAGCATAGCTGTTGTATGGTCTATCGTCACCCCAGATGTACATAGCGCAAAAATAGTTACATTTTTGGACAATTTGCAACAATTTTGTATATTTGTGTGCTAAAGAGTTTGACTATGGAGAAAAAAATCGAAATCGGTTACTACAAGTACTCTATTGAACAGTTACCCGCTGCCGACAAAGAGCTTGTGGCAGAGGCACAAGAGGCCTTAAAGAGGGCATATCCTAAATATTCAGGCTTCAGCGTTGGTGCTGCCGTACGCCTTGCGAGCGGCAAGATTCTTCACGGAGCTAACTCCGAGAGTGAGGTCTTCCCATCAGGTATCTGCGCCGAGCGTAGTGTGCTCTACTATGCCGAGGCCATCCACTCTGACGATCCTGTTGTGGCGCTGGCTATTGCTTCGGACCCATCAGAGCGCGAGTGCTACCCTTGCGGTGCTTGTCGTCAGGTTATCCTCGATGTGCAGCGTCGTCAGGGCACAGCTATCCGTCTGATTATGAGCGGTAACGGCACAGCATCTATTGTCGACAATGCCGAGGCACTGCTCCCATTTACATTTCAATTATAACAGAGTATTTTATGTTCAAACCCACTGATATACTATTTGAAGACAACCACCTTATTGTGGTAAACAAGCGTTGTGGCGACCTTGTACAACCCGACCCAAATGGCGATTCGGCGCTTGAGAATGAGATTAAGGCATTTATCAAGGTGCGCGACAACAAGCCGTTTGATGTCTTTTTGGGCGTTGTACACCGCATAGACCGCCCCGTAAGTGGCGTGGTGCTCTTTGCCAAGACCTCAAAGGCTCTTGCTCGTATGAACGAGATGATTCGTGGTGGGCAGATTAGCAAAAAGTACTGGGCCGTAGTCGAAAACCGCCCGCAGGCAGAGAGTGGCGAGCTTGTTCACTACATTCTGCGCGACGGCAAGAGCAACCGCTCCTACTGCTACAACACCCCAAAGGGTGATGCTAAGCGTGCCGTGCTCCGCTATGCAGTTCTCGGTGCATCTGAGCGCTACACCCTTGTTGAGGTGGAGCTGCTGACAGGTCGTCACCACCAAATTCGCGCACAGCTCTCGAAGATTGGCTGTCCGATAAAGGGTGATTTGAAGTATGGTGCAAAGCGTTCAAATCCAAATGGCGGCATCTCGCTCCACTCACGCAGTATGTCGTTTATCCACCCCGTACGCAAGGAGAACATCACTATCGAGGCACCTGTTCCGACAGATGACAACCTCTGGTTATTCTTTGCTCAATCTCAAGCAGGATTGTAGTTATGCGCGCTGTTATTCAGAGAGTTAAGAGTGCCTCTGTAGATATTGCAGGGCAAAGAGTGGCGGAGATTGGGCACGGAGTACTCATTCTGCTCGGTGTCGAGGCGGCAGATACGGCTGAGGATATCGAGTGGCTTGCAGGCAAGATTTCACGCCTCCGCATCTTTGATGACGAGAATGGCGTGATGAACCTCGATATTACCCAAGTGGATGGTCGTGCGATTGTTGTGAGTCAGTTTACCCTCTACGCATCGACCAAAAAAGGTAATCGCCCGTCATATATTCGCTCTGCACCAGAGCCTATTTCGCGCCCGATGTATGAGCAGTTTGTTGCCCGCCTTGAGCAACTCCTCGGCACAAAGGTTCAGACGGGAGAGTTTGGTGCCGATATGCAGGTGTCGCTGGTAAACAATGGTCCTGTGACAATCTGTATTGATACAAAAAATAAGGAATAAAACCAACCTAAATAGTATGAAACGATTTTTAACCCTACTGGCTGTAGTACTCGCTTACGCAGCCACACAGAGCGTAAGTGCGTGGAACAATATCGGCCACGCAACTATCGCCGTTATTGCCGAGAGGCATATGACCGAAGAGGCGAAGGAGAAGTGTCGCGCCTACCTTAAGCACAACCTCCCCTACTACTCCGCTTGGATGGACTATTGGCGTAATTGCCCAGGCTTTGAACACACATCCTCTTGGCATAGCGTACCTGTAGATGTAGATAATAAGCAGATTAAGGGCGAGGTAAACAACGCCGCACTCCAGATTAACCGTATCTGCAAAAAGATGCGTAAGTATCACAAACTCAAGGACTCTCTTGTTGCTGACAACCTCAAGTATCTGATTCACCTGGTGGGTGATATGCACTGCCCTGTACACACAAAGTACAGCCCTGAGGAGCCAAATCTCAAGCAGCGTTCTGTAAGGAAGAATGGCCAGAAACTGGGCTTCCACTCCTTCTGGGATGGTAGCGTAGGTTACTATAATAAAGGTATGAAGTGTGACCATATCGCCGCAAAGTACGACACTCTCACCGAGGAGCAGATTGCAGAGATCTGCCAGGGTACACCAAACGACTGGGCACTTGCCAATGCCGAGCAGATGCGCGAGATATACACCCTACTGCCAGTACACAGCGAGATTACTGAGATATCTGAGCAGAACCACGCACGAATGGAGGAGATTGTAAGGCAACAGGCGCTTCGTGGCGGATATAGATTAGCAAAAATATTGAACGAAATATTCTCAAAATAGGCGATTATGAAACGATATATAGTATTGGTGTTCTGTCTGTTAGCTATCGGCACAGCATCAGCTTGGAACAAGTTTGCACAGCAGTGCATCGCTACCCTTGCCGAGCAAAATCTTACCGAAAAGGCAAAGAGCGAGGTGACAAAGATTCTTGGTGGCGATATGGCCTCAAACTCTTGGTGGCTGCAGACTATCGTCAAGGAGGAGGCGACAAAACATACCGCTGTGTGGCACTACATCAATGTTAATGCCGAGCTAAAATCGACAACAAACTCTACAAAAGATGGCGTTGTGCAGATTGAGCGTTGTGCAGAGATTTTGAAAAACCGTGCCGAGCATAGCGACTCAACCGTTGTGGCGACACTGAAAACGGTAATCCACCTTGTTGCCGATATGCACAATCTTGCGCACGTTAAGATTGCGAATATCCCTAACTCTCGCCGCAACTTCAAAATTGAGATTTCAAACGGTTTTACGGGCAAGAAGGCGAAGATTACTCAGACCTCTTGGCGTAAATATTGGGAGTCAAACCTTATTGGTCGCCACGCATCGTACTCTGCCGAGCTCTTTGCAGCTGACCTTGAGGTCTGCTACGGCGCTGACAAAGAGAGATTTAGCAAGGGAGACGTTCGCCACTGGGCTGCTGATATGGCATCGCTTGCCGCTCCGTTGTATCAGTGGGCAGCACCCGATATGTTAATGTCACGTGAGCAGGACAACCGCCTCGAGCCGATGAACGACAAGACAATGGCCCGTGCAGGCTACCGTCTAGCGGCGCTGCTGAACGATATATTTAAGTAGACTTAACCCTTGTGGCAGAGAGGAGCTTACTACTGATTATATTCCCTGCCACAACAAAGACAACTCCCGTAAAGATTAGCACCGCGCCAACAATATTGGCGCGGTCTATTATATTCTGACCCTTGAGTAGTGAGAGCCCGGACGCCACAACGGGTTGGATATAACGATAGAGCGCCGTATGTACAGCCGTTAGGTGTGAGGCTCCGTAGTAGAGCAACCACATCGGCAGCACCGTACCGAAAAAGAGGATGTAGATAAGTTCCAACAGCGGCAGAAGTGGCAACCGTAACGGGTTTATATCCACAATCTGCCCCCAGAAAAAGGGTGCTGCCATAATAAAACCCACGATATAGTACCACCCCATCACCACCGTTGCGCTATATCGGCGTAACTGACTGCGGATCAACACCGTATTTGCCGACGTTGCCACCACCGCACAGAGCACAAGGGCATTTCCAAACGCCTCATCTGCCGTGCCTAACAAGTTACGACCACGATCGACAAGTAGCACCACCGCCCCACTCATTGCAACTATAGCACCAACAGCTTTGACCTTTGAGAGCCTCTGCGGAGCGACTATTCGGGCGACAATAAGGGTAAATACCGGCCCGAGCGTGGCGATTGTCGAGGCATCTATCGGACTGGTCTTTGATGCGCCCCACAGCAACATATACATCCAGCCGTAGACGACCATCAGCGCCACGATAAATATCGTTCCAAAATCCTCAATCGTAATTCTATACGAGCGACGCGAGAAGAGCGCAAAGGGGATAAAAAAGAGCGCAGCCACGGCCACCTGCAGCATAAAAATCTGCTGAAAACTAAGATAATACTCCGTCAGCGAGACATAAAACGAAAAGTTGGCACCGAACAGAATATTCGATGCCACCAACGCCATATTGTACTTCACCTTGCCCACAAAAAAGTGTAGGCAAGAATTAGACCAGATTAGAATTTTGCGACAGGGAAGATGCTATGAGGCTTTTTCGTTATCTTCGGCCACTGCGCTGTCTTATTATCCGCATCTATAGCCCAAACTTTCTTTTTATCGACCTCTGTAGATGTCGAGCATTCCCAGTCCCTCAGTTTCCTATCGTCCATACTCTTAATGCTACCGTATCTTGTCACCGCATCAAAAGTCGCATCGATAATATTTCTGTTTGCATTTATACGTTTCACCTCTTCTAATGAAGGAAGATACCAATCTTCACCCAAAGTGGCACACGCTACAAAGACGCCATAAGTCTTTCTCCAATTAGGGAGACTCTTTATTTTCTGGGTATTATTTATTCCATCTTCGCTATCCATTGCACCTATTAGAACAGGTTTGGTGCCTTTATGTTGCCAACTTGCAATGGTAACTCCCCATACAATCTTGCCGTGCATACCATCTGCACTAACCTCAAAGACAATACCCTCTTTACCATTCTCATTATAGTAATCGCCTACTGCATACGGAGCTTTGGTCTTGCCACCTCCGAAACTGCATACAGCACGTCTATTGCCCGTTGGAGGCTCTTGTGCTCGGACTACTTTGGTTGTCATTCTGTAATTATACACATAGTGGTATATGTATCGATAAGAGTCTCTGTCGCCGATACTATTTGTACTACGCCACTCCCTCTTCATATCAGAAGGTATATATGCACTATCTGATATAGGCTCTCCATAAATACGAAGAGTCTCATTTATTGCACTGAGCACCGTCGTATTTATTGCAAACGCTTTATACTCTGCTGTTGTGGCATAACTCCACCCTGACGCACTTTTTCTTATATCATCCTCCAAACAGACAATTTTACCAAATCGGCCACTTCTATCAACCTCATACACCACACCCATCTTACCACTTTCATTATAGAAATCACCAACCTTATATGGGCCTTTAGTCGTAGGATAGGCTGTAAAATGTCGTTCCTCTACTATCTCACTAAATTTTGCTACTGCACGGACATAGTAGGAACTATTGTTCTTGTAATTACTATACACATTACCCGACTTCATTCCAACAGTATGCGCATAAAATTGACTCTTCTCTGTAGATGACCAATAGGCGTTGTTGCCAAGCTTTGTCTTCAAACGCTTATCAATTGCTATCTTATTCTTGTATATTGCCACAAGTTCATCTTTAGCAGGCAGATACCAGCTTTTACCGAGTTTTTGACACCAATCGAATGCTGGATAACTTGTAAAAGATCGGAGTGTTTTTGCATTCTCGCTACCATCATTTGAGTTATCAAGTCCTTTCTCTTGTATCTCTGTAGCTGTTCTGTTTGTCCAACGCAACTGACTCTTCGACTGCGTCATACTTACCGCCTTGCCGCTAAAACCGGTTGCATCGACCTCAAAGACAACTCCCTTAACGCCGTCGATAGTGATAATGTCGCCAACCTTGTACTGCTTTACATCTGCGCGGGTTGCCGACTGCGGAAGCAGTGCAATAGTACCTGTATAACCCGCGCCATTGACACTTGTAACCACGCCTTTTACCCCATCTACGTCGTAGAAGTCGCCAACTTTATATGGGCCTTTGGTGCCCTTGTGCAGAGTAATATCGAGATTTACGCCCTTGTTTTGCGAAACCGTAATCTGCTCTGTGTGTTTACTATAGCCCTCTTTAGAGATTGTGATTGTATGCTGACCGACAATCAGATTATCGAGCGAGATCGGCGTTCTACCGACCAGTTTGCCATCCACCGCAACATCTGCCATAGCGGGGTTACTTGTCACAACAACACCGCCCGTGATTGCAGTAGGCGTTTCGAGGTTATAGACCTGGTATGCAGGGGTTGCCGAGATACTCTTTGTAAGAGTTGTTGTTTTATGGCCCGCCTTACGAGCCTCAAAGATATAGGCACCCGTTGATAGGCGACCCTTCCACACTTTTGTTCCTTTTTTCTCGCCATTAATCCATATCTCAACACCCTCAACTGCGTTGATGGTAACATTTGCAAAGTCTGCCGAGAGGGTCGGATTGTAGGTGGTGATTTTATTGTCGGAGATTGTCACTACAGCGGTATGGGCGTCGTATAACTCCTTGACAATCTTTACCGTATGCTTTCCGCTTGAGAGAGTACCACTCTTTACTGGCGCTGTGCCGATAAACTCATCATCGACAAATACCGCCGCGCCCTCAAGTTGCGAGCCCTTAACCTCTAACCATCCATAGGCAGGGTCGAGGGCAATACTCTTCTCAACCTTTGCGCCCGCCACAGAGAATGTACCCTTCGCCTCGTGGTAGTTCTTTGCCGATATTGAGTAGTTGTAGCTACCAGACTCCAGCACCGTTGTCACAACGCCATCCTGCGGTGTGTAGAGTTTGCCGTCAATAATCACAACGGCACTCTTCGGCTCGACCACAAAGACCACAAACTGAGGCTTTGATGCCTCAACATTTACATTCTGACGGAAGAAGATATTGCTCTTATTGACTGTAATCTGCTGCTCAAACTTGCTATTACCATACTCTACACGCAGAGCGTGGTCGCCAATCATCACCTCGGCAATTGTCAGCGAGAAGTTGCTATCGGTACGCCCCTTGTGGATATTGTCAAGGTAGACATTGGCCCCCGCAACATTGCTATTTACGACAATCGAGAAGCTCTGATTAAGATATGCCTCAATATAGTACTCCTTGTTCGGTTCAAGGTTGAGCAACACCTCGTTCGACTCACCAAACTCTGGATGTACAAAGTAAAATCGACTCTGAGGCTTTGCTGTCATCTCGAGAATCAGGCCAGTCTCATAGTCCGCCGTTCTACACTTTGTCAGCTGGTTGTTGGTGGCTATCTTGACCTCAATTTGGTCAATCTCCGCCCTTGTCATACGATTGATTTTCACCTTGATACGGGCACAAGGACGACGCGAACTATCAACCACAATCTCATCCACAGCATATCCCGTAAGCATATCGCTCTGTACTGGGCGGAATGTCTTTTGGTCAATAACAATGCTCTTCTCTGCCTGACCGTAGGCAGTGAAAGTTGCAAAAAGCAGAATAAATATTGAGATAAGTTTTTTCATTTTTTAGCTGTTAGCTATTGGCAAATCAAGGTTTGCTCGCCGCTCAATCTATACACTATTTTATCGTCAAAAGTGCGTAGCTAATCCATCTGAAGATGGATTTTCCTCCTCGCAGTTCGGCATAGTCTGCAAGCAGCCTCTGCCCTCACGAGCAGCGTCGGTTGGCGTACATCGTGATATATACACGGATGGGACATACTTCGGTATTTCCCATTCGGGACTATGAGGGATGTGCAGCTAATGCCGTATTTTCACAACAAAGGCTATGGGCGGATGATTGTAACCTCACACCCCTCTCCAAAAGCAATAATGGAGCTTGGCTGTCCTGTTGGGCGACCCTGAAAGCGAGGATTTACGACAAAGTCAACACCTTCGATAATCTCTTTAGAGATCTCAGCAACCTTCTTTGGGGTCTTCTCGCCAGAGATATTGGCAGAGGTTGAGACAATAGGCTTACCGAACTTATAGAGCAGTTTCTGGCAGAACTCGTGGTTAGGTACACGCACGCCGAGAGTACCCTCCTCGGGGATAAGGTTTGCCGCTACGCCCGATGCACCTGGAAGGATAAGGGTGAGCGGTTTTGTTGACATCTCCATAACCTCAAAGGCAATACCCGGAGCCTTATTGACATAGCGGACAACCATATCGGCATCCTTACAGAGGACAAGCATCGACTTTTTGTCGGTGCTTTGTTTAAGGTTGTAAATCTTCTGCACAGCCTCGGCATTTGTCGCATCGCAACCAATTCCCCAGACTGTGTCGGTTGGGTACAGTATAATTCCGCCACTGCGGAGCACCTCAAGTGCAAGAGCTATTTCTCTATCCATATTTGAAAAATTGTTACTATTTTAGAAACTGGTTCAATTTGTTCGCGAAATTTTTTATGGCTATTTTGTGACTATTTTTTTCGTCTGATTTGAGGCGCATAGCCTCTGCTATGTAACGAGAATTAGGCGAAAACAGAGTCGTAAACAACTTAAAAGAACGAAATGAATAAATTTCAAACAGTTTCTTAGTGCAAAGTTAAGAAAATTATCAACTTTTTTATAACTTTGCGGTCTGGAAATCAAAAATATAACAAAATATAGCAATTATGGGAAGAGCTTTTGAGTATCGTAAAGCGCGTAAGATGAAGCGTTGGGGTCATATGGCTCGCGTCTTCACTAAACTTGGTAAGGAGATTGAGATTGCAGTTAAGGCAGGTGGATCAGATCCAACCGCAAATACTCGTCTGCGTATCCTTATGCAGAATGCTAAGGCAGAGAATATGCCTAAGGAGAATGTTGAGCGTGCAATCAAGCGTGCAACCGATAAGGATGCAGCTGATTACAAGGAGGTTGTATATGAGGGTTATGGCCCTCACGGCGTAGCGTTCCTCGTTGAGACTGCTACTGACAATACAAACCGTACTGTAGCGAGCGTTCGTATGTACTTCAACAAGTGCGGCGGTAGCCTTGGTAACTCAGGTAGCGTGGCATTTATGTTCGAGCACAAGTGTGTATTCAAGTTCAAGGCTGCTGAGGGTGTAGATCCTGAGGAGCTCGAGCTCGAGATGATCGACCTGGGCGTGGATGAGTTCTACGCTGAGGAGGACGGCATTACTGTATACGCTGCTTACGAGTCATTCGGTGCTATCCAGAAGTGGCTTGACGACCAGGGTTATGAGATTATCTCTGGTGAGGGCGTTCGCATCCCAACCGACACTAAGGAGCTCGATGCAGAGGCTCGCGAGGCAGTTGAGAAGCTCGTTGAGAAGCTCGAGGAGGATGACGACGTAGTAAACGTTTACCACACAATGGCCGAGGTAGACGAGGAGTAATCCCTGCTACAGATAAGACAAAGGGCGTGACCAGTATTGGACACGCCCTTTGTTTATTACTCTTTGCGAGACTCTAAAAACTCTTTTGTCACCACTACGCGAATAGCTTGCGGAACAACCTCTATATCGACATCGGTGCCGCCCATCAGCTCGCCGTCGCACTCTAAAAGAATTGGAGGCGTCGACTCGATGTGAATATGTTTTCCCTGCGCGTGGCGGATATGGCCGATAGAGTATATTCCACCATTGAACAATCGGCGCAGACGGAAGACAATATGCCACCAGTGGAGCGGCTTGATAAGGGTGATATCGAGCAGACCATCATCGGCAACCGCCTTTGGGAGTTGCAGAATACCGCCGCCATTGAACTTACAGATACCTACGGCAATACTGAGCAGCAGATTGTTATATATCTCCTTGCCATCTACGGTAATCTTCACACCCGACGATTTATACTTGCAGTATGCCTCGACAAGGCTGGCAATATAGAGCCACTTACCCCTCAACCCCTTTGCCTTCTTGTGGTTGAAGATAGAGATTGTGTAGGCGTCAAAGCCCAGACCCGCCACATTTATCATATAGCGAGTCTGTGAGAATTTAGACTCTGTGTATGTCACTGCGCCCACATCCTGCAGAAAGGTTTTACCCTCCTTAATAGCACGGATAGCCTCTGAGTAGTGCGACGGTATTCCGAAAGTTCTCACCCAGTCATTTCCCGTACCTACGGCAATAACGGCAAGGCGAATATCCTTCGGCTCGCACGCCTTTTGGATAAAGATACCATTTACAACCTCATTGAGCGTACCATCTCCGCCAACGACAATAATCTTTCTATACCCCTTATTAATCGCCTCTACTGCAAGCTCTGTGGCGTGGTACTGATGCTCGGTAAAGACTGCATCGTGGTATATCTGATTATCGCGCAGCAGTTTTGCTATGCGCGGATAGTCCTTCAGTCCATATCCCGAACCAGATGTTGGATTTACAATAACAAACCAATGGTCGGGGATTATCTGTTCAGCCATAACACTACTTTAGTGGTGCATTTGCAAGTGTGTGGAGCAGGAATGAGTAGAACTTCTCAACAGAAGCGATCTCAACCTTCTCATCTGGAGAGTGTGGGAAGCAGATTGTCGGGCCGAATGAGATCATATCCAATCCCTCGTACTTACCACCGATAATACCGCACTCAAGACCTGCGTGGATAGCCATCACCGCTGGTTTTACACCATAGAGCGACTCGTAAGATGCGAGCATAGTGTGCAGAATTGGCGACTCCATATTTGGCTTCCAACCATCATAGTCGCCAGAGAGCTCAACAGTTGCACCAGCAAGCTCAAATACGCCCTTAATAGCTGCGCCAAGGGCGTGCTTCTCTGAGTTTACAGAGCTACGGAGCAGACACTGAATCTTCACGCACTCACCATTACTTACTACGCGCGCGAGGTTAGATGAGGTCTGCACAAGACCCTCCATCTCAACTGACATCTTAACAACACCATTTGGAGCACCGATAACCGCCTTCGCGAGCTTTGATGCTACGCAAGCAGGGATAACCTCTGCAGGAACTGCTGTAGGGGTAGCCTTAACAGAGATACTATCCTCAATATTTGCAAACTCGGCAATAAGTGTCTTCTCAAATGCAGCAACCTCTGCCTCGAAAGCTGCTACATCACCATTTGCAACAAGCACAACGGCAGTAGCCTCGCGTGGAATTGCATTTCTCAATCCGCCACCATCAACAGAGGCAAGACGAAGGTCGCAAGCAGATGCGTTGAGCAGACGGAACAGCTCGCGGTTTGCATTTGCGCGCTGATAGCCAATCTGGATACCTGAGTGGCCACCCTTAAGGCCCTTAACCTCAACTGCATAAGCAGTATAGCCAGCAGGGGCAGCCTCGGCAGCGTATGGGAGGGTGATGTTTGCATCAAGACCACCTGCACAACCTACATAGAGCTCACCCTCTGTCTCAGAGTCGAGGTTGAGCAGAATATCACCCTGCAGCAATCCACCCTTAAGGCCGAAAGCGCCATCCATACCTGTCTCCTCTGTAGCGGTAAAGAGCGCCTCTACAGGACCGTGTACAAGGGTCTTATCCTCAAGTACTGCCAAAATTGCAGCAGCACCGATACCGTTATCTGCGCCGAGTGTAGTGCCGTTTGCGGTTACCCACTCACCATCGATATATGCCTCGATAGGGTCATTCTCAAAGTCGAAAACCTTGTCGTTGTTCTTCTGTGGAACCATATCAAGGTGCGCCTGAATAACAATACCCTTGCGGTCCTCCATACCCGCAGTAGCAGGCTTACGAACATAGACATTATTTGCCTCGTCTACAGTATACTCAAGACCCTGCTCCTTAGCAAAATCTACTACATACTGACGAATCTTCTCCTCATGGTGAGAAGGGTGCGGAATGTTACAAATTGCCGCAAAATGTTTCCAAACAAGCGCCGGGCTGAGCGCGCTAAAATTCTTATTCATAATTAAGTCGTTTTAAGTTTTTATCTATTTCGTTATCTCTTTTTCACTCTCCTTCTGCTCACGAGCTTCACGACGACGCTGCTCCTCAATCTTATCCTGACGATCAAAGGCGTCGACAATATGCTTAACAAGCTCGTGGCGGACAATATCTGTACGGTCAAACTCCACAAAGCCGATACCCTGAATATCTCGCACTGTATTCATTGCGCGCACAAGTCCGCTATCGGACTTGTGTGGCAGGTCTATCTGCGTAACATCGCCCGTAACGATAAACTTGGCATTGCGACCCATACGAGTCAAGAACATCTTTATCTGCGAGCGTGTGGTATTCTGCGCCTCGTCAAGGATTACAAAGGCGTTGTCGAGCGTACGACCACGCATATAAGCCAGTGGTGCAATCTGCACGGTGCCATCCTCGATAAACTTCTGCAACTTGAGCGGCGGAATCATATCGTTCAGTGCATCGTAGAGTGGCTGCAGATATGGATCGAGCTTCTCCTTCATATCACCAGGCAAAAATCCGAGCTTTTCTCCAGCCTCTACAGCAGGTCGAGTGAGTATCACGCGACGCACCTGACGATCTCGGAGCGCACGCACCGCAAGGGCAATGGCCGTATAGGTCTTACCAGTACCTGCAGGGCCGGTGGCAAAGATAAGGTCGCACTTGTCGTAGAGATTGACCAACTTGCGCTGGTTATCTGTGCGCGCCTTGACTACAATGCCGTTGTTACCATAAACTATCGCCTCGTTGTCACGAATAGGCGCACCTCCCTCCTTTGGAGCATCACCCGTAGTAAAGCCCGCAGCAAATGATTGGTCAACAACCTCCTTTGAGATGTGGCCGTAGCGATCGTAGTAGTCTATCAGTGACTGCATACGGCGCTCAAAACGCTCAATATCGCCCTTGGCACCGAGCACCTTGAGAGTGTGACCGCGCGCAATAATCTTGAGCTTTGGATGGAGTGCCTTTATCTGCTCGAGATAGACATTCTTCGCTCCGTAAAGCTCTCTGGTGTCGATATTTTCGACCGAAATTGTTTTACCCTCTGTCTCTATCATTAGAATAGTATTCCTACTTTTAGTTGTGCGTTAATCATTGTTGTCTTTATATACTCCGCCGTCTTGGCATCGTAGGAGATGCAGTTCTCCATAGCCTTAAAGCCACTTGTTACCCTTGCGTCTATTATCAGTCGCTCCATCAGGCAAGTACTCACACCTGCGGCATAACAGATTGTTGGTCGCAGCGCTCCAAAGAGCACCTTCTCCTCCTTTCGGTCGAGATAGGTCGGATTGTCCACGATGTTGAACACCGGCCCGACATTAAACCTCACAAGCCCCACGCGCAGCGAGATAAGCGCCGGAATCTGCACCGTATTGCATCGTATCTCGGTCGAAAAGCCCTGCTTCTGACTATCAAGCGCAATCTTGTTGTAGGAGTAGATTATCTCTGGCTGAATGCCGAGTATACCGACAATCCTCAGCCCCATATGCACCCCGACAGCAAAACCAGTGCTCGCCTTGAGGGTCGCCGAACTGCCCGCCATATCAAACTTGGCGATGGGATGGTCTACACCCGCCACCACGCCAAACTCGGTCCTCACACCAGGCACTCCACCTCGTGTAATACCACCCAGCAGCACAACAGCTAATATTAACAGCAAACACCTCCTCATACTCAACAAAAATAGTAAATTTTTGTGAAACAAATGCCCTTTTTCTACGAAACTTACCGAAAATTTTGTACTCCCGTAGCTTTTCGTTATCTTTGCACCGAAATTTGAGGATAAAATTATAAAACAGAGCATATTATGAGTCTTGTAGCAATCGTAGGTCGCCCAAATGTGGGTAAGAGTACGCTGTTCAACCGTCTTGTTGGTCAGCGTCAGGCTATTGTTGACGCTACGGCAGGTACCACACGTGACCGCCACTATGGTAAGACCGACTGGTCTGGTCGCGAGTTTTCGATTATCGACACAGGTGGTTACACCGTAAACAGCGAGGATATTTTTGAGGACGAGATTCGCCGTCAGGTGCTGCTCGCAATCGAGGAGGCGGATGTTATTCTCTTCCTTGTGGAGGTAGGTACAGGCGTTACCGACCTTGATATGATGATGGCGGAGATTTTGCGCCGTGCAAAGAAGCGTGTGATCCTTGTCTGCAACAAGGTTGATAACTACGAGATGATCTACAACTCGCACGAGTTCTACACACTCGGTCTGGGCGATCCATTCTGCATCAGCTCTATGTCTGGTAGCGGTACCGGTGAGCTGATGGATGAGATTCTCAAGCTGCTGCCAGAGGATTGTGCTGCTGAGGAGCTGGAGGATCTGCCACGCATTACCATTGTTGGTCGTCCAAATGTAGGTAAGTCATCTATGACCAACGCACTGCTGGGTCAGGATCGCAATATCGTTACAAATATTGCAGGTACAACCCGCGACTCTATCCATACTCGCTACAACAAGTACGGTATGGACTTCTACCTTGTAGATACTGCAGGTATGCGTAAGAAGGGTAAGACAATGGAGGATCTTGAGTTCTATTCTGTTATGCGATCTATCCGCGCCATCGAGGCATCAGATGTCTGCGTGCTGATGCTCGATGCACAGCAGGGCATTGAGTCTCAAGACCTTAACATCCACAATCTGATTGTCCGCAACCGTAAGGGCTGTGTGATTGTTGTCAACAAGTGGGACCTTATCGAGAAGGAGAACAACACAATGAAGGAGTGGAAGGAGTTCCTCGAGAAGAAGCTCGCTCCATTTAGCGATATTCCGATTATCTTCACCTCGGCACTCCACAAGCAGCGTATTCTCGACGTGCTCCAGACTGCAATCCGCGTATGCAACTCTCGCTCACGCCGCATCCCAACATCGGAGCTCAACGACTTTATCCTGCCAATTATCGAGGCTACACCTCCACCAACAGTGAAGGGTAAGTATATCCGCATCAAGTATGCAATGCAGCTGCCAACCCCTACTCCGCAGTTCGCATTCTTCTGCAACTTGCCGCAGTATATCCGCGAGAACTATCGCCGCTTCTTGGAGAACCACATCCGCGAGCAGTATGATTTCTCTGGCGTACCTATTCAGATCTACTTCCGCCAAAAGTAGGTTGTCGTGAAAATACGGCATCAGCCGTTCTCGGATTTAGGATGCTATCAAAGATAGCGCAATAAAGGAAAACCCTCACTCAAGCTCGCTTGAAAGTGAAGGGTTTTATTTTATTGAACAGCCTACGGCTATCCTAAATCCGCAACAGATAACAGCCAACGCTATTTCCGCTTTAATCCGCAATCTCAACAATATCTATCTCCCAGCCGAACAGGTCGGTGGCGCACTGCTGTTGTAGTTGGTTTATGGTCGATACCGCGGTGGTATCCGAGAGCATAGCGTTTACAAAGCTCTCGACATCGGGGTAGGTATAGTTTACCTTCTGCGCAAGGCAGCGGTAGAAGGCATTTTGCTGTATGCGGTCAAGGCCCGAAGGCAATACATTTGCCTGAACCAGAGAGTTATACGGGAACAGATGGCGCATATTACGCACATCGGCATTGAGTTGGTCGACTATCGTAGTTACCACATAGACCTGCACCGTATCGTTCACGGCAGGCATCTCGATAAATGTCGTATAGACCGGAAAGTTTTGCTCGATAGCAGCTGCCACCTCATCGGCAAAGAGCATATACTCTGCCTCTGTCAGATTTTCAAGATAGGCTAAATCCCTATATTCACGCAACATCTGACGCAACGCCTGTCGCTGCTCTCTATTCCACTGTCTCTGCTGTGAACAGCCAAACAAACCGCCCAACACAACCACTACAACCGATAATGAAAGTAAAAATTTTCTCATAATTTTGATGTTTTTGTTTACGCAGCAGTAGTGGGCAATCTTTGTGCCAAGTTTAGCAACAAAACAAAAAGAGAGTATCAAAAGATACTCTCTATCTATTATATCCATTCTACAGAAGTTGTATAACAAGAGCTAATTTTAGGCTTGCGAAGTGTGAAAAAGCACAGCATACTAAAGCGTATGTGAGCATTTTGAACACGAGCTTAACGACAAAGTAGCCTTGTTAGACAGCTTCTAAATCTCTTTGCGCAGGCGGGCAACGGGTATCCCAAGCATCTCTCGATACTTCGCCACCGTACGGCGAGCGATGCAATAACCCTTTTCGTTGAGGATATTCATCAACTGCTCGTCGGTAAGTGGGCGGCGCTTATTCTCCTGTTCAATGCACTTCTCAAGCAGATTTTTAATCTCATAGCTCGACACCTCCTCGCCCGATGTGGTCTGCATAGCCTCCGAGAAGAGCGATTTTAGCAGAATTATACCAAACGAGGTCTGCACATATTTACTATTCGCTACGCGTGAGACGGTCGATACATCAAGCCCCGTAAGGTCGGCTATATCCTTGAGTATCATCGGTTTAAGATGACTACGGTCGCCATCCTTAAAGTACTCCTGCTGATAGTCAAGGATTGTCTGCATTGTTCGCATCAGCGTATCGTGGCGCTGTTTTATTGCCGACATAAACCACTTTGCTGCGTCTATCTTGCTCTTGACAAACTGCACAGCCTCCCTCTCCTGTTCGCTCATACGGCTGTCACTCTTGCCCTGCATCTGGCGAATGACATCCATATAGTGGCGGTTAATCTTCAGCTCGGGGATATTGTAAGAGTTGAGCTGAAGGTCAAAGACTCCGTCGCGATATTCGAGGATAAAGTCAGGAATGATATAGGGCGCGCTATCGCTATCTTCAGAGAAGAGGTTGCCCGGCTTTGGCGAGAGGTGTTGTATCTCCTGCACCGCCGCACGGAACTGCGCCTCCGTAACACCCAGTCGCGCAAGCATACGCTCGTAGTGCTTCTTAACAAACTCCTCAAAATGGCTCTCCAGGATTGTATAAGCAAGCTTTTTGGCCGGAGTATCGAGCGGCTGGCTGCTTAGTTGCAGCAAGAGTGACTCGCGCAAATCGCGTGCACCAACACCCACAGGTTCAAGGTGTTGGATAATATCGAGCAAGCGCTCCAGCTCCTCTATGCTCACCTCTATACCCAATGTAAAGGCAATATCATCAGAGAGTGACTGCAGGTCGCGACGCAGATAACCATCGCCATCAATACTGCCGACAATAAACTCGGTGAGTTGTCGCTCAATATCATTCAGATTTTTGAAACCAAGCTGTTCGATAAGCGACTCTTGCAAAGAACGACCGCCCGAAATTTGAAAATTTCGAGGACGGTCGTCTTTTGAATAGTGGTTAAGGCGAGTCTTATATGAAGGGGTATCATCCTCCTTCAGATACTCGTCCATAGATATCTCTTTTGGCTCTTCGCCCTCGGTCTCGGAGTGATCCTCCTCAAGGACGATATTCTGCTCAATCTCCTGTTTGATGCGCTGCTCAAGCATAGCCGCAGGCAGCTCCAGCAGCTTTATCATCTGTATCTGCTGGGGCGAAAGTTTCTGCTGTTGCAGTAGTTGTTGTCTTTGTGAAAGTGCCATAAACTAACATTTTTTCGCCTCAAACCGGAGCACAGCAGACTTTAGAACTCTGCGTTCTTCGGAGTACGTGGGAATGGGATAACGTCACGGATGTTACCCATACCTGTTACGAAGAGTAGCAGACGCTCAAAGCCCAGGCCGAAGCCTGAGTGAGGTGCTGAACCCCAACGACGTGTGTCGAGGTACCACCACATATCCTTCTCCGGAATCTGAAGCTCCTCGATTCTTGCACGAAGCTTGCCATAGTCTGCCTCACGCTCTGATCCGCCGATAATCTCGCCGATTTTTGGGAACAAAACATCCATAGCGCGTACAGTCTTGCCATCCTCGTTCTGCTTCATATAGAAGGCCTTGATCTCCTTTGGATAGTTGATAAGGATTACTGGGCGCTTGAAGTGCTCCTCAACAAGGTAGCGCTCGTGCTCTGACTGAAGGTCTGCACCCCAGTGGCAAGGGAACTCGAACTTGCGACCTGACTCCTGGAGGATGCGGATACCCTCAGTGTAGTCGAGGCGTACAAAATCGTTCTCAAGAACAAAGTTCAGACGCTCGATAAGCTCCTTGTCCCACATCTTGTTCATAAACTCAAGATCCTCGCGGCAGTTCTCAAGGGCGTAACGGATAAGATACTTAAGGAACTCCTCAGCAAGGTTCATATTGTCCTCAAGCTCATAGAATGCCATCTCTGGCTCAATCATCCAGAACTCTGCAAGGTGACGTGGAGTATTTGAGTTCTCGGCGCGGAAAGTAGGACCGAAAGTGTAGATCTGACCCAATGAGAGCGCACCAAGCTCACCCTCAAGCTGACCAGAAACTGTCAGCGAGCAAGGCTTGCCAAAGAAGTCCTGAGAGTAGTCGATAGCACCATCCTCACCCTTTGGCAGGTTGTTCATATCCATAGTTGTTACCTGGAACATAGCACCTGCGCCCTCGCAGTCAGAGGCTGTGATAAGTGGAGTGTGGAAATAGTAGAAGCCCTTGTCGTTGAAGAACTTGTGGATAGCATAAGCCATCGCGTGACGGATACGAAGCACAGCACCAAAGGTGTTTGTGCGTGGACGAAGGTAGGCAATATCTCGCAAGAACTCGAGCGAGTGGCCCTTCTTCTGAAGTGGATAGGTCTCAGGATCTGCAGTACCGTAAACCTCAATAGAGGTAGCCTGCACCTCAACGCCCTGACCAGCGCCAAGACTCTCAACAAGAGTACCTGTAACAGCGATGCAAGCACCAGTAGTTACACTCTTGAGCTGATCCTCTGCAATCTTCTGCAGATCGACAACAATCTGGATGTTGGCAACGCAAGAACCGTCATTGAGAGCAATGAAAGCGACATTTTTGTTGCCACGCTTTGTTCTAACCCAACCCTTTACAACAACCTCTGTGTTGTAGGCGGTAGACTTAAGTAATTCAGCAATACGCATAGTTATTTTTCGTTTTGTTATTGTATTCTTCTATTCTAACCCGCAAAGTTACAAAAAATAATCGTATCTTTGCAAAGTAATAGGACAAACTATGAGAAAACTTGCAATATTTACCATTATGGCGGCTCTCTGCGGCTCAATTTCGGCACAGAGAGTGCTTCGTAGTGAATTTACACTCTATGATACTCGCGAGGATGCGTTGACTGCCAACCACTCGCAGACGGTAAATCATATACCTTTCACCCCCAAGAGCACTGGAAAGTTAGGTGCTATTGAGATGTTTGAGATGGAGGTTAATATCCCCGCATCGTGGAACGACTACAACACCTACCTCCACCTTGAGAATATCCGTTCGGGTTATGACATCGCTATAAATGGCGCTGTGGCGCACTCGTCGGAGGATGGTATAACGCCAGCCGACTACTTCATTTCGCCACACCTTAAGCAAGGTGCAAATAAGGTTGTACTGTTGCTACGACCATCATCTTGCGCCGAACTTGATAAAGGAGTGCAAGCATCTAAGACTGAGCGTTTTACAAATTGTTACATCTTTGCGCAGCACCGCACAGCAATCTACGATTTTGATGCGGCGATTGTTGTAGGTGATGATAAAAAACTCCACCTCGAACTCGACCTTATTGCCGACAATAGTTTCAACTTTGAGGAGACTATTTCGCTAGGTTACGACATCTATACGCCAGAGAAAAAACTGGTCGATTATGCTGTTCGTGAGCTGATTGTTCCTGGAAGAAGTCGCGACACACTCAAGGTGCGAGTAGACCTGGGCGCGGAGCTTCGCTATCTGTGGAGCTCAGCCAAGCCTCAGCTCTACCGCTCGACCCTCTACATCAAGCGTGGAAGCAAGCCTGTGGAGTACATTCCGCTCTATATCGGCGCAGGAAAAACCACCTTTGACAATGGCAAAATCTACCGCAACGGCACAGCCATAACTATCAAGAGTGCTCCATACAATGCCGCAGCAAATCGCACCGAAACTCGCAAAGAGATTCTCGCCCTTAAGTCTAAGGGTATCAACACCTTAAAGCCCGACTATCCGCAGCCAATTTGGTTTTATGAGCTCTGCGATAAGATTGGCATCTATGTAGTCGAGCGCGCCGCCATAAACCCTACCGATGGTAGCACTGATCGCACCATAGGTGGCACCCCTTCAAACAACCCGCAGCTCCTCGGCGAGTATCTCGACCGCGTGAAGGGTATGTACTACCGCACACGCAACTACTCGTGCATCATTGCCTACACTCTGGGTGGCGAAAAGGCGGGTAATGGATACTGTATGTACAAGGCATATCAGTGGCTCAAGAGCGTTGAGAAACAGCGCCCAGTTATCTGTCTGTCGGCCGACGGAGAGTGGAACACTGATCCACTATCATTATAGACAATATTTACGGAACAATCCATAAAATCAGCGGTGGTTTCACTGCTGATTTTTTATATTTAGAGAGCAGATACAATAAAAATATAATTTTTATTCCCATAATCTTGGGATTCTTCGCAAAAATTGTTAAATTCGCAGATTGGAAAATAATACAACCAAGATATGAACCTTAGAGAGATAAAAGAGGAACTTTTGAGAGCTGCAACACTCGTTGAGGATTTTGAGAAAAATCACCTTGAGATAGACCGCGATGCGGCACTCAATAAGATACGCAAAGCCTATGAGAATCTGCGTTTTATGGAGACCGTTCTTGTAGATGAGCCTGCAGCAGAGCCCGTTGCGCCTTTTGTTCCAGAAGAGGAGGACGAGCCAGAGATTGAGGTGGAATTCATTATACCCGAGGATGATGACGAGCCCACTGAGGAGATACTGCCTATAGCCGAGCCTACCGAGCCTGCCACTGAGGAGGCTACAGAGGAAGAGGAGCAGACTGAAGAGGAGGTGGTCTATGTAGCCGAGGATGACGAGGAGGTTGCAGAGCCCGAAGAGGCGCCTGTCGTAGAGTCTGAGCCTATTGCTGAGCCAATAGTAGAGGTTGAGCCAGAGCCAACCCCAGAGCCTGTTGTCGAGGAGGAGCCAACCGCAGAGGCGGAGGATGATTTTGATATTGACGAGGCATTTGAGCCAGAGGAGGAGCCAGAGCCTACTATTGAGCCTGTTGTTGAAGCAGAGCCAAAGCGTGTGGTTGTTGAGCCGTCACTCTTTGGCGATTACGAGCCGATTGTAAAGCGTTCCACCCCGTCACGCCGCAAGATTATGGCTCTCTACGAGGATGAGCCAACTCCCGCACCAAAGGTTGAGCCAAAAGTAGAGCCAAAGACCGAGCCCGTTGTTGAGCCCGAGCCAACCCCTGCTCCTACTCCTGCACCTGCGCCAGTTGCAGAGCCAAAGGTAGAGCCGATTATGGATGGCGAAAACAAGGTCTTAGGCGAGGTTATCACCCCAACAACTACTATTGCCGACACAATTGCACCAGTTGTGAGCGTGGCAGAGGATAGACCAGTAGACACACTGCGCAGCGCAATTAGCGTAGTGGACCGATTTATGCTTATTCGCGATCTGTTTGATGATGACGATCAGCTCTATGAGCAGACTATAGACGAGTTGGAGAAGATGGATAACCTTGACGACTGCATAATCTACATTGCCGAGAATTTTGCTTGGCGACCATCTTCAGAGGGTGCAAAACTTATGATGGATCTGTTACAGCGTAAATTGGGTTAGTATGGCAAAGTTGTATATTGTTCCTACGCCGATAGGAAATCTTGAGGATATCACTCTGCGTGCAATACGCGTTTTGGAAGAGGTTGATTTTATCCTTGCCGAGGATACTCGTACCTCATCTGTGCTTCTTAAACACCTACATATAGACAAACCTCTGCGTTCACACCACAAGTTCAACGAGCACGCCACCGTTCGTGCCGTTGCCGAGGCTATCGAGGCGGGCAAAAATGTTGCTCTAATATCTGACGCCGGCACTCCGGGTATCTCCGACCCAGGCTTTCTGCTTGTTCGCACCTGTGTTGAGGAGGGCATTGCTGTCGAGACGCTCCCTGGTGCTACAGCGTGTATTCCAGCCCTTGTGCAGAGTGGATTCCCGTGTGACCGCTTCTGCTTTGAGGGTTTTCTACCACAGAAGAAGGGCCGAATGAAGCGCCTAACTGAACTTGCCGAGGAGAGCCGCACAATAGTCTTCTACGAATCTCCGTTTAGAGTAGTAAAGTGTCTTGAGCAGCTTGCCGAGGTCTTTGGTCCTGAGCGTATGGTTGCCGTTTCACGCGAGCTAACAAAGAAGTTTGAGCAGACCGTGCGTGGCACACTTTCTGAGGTTATTGCACACTTTAAGTCGCAGCAACCAAAGGGCGAGTTTGTCATTGTTCTTGCAGGAAAGGGTCTTAAAAATAGAAATACAGAGGCAGAAGAGGAGCAGGGAGAGGATTATGAGTAACCACAAAGAGGGTCAGATGAGTTTTGGAGCGCGAGTGCTCTGGATATTGTCACGCGCAGTGGCAATAACCCCTCGTTGGTTTCAATATGGTTGCTTGGCCAATATCATCTACTTTGTGATGAGATATATTGTGCACTATCGCCGCAAACTCATCATCGCACAGCTCACAACATCACTCCCCGAGAAGAGCGAACAGGAGATTGTAGCTCTTTGTAATCAGTACTACCACTTCCTTGCTCAGACAGTTATCGGTACCGTTACCCTTGCAGGAATGAGCCACAAAGAGCGCCTTGAGGTGCTTGAGGTAACGCTCTCTGACGAGGTTAAGAGGATTGTTGAGGGTCGCGACTTTGTCTATATGGCATCGCACCATAACTTCTGGGAGTACTCACAATTCTCAGCACTCCGATTTGAGGGTCATAAGGCTATATTTGCCTACCATCCACTCTCAAATAACCTCTTTGATGAGTTACTGTTCCACTTCCGCGTAAGCAAGGATGGACTACCCGTGCCGAGCAGTCAGCTGATACGCTACTACTTGGAGCATCGAAAGGACGGAGTCGATGGCAGACGAATGCTTTTAGGCCTTATTGCCGACCAAAATGCAGCACCGATGGGCGATGTGCATTGGTACAACTTCCTCAACCGTCCGACGCTCTTCTTTGAGGGTGGCGAGCAGCTTGCAATGAAGTTCCATCTGCCAGTGCTCTACTTGGGTATGAGTTATGTCGCACCAGGCAGATACAAGGGCGAGGTGACTCTGCTCTACGATGGCGAGGAGAGTGTCGAAAAGCACGAGATTACCGAGCGATATGTCCGCCATTTGGAGCGCGATATTCTCCGCGAGCCAGCACATTGGATGTGGTCACACCGCCGTTGGAAGTACTACCCCGACCCAGAGACGGGCGAGATAAAAGTAAACATTAAGGGATATTAATCCCACAATATAGCTAAGAGATAATAACCTGAACTAAATGAACCACGTAAAGCCCACTTTAACATTTGGCGCCAAGAGTTTGTGGCTATTGTGCCGCTCAGTAGCAATAACACCGCATTGGTGGAGATATGGAGTGCTGGCAACATTTATCTATGTTGTTTTGCGCTTTGCTGTTCGTTATCGTCGTAAGTTGATACTTGCACAACTCTCTAAAGCCTTTCCCGAGAAGAGCGAAAAGGAGTGTTGTCAGATCTGCAACGAGTTTTATCGTCACATGGCAGAGGTGATAATCTGCACTATGTCTATGGCGGGCATTACCGACGAGCAGCGACGAGCAGCCATTAAGTTCAATATCTCCGACGCTGTGCGTGAGGTTGTAAAGGATCGCCACTTTGTCATCCTCGCCTCGCACTGTGGTTTTTGGGAGTATGCTCAGTTTGTAGGTATGGATATGCCTGGTTACTGCGAGATTGGAGCCTACCATCCGCTCTCGAATAAGTCGTGGGACAATCTCTTCCTACACCTTAGAACATTCGAGGATGTGATACCTGTTCCAAGCCAGCGCTACCTGCGTTACTTTATCGAGCATAAAGATACGGGAGTAAATGGTAAACCGATGATGCTTGGCCTTGCCTCTGATCAAAATGCAGCACCAAAGGGTGAGGTGCATTGGTTCAACTTCCTCAACCGCCCGACCATCTTCTTTGAGGGTGGCGAGCAGCTTGCGACAAAGTTCGGTCTTCCGGTGGTCTACTTTAGTATGCGCCGCATAGGTGCGGGGCGTTACGAGTGCGATGTGCCGCTGATTTATGATGGAACAGAGAGTGTCGAAAAGCACGAGATTACCGAGCGCTATGTCCGTCTGTTGGAGCAAGATATTCAGCGTGATCCTGCACGTTGGATGTGGTCGCACCGCCGTTGGAAGTTCTATCCAGATCCAGAGACGGGCGAATTGAGATGTAATCGTAAAGGTATGTAACAATGAATAGAGTTGCCGTAGTCATACTCAATTACAACGGAGAGCACCACCTGCGTCGCTTTCTGCCATCGGTTGTTGAGGGCAGCGAGGGGGCAGATGTTGTGGTTGTCGATAATGGCTCAACAGATGACTCACTAAAGCTGTTGGATACAGAGTTTCCTACGGTCAGAAAGGTTGTTCTTGATAAAAACTACGGCTTTGCCGAGGGATACAATCGCGCCCTTGCTGCACTTGACGGCTACCAATACTGCGTACTGCTCAACTCGGATGTCCAGACGCCACAGGGTTGGCTTGTTCCGCTTGTCGAGACCCTTGATGCGGATAGTTCAGTGGCAGTTGTTGGCCCGAAGATACTGAGTGTTGCCGAGCCAGATAAGTTTGAGTATGCGGGTGCTGCAGGTGGTTTTATCGACTACTTGGGTTATCCGTTCTGCCGCGGTCGTATACTCTCCACAATCGAGGTCGATAATGGGCAGTATGACGACTCTCGCGAGGTCTTCTGGGTCAGCGGAGCGGCATTTTGTGTAAGACGAGAGCTCTACCTTGCGTTGGGCGGCCTATGTGGCGACTTCTTTGCCCATATGGAGGAGATAGACCTCTGCTGGCGTATGCAGCTTGCTGGTTGGAAGGTTATAGTTGAGCCTCGTAGTGCTGTCTATCACTTGGGCGGTGGTACGCTGCAGGCCTCTTCGCCGCGCAAAATATTTTTCAACCACCGCAACAACCTTGCAATGCTCTACCGCTGTGCTTCACCACTGCAACGCGCTGTGGTGGCAATTGTAAGGCCCGTGCTCGACTTTGCTGCCGCGATGAGTTATGCTCTGAAGGGCGACAAGGAGGGTGCAAAGGCGGTCTTTGCGGCATGGAGAGATTTTATTCATTGGCACCACCGACTCGCTACCGAGCGAAGAGAGATTCGTAGCGATGCAAAGTGCGAGTCACAATATATATATAGAGGTGCGATAGTGTTGCGCTATATGTTTGGAAAGAGAAAATTTGAAAATATGATGTAGTATGAGAAAACTTGTAATTATTCCGACCTATAACGAGAAGGAGAATGTCTCGGCGATGATTGACAAGGTGCTCTCGCTGGATGGCCAGTTCAATATGCTCTTTGTGGATGACGGCTCCCCTGACGGCACTGCCGATATTATCCGCGAGCGCCAGAAGAGCCACCCAGAGCGCATCAACCTTATCTGCCGCAGCGGTAAGCTCGGTTTGGGCACGGCCTATATCACAGGCTTTAAGTGGGCATTGGAGGCTGGCTACGACCTGATTTTCGAGATGGATTGCGACTTCTCGCACAACCCTGACGACCTGCTTCGCCTTGCAGCGCGACTTGAGAGCGATGCAGATGTGGTTATCGGCTCTCGCTATGTCAAGGGCGTGAATGTGGTCAATTGGCCACTTGGTCGACTGCTGATGAGCTACTTCGCCTCAAAGTATGTAAAGATTGTAACAGGTATGCCAGTATGTGACGCTACAGCTGGTTTTGTCGGCTATAAGGCTGAGGTACTACGTAAGATCAACCTCGACCGAGTGCAGATGGTTGGCTATGGCTTCCAGATTGAGATGAAGTATACAGCGTGGAAGCACGGTTTTCGCATTGCCGAGGAGTCGATTATCTTTATCGACCGCTTTGCCGGCACCTCAAAGATGTCAAGCGGCATCTTTGGTGAGGCCTTCTTCGGAGTGCTCAAGCTACCGTTCCGAAATGTCACAAAATAACAAAAAATAGGGCTGTTCAAAAACAGCCCTATTTTATTATTGGCAAGCACTTATTAATACTTGAGCCACTTGTATAGCTCCTTGAAGGTTGGTTTTTTGCCGTGCATAAAGATACCTACGCGGTAGATTTTACCTGCTAACCAAACCATAACTATAAATGTCGCATAGAGCAGCACCAGCGAGGTTACTATCTCCCAAGTTGGAATACCGCTCGGAATTCGGCCCATCATTACAATTGGTGAGGTGAACGGAATCATCGAGCTCCAGACAACAACTGGGCTATTTGGGTCATTCATCACCATTGTAAGGAGGATAAAGGCGAAGATAATCGGAATCATAATCGGTGTTGTCAGCTGCTGAGCATCCTGCGCCTGATCTACGCTCGCACCAACGGCTGCATACATCGCCGCATAGAGCAGAAAGCCTCCCATCATAAAGAGCAGCAACAGCACAACAATCTGAGCAATATAACCTGTATCCATAATCGACGCCAGAGCCGTTATCGCCTCCATATCTACATCTGTAGCCAACGCTGCAGCATCTGCACCCGCCTTAACAGCCTCAACACCCGCAAGGATATCGTCTGGCATAACCGCCGGAATAACCGCCGCGCTGATAACAATCAGTAGCACGCCCCAAATTGCAATCTGTGTAAGGGCCACAGAGGCTACACCTAAAATCTTACCCATCATCATATCAAATGGGCGGACAGTAGATACAAGCACCTCGAGTATTCGCGAGTTCTTCTCCTCAATAATGCTCTGCATAACTATCGAGCCATAGATAACAAGGAAGAAGTAGAGCACAAATCCCAGAATAATACCGATAAAACTTGAGGCAGCCGATGAAGAGGCGGTCTGCTCCTTGTTGTCATTTCGGAATGTTGTAAGCGATATATCGACCTCTATCGCATCCAAAATCTGCTTCAGGTCGCTGATATTGTACTCCTTCAGACGCTCCGCCTCAACAATCTCCTCAATCTGATCTGTAATAGCATCCTCAATAAGCATAGAGGATGAGCTGTTGGTGTAGAGCTGAACATTATTCGGATTTTTCACCACATCCTCACCGATATATAGCAATCCAAACTCCTCGCTCTCAAGCGACTTTTTCAACTCTGTCTGCAGATCACCATCCGGAATGGCAACAAACTGCACATCCTCATTGCTCTCAAGACGAGGGGCAACAATACCACTATTGTCAATTACCGAGATGCTCTTTGTCTCACCCTTGGCAAAGACCATTATAAGCGTCGGTGCCACGCTGATTACCACCATCAGTAGCGGCATAAGCAGCGTTGTGATGATAAATGACTTTTTGTATACGCGCTCCTTAAATTCGCGCATTATGATTAGACCAATATTTCTCATAACCCTACTTGTTTAACGCCCCCTCTACGGCGCGGATAAAGATATTGTTCATACTAGGGATAATCTCAGTAAAGCTACGCAACTCTGCCGCCTCGTTTACGGCAGCAATCACGCTACGCACATCGTCGTTGTTCTCAATATGAATCTTTGCCGATGTGAGTCCCGAAATTCTATCATACTCCCTCTCAAGCACGCTGCATAACTCACCCAGCGGCTGGAGCACATCCTGTTCGCCACGATACTGAACAGCAAAGATGTTATTTCCGTGGCTGCGGCGGATATCATCAACACGACCCGAAAGGATGTTTTTCGACTTGTTAATCAGCGTAATATGGTCGCAAATCTCCTCTACGCTCGACATGTTGTGAGTCGAGAAGATTACAGTTGCGCCCTCATCTCTAAGTCGAAGAATCTCCTCCTTGAGCAGATTGGCATTGATAGGGTCAAAACCCGAGAATGGCTCGTCAAAGATGAGCAACTTCGGCTTATGAAGCACCGTTACGATAAACTGAATCTTCTGCGCCATACCCTTGGACAGATCCTCAACCTTCTTATCCCACCAATCCTCAATACCGAAGCGGACAAACCACTCCTTCAGACGCACCAACGCCTCATAGCGCGACAGCCCCTTTAGACGAGCCAGGAAGAGCGCCTGCTCACCCACCTTCATCTTCTTATAGAGTCCTCGCTCCTCTGGCAGATATCCAATGCGGTATATATCTTGCTGTGTAATCGGCTTATCCTCAAAAAGGATACGCCCCTCATCAGGTACGGTGATGCGATTTATTACGCGGATAAGTGTAGTCTTTCCTGCGCCATTTGGTCCGAGTAGACCATAGACCGACCCTGCAGGAATCTCTACCGAGACATTATCCAGCGCGGTGTGCTCGGTAAAACGCTTGGTAATGTTCTGTGCGGTAATTATGTTGCTCATAACTATATAAAATAGGTTTTCAATAACAAATATAGAGATTTTTTATTATATTTGTACCAAATTGCAGAAGAATGGACAAAAAAACAGTTCTTGTTTCGGGTGGTGCCGGATATATCGGTTCCCACACTGCGGTAGAGCTTATCGCTGCAGGATACAATGTTGTCATTGCTGACAACCTCTCCAACTCTGATTTTTCAGGTGTTGAGGGCGTGCGTGCCATTACTGGTGTGGATGTTCCGTTTATCAATGTCGACTGCTGTGATAAGGCGGCCTTTGCCGAGGTATTCAAGGCTTACGACTTTGACTCTGTAATCCACTTCGCAGCATTCAAGGCGGTTGGAGAGTCGGTTGCAGACCCAATGAAGTACTATCGCAACAACCTACTCTCGTTTATGAATATCATCGAGCTTATGCGCGAGTATGGTCGTCAGAATATCGTCTTCTCATCCTCTGCCACTGTCTATGGCGAGGCCGAGGAGCTACCTGTAACCGAGAAGACCGAGCGCAAAGCTGCGACAAGTGCTTACGGAAATACAAAGCAGATGTGTGAGGATATCCTCCGAGACTCTGTTGCTGCCTATCCAGAGCTGAAGGGTATTGCCCTGCGCTACTTCAACCCTATCGGAGCCCATCCGAGCGCACTTATCGGAGAGCTTCCGCGTGGTGTGCCGCAAAATCTTGTACCATATATCACCCAGACCGCCGCAGGTGTGCGCGAGTGTCTCTCAATCTTTGGCGATGACTACCCTACTGAGGATGGCAGCTGTCTGAGAGATTATATCGACATTGTCGACCTTGCAAAGGCTCACGTGGCAGCCATTGGTCGTATGGTCGAGGGTCGAAGCGCAGCAAATTACGAAATCTTCAATGTCGGCACAGGTCGCGCAGTATCAGTTTTCGAACTTGTCAAGACCTTTGAGCGCGTAAATAATCTCAAACTCAACTACAAGGTAGCTCCGCGCCGTGCGGGCGATGTTGTTGCCGTCTGGGCAGATACCGCCCTTGCAAATAAGGAGCTTAACTGGCACGCTGAGCGCACCTTGGAGCAGACTCTTCAGGCTGCTTGGGAGTGGGAAAAACGAGTAAGAAATATAGAATAAAAACAGTATAACTATGGAGTATAGTAACATCCTTAATCAGTACGCTCCCGCAATGAGTGCGGAGCAGGTAGCAGAGGTGGTTGCACAGGCAAAGGCTGCCGCTGCAAAGAACGAAAATGTAGATGTCTACAAATTCTGTCTCTCAGCTATCGACCTTACAACCCTCACTTGCAACGACTCTGTTGAGTCTGTAACCGAGTTCGCAAACCGAACCGTAACCTTCCGTGAGGCATACCCAGAGTTGCCAAATGTGGCATCTATCTGCGTATATCCAGCATTTGTCGAGACCGTTGGTCTTGCTGTTGATGGTACCCCTATGCGCATTACAAGTGTCGGCGGAGGCTTCCCTGCATCTCAGACCTTCCTTGAGGTGAAGATGCTCGAGGTTGCTATGGCTGTTGAGAATGGCGCAGACGAGGTAGATATTGTGCTCAATGTCGGCAAGATGCTCACTGGCGCTTACGACGAGGCTGCAAATGAGGTGGAGATGATCCGCTCGGAGATGGACGAGGATGTAGTTCTGAAGGTTATCCTCGAGACTGGAGCACTCAAAACTCCAGAGCTGATCCGCAAGGCTTCGCTTATCTCTATGGCTGCAGGTGCAGACTTTATCAAGACCTCTACAGGTAAGATTGACGTTGCTGCAACACCAGAGGCAGCTGTGGTTATGTGCCAGGCTATCAAGGACTTCTACGATAAGACAGGTATTATGGTCGGCTTTAAGGCCGCAGGTGGCGTAAAGAGTCCACAGGATGCAGCACTCTACTATACTATCGTAGAGCAGATTCTGGGCGAGCAGTGGCTTACAACAGACCTCTTCCGCATCGGTGCCTCTTCAGCAGCGAATAATCTGCTGTCGGCTATTGTGGGCGAAACCGTTTCACACTTTTAGATTTTGTTGTGATAGCGGGGCATCTACTTCCGCTAACCCATAAACCAACAAAGGGCAGTACGCATTAGTACAGCCCTTCGTTGTTTTATGTACCGAGCGTGGTACCTACCCCGCTCTGACAACAAAATAACCATTGTAGAATTTTATGGATGTGCTACAAATTTGCACTCCACTTACTCTCTGCACGCATTTGTCGTCAAAAGGTAGTAGTAGGTGTATATCGTGAAAAATCCCCGGATGGGTTGTACTCAGCGTACTACCCATTCGGGGAGTTGAGGGATATGCAGCTAATGCTGCCTTTTCACGACAAATGCTTAGCGGACCTTGAACTCCGGATCAGCCTTCATCGGAATCGGCATAGAACTATAATATCCCGACTCAAACTTATCGCGAACAGCCTTGAAGGCGTTGATGGTATACTCAACATCCTCCATGGTGTGTGCTGCGGTAGGGATTACGCGAAGGATAATCTCGCCCTTAGGGATAACTGGATAGATTACAATCGAGCAGAATACGCCATAGTTCTCGCGCAGATCCACGATAAGGTTTGTACCCTCCTCGTTACCGCCCTTCATATATACAGGAGTTACAGGCGACTGTGTAACGCCAATATCGAAGCCGTTCTCCTTAAATCCGCTCTGCAGTGCGCGGGTAATCTCCCAGAGTTTCTCCTGGTACTCAGGGTGGTTACGGATAAGCTCAAGACGCTTCAGAGCACCGATAACCATCGGCATTGGCAGTGACTTTGCATAGAGCTGTGAGCGCATATTGTAGCGGAAGAGGTTGATAAGCCAGCGTGGGCCAGATACAAACGCACCGATACCCGCCATAGACTTTGCAAAGGTGTTAAAGAGCACATCTACACCATCCACAACGCCGAAGTGTGCCGCCGTACCGCGACCACCAGGGCCCATAGTACCGAAACCGTGCGCATCGTCAACAAGCAGGCGGAATGAGAACTCCTCCTTTAGCTTCACGATAACATCGAGGAAGCCAAGGTCTCCCTTCATACCGAATACACCCTCAGTAATCACAAGTACACCACCTCGCTGCTCCTCAGCAAGGTCTGTCGCGTGCTTAAGCTGCAGACGCAGAGAGGCCTCGTCATTATGCGCAAAGACAAAGCGCTTACCTTTGTGCAGGCGCAGACCGTCGATAATACAAGCGTGAGCCTCAGCATCGTATACCACAACATCGCGCGGAGTGAGCAGGCAGTCGATAATCGAGATCATACCCTGATAGCCAAAGTTGAGCAGGAAAGCATCCTCCTTACCCACAAACTCGGCAAGCTCACGCTCCAGCTGCTCGTGGTACTTAGTCTGACCACTCATCATACGGGCACCCATAGGCGCTGCCATACCGAACTGAGCCGCTCCAGCCGTATCTGCCTCACGTACCTCAGGATGATTTGCAAGGCCGAGGTAGTTATTAAGGCTCCAGTTGAGCATCATCTTTCCGCGGAATCGCATATGAGGGCCAATCTCTCCCTCAAGTTTTGGAAATGCGAAGTAGCCGTGTACATTCTGCATATACTGACCAATCGGGCCGCCACTATTCTTCTCAAGACGTTCAAAAATATCTACCATATATATAATTGTTTAGTGTATTATTAACCACACAAAGGTAATAAATAGCTTAAAAAAGTAATCAGTAAAAATACCTATTGAGCCACAAAAGACCCGTTGTACAATATTTTTTCGCCTATATGCGTTATATAGACAAAAGAGCCGGCAAACAACACTCAGTCTAACCTTAAAATTTGTTCCATTATGAAGACTGCAAGATTTTTAGTATTGGCCGTAATCGCACTTGCAAGCCAGTATGTATCCGCACAAGATTTGAGAACTCGTAGTTATACCGATGTCCTTGGTAATCAGATAATTGAATACTCCGACAGCTATGGCCGCGTAACTCGCATAGACCGCATAGAGGTAGATGTGCTCGGCAATACCGTTGTCACTGTCAGCGACGCACTCGGTCGCCGTATCGAGCAGATCACCTACGAGACTGACATCTTCGGTGCTACTATTATCACTATTCGCGATGCGTACGGAGTTATCGTTGAGCGCGTAAAGTACTCAACCGACATCTTCGGACGCCCCGTAACAACCATTACCGACCGCTACGGACACACCGTTCGCTACAAGAAGTCGCACTACTACACCGCAGAGCATTTCTACAAAAGCCACATACATATTCACCTAAACCTGAGAAATAGGCCAAAGGATATCCACCACAATCGCCCTCGCTACCAGGTGCAGCGACCTCCACAGCGACCAAATCACTCACCCGAGCGACCAAACAATAGTGGATATCGCCCAAATAACCACAACAAGCACCCTCAGGCCGGTGGTCATCGCCCACCACAGTATAATGGCAACAGACCAGGTGGTAAACCGTCACACGGCGGACAGCGCCCACCTCAGTACGGCGGTCACAAGCCTGGCACAAGACCTCAAGGCGCGCCAAACAAGGGAGGAAATTCACACAATCGCCCAGCACCAAAGGGACACGGAGGGAAAAACTCTAACAACAAGTCACCGCGATAAGTGGTGACTTTTTTAATTATTCGCCGAGATTTAATAAAGAGCCAACGGCTAACAGCCAATGGCAAATAGCATATAAAGCACGATTTTCCGCTCGTGCTTTATATATTATATATAGGTATACCCCAAAAATAAAGAAATCTTCAACTTTTTTTACAAAAAATGCCCAGACTCTTTCATTTTTCACAAAACTATTCTATCTTTGCACTCGATTTTGCAATTAAACCCATCGGAGAGACTCCCTGGGAGAGCAAAATGAGGTTCTTTGAGAAAAAATGAAGAAATTTGTCGAAAAAGTTTGCAGATTAAATTTTTTCACTTATCTTTGCACCGCGGTTGGGAAGCAACAATTTGCCGATGTAGCTCAGTTGGCCAGAGCAGCTGATTTGTAATCAGCTGGTCGGGGGTTCGAATCCCTCCATCGGCTCAAGATCATAACCAACCAAAGGGAAGATACCAGAGTGGCCAAATGGGGCAGACTGTAAATCTGCTGGTTTTTACCTTCGGTGGTTCGAATCCATCTCTTCCCACTAAATGCAAAGTGAGGCACAAATTTCTTGCGGAAGTAGCTCAGTTGATAGAGCATCAGCCTTCCAAGCTGAGGGTCGCGAGTTTGAGCCTCGTCTTCCGCTCTAATATTTGCAATACACCTTTAGTATAGGGGTGTATTGCTTGTATGGTATAAAGAAACCTTGAAACAAAAAGATATAAAGTAACTTTTTAAAAACTTAATAATTTTACAGCTATGGCAAAAGAAAAATTTGACCGCTCGAAACCGCACGTAAACATCGGTACTATCGGTCACGTAGACCACGGTAAGACTACTCTTACTGCTGCTATCACCACCGTTCTTGCAAAGAAGGGTCTCTCTGAGCTTCGTTCATTCGACTCTATCGATAACGCACCAGAGGAGAAGGAGCGTGGTATCACCATCAACACTGCTCACGTTGAGTATCAGACTGCAGAGCGTCACTACGCTCACGTAGACTGTCCAGGTCACGCCGACTATGTAAAGAACATGGTTACCGGTGCTGCTCAGATGGATGGTGCTATCCTCGTAGTTGCTGCTACTGATGGTCCTATGCCTCAGACTAACGAGCACGTTCTTCTTGCAAAGCAGGTAAACGTTCCTAAGATCGTTGTATTCCTCAACAAGTGTGATATGGTTGACGATCCAGAGATGCTCGACCTCGTTGAGATGGAGGTTCGCGACCTTCTCGCTAAGTATGACTTCGATGAGGACTGCCCAATCGTTCGTGGTGCTGCTCTCGGTGGTCTTAACGGCGATCCAAAGTGGGAGGAGAAGATCATGGAGCTCATGAACCATGTTGACGCTTACATTCCAATCCCAGCTCGTGAGAACGAGAAGCCATTCCTTATGCCAGTTGAGGACGTATTCTCAATCACTGGTCGTGGTACAGTAGTAACAGGTCGTATCGAGACAGGTATCATCCACGTTGGTGATCCAGTTGAGATCGTAGGTCTTGGCGAGAAGTCAATGAACTCTACTTGTACTGGTGTTGAGATGTTCCGTAAGCTCCTCGATGAGGGTGAGGCAGGTGACAACGTAGGTCTGCTCCTCCGTGGTATCGACAAGAAGGAGGTTAAGCGTGGTATGGTTGTAGCTAAGCCAGGTTCTATCAAGCCACACACTAAGTTCACTGCTGAGGTTTATATCCTTAAGAAGGAGGAGGGTGGCCGTCACACTCCATTCCACAACAAGTACCGTCCTCAGTTCTACCTCCGTACTATGGACGTAACCGGTGAGGTTGCTCTTCCAGACGGTGTAGATATGGTAATGCCAGGTGACCACGTTACAATCACTGTAACTCTTATCTATCCTGTAGCTATCAACGAGGGTCTGCGTTTCGCAATCCGTGAGGGTGGTCGTACAGTAGGTGCAGGTCAGGTACTTTCTATCGTTGAGTAATTTTTCTCGACAACAATAGGGAGAGGTTAATCCCTCTCCCACTTATAGGAGCATAGTTCAAGGGTAGAATAGCGGTCTCCAAAACCGTTGATGGGAGTTCGAATCTCTCTGCTCCTGCCAAGATAAAAAAAAGAAAACTATGGGATACATTAAAGACTCATATAAAGAGCTTGTAGAGAAGGTTACATGGCCTTCTTTTGCTCAGTTACAGAGCTCTACTATCGTCGTAATGGTCGCTTCACTGATCTTTGCGATGATCGTACTTGTTATGGATGTTTCGTTCGAGACCGTTATGCAGGGAGTATACAAGCTCCTGGGCAACCTCGGTCAGTAGTATTTAATAGGTTATGAGCGAAACAAAGAAGGAGAAGGCGTGGTATGTTGTTCGCGCCATTGGTGGCAAAGAGCATAAGGTAAAAGAGTACCTTGATGCTGAGATTCGCCGCAATGGTCTTGAGGAGCAGATATCACAGGTCCTTATTCCTACAGAAAAGGTCTACACCATCCGCAACGGAAAGAAGGTCTCAAAGGAGAGAGTTTCTTATCCGGGTTACGTGTTGGTAGAGGCCATCTTAGACGGACAAATTCCTTATATCATTCGCAATACTCCAAACGTACTCGGTTTCCTTGGTGACACTAAGGAAGAGAGCCGCCGCCTGATTGCCACACCTCTTCGTCCACAGGAGGTAAGCCGCATTCTTGGTCGCGTCGATGAGTTAAACGAGATGGAGGAGGAACAGGCTATACCATTTGTTGTTGGCGAGAGCGTAAAGGTTACAGACGGTCCATTCTCAAGCTTCCAAGGTACCATTGAGAGTGTCAACAATGAGGCGCGTAAGCTGGTTGTTTCAGTGAAGATATTTGGTCGCAAGACTCCAATGGAGTTGAGCTTCACACAAGTAGAAAAAGAATAATAAACCAGGAAAATTATGGCAAAAGAGGTTGCTGCATTTATTAAGTTGCAGATCAAAGGTGGTGCTGCCAACCCTTCACCTCCGGTAGGTCCGGCATTGGGTTCTAAGGGAGTCAACATTATGGACTTCTGTAAGCAGTTCAATGCACGTACACAGGACAAGGCGGGAAAGGTTCTCCCAGTCATCATCACAGTTTATAGCGATAAGTCTTTCGATTTCATCGTAAAACAGCCACCGGTAGCCGTTCAGCTCAAAGAGGCTGCTAAGATCAAGTCTGGTTCTGCACAGCCTAACCGTTCAAAGGTAGGTGAGGTAACCTGGGATCAGGTTGCTGAGATTGCAAAGGATAAGATGCCAGATCTTAACTGCTTTACACTTGAGGCTGCAATGCGTATGATTGCTGGTACTGCACGCAGTATGGGTATCAACGTAGTTGGTGAATTTCCTAACGCGTAATTAAATTACAAAGATGAGTAAGTTGACAAAAAATCAAAAGATTGCCTACGCAAAGATTGAGCCAAACAAGGCTTACAAGCTCGGTGAGGCTGCCGCTCTTCTGAAGGAAATCACATTCACTAAGTTTGATGCTTCAGTAGATATTGACGTGCGCTTAGGCGTTGACCCTCGTAAAGCTAACCAGATGGTTCGCGGTGTTGTAACTCTTCCTCACGGAACAGGTAAGGTAGTACGAGTTCTCGTACTCTGTACACCTGAGAAGGAGGCAGAGGCTCAGGCAGCAGGCGCTGATTATGTAGGTTTGGATGAGTTCGTTGACAAGATCAAGTCAGGTTGGACTGACGTTGACGTAATTATCTGTACACCAAACGTAATGGGTAAGGTAGGTGCGCTCGGTCGTATCCTCGGTCCTCGTGGTCTGATGCCAAACCCTAAGACCGGTACGGTTACTATGGAGGTCGGTAAGGCTGTTCAGGACGTAAAGGCCGGAAAGATTGACTTCAAGGTTGATAAGTACGGTATCGTTCACACTTCAATTGGTAAGGTATCATTCACTGCTGAGCAGATCGAGGAGAATGCTAAGGAGGTAATGAGCACTATTATCAAACTCAAACCATCCGCTGCTAAGGGTACATATGTACAGAGCATCTATCTCTCTACAACTATGAGCCCAGGCGTACAGGTTGATCCTAAATCAGTTGAAACAAAATAAAGGGAGGATATAAACAATGACTAAAGAACAGAAAGCTGTCGTAATTGACAATCTTGTTGCTCAGCTCAACGAGTATCCTCACTTCTACATCACAAACATCGAGGCTCTCAACGCAGCTCAGACCGCTACACTTCGTCGTAAGTGCTTTGACAGCGAGATTAAGCTTATCGTTGTGAAGAACACCCTTCTTGAGAAGGCTCTCGAGCGCGTAAACAAGGCTGACGCTGAGTTGGTAAATGTACTTGCAGGTCCAACTGCAATTATGCTCACCAACACTGGTAAGGCTCCTGCAGTGCTCATCAAGGAGTTCCGCAAGAAGTGCGACAAGCCAATCATCAAGGCTGCATGCGTAGAGGGTTGTGTATATGTTGGTGATGATCAGCTGGATACCCTGTGCAACATCAAGAGCAGAGAGGAGCTCATCGGCGACATCGTTGCTTTGCTCCAGTCACCTGCAAAGAATGTTATCTCTGCACTGCGTGCTAATGCAGGCGAGAAGATCGCGGGTCTGGTAAAGACTCTCGAAGAAAGAAATAATTAATAACAAGAAACAAAAACAAATTTAATAAAATTTACAACTATGGCAGATGTAAAAGTATTGGCAGAGGAGTTGGTAAACTTGACTGTTAAAGAGGTAAACGAATTGGCTACTATCCTCAAGGAGGAGTACGGTATTGAGCCTGCTGCTGCAGCTGTTGCTGTTGCTGCTGCTCCTGCTGCAGGTGAGGCTGCTGCTGCTGAGAAGACTACTTTCGATGTAGTTCTTAAGTCAGCTGGTCAGGCTAAGCTTCAGGTAATCAAGGCTGTTAAGGAGGCTGCAGGTCTCTCACTTGGTGACGCTAAGGCTCTCGTTGATGCAGCTCCTAAGGCTGTTAAGGAGGGTGTTTCTAAGGAGGAGGCTGAGGCTCTTAAGTCAGCACTCGAGGAGGCTGGTGCAGAGGTTGAGCTTAAGTAATTTTTCCTTACTTAGTTTATCCAAACACATCTCAGGCGTAGGGCTTATACTGCAGTGTAAGCTCTATGCCTTTTCCGGTCTTAAAATCCGTTTTTGCGCAATATGACGAATTTTAAGTCCAACCAAATAAAAAATCGCCATTTTTGGAGTGCTAAGCTGTGCCAGAGATGGGGATAAAGGATTCAGAAGAATCCATAATCTTGATAGAGCGAAGAGACAGCTCGCATCAAGTGTGAGGGAGAGCTTCACACGACAATGCGAAAAACAGTTCGGCTATGAAGAGTATGGCGAGTTCTGATCTCCTACGGATGCTCTCAGGGGTGCTATGCACTAACTATGGGGGCATTAGCGGTGTGAAAAAGAACCGTTTTAAGGGTAGTTTTTTCCCTTTAGAGTACTCACAAAAAACAACCGGATTAATTTATGTCCACAAAAACACAAAATCGAATTAGCTTCTCCACAGTAAAGAATCGTGTGCCTTACCCGGATCTGTTGGAGATTCAGCTCAAATCATTCCGAGACTTCTTCCAGATGGACTCTACTGCTGAGCAGCGTAAGAGTGAGGGTCTGTACAAAGTCTTCCAGGAGAATTTCCCAATTACCGATACTCGCAACAACTTCGTGCTGGAGTTCCTCGATTACTATATCGACTCTCCACGCTACACTATTGAGGAGTGCTTGGAGCGCGGACTGACTTACAATGTTCCGCTCAAGGCTAAGTTGCGTCTCTCTTGCAACGACAACGATCACGAGGATTTCAAGCAGGTCGTTCAGGATGTCTATTTCGGTAACATCCCATATATGACGGAGCGAGGCACCTTCGTCATCAACGGTGCAGAGCGCGTTATCGTATCTCAGCTCCACCGTTCACCAGGCGTATTCTTTGGTCAGAGCGTCCACACCAACGGTACAAAGCTCTATTCAGCTCGTATCATCCCATTCAAGGGTTCGTGGATTGAGTTTGCAACAGACATCAACAATGTGATGTATGCATACATCGACCGTAAGAAGAAGTTGCCTGTAACTACTCTTCTCCGTGCTATCGGCTACGAGACTGACCAGCAGATTCTCGATATTTTCGACCTTGCAGACGAGATGAAGGTTACTAAGACCAATCTCAAGAAGGCTGTAGGCCGTAAGTTGGCAGCACGTATTCTCTCTACTTGGATTGAGGACTTCGTTGATGAAGATACTGGCGAGGTTGTATCTATCGAGCGTAACAACGTTATCGTAGATCGCGAGACAATCCTCGAGGAGAGCCATATTGATGCAATTCTTGAGAGCGGTGTTAAGACCATCATCCTCCACAAGGAGAATCCGTCAGGCATCGACTTCTCAATTATCTATAACACTCTGCAGAAGGATGCTTGTAACTCTGAGGTAGACGCAGTACGCTACATCTACCGCCAGTTGCGTGCATCTGAGGCTCCGGATGATGCTACAGCACGTGACGTTATTGACAAGCTCTTCTTCTCAGATAAGCGTTACGACTTGGGTAATGTAGGCCGCTTCCGTATCAACAAGAAGCTCGAGCTCGGCATTGACCCAGCTATCCGTACCCTCACTCGCGAGGATATTATCGCCATTATCAAGTACCTGATTGAGCTTATCAACTCACACGCAGAGCTCGACGATATCGACCACTTGTCAAACCGTCGTGTTCGTACCGTAGGTGAGCAGCTGTCAAACCAGTTCTCAATCGGTTTCGTTCGTATGGCTCGTACAATCCGCGAGCGTATGAATGTTCGTGATAATGAGGTATTTACCCCAGTTGATTTGATCAATGCAAAGACTCTGTCAAGCGTTATCAACTCATTCTTCGGTACTTCGCAGCTTTCACAGTTTATGGACCAGATCAACCCGCTTGCCGAGGTTACTCACAAGCGTCGTTTGTCTGCACTCGGTCCTGGTGGTCTGTCACGAGATCGTGCGGGCTTCGAGGTTCGAGACGTACACTACACTCACTACGGTCGTCTTTGCCCTATCGAGTCTCCTGAGGGTCCGAACATCGGTCTTATCTCGTCACTCTGCGTATATGCAAAGATTTCTGATATGGGATTCATCGAGACCCCATACCGCAGCGTAGAGAATGGTGTAGTAGATCTTGATAATTCACACATCCGTTACTACTCGGCAGAGGAGGAGGAGGGTAAGATTGTTGCCCAGTCAAATGAGCCTCTGACCGACAACGGTGAGTTTGTAAATAAGGACCGTATCAAGGCTCGTGAGGGAGCAGACTTCCCAGTAGTACACAGCACCGATGTACACCTTATGGACGTTGCTCCAAACCAGGTTGCATCTATCGCTGCGAGCCTTATCCCATTCCTTGAGCACGACGATGCTAACCGTGCGCTGATGGGTTCGAACATGATGCGTCAGGCAGTACCACTCGTAAACTGCGAGGCTCCTATCGTAGGTACAGGTATCGAGAAGGATATGATCTCAGATAGCCGTATCCAGATTGTTGCTCGTGGCGATGGTGAGGTTGTCTTTGCAGACGCAACTCGTATTGACATTCGCTACGACCGTACTGAGGAGGAGGATGTATGCACATTCGAGCCAGAGATTACCTCTTACGAGCTCCCTCGTTACCGTCGTACAAACCAGAACACATCTGTTACCCTCCGCTCACTCGTTCTTACAGGTGACCGCGTAACTAAGGGTCAGATTCTTACTGAGGGTTACTCTACTCAGAACGGTGAGCTCGCTCTTGGTCGCAACCTTAAGGTAGCGTTCATGCCTTGGAAGGGTTACAACTTCGAGGATGCGATCGTTATCTCTGAGCGTATCCAGCGTGAGGACCTCTTCACCTCTGTACACGTTGACGAGTATATCCTCGAGGTACGTGATACAAAGCGTGGTAAGGAGGAGCTTACATCAGATATTCCAAATGTTAGCGAGGACGCTACAAAGGATTTGGATGCAAACGGTATTATCCGTATCGGTGCAAATGTTAAGCCAGGCGATATCCTTATCGGTAAGATTACCCCTAAGGGCGAGAGCGATCCATCTCCAGAGGAGAAGCTGCTCCGCGCTATCTTCGGTGACAAGGCAGGCGATGTTAAGGATGCGTCACTCAAGGCACAGCCTTCACTCCACGGTGTTGTTATCGACACTAAGCTCTACAGCCGCGCTGGTACAGTAGATAAGAAGAACCGCAATGCCGAGAAGGAGGCACTTGCAAAGATCGACGAGAAGCACCGCGAGCAGGCTCTTGCTCTGACCGCTGTTCTTGTTAGCAAGCTTTGGAAGGTACTCCAGGGTCAGACCACAACAGGTATTGTTGACTACTTCGGTGCTGAGCTCTACGCTCCAGGCGCTAAGTTCACCCAGAAGATGCTCGACGATATCTCTCGCAAGAGCATCGACGAGAAGAGCAAGCTCGAGATCGGTTATCTCAACCTCGGCTCTTGCAAGTGGACTGCAGATGCACACATCAACGAGCTTGTTGAGCGCATTATCAACAACTACATCGTTGAGTTCAAGAAGATCGACGCAGCTATCAAGCGTGAGAAGATCAACCTTACAAATGGTGACGAGCTTCCACAGGCAGGTGTTATCCAGGTAGCTAAGGTTTATATCGGTAAGAAGCGTAAGCTTAAGGTAGGTTATAAGATGGCGGGTCGTCACGGTAACAAGGGTATCGTTGCCAAGATCGTTCGCGATGAGGATATGCCATTCCTCGAGGACGGTACAATCGTTGACATCTGTCTGAACCCACTTGGTGTGCCTTCACGAATGAACCTCGGTCAGATCTACGAGACCGTACTCGGTTGGGCAGGTCGTGAGCTTGGTCTTAAGTTCGCTACACCAATCTTTGACGGTGCATCACTCGACCAGATTAACGAGTACACTGCTCAGGCAGGTATTCCACACAGCGGTCGCTGCTACCTCTACGATGGTGGTACCGGTGAGCGTTTCGACCAGCCAGCAACTGTAGGTGTAATCTATATGCTTAAGCTCGGTCACATGATCGACGATAAGATGCACGCTCGTTCTATCGGTCCATACTCACTCATCACTCAGCAGCCACTCGGTGGTAAGGCACAGTTTGGTGGTCAGCGATTCGGAGAGATGGAGGTTTGGGCACTCGAGGGCTTCGGTGCTGCAAACATCCTTCAGGAGATTTTGACCGTTAAGTCTGATGATGTAACAGGCCGCGCAAAGACATACGAGGCAATCGTTAAGGGTGATAACCTTCCAAAGCCAGGTATCCCAGAGGCAATGAACGTATTGCTGCACGAGCTCCGTGGTCTTGCACTTTCTGTTAAGTTAGAGTAATAATAAGTAGGTATATAAAACAGTAAATATATGGCAATCAAAGATAATTCAACAGGTTACAGCCGCATATCGATCAGCCTTGCATCTCCAGAGGAGATTTTGGCACAGTCGAGCGGTGAGGTACTTAAGCCTGAGACTATCAACTATCGTACCTACAAGCCGGAGCGCGACGGTCTGTTCTGCGAGCGTATCTTCGGTCCTGTAAAGGACTACGAGTGTAACTGCGGAAAGTACAAGCGTATTCGTTATAAGGGTATTGTCTGCGACCGATGCGGTGTCGAGGTGACTGAGAAGAAGGTTCGTCGTGAGCGTATGGGTCACATCTCCCTCGTCGTACCGGTAGTACACATCTGGTACTTCAAGTCACTCCCTTCAAAGATCGGTTACCTGCTCGGTATCCCATCTAAGAAGTTGGAGGGTATCATCTACTACGAGCGTTACGTTGTTATCAACGCCGGTGCTGCTGAGAAGGTTGGTATCTCTAAGTACCAGACTCTGGCAGAGAAGGAGTACCTCGACGTACTCGACCAGCTGCCTGCAGGCAACCAGAATCTGCCAGATGGCGATCCTGACAAGTTCGTAGCTATGATGGGTGCTGAGGCTATCAAGATTCTGCTCTCTGAGGTAGATCTGGACAAGATGTCATACGATCTTCGTGACCGTGCATCACGCGAGACCTCACAGCAGCGTAAGAGCGAGAGCCTCAAGCAGCTCAACGTTATCGAGTCATTCCGTGCATCTGAGGGCAAGAACCGCCCTGAGTGGATGGTACTCGATGTTATTCCAGTAATTCCACCAGAGCTTCGTCCACTCGTTCCACTGGATGGTGGTCGTTTTGCTACATCGGATTTGAACGACCTCTATCGTCGTGTTATTATCCGTAACAACCGTCTTAAGCGACTGATCGAGATTAAGGCACCTGAGGTAATCCTCCGCAACGAGAAGCGTATGCTTCAGGAGGCAGTAGACTCACTGTTCGATAACTCTCGTAAGAGCAACGCCGTTAAGAACGAGAGCAACCGCCCTCTCAAGTCACTCTCTGACTCACTGAAGGGTAAGCAGGGTCGCTTCCGTCAGAACTTGCTCGGTAAGCGTGTTGACTACTCAGCGCGTTCAGTTATCGTCGTAGGTCCAGAGCTTAAGATGCACGAGATGGGTATTCCAAAGGATATGGCTGCAGAGCTCTACAAGCCATTTATCATCCGTAAGCTCATCGAGCGTGGAATTGTTAAGACTGTTAAGAGTGCAAAGAAGATAATCGATCGCAAGGATCCAGTAATTTGGGGCATCCTTGAGAACGTTATTAAGGGTCACCCAGTACTTATGAACCGTGCTCCGACCCTCCACCGTCTGGGTATCCAGGCATTCCAGCCAAAGCTGATTGAGGGTAAGGCAATGCAGCTCCACCCACTCTCATGTACTGCGTTCAACGCGGACTTCGACGGTGACCAGATGGCGGTGCACTTGCCACTCGGCAACGCAGCTATCCTGGAGGCACAGCTTCTTATGCTCGGTTCACACAACGTCCTTAACCCTGCAAACGGTGCGCCTATTACCGTACCTTCACAGGATATGGTCCTCGGTCTGTACTACATCACCAAGCCACGTCCAAATGTTAAGGGTTCAGGTCTTAAGTTCTACGGTCCAGAGGAGGCAATTATCGCCTACAACGAGGGTCGCGTAGATATCCACGCTGAGGTTAAGTGCCGTGTTCGCGACATCGACGAGAATGGCCAGCCTGTAGTTCGCATTGTTGATACTACTGTAGGTCGTATCCTTGTAAACCAGGTTGTACCAGAGGAGGTAGGCTATGTAAACGAGCTTCTTACTAAGAAGTCACTGCGTGATATCATCTCTGTAGTGATGAAGAAGGCGGGTGCAGACAAGGTAGCTAAGTTCCTCGACGATATCAAGAACTTGGGTTACCAGATGGCATTCCGTGGTGGTCTGTCATTTAACCTTGACGCAGTAATCATCCCAGATTCTAAGGAGCAGCTGGTAGCAGAGGGTTACCAGAAGGCCGAGGCAATTATGGATGACTATAATATGGGTCTTATCACCAACAACGAGCGTTACAACCAGATTATCGACGTTTGGACTAACGTAAACAACAAGCTCTCAAAGCAGGTGGTAGATACCCTTACAAAGGATGACGACGGTTTCAACCCAGTATATATGATGCTTCACTCAGGAGCGCGTGGTTCACGTGAGCAGATTCGTCAGCTCTCTGGTATGCGTGGTCTGATGGCAAAGCCACAGAAGTCTGGTGTTGAGGGTGGTCAGCAGGTTATCGAGAACCCTATCCTCTCTAACTTTAAGGAGGGTCTGTCAGTGCTCGAGTACTTTATCTCTACCCACGGTGCTCGTAAGGGTCTTGCGGATACCGCGCTTAAGACAGCGGATGCGGGTTACCTTACACGTCGTCTTGTTGACGTTGCTCAGGATGTTATCATCACTGAGGAGGATTGCGGTACACTCCGTGGTCTTAACGCAACAGCAATCAAGCGTAACGATGACGTTGTACAGACACTCTACGATCGTATCCTCGGCCGTACAGCACTCAACGATGTAATCAACCCACTCACCGAGGAGGTTATCTGCCGCGCTGGTGACGAGATTACAGAGGATATTGCTGCTGCTATCGAGGCTTCACCAATCGAGTCAGTAGATATTCGTTCGGTACTCACCTGTGCATCACGCCACGGCGTATGTGCTAAGTGTTACGGCCGCAACCTCTCTACTGCACGCATGGTTCAGAAGGGTGAGGTTGTAGGTGTTATCGCTGCACAGTCTATCGGTGAGCCAGGTACACAGCTGACCCTCCGTACATTCCACGTCGGTGGTGTTGCGGGTGGTTCAACTATCGAGACAAACGTAGTATCTAAGTATGAGGGTCGCCTTGAGATCGATGAGCTCCGCACCGTTAAGGGTAAGAACTCACAGGGTGAGGCTATCAATATCGTAATCTCTCGTCAGTCGGAGTTCCGTATTGTTGATCCTAATACCAACATCACACTCTACACTCACGCACTGCCATATGGTGCTACAATCTTTATGGCACACGGCGCAGAGGTTAAGAAGGGTGATCTGATCTGCGAGTGGGATCCATATAACGCAGTAGTTATTGCTGAGCACGATGGTAAGGCAGCTTACGACTCACTTATCGAGGGTGTAACTTACCGTGAGGAGCGCGACGAGCAGACCGGTCTTTCAGAGCGTGTTGTTGTCGAGTCTCGTGACCGTAAGAACATCACTCCATCGATTAAGATTATGAGCAAGGATGGCGAGGAGCTTCGCTCATACAACCTTCCAGTATCTGCTCACATCGCAGTTAAGGATAACGGTCGCGTTCATGTCGGAGATATCCTCTTCAAGATTCCACGTGTTGTAGGTAAGAGCGGTGGCGATATCACCGGAGGTCTTCCACGTGTTACAGAGCTCTTCGAGGCTCGTAACCCATCTAACCCAGCAATCGTTTCTGAGATCGATGGTGAGGTAACATTCGGTAAGATCAAGCGTGGTAATCGTGAGATTATCATCACCTCTAAGTCTGGTGAGATTTGCAAGTACCTCGTACCACTGTCACGCCAGATTATCGTTCAGGAGAACGACTTCGTACGTGCAGGTATGGCACTCTCTGACGGTGCTATCACTCCAAGCGATATCCTCCGCATCTTGGGTCCTACCAAGGTTCAGGAGTACATCGTGAACGAGGTTCAGGAGGTTTACCGTATGCAGGGTGTAAAGATTAACGACAAGCACTTCGAGGTAATCGTTCGTCAGATGATGAACAAGGTTCAGATCGAGGATCCAGGAGATTCACGCTTCTTCGAGAACCAGATTGTCGACAAGTGGGAGTTTATGGACGTTAACGACGAGCTCTACGATAAGGTAGTTGTAACCGATGCAGGTGACTCACAGACAGTCTTTGCAGGTCAGATTATCTCAATGCGTAAGCTCCGTGACGAGAACTCAGCTCTCAAGCGTCGTGATATGAAGTTGGTAGAGACCCGCCCTATCGTAGCGGCAACCTCTAACCAGGTGCTCCAGGGTATCACCCGTGCTGCCCTCCAGACAACCAGCTTCATCTCTGCAGCATCGTTCCAGGAGACTACCAAGGTTCTTAACGAGGCAGCTATCCAGGCTAAGACCGATAACCTCGTTAACCTTAAGGAGAACGTTATCTGCGGTGGCCGTATCCCAGGTGGTACCGGTCTTCGTGAGTACGAGAACCTCGTTGTTGGCCTCAAGGCTGATGTTGAGGGTCTTCTCACCGCTGAGAACTAATCCTATAGACAATATAAGCAAAGGGTTGGCGTATTGCCAACCCTTTTTTGTTATCCATCACTCTGCTCTATCCGACCTATCTTCCGAATAGCCTCCTTGAGGTTTCTTGCAACTCGTTGCTCCACCTCCGCTTTTGAAATTCTACTATCCCTGTTCATATCTATTGCATCTTGTTTCTACAGCAAAACTAATCATAGACAACCCGCCAACGAAATAAAAAATAGGGAATTTTCGCTGTTCAAAATCACGCAAATAGATAAAATAATAGAGAATAGTGTGTGAAATAGTTATTATTATCACGCTTTTAGATAGATTACGACTATTTTACAAACTTTACTTGTAATCTTTTTTAATCAAGAATTTATTACAAAGTAGTGCATTTTGTTGGCACAAAATTTGGAGGGGGGGGTAATTTTTGCCTAAATTTGTATAGATATATTGTAAAACCTATAAATTTAAGCACTATGAAGAGACTTCTAATCGCAGCTGCACTCCTCATTCTCGGATGTAGCGCAGCTTCAGCACAACAGAAAGGTGATATGTATTTCGGCGGTACAGCAGGCTTTGCGATCCAAGCAGGAGATGGCGGCGTGGGCGCAGGACTTATGCTCCAACCCGAATTTGGAGGCTTTGTAGCCGATAAATGCCGATTGGGTGTTAGTATCGGCTATGCTATCAGTGGCGGCATCCACTCCCTTACCGCTTGTCCAAACTTCGCATACTATGTACGCCTCTGCGACAATCTCTATTATACCCCTGGCATCGAGGCCGGTTTCGCTATGGCAATTAGCGGCGGCGCTCACCCAGGCTTAGGCGTAGGACTCAATATGTTCTCTATGGAGTTCCGCCCTACCAAGCACTTCGGCTTCACTGCAAATCTGGCATCGCTCTACTTCATAGCCCTCGCAAATGCAGGCTGCACCCTCAAATGCGATCTGGGCCTTAACCCAACTTTCGGACTGAAATACTACTTCTAATATAGTACATAATTAGTAAATAAGGCGTATCCTTTGTGGGATACGCCTTATTTTACGAGCATCACTTGCCGAAGTAAACAAAAGTCCCCCTCACAGGGATAGTGATCTTAACTTGCCGAGGGTTTCCCCTCGGCTTCAATTGGCGGCAGTGAAGAGGAGTAGTCGTAAATCTTACTCCTCTTAATTTTTGAATAGAGTGTGATAGATTTTGTGCAAAGCGAAACGAGAAAGCCAGGAATAAAGAGCTTACCTTGCCGAAGTAAACAAAAGTCCCCCTCACAGGAGGGGGATTTAGGGGGTGGGTAACACAACGAGTGCGGCACTGCCGCCTCTTTAAGTCTAAACTTTAGATAATCAGGTCTGACTAAATAAAAAAAG
>JAZQYI010000007.1:0-465685 GCA_045633445.1 Alistipes sp.
GTTCATTCATAAATGCCCATACATCAAAGGCATTGATTGAAGCGGTAGTAGTGCTTGGGTCGACAGCCTCACGAGTTTTAATCTCGACGAAAGAGTCACCAAACGCGATCTGACCAGCTGCTGAGGTCTCTAAAGACTCAAATCTCCTACTAGACCAAAAGGGTTTGGCGACCAAAGGTCGACAAACCCACCCCAAAATACATTTTGGAATAATATGCAATAATATGCATAAAATTACAATAAATATGATAGGAAAGGCTGAGTATGACTATGAAAATAGCAGGTTAAGAGTATTTCTTAACCTGCTAAAGTTCTGTTTTTGGACTTTTTATACCTCTGTTTGGTGACGTCTTTTGCCTCTCCACTCAATCATTGCGACCTCAGCGCGGGTGCGTCTTTTTACTCGCAACAGATTTATGAAGCAAATGAGGAAAACAATCCACATAACGACTGACCAAGCACTACAAGATAACATCTTCTCAAGATTGTCATTCGCACCAACCGCGTAGAGGATAAGTGGAATTGCGCTCCAAGTCGCTGCAATCATTCCCGTAGCCCAGCTGGCACGACTCCAACGTGACATAGGGCAGAGGTTGTGGAAGTTACGATATATGCTGTAGATTATTAGTACTATAGCTATCGATGTGATGACAACCTCTTTGTATGGAAAGTCGGGTATCCAATTGAACTTGTCGGCGCGGATAATCATCGTTGCGGCAATGAATAGTAGAATATCCGCCAATTGAAGTTTTCCATCATCTGGTGTTGGGGGAGATAGCTTACGCCCCTTATTGCCCCAACCGAAAAATCGGGCTCTTCTCTTCATAGTTAGTAGATGTTTCTGCGTCGTGTACGAATCTTCATATCCATTACTGCTGCGCGGGCTCTTGCATCGCGGCGGGTGGTGATCCACTTATAGATGCTAAAGCCGAGTGCTATCCACATAAGGATTGACGAGAGGGAGATATAGACCATCTCTTTATAATCCTCGGCAGTTCCCTCGCCCGAGTAGTAGATGATTATCGGCATAACCGCCCAGAGCGTTGCACCAATGGCACTCTTAATTGTAGCGTGACGCCAACGGGTAATCGGGCCGTAGTTGAAGCAATCCCAAATAGTTGCAACGACATAGCAAGCCATAGCTATCAGACTAACCACGCCACTAATGACTTCGTGAGGGATGCAGATTGCGGCGAATATTAGAGCCATACATATCAGAGCCAAAATCTCGGTTTTGGTAAATGTGACTTTAAGCTCTCGGTTAACATCTTCCATTGTTTTGCGCTTCCATCTGCCAATGGAGAACTTAAAAAAACTATATCTGTTTCTCATAACTACTCCTCTGTATTAGCTTTGTTCTTTTTTGCGCGAGGCTTGCGCCCTGCTTTGCGCAAAGCCTCGGCAATTATCCACTGCAGTTGACCGTTGGTGCTACGAAACTCATCCTCCGCCCACTTCTCGATGGCATCCATCGTCTCGGCGTCGATGCGTAGCACAAAGCTGCGAGTGCTATTATCTTTCGTAGCCATAATAGATTTAGTTATGCAGAGTACCTGTGTTTACTACTGGCTGTGCTGCCTCATCTGCACAGAGAACAACGAGCAGATTGCTAACCATAGCAGCCTTGCGCTCCTCGTCAAGCTCTACAACATCCTCTGTCGAAAGACGCTCAAGGGCAATCTTTACCATAGATACTGCGCCCTCAACAATCTTCTCGCGAGCAGAGATAATTGCATCTGCCTGCTGACGGCGAAGCATTGCTGCTGCAATCTCTGGAGCGTAAGCAAGGTAGTTAATTCTCGCCTCAATAACCTCAATACCAGCCATTGCAAGACGCTCGTTCAGCTCGTCTGTCAGACGGTCGTTAATCTCATCGCCACCTGAGCGAAGTGTAAGCTCACCCTCAGCATTTGAGTTCTCGTCGTAAGCATACATACCGGCAACCTGACGCAGTGCAGAGTCTGACTGTACAGCCACGAAGTTCTCGAGGATGTTCATTCGTGTTGTAGATGAAGAGACTGTAGCAGTCGCCTCAACTGGTGCATCAATCTCAAATACTGCCTTGTATGCACCCTCGTTCTTAATCTTCCAAACAAGTACAAGACCAATAAGGATAGGGTTACCCGCCTTGTCATTTACCTTGATAGGGTCTACATTGAGGTTGCGAGCACGCAGAGAGAGCTTCTTTGCACTCATAAATGGGTTGAGCCACCAGTAACCAGTCTCATAGAATGTACCGCGATAGTTACCGAAGAAGAGCAACACGCGTGCCTCATTTGGCTCAAGCATCTTGTAGCCGCAAGCCATAATAATAGCCGCAATAACCGCTACCCATACGCCTGCAAAGAGAAGCCCATTAAACTCGTCACGATTTACCAACTCCACAAAGAGCCATATGGCAACGCCAACCAGTGCAAGGTTGATAATAAGAGCTACAAAACCATTGAGTTTCCAGCCGTTGTAAGTGTAATTTCCGTTTTTCATAACTGTAATATTTTAAGGTTTATAAACTGATATCATTTTGATATCACAAAGATACGGCAAAAGCTGCCGAAATTCCAAATATTTTTTCCAACTTTTTTTACTAAAAAGTGCAAAAAAATATGCCGAGCAGCAAAACTACTCGGCATACCTATGTTTATAGAGTGTTGTTTACCAAACCTCTGAAACCTTGTATACAGGAGGTGTAGCCAACTCGTACTCAGGGCCCTCGATAACGTGGTCGCAGGTGTACTTACGGCCCTTGTCGTCTGTAACTACAACCTTAACCTTTGCGTTAGGATTTTTGAGGGTGTAGATATACATATGGTGGCAAGGAGAGCAGTAGTTCTTACGTGTACTTCCCTTCTTGTGACCACGACCTACAACACCAGTGTTGTAGCCGATAGCCCACCAGTCCTTGCTTGATGTGAGTGATGGGTGCTCATCGCCACGGTATGGAGAGGCCTTCATTTTGGTCATCTCGCCTGAGAGTTTACCATCCTCATATACCTCAATCTTCCAATCGGTGTCGGCAAACCAAACATTTGCAAGAATCTTATCTGCACCAAATGGCAGCTGTGGCTGCTCGTGCTTACCGCCAAATGTTGCATTACCGCGATATACACGCAGCTGATAATCGATATCAAAGCCAGTGCTCTTGTAGCGGTGGTCAACCACCTTGTTACCGTCGATGTCGATAAGGCCGTAACCGTTAGGGCAGCCGTCACCGTTGTTATTGCTCCACCACCAGCAACCAGATGCAGCACCGAAGATATACTCGTGGATGCCGTTCTTGTGGGTGTAGCGGCGAGAGTAGTGGGTGTGGCCAGACATAATCTTAGCCTCAGCATACTCATCCATCATTGCCAGTACAGCCTGCACATTCTTGCTCTTGCGCATATGCTCAAGTGGAATGTGTACGCAGAGGATAACCATCTTGTCCTTTGAAACATAGCTCAAGTCCTTACGCAACCACTCAACCTGCTTGTCGGTAAAGTCGCCGTGGTACTTCTTAAAGTTGTTGATATCGTCATAAACGATGTCGTTCATACTTACGATATGCACATCGCCACGATTCCAAGAGTAGTCAATCGGACCAAAAGTCGCCTCGAACATACGCTGCAGACGAACTGTTGGTGTCGAATTGCGCTTGCCGATAGCTACAGGCTCGTAGTCGCAGTCGTGGTTACCAATAGTCTGGAACATAGGCATACCGATATTCTCGGCACGCATCTCCTCCTTAATCATCGGCATAAGGTAGTTGGCGTTGCGTGGACCCTCAGAGTAGACAATATCACCCAAAGAGATTGCATAGCAAGGGGTTTTGGTCTTCTTTGCGGTCTTTTTCAAGTCTGGCGCAGTCTCCGAGTGGAAACGATAGACGTGACGCAAGTTCTGGCACTGCGGATCGGCAACCATTACAAGGCGGAACTTATCCTCCTTACCGCCTTTGAGTGGCTGGAGAACGAAGTCGTAAACCTTGTCGTCAGTGAGCTTCTTGTAGAAACAAGGGTGACCCTGACGAAGTGGTACACGATACTCTGCTGGCAGTGAGTAGTAGACATATGCAGCCTCCTCGTGGCGGTTGAATGCATACTTACCCTCTGCATCTGTTGCAATGACGGTGTGTCCATCTGTTACAACAACACCAGCGATAGGGGTGCCGTCAGTTGTGCGGATAGTACCCGTTACATCCTGTGCTATTGCATAGGCGCTAATGCCAAGAACAGCAATCAGTGCGGTTAAAATTCTTTTCATTTTAGTTTATCTTTTAGTTTTTCGTATTGTTCTATACTCACAATGCGGTAGTGTGGCGCATAGTGCTCGTTGTACTTACGACTGTGGTGCATCACATACTTACCCTCAGCTATTAGCGCTGCAATCGCCTCCGAGTCTGCTTGAAAACCCTCAAGAGTAGGGTAGAGCTCTGCTGCAGCACGCTCAATCTCGGCCCACTCTGCTCGCCAAGCCTCTAAGTCGGTCGGATTGACATCTACGGCACTTGCAATAAATGCATCTGCAAGCTCCTCGGTGGTTATTTTGCCCTCAGCAACAACCTTGAGGTTTATGCGGATAAAATCTCCGCGCCAACCACACGGCTCTGTATATGCCTCCTCAAAGCGTGTAGCACCTTCGCACTCTCTGACAATGTAATCAACCACTCGTTCACGTGCTCCAAGTGCGTGAGCCACTCCAAAGCGATCTTGGAAACAACTCTTGTAGATATCTTGCAGCGTCGCTTGTGGATGGGTTGTAAGAATACGCTCTACAGCCTTTGTTTGCGCTATTCAGTCGATATTTACCAACTCATACTTCTGTGAGCCCAAGCCAATCTGCTCAGCATAGTCTACGATGTGTGTACCGTGCTTTGAAGCGATACGCTCGAGCAGTGGGCCGTTGTCGTTGCCCTCAGAAGGGGTGATGTTGAAGATAATATCAAGACACGCCTTATCAAGGGCTACAGGGTCAGTAGATGCAAGAATACCAACATCCTTGAGCAGTGGATCTGCAGGGTGTGCGCTACAATCGCAGTCTACAGACATATTGTTCATAACGTTGATGTAGATAATGCGCTCGCCATTTCCGAAGTAGTCGTGAATCGACTGAGCAGCAGCTGCCATAGACTCAAGGAACTCCATCTGATTGCCGAAGTAGTCCCACATCTCGTTCATATCTGTAGTATGACCTGATGAGTGGATGTAAGCCTTACCTGCGCTTGATGCGTTACCGATAGACTGGTTCTTCAGTACGCCACCAAAACCACCCATAACGTGACCCTTGAAGTGCGCAAGGTTAATCATAAAGTCGTAGTTGGCAATGTTCTTACCTACGATGTTGTACTTGATGTGAGTTGTATCCTTTACAGGTAGTTTAATCTCACCCTCAGCATCCATAATATCAACATTGGCAATATCGAAAAATCCGTGCTCACGAGCAGTCTCAAGGTGCGCCTCGGTTGTATTTCGGCGACCCTTGTAGGCGGTGTTACACTCTACGATAGTACCATTTACCTTCTGTACAAGGTTTTTGATAAGTGCAGGCTTGAGGAAGTTCTTACCACCAGGCTCGCCAGTGCTAATCTTTACTGCTACATTGCCTGTAGCCTCTACACCGAGCGCCTCATATACCTTTACAAGACCCTCTGGCGAGATGTCTGTGGTCATATATACCTTTGGAAGTGCATTCTCGTTTTGAGTTGCATTTCCACATCCGCATAATGTAGCTGTTGCCATAATTGCCATAATTAACTTTTTCATATAGGTTTATTTGTTAGGTTTCTTACTTTGAAGCGCGCTTACGATCTACCTCGTTGAGCAGTATCTTGCGCAGACGCATAGCCTTTGGAGTTACCTCTACATACTCATCCTCCTTGATGTACTCCAGAGCCTCCTCAAGAGAGAAGATCTTTGGTGGAGCGATAGAGGCCTTGTCATCAGAGCCCGATGCACGCATATTTGTCAGCTGCTTTGCCTTTGTAACATTTACGGTAATGTCGTTGCCACGAGTGTGCTCGCCGATTACCTGACCCATATATACATCCTCCATAGGAGAGATAAAGAAGCGACCGCGATCCTGAAGTTTGTCGATAGAGTATGCATAAGCAGTACCAGTCTCAGATGCGATAATCGAACCGTTTGTACGCATCTCAATCTCGCCCATAAATGGCTCAAAGCCCTTGAGACGGTGTGACATAATCGCCTCACCAGCAGTTGCAGTAAGCATATTCGAACGCAGACCGATAATTCCGCGTGATGGGATGTCAAACTCAAGACGTGTGCGGCCATTGTTCGACTCCATATTGGTAAGCGTACCCTTGCGGCGTGTAGAGAGCTCGATAACTGTACCTGCAACCTCATCTGGGCAGTCGATAGTCATCTCCTCAACTGGCTCGCACTTCTGTCCGTCAATCTCCTTGATGATAACCTTTGGCTGGCCAACCTGCAACTCGTAACCCTCACGGCGCATAGTCTCAACAAGCACAGAGAGGTGGAGCACACCACGACCGTATACGATAAATGAGTCGGCATTCTGACCTGGCTCTACACGCAGCGCAAGGTTCTTCTCCAGCTCGTGGTCAAGGCGCTCCTTGATGTGGCGAGAGGTTACATACTTACCATCCTTGCCAAAGAAAGGCGAGTTGTTAATTGTAAAGAGCATAGACATTGTAGGCTCGTCAATCTTGATTGGTGGCAGTGGCTCTGGATTCTCTGCATCACAGATTGTATCACCAATCTCAAAGCCGTCAATACCTACAAGTGCGCAGATTTCGCCACACTCTACCTTCTCCACCTTCTTCTTGCCAAGACCGTCAAAGACCATCAGATCCTTAATCTTAGTCTTAACCTTAGTTACGCCGTCGCGCTTTGCAAGTGTTACGGTCTGACCCGATACAAGGCTACCGCGAGTAAGCTTACCGACAGCAATACGACCGATGTAAGATGAGTACTCGAGCGATGTGATGAGCATCTGTGGGGTACCCTCGCTTACCTCTGGCTCTGGAATCTCATCAATAATTGCATCGAGCAGTGGCTGAATAGAGTCTGTCGGCTCGTTCCACTTGTGCGACATCCAACCCTGCTTAGCTGAGCCGTAGATGGTCTTATAGTCGAGTTGCTCCTCTGTAGCATCGAGGGTAAACATAAGGTCGAATACCTGCTCGTTCACAACCTCGGGACGACAGTTTGGCTTATCCACTTTGTTTACCACAACGATAGGCTTCTTGCCAAGTGAGAGTGCCTTCTGAAGTACAAAGCGTGTCTGTGGCATAGTGCCCTCAAAGGCATCTACCAGCAGCAACACTCCGTCACACATATTGAGCACTCGCTCAACCTCGCCACCAAAGTCGGCGTGACCTGGGGTGTCGATGATGTTGATTTTGTAGTCTTTGTATATTACCGATACATTCTTCGAGAGGATGGTGATACCGCGCTCTCGCTCAAGGTCGTTATTGTCCAATACAAGTTCGCCAGTCTTTGACGCTTCGCGAAGCAGGTTTCCCGCCATAATCATCTTGTCGACAAGGGTTGTCTTTCCGTGGTCAACGTGGGCGATGATTGCGATATTTCTAAGTTTCTGCATAAAAAATATTATTTAACGCGCAAAGTTAACTATTTTATCTGAAAAAAGTATTATTTTTGTCTTACTTTTAAGGTCGATTATGAACGGAATAGCAAATAGTGGCGTATATATAGGCAGTGTGGAGCAGTTGCTGCAGCAACTTTTACCCAAGCGAAGAGTTATTGTTATTACTGATAGCAATGTCGATCGCTGTCACCATAGCCTTATATCGTCATATGAGCATATAATCATAGGACTTGGTGAGCAAGCGAAGAGTTTGACTACACTTGAGAAGGTCTATACCCAGCTGATGGAGATGGGGGCAGATCGTTCTACATTTCTGCTTGGTATAGGTGGCGGTATTGTTACCGATATTACTGGCTTTGTTGGTGCTACTTATATGCGAGGAGTGGACTTTGGCTTTATCCCGACAACGCTGCTGGCTATGGTCGATGCCTCTGTAGGAGGTAAGAATGGTGTGAATATCGGCGGCTTTAAGAATATGGTCGGTACTTTTTTGCAGCCAAATTTTGTTATCTGCGATACGGCTAAGTTGTCTACTCTCTCGGATAGAGAGTTTGCTGCGGGTCTTGCAGAGGTTATTAAGGCGGCAGTTATTGCCGATGCAGAGCTGTTTGAGCTGCTTGAAAATGCCGATTTTGCCACTCTTAGAGCTGATAATGAACTGCTCTCAAGGGTTGTTGAGGCGGCACTGAAGGTTAAGATAGATGTTGTTGCGACAGATGCAACAGAGAAGGGACTTCGTCGTGTGCTCAATTTGGGCCACACTATTGCTCACGCTATAGAGAAGAGTACGCGTGTCTACAACCACGGTGAGGCTGTGGCGGTTGGCCTTTGTTGTGTGGCTACGGCGGCGGAGAGATTGGGAAAACTCTCGGCAGAGGATAGAGAGCGCATCGAATTACTCTGCGAGCGATATAATCTGCCAACGCAGTTGCCAGAACCGATAGATAAACTGCTCAAGGCTATTCGTAAAGACAAAAAGCGTGAAGGGGATAATCTACACCTTATTTTGCCAACGGCAGTAGGTGCGGTAGAGGATCTTACTTTGAGCTTTGATGAGGTAGAAAATATATTAAAAAAAGAGGAATATGATAAAGGGTCTTATTTTTGATATGGACGGCACGCTTATTCAGAATATGCCGTACCATATGAAGGCGTTTAATACTCTTGCCGAGCGCCTTGGTTATCAGATGTTGCAGCCAGTGACAAACAAGTTCTATGGCCGCCATAATGACGAGATTTTTATGGCCATTGCTCCGCAGTGGGTTATAGATAAGTATGGATTGCAGTACCTCTCAGACGAGAAGGAGGCGATCTATCGTGAACTATATGCGGGTCATGTCTGCCTGACAGATGGCCTTGAAGAGCTTATTGCTGACGCAAAGTCTAAGGGTGTGAAGTGCTACATCGGCTCGGCGGGTCCAAGAGTAAATCTTGAACTTATTTGGAATGGAGCAGAGCTTGATAATAAGATTGATGGATATATCTGTGGTGATGATATCGTGAACTTTAAGCCACATCCAGAGGTCTTCCTTAAGAGTTGCGAGGCTATGGGTGTAGCTCCTGGGGATTGTGTAGTTTTTGAGGATGCTATCTCAGGCATTAAGGCTGGTTGGGCGGCAGGTTGTAAGGTTGTTGCGCTCTCTACTACCGCTACTGTTGAGGCGCTTGCTGCTGATGGAGTAGAACATATCGTACCAAATTTTGAGGGTATGACAATCGCTTCATTGGAGGAGATGCTATATAAATAAGAGTCTATGTCTGAAGTGAGAAATATAAGACGCTCGGAGTCTGATAGCGAGTTTGAAAATCGCATCCGTCCGCAAGAACTTGAGTCGTTTTCGGGTCAGGATAAGACCGTAGATAACCTCAAGGTCTTTATTAAGGCGGCGCTGATGCGTGGAGATTCGCTTGACCACGTGCTGCTGCACGGCCCTCCGGGACTTGGTAAGACTACTCTTGCCAATATTATTGCCAATGAGATGGGTGCGCAGATGAAGGTGACATCAGGTCCAGTACTTGATAAGCCTGGTGACCTTGCGGGCCTGCTGACAAACCTCTCGGAGGGTGATGTGCTCTTTATTGATGAGATTCATCGCCTCTCGCCGATTGTAGAAGAGTATCTCTACTCGGCAATGGAGGATTTTAAGATTGATATTGTGCTCGACAAGGGCCCTTCTGCTCGTTCAATACAGATTGAACTTGCTCCGTTTACCCTTATTGGTGCTACAACGCGTAGCGGTCTGCTCACCTCACCACTGCGTGCGCGTTTTGGTATCAACTGCCACCTTGAGTACTACGATGCGCCAGTACTAAATCGTATTGTTAAGCGTTCTGCAAGCATTTTGGGAATATCTATCGATGATGATGCAGCGACAGAGCTTGCGCTGCGTTCTCGTGGTACTCCGCGTATTGCAAATGCACTGCTGCGTCGTGTGCGCGACTTTGCAATGGTTAAGGGTGAGGGTCATATCGACCTTGAGATTACCCGTATGGCACTCGGTGCGCTTAATATAGACTCGCGAGGCCTCGATGAGATGGATAATAAGATTCTTTCGACAATCATTGCCAAGTTTAAGGGTGGACCTGTTGGTCTTAATACAATCGCTACAGCGGTTAGCGAGGAGGCGGGCACGCTTGAAGAGGTCTATGAGCCATTCCTTATTAAGGAGGGTTTTCTCAAACGCACGCCGAGAGGTCGTGAAGTTACGGAACTTGCATACAAACATCTCGGTTTGATGCCAGAGTCAAAGGATGGAGAGCTATTTTAGCTCTCCTTTTTTATTGCCTAAATTGCTGATAATAAAAACATTGTATAAAAAATTTGTATATTTCAAACAAAATTACTATATTTGCTATTTGAATAGTGTCGTGGATACGACAGTTATGGATAGAGTGCATTCCGAGCGGATTCGAATGTGGAGTTATGATTGTTTTGTGGTTACGATGAGAACTTGCTCGCAATCAAACAAGAAAACAAAAACACTCGAAGATGCCTTCGAGTGATTCGTGCAAAATTGTGATTCCGAGCGGATTCGAACCGCTATCGTAAGAACCGGAATCTTAAATTCTATCCATTGAACTACGGAACCGCGATGCAAAGATGCAAAAAAAATTGTTATATGACAAATCGTAGTACAGCAAAAGATGGTTGGGATCGACTCTCTCAGGTGGTTGAGGAGTCGGGGCTTACGTTGCACTCTTTTGCAATGGCGATAGGCCTTCTGCGTAGTGAGACGCTCTATCAGATACGACGTGGACAGATTGGTATTTCAAACAAAGTTGCCGACTCAATCATTGCAGCCTATCCGCAGTATAACAAAGCGTGGTTGCTCACTGGTTTTGGCAATAAGTATGCCGATCCATCGTCGGCAAAGGGGCATATCCCATTCTACAACTGCAATCTGTCGCAGATAATAAACATTGACCATATAGAACCAGAGAGTTACATCTTTCTGCCAATGGCAAGCTCGGCCGATTTTGCCATTATATATCACGGAGAGGATATGATGCCGTCGATACCAAGTGGTACGGTGCTGTTGTTGAGTAAATGTGACCCTCGAGCAGTTGTCTATGGTAATGAGTATGTGGTAGTTACTGAAAAGTTTGTAACTCTGCGCCGTGTGCGTAATCAGCAGTCGGATACACTCGAGCCACGATTTAGACTCGAGGCAGACAACCCTGATCGATTTGACTCTGTAACGGTATGTGTTGCCGATGTTTTAGCGACATATGCAGTAAAAGCGAGAATAATTCTTAAAAACTAAACCTATGATAATTAAGACAAAAGAGAGTGCGTCGTGGTTAATCGGCGCGGTAGCGGGAATCTGTACAGCCGTGGCAATGGTTGTAGCAGGTACTATTTGGTGGCTTGTGCTGGCAGCCTCTTTATTGGTGTTTGTCGCAGTGTCACTCTTTGCCTTGTGGATGATTGTAAAGTATGTAGCCTACAAGCTGCGTCCAATCTACTCTATGGTTCTCTCTCGTGAGGTACATACTGGCGATGTGGCTGCAGAGCTTAAGGATAAGAAGGTAGACGATATATCTGTTGAGTTGGACTCTTGGGCAGAGGGTAATGACCGAGAGATTGCTCGACTCAAGGAGGCGGAGAAGTTCCGTAAGCAGTATTTGGGTAATGTTGCACACGAGCTCAAGACTCCAATCTTCAACATCCAGGGTTATATTAGCACTCTGCTCGATGGAGGCTTGGAGGATGAGGTGATTAACCGTAAGTATCTTGAGCGCGCAGAGAAGAGCGTTGAGCGTATGATTAACATCCTCGGCGACCTTGATACAATCTCTCGTCTGGATAGCGATATGAACCAGATGCATCCGGAGAGTTTTGATATGGTTGCTCTGTGTAAGGACTTTGCAGAGCAGGCTGAGATGGAGGCTGCAAAGCGTAACATCACTCTGCAGGTTAAGGGTGCAGATAATCTCCCATCAAGCTGCTGGGTATCTGCCGATAAGTTCTATATTGGTCAGGTACTTGAAAATCTGATTGTAAACTCTATCCGCTACGGTAAGGAGGGTGGTCTGACAAAGATTACCTGCCGCGATATGCTCGATAAGATTTTGGTTGAGGTTGAGGATGACGGTATCGGTATCGCAAAGAGCGACCTTCCACGCGTCTTTGAGCGCTTCTATCGCACTGATAAGGGTCGTAGCCGTGAGCAGGGCGGAACGGGTTTGGGTCTTGCTATCGTAAAGCATATTATCGAAAACCACGGTGAGAAGGTCTCTGTACGCAGTGAGCTCGGCGCTGGTAGTACATTTACATTTACACTTAAAAAGGTTAAATTGTAGTTATGACCTCGATGTTGTCAATAGTCTGGGATTTCAACCCCGTAATGGTCTCAATCGGAGGCTTTGAGATTCGCTACTACTCGCTTATGTGGGCAGCAGCCCTCTTTGTCGGCGGTTGGATATTCAGCTACTTCTGCAAGAAGGAGGGTAGACCTCAGGAACTCTCAGACTCTGCATTTTTGTATATCGCTCTCGGTACTATGATTGGTGCTCGTGTGGGTCACTGCCTCTTCTATGAGCCTGAGTACTACCTGCTTAAGCCGTGGGCTATCATTACAGAGATTCGCAATGGCGGTCTTGCCAGCCACGGAGCAACTATCGGTATTATCACTGCAATATGGCTCTGCTCTCGTAAAAATAGAGTGCCGGTGATGTGGATGACCGATCGTCTGGGTGTTATTGCTCCGATTAGTGGTGCGCTTATTCGCTTTGGTAACCTCTTTAACTCGGAGATTATCGGTCACCAGACAGATATGCCGTGGGGATTTAAGTTTATGCGACTCTATAAGGGCCTGCCAGCAGAGCAGGTGCCAGCTTGCCATCCGACACAGCTCTACGAGGCGCTGTGTTATATAGCAACCTTCCTGCTGCTTTGGTGGATGTACCACAAGACCGAGGCTCCGCGTCGTCGTGGATTGTTGTTCGGCGTGGCGCTGATCGGTATCTTCCTCACTCGCTTCTTTATTGAGTTTGTGAAGGTAAATCAGGTGGCCTTTGAGGAGGGAATGAGCCTTAATATGGGCCAGTGGCTGAGTCTGCCATTTGTGGCAATTGGTATAGCGTCTGTGTGGTATGCGCTTTCACGCCCAGCCGTTACAGATGATAAGAAGAGTGTAAAATCAACAAAAAAATAGAATTATGGTTTCAGAAGTTAATAAATTGATTAGCAACACCTTAGTTCAGGGTCGCGATATCTTTTTACCAGGCGTAGGTACGCTTGTAGTTCGCAAAAATGCAGCCTCTATGGCAAGTAGCACCAAGATGGCACCACCTCGTCGCTCCGTAACATTTACAGGAGAGCAGCGTGGTGAGTCTATCATTGCACTTATCGGCTCTAAGGCGGGCGTGGATAATGCTCGTGCAGAGGAGATTTACCAGCAGTGGCTTGAGCAGACAAAGAGAGATGATGTTGTCACTATTGAGGGCGTAGGAGTTATCTCTAATCGTAAATTTACTGAAGATAAGGCACTTACAGCGCTTTTGAACCCTGCAATGAAGGCTGTAATTCTTAAGCCTCGCAGAAATTGGAAGCCATATCTGATTGTCGCGCTTCTGCTTGTTGTTGTGGCAGTTGTTTTGGCGCTGCTCTTCTGCTGTAAGGATGAGCCTGCAGTTGAGGTTGTTGAGCAGCCTGTTGTTGAGCAGATTGTAGAGCCACAGCCTGAGCCAGAACCAGTAGTGGTTAAGGATCCAGATGTTGAGGATATGACTCCAGGTGCAAGTTATGCCGTATGGGGCGTATTTGCCGAGAAGAGCAATGCGCTGAAGTATAAGAATTTGCTTGCTCGCAGATATGGTCATAAGATTACTCCGGTAATCTACAACTATAAGGATAATACAATGTATCTGCTCTCTATTGCCGAGAAGAGTACCCGCTACCAGTGCCAGGTTGCTATCTATCGTATGCAGGAGTTGGATGGATTGTTCGACGGAATGTGGGTTTATACCTATAAATAATGACTCTTCAATCGCTGATAACTAAGGTTATAGACCTGTTCTACATCCCCGTAGTAGAGAGATTTGTTCCACGACAAATCTTCCGCTACGGGGCTTGTGGTGCGATAAATATGACCTTGGATGCGATTTGGTACTTTATCTTCTACCACTTTGTCGTTGCCAAGCAGTTTGTCGACTTGGGCTTTGTGGTCATCTCGCCACATATCCTCTCGCTTGTGCTTGTCTTTCCGATAACACTCCTCACAGGCTTTTGGCTTAATCGCAATGTGGCGTTCCGTACAACGCATATCTCTGGCTATAAGCAACTTGCAAAATATTTGCTCACCGTTCTCGGAGCAATTATTATCAACTATATCTCGATGAAACTCCTTGTCGAACACGCCCACATTTGGGCAACTCCATCAAAGGTGCTGACAACGGTTATTTCGACGGTGTATAGTTATCTTGTCGGTCGCTACTATACATTTGCCGTGAAAAGGCAGCATTAGCTTCCGCTAACGAAATATGCCCACAATGAGCAGTACGTCTTGTACAGCCCATCGTGTTCAATTTCGCCGAGCGTGGCTACTACTACCTTTTGACGACAAATGAGTGCGGAGATTATTCGGAGTGCAAACCTTGCCTCCTCCTTAAATATAGGCCAATAGCCAACGGCCAACAGCTAATAGCAAAACCAATAGACCTCAAAATTTTGAGGTCTATTTGCTTTCTTTCTGCTTTTGCAGTTCGTACATCAGGTCGCGGAAGCGGGCGGCGGCGAGGAAATCGAGTGATTTTGCAGCGCGTTCCATATCGGCGCGCGCTTGTGCTATACGCTCGTCGAGGGTTGCCGGCGAGTCATAGGTAGATTGTCTATCAGCGGCAATAGATGTACTCTGTGAGGCGATAAGTTCCTGCGTGTTACCGCTCTTGTGTGCCTGGCGAGGCATCATATTGTGCTCCATGTTGTAGCGTATCTGCTTGTCACGGCGGCGGTTACTCTCCTCAATCGAGGTGCGCATAGTCTTTGTGACCTTACCCGCATACATAATTACAAGGCCATTCTCGTGGCGTGCCGCACGGCCTGCAATCTGTGTAATTGCGCGTACATTACGCAGCATACCCTCCATATCGGCGTCGATAATTGCTACAAGCGACACCTCTGGCAGATCAAGACCCTCACGCAACAGGTTTACACCAATAAGCACGTCGAATAGTCCACCGCGCAGATCCTCAAGAATTTGTACGCGCTCAAGTGTGTCTATATCCGAGTGGATATATCGGCAACGAATACCCATTCGCTCGAAATATGTGGCAAGCTCCTCAGCAGAACGCTTTGTAAGGGTGGTGACAATCACCTTCTCGTCCTTCTGAGTACGCAACTCTATCTGCTCGATAAGGTCGTCTATCTGATTTTCGGAGCTACGCACCTCAAGTGGTGGGTCGATAAGTCCAGTAGGTCGGATAATCTGTTCAACCACAGCACCTTCAGAGCGGATAATCTCATAGTCGGCAGGTGTCGCGCTCACATAGAGTGTACGACCCGTAAGCTCCTCGAACTCCTCAAAGCGCAGCGGTCGATTGTCACGCGCAGCGGGTAGTCGAAAACCATACTCGACAAGGTTCTCCTTGCGGGCTCTGTCGCCACCAAACATCGCGCGAACTTGCGGAATTGTTACGTGACTCTCGTCAACAATAAGCAAAAAATCCTCTGGGAAGTAGTCGAGCAGACAGAATGGTCGTGTGCCGGCAGCTCTGCCGTCGAAGTAACGCGAGTAGTTCTCAATACCAGGGCAGTAGCCAAGTTCCTTAATCATCTCAAGGTCGTACTCCACGCGCTGCTGTATGCGCTTTGCCTCTGTTGGGCGGGATTCGCGCTCAAAGAAGGCAACTTGCTTACCCATATCGAGGTATATCTGACTTACTGCCTCAGCAATACGCTCCTTTGTCGTCACAAAGAGGTTCGCGGGAAATAGACTCACCTCGCTCAAGCTCTCAATTTTGTGACCAGTGACAGGGTTTATAGAGTATATCGCCTCAATCTCATCATCAAAGAAGAGTATTCTGTAACATTTCTCACCAAACGCCGCCATAATATCTATCGTCTCACCCTTTACACGGAAAGTGGCAGGCGTTAGCTCAATCTCCGTGCGAGTGTAGAGTGCATCGACAAGGCGGTATAGTATCTGCTTGTGGTTGATTATCTGACCAACCTTGAGAGTTATCGTATTGGCGTGAAAATCCGACGGGTTGCCGATACCATAAAGGCACGAAACGCTCGATACCACAATCACATCGCGGCGACCCGAGAGTAGGGTAGCGGTAGTTGAGAGTCGCATCTTCTCAATCTCGTCGTTTATCGACAAATCCTTCTCGATGTATGTATCTGTGGCGGGTAGATATGCCTCAGGCTGGTAGTAGTCGTAGTATGAGACGAAGTACTCTACGGCGTTATCTGGAAAGAAGTTGCGAAATTCGCCATAGAGCTGTGCTGCAAGGGTCTTGTTGTGGCTAAGTACGAGGGTAGGGCAGTTCAGAGCCTTGATGACATTTGCCATGGTAAAAGTCTTACCCGAGCCCGTTACTCCCTGCAGGGTGCAGTGGTCAATGCCGGCCTCAAAACTCTGTAGAATCTGCTCTATAGCTTGAGGTTGGTCACCTGTAGGGTCGTATTTAGAGACTAACTTGAAAATCATAGTCGATTTGGTACAAATCTTGCAACAAAAAGGTTGAAGGGTGGTCGGTCAAGATAACTGAGTCTTTTATCTTTGATATGTTTTACACATCTTTCTGTTTATTTTCTGTTTGCACACCAGTATGCGCAGTGATGCGTGTACGCCCCGACCACCCTTTTCTATATAATCAATCGTTTCAGATGGGTTGATAGGGCAACCTTGAGCTTATTCATATTGTTAAGCTCCTGCATAATCTCCAGCACCTGATCCTCTGATGGGTTGTTCTCAAGAGCGGCGTGCAGTTCGGCTATGCGGCCCATAACGGTCTTTGACTTGTAGAGCCAGAGGAGCTTTGGAATACCAGTAGCCAGCATATCTGACTCGTTGAGTGAACGCATATCTTTCTGTGACCAGATAGCACTCTCAGTGTAGTTGTCATCCATTGTAAGGATATCCACAGCAATCGAACAGACTGCAGGGTCTGCGTGGTTTACAATCTCCACTTGATGTGGGAAACGACCCTCAGCAAGTGCCTGACGATAGATATCCAAAATGGTGCTGTATGTAGGGTCTGAGAAGCTCAATCCGTCGCCATCTAACTGTCTGATGATCTCATTTGCGACATTCATCTCAAGAATAGTGCCGCTCTCCATTATCTCGTACTTGTGGTCGCCGTACTTAAGCAGATAGTATACAATCTCGCGCTCAAGGGTCTGACGTGATGCCACAAGAGGGGTCTCTCCAAAACGCTGTGTAGCCTCCTCAGAGTTGGTTGTAGGTTGCTGTTGACGGTTGTAGTAGTTGTTGTAGCCACCATTCTCGCGGCGCGTTTGCTGCTGCTGACGGCGAATAAATGCCTCTGCCTCACTATCGCCGAGTGACATCATACGGTAGCGCGCAACCTCGCTGATGAGCATATTCTCATCTACATTCATCAGCCTTGCACACTCCTTGATAAACTCTGAACGCTTAACAGTATCAGGAATTTGAGCGATTGAGGTGATCATATTTCGAGTCACCTCGCTACGCTTTATTGGGTCATTGTCAGTCTCCGATAGGAGCAGATTGGCCTTGAATGTTATAAAGTTCTCGGCATTTTTAGCAATATACTCCTGTACCTCTGCTGCGCTGTGTGCTCGAGCAAAAGAGTCTGGATCATCACCCTCAGGGAGAAGCACTACACGCACATTCATACCCTCGTGCAGCACAAGGTCAATACCGCGTAACGACGCCTTGATACCTGCCGCATCTGAGTCGTAGATGATGGTCAGATTGTTTGTGAAACGACGGATAAGTCGTATCTGGTCTATGGTAAGTGAGGTGCCCGATGAGGCAACAACATTCTCAACACCTGCTTGGTGCATAGAGATAACATCGGTATAACCCTCAACCATAATGGCGTAGTCAGCCTGCTGCACAGCCTTCTTTGCAAAGTAGAGGCCGTAGAGCTCGCGCGACTTGTTGTATATCTCACTCTCTGGAGAGTTCTGATACTTGGCAACACTCTTGTCGGTACGCATTGTACGACCACCAAAGCCGACAATACGACCCGAGATGTTGTGAATTGGGAACATCACGCGCTCACGGAAACGGTCATAGAGGCGACCATCGCTCTCGCGCTTTATTGTAAGGCCTGTGCCAACCAAGAACTCCTCTTTGTAGCCCGCCTTTAGTGCATCGGTGGTCATCTTGTCGCCCTTGCTTGGACACATACCAAGACCGAACTTGCGGATTGTCGCCGCAGAGAAACCTCGGCTTGAACTGAAGTAACTTCTACCGACAGGAATACCCTCCGCCTCGTCTTCAGCCATATAGCGAACAAAGTAGTCGGCAACCCAACTATTGAGGGCAAACATACTCTCGCGATTGTCGTTGCGGCGAATATCCTCTTCGGTCATCTCCTTCTCGCGAATCTCGATGCCGTACTTCTTTGCCACAACCTTCAGTGCCTCTGGCCAGGAGATACTCTCGTGCTCCATTACAAATGTTACAGCATTTCCAGCCTTGCCACATCCGAAGCACTTGAATAGACCCTTAGATGGAGATACGACAAACGAAGGCGTCTTCTCGTTATGGAACGGACAACACGCCTGAAAGTTGGCTCCCGCACGCTTGAGAGTGATATAATCACTAACCACCTCAACAATATTGGCAGCCGACATTATTCGGTCAACGGTATCTCTATCTATCATATCCCACAAAGGTAGTAAAAAATTCAGAATTAAGGTGTAAATTGTAAAAAATAATAGAGAAACAAGGCGACCCTCGATTGGAGTCGCCTTGCTATGATGGTTATTAATTCAGATATATCTTCTTTTAGAAATTGACTGCAAAGCCAATTGACAGAGCGTGAACTTTGAGATTTGCGGATGTGGTAACATCAATATTGTCATCCGGGAAATCGATATCTACCGATACCGGGAAGAGATTGAATCCGTAACGCACAAAGAGCGAAAATCTCTTTATATCTATACCGAACGCAGGCGAGAGATAGAAGCCCGTGCTGAGTCCGTCAGTTATATTAAATCCTGCTCTAAGAGATACGAATGGAGATGAACCCTTTTTAATCGGAGAGTATTTTGTCTCTAAGAACATAGGTACTGAGTAGAGGTAGTACAACTCATTTATATCCATATATACACCAAGTCCTAAACCCATTGATACGCCGTGTCCAAGACAATATCCGTGAACTGTGCTTATGCCGATGTTGCTACCGCCACTGAATACAGTGCCACCAAGTAGTTCGATGTTACCCCAATATTTTGGAGAGTGATAGTTATACGGTTTTTTCTTCGCCTCGGCGTTGAGTGTAAGAGCCGTTAATGCTAAAATAAGAATCAGTAATCTCTTCATAATCTGTATAGTTAAAATTTTGCTACAAATTTACCCCCCCCGAGAATTTTCCAAATTTTCAGCGGAAAAATTTGTCGGTTATGTACTTATTCTAAAAACATCTGCGTTCACTACAGACGTACACCGATAGAGAACTCGAGGTACTCAGCCTTGATGCTATGGGATTTGATTGCAAAACCGACAAATGTATTGCCGAGTTTTGGGAAGTAGTAGCGGATACCCGCCTTCTCGTAGTGCCAGCCGCGCTCACGGTCACCTGCAGCCTTTGCAAGGTCGCCATTTACACCCTTACGGCGATATGGATATGCACCAATGGCAACATGCACAGCAAAGTTACGCCAGTAGACCTCCTGCACAACAGCAAGACCAACAGAGAGTGGGAAATAACCATGGCAGTTATCTACCGCAGCGTCGCCATAGAAGATACGGTCGCTCTGCTCCAGAGCTTTCATATTTGACGAGTAGAACAGATCTAAACCAATACCTGTAGCATAGCGCATAGAGTAGCGATATAGGGCATCAAAACCGAGCGAGAACTTCGGATGAGCCTTGAGCGATGCTGCAGCCTCGGCCTTTTTTACTGGGTCAGTCTGGCTCTCAACATGCGCATTCCAATCAGCCTGGCAAGTATGTACACCGCCGCCAACGACAATCATATACTGCATACCCTTATCCCAATCGCGCTCGAAGTTGTACCTCTTTGTGTACTTCTCGTGGTCGTAATCTGCAAGGCGGTAACGGGCAAACAGGCCCACACCAATAGCATTCAGAGCTTCGTTAGGGAGTGAAAGACGGCCATTTGAGAAGTGGCGGAACATAACATTTGCACCAGCCTCCCAACGCTTACCGATGTGCACCTTGGCAAAGACTCCCGCACCAAAGTAGGCCATAAATGGTGAATCGAGCCAGTTGTTGCCAGGGTTGTTCACTGGGTCATATTTGCCAGGATTGTATGTAGCACCAAAGTTGAGCAAGTAGCCAGCCGAAACATACCTTTTCTTGAGTATCGATCGCTCAAACGAACCATAAAGCGAGTAGAGGTCAGGAAAAACAGTCTGGTCGCTAAACTTGAAGTTGCTTGTGCGCGCAATAGACATTCCGACGTTGATAATCGGAAAACCAAAGGCCTCGGCATAGGGATTTTTGTTGTCTGGATTGGTCTGAAAGCCAACGGCAGCCTCGTAGTTCATATATCCGTATGAAGTGAGGTTTGGGCGGCTCTTCTCAATATCAAATCCGTACCAACCCTGCGCCGTGAACGAGAGATCGGAACTCTTTACGCCCTTAGCTGTGGCGGTTGTTATGCTCATTATAAGAGCAACAATTATAAAAACACTTGTAGTAATTTTTTTCATAATGTTTGGGTTTGTCAGTTGACTTACACTATATCATAAATAGCTATTTGCCGATGCAAAACGAGCTGAAAATGCGGTGAAGCACAGAATCCGAACTGATTGTACCGCCTGTAATCTCGCCGATGTGGTGGATAGCAATGCGGATATCCTCGGCAAGTAGCTCGGAGGAGATGTTATTTGCAAGAGCCTCTGCTGCGGCAGAGAGTGCTGTATATGCCGCCTCAAGAGCCTCAAAGTGGCGTAGGTTTGAGACTATAGCCTCGCCGCGATAGAGGTTTGAGGTATCTATCGCACCAGCAAGTGCACTGCGCAGAGCATCAATGCCGATATTCTCACGAGCAGAGATGTAGAGCGCATCCGCAATCTCTTTTTCGGTAATTGTATCTGCCTTATTTACAACGCGAATTTCGATCTGCTCCTCGCCAAGCGTAATCTGCTCGAAAGTGCCTGTTGGCTCACACATATTGATAACTATTTGAGCCTTCTCTACAGCCTTAAGTGTGCGCTCTATACCCATCTTCTCCAACTTGTCCTCAGTTGCACGAATACCTGCCGTGTCGACAAAACGGAAACGGATACCCTCAATAACTACACTCTCCTCAATCGTATCGCGCGTGGTTCCCGCTATGTCTGATACCATTGCGCGATCATCACCCACAAGGCGATTTAGCAGAGTACTTTTTCCTACATTCGGAGCGCCGATAATGGCCACAGATACACCATTGCGAATGGCATTTCCCGTGCGGAAAGACTCCTTAAGGCTCTTAACCACCGCCATAGTCTGGCTGAGCATATTGTTGAGACGAGTGCGGTCTGCAAATTCGACATCTTCCTCGCCAAAATCGAGCTCAAGCTCGAGTAGTGCAGTGAGCTCTATGAGTCTATCTCTCAGGTCGTTAAGTGTGTCTGAATAGCCACCGCGCATCTGCGTTGAGGCCAGTGTATGTGCTGCTTTAGAGTCGGCAGCGATAATGTCAGCAACTGCCTCAGCTTGTGATAGGTCTATGCGACCAGCAGCAAAGGCTCGGGCCGAGAACTCTCCAGGCTCGGCAACTCTTGCGCCTTGCTTGCATAGTAGAGAGATTACTCTTGAGGCGATGTATCGTGAGCCGTGAATTGAAATCTCAACACTCTCCTCTCCTGTATATGAGTGTGGTGCGCGAAATAGTGCAACAACAACATCGTCTACAACCTGCTCGCCATCGACAATGTTACCATAGTGTATTGTATGCGATGCCGCAGCAGAGAGTGGCTTACGACCACGGAAAACAGCATCGCAATACGCAATAGAACCCTCGCCGCTCATTCTGATAACGGCAATAGCTCCACCCAGTGCGCTTGCAGGTGCTACGATAACTCCTTCGCTAAACATTATACTCGTGGTTTAGGTTTTTCGATTCTCAACTTCTGACCAGGGCGGATAGTAGTACTCTTGAGCTTATTCCAGCGCATAATATCCTTTACGGTACAACGGTTGCGCTTTGCGATAAGTCCAAGATTATCACCCTTGCGAACGGTATATACATATCCAACACCCTCGGCACGTTTCTTCTCGAGGTTTGCAGGATTGATGTACTCCTTTAGGTACATCGAATCTTTCGCATAGATAGAGTCCTGCTGCATAATAAACTCTGCAGTATATCTTGTTGGCAGACGGAGTGCATATGGCTTACGAGCTGCAGGAACAATATCTATCTTATACTGCGGATTGAGCATTCGCAGTGTCTCAAGCGGAATGTTGAGTGTCGAAGCCACCTGACCAAAGTGCATTGTGCGATTGACCATAACCGTATCTGTTGAGATGCACTCGGGGATCGTCTTTGCCTTGATGCCGTGCAGTTCATGGTAAGCATAGACATAGGTTGCAGCGATAAACTTAGGTACATATCCGCGTGTCTCGCGAGGCAGATAGTCGTAGATATCCCAGAAACTCTTGGCATTCTCGCCTGCACGAGCAATAGCGCGGTTTACATTTCCTGGACCGCAGTTATACGCAGCAAGGGCAAGTGTCCAATCGCCGAACATCCTGTACAAATCCTTCAAAAAACGGCACGCAGCACGTGTTGAGAGGATAATATCACTACGCTCATCCACGAGTGAGTTGATCTCAAGACCGAGATTTTTGCCAGTCGCAGGCATAAACTGCCAGAGGCCTACAGCACCTACTCGCGATGCAGCCAGTGGAGAGAGATTTGACTCGATAATCGCCAGTGCGCGCAACTCAACTGGCATATTTGCGGCAATAAGCTCCTGCTCGAAGATTGGGAAGTAGAACTTAGCCAGCGCAAGTACATTGCTCAGTGGGCTCCAACGATTTGTCAGATAGTAGTTGATATAGTCGCGAACAATGTAGTTATATGGCAGATGTACTGGCGACACAAGATCCTGCAGTCGTGAGCGATAGAGCGAGTCTACGGCCATGCTACTCTCACCCTCTGTTGCTGCGGAGTATGGCTCAAAGTAGCTCTTATGACTCTGTTCAAGGCTCATGGTATGCCATAAATCGAGCAGAGAGTCTATCTGCTCTGGGGTATGTGCCAACTGCAGAGTATCAATTCTCGGAGCAGCCTTTGGCTCTACGCGGATAGTATCAGTTACAACTACGTGAACGGTGTCATATACGGTGACAATGTTCTGCTGGGTAGTTGTCTGTTTGCTCTTACGGTTTTTGAAAATGTTTAATCGTATAGGACCTGCCTGCAGTGCTGAAACAGAGAGCAGAGCAAGTGCTATAATAGTTGTTAGTCTCCTCATTTTTGGGGATAATCTTGTTTAGAATTTGAAGCAGAAATTCATACCAACCGAGGCAGTATTGCCCAAACCAGGATGGTAAGAGTAGTCAAGCACAGGGGTTACGTCAACACTCAAATCGTCCGAAATATCGTAGTCGCGCAGGTGTGCATCGACGTGTGCATCCATAATCTGTAATAGGTAGATACCAGCAGTGAGGATGATACACAAATCTCGATTTCGACGATAGCTGTTTCTTAGGTTTTTGAGGAATGACGATGCATAACGACCACCAAACTCATCAGGCGAACCGTTAGGATAGAGCTCTGGATTTTGATCGTAGTCAAAACGCAGACGGTAAGCCTTCTTAAATCGCTGATAACCTCGGTTATTCCAGTCAATACAGTAGATTGTCGTTGCAAAACCACCGACAACAAGTGGTACACGCCAGTAGCTCTTGTTGTATATTTGACCAGCACCAGGACATATTGTCGATAGGGTAGTTGCCTTGTTTACTGCAGAGACCTCATTTGTTGCATAGTTTACCGCAGCATCTCCAATAAAGTAGATGTACGATGCGATTGTGGTAAACATAAATGTCTGCTTGAGGGTATTGTGCTTAATCATATCCCTCTGCAGGATATTCATCTCCTCGGTACGCTTAAGACCTTGGTCGGTCATTATCTCAAACTGCTCCTTGAGTGGCTTATACTTGTTCTGCTGATGTATCCACATACCCAATGAAGCACCTACAGTCGAGTAGAGTATTGGTAATTTCCAATACTGCTTGTTGTATATCTGACCAAAACCAGGCATAACAGCAGAGAACATACTCACCTTGCGCAACGACATTGAGTCGCTGATAAAAGGCTCTTTGCCTTCGCGCTTCTCTGCTCTCTGGCGCAGTTTGTCTGCTCGAGCGATTGAGTCACGTTTGTTACCCCACACTTCGTCGGTAAATATTGCCTTCTGTAGCGAATCGGGTAGCGATAGGCGTAAAGAGTCAGATGTATTGATTAGCGAATCTGCCGGCAGAGTACGTAGTGAGTCTGCAAGCTGCATTACTCTAATAGAGTCGCGACGAAAGATAGCCGCAGAGTCAATCTTCTCGAACTGACCGCCAATGACAATGCGCTTTGAGCTGCGCAGTTGGCGATTATATGGGTTTACCTGAGCAAAACAAAGGTTTGTGACAAAGAGCATTGCCACAAGTGTAAAGAGTATTTTGAAACCTCTGTTTGTCATATTACTTCTTTGAAAATCTCTCGATAAAGCGGTCAATGTCGCTGTCGTTATCAAAACCGATAGTAATCTTTCCGCCGCCGCTCTTCGTGCGCTTGATAGAGATATTCTGAGAGAAGAAACTCTCCAAATACTCCACAAGGCGAGTGTAGCTCTCTGGATACTCCTCGTCAACAACTGTAGTAGCTGTGCGATTTTTACCCTCAAGAATAGTGCGAACATAATCCTCAGTCTGGCGAACAGAGAGGTTGGCCTTGATAATCTTCTTCAGAACGGCAGTTTGCTGCTTAGGCAACTCAACAGAGGCGATAGCCTTTGCGTGACCCATAGATATAACGCCCTCCTTCACGGCAAGCTGTACAGGATCAGCAAGACGCAACAGACGCATATAGTTTGCGATAGTTGAGCGGCGTTTACCAACCTTCTCTGCAAGTGCATCTTGAGTAAGACCGCACTCGTCAATAAGACGCTGCAGACCCAACGCAATCTCAATGGCATTCAGGTCCTGACGTTGAATATTCTCAACCAGAGCCATTGCGTGCAGATTCTCATCATCTACATCACGAATGTAAGCAGGGATAGTCTCAACACCTGCAAGCTGTGCAGCTCTCCAACGGCGCTCACCACTGATGATAAGATACTTGTCGCCATCCTTGCGAACAGTTATTGGCTGTATAAGTCCGAGTGTGCGAATTGAGTCCGCAAGCTCCTCGAGCGCTGTCTCGTCAAAATGTCTACGTGGCTGAGTAGGGTTGGGGGTACAATCCGCAACCTTGATCTCTGCCATTTCAGCCATCGGCTTAACCTTGATATCTATTGTCTCGTTTCCGAAAATCGCGCCTAAACCGCGACCTAATCCCTTCTGCTTTGCCATATACTATTTTTTGTTTCTATTTCTCTTCAAAAACTCCTTTGCTAACATTAGATATGCTGTTGCACCTACTGCTGCAGCATCGTAGAGCATTACTGGTTTGCCGTGTGACGGAGCCTCGCCCAGACGAACATTACGCTGAATGATGGTGTCGTATGCCAACTCGCCAAAGTACTCACGAACCTCTGTAACGACCTGGTTGTTCAGTCGGTTACGCATATACATTGTCATTACAAAACCCTCAATCTCGAGTTTTGGATTTAGTCCGCTCTTCACTCTGTTGTATGTGTTGAGCAGCTTGCTCAAACCCTCCAATGCAAGGTACTCGCACTGTACGGGGATAAGGATAGAGTCAGCAGCGGTAAGAATATTGACGGTCGTAAAACCGAGTGACGGCGAACAATCTATAAAGATGTAGTCGTACTTATCTTTTACCGAGTCGATAATGTTCTTGACAACGCGGTGGCTATTCTCCATATTTGGCAACTCTGTCTCTGCCGCCACAAGCTCGATGCTTGATGGTAGTACCCACAGATTTTTAACATCCTCGCTGGCAAGGATAACCTCCTCAGCCTTGCACTCTCCAGTAATGCACTCGTAGATGCCCTTCAGATTGATGTCAAAACCCAGACCCGATGTGGCATTTGCCTGCGGATCGGCATCTAAAAGCAATACCTTCTTTCCCAGCAGCGCAATGGATGCTGCCAGATTTATTGCGGTGGTGGTCTTGCCTACGCCACCCTTTTGATTTGCTAAAGCTACAACTTTTCCCATAAAATTGTTCAAAACGTCAAAATATCGCGCAAATTTAATAAAATTAAATTGAACTGCCATACAAATCTCCCAAAATTGACTATCTTTGTACTCAAAATTGTAGTAAGTATATGGAAGAGTTGATTCCAAAAGATATCGAACCGACTGAGGATCACCCATTAGAGGAGTTGGATTTAGGTCGAAAACTGCAAAGGGGAGATTTTCCAAAGTTTTTTGACTTTGTCGCTATGTTGATTATAATCGTAGTGTCACAAATTGTGGTCTCTATGGTTGGTGTGGCTTTGGGTCTGCAGATGCCGAATGTCCTTGGTGGAGAGGTGGTGGATATCGAGAATTTTATCGGCACTCAAGTTGTGCGAGGCGAGAGCTTTGCAGTTATCTATCCGTTGTCGATGATTGTGGCATTTTTGCTGCTCTATGGCTATGTTTATCTCCGTGATGGAAGGGGTCGTGTGGCTCGAGTTTCTACCTCTGGTTTTAATCCGAATGTAATTCTTGGTGGCCTTATTTGGCTTATCTCTGTGCAGGTGGTTGTAGAGCCTATTTCACTCTATTTACCAGTGGCTGAAAGCGCAGCTGGACAGGGTTTTTGGGCAATAGTTACAGCGGTGATTTTTGCCCCTGTTTTGGAAGAATTTATATTCAGAGGATTGGTGCTCGAATCGCTGTTAAGACGCCATAGGAGGCTGTTTTCAGTAATTGTGTCGGCGGCACTTTTTGCCATTGTACACTTCCAGCCTTCGGTTATGTTTTCAGCGTTTGTCTCTGGACTTGTTTTGGGTACAATCTACCTGCATACAAACTCTATATTTTCTACCATAATTCTGCATTCGATTAACAATGCAATCGCCTTTTCGTTAATCACGCTTAATATTGAAGATTACTCTTATCGCCAGGTGCTTGGCGGAGGGAAGTTGTACTATATAGTCTATGCTATCTGTTCTGTGATTAGTGTAGTGGCGACAATTGAGACTTGGCGTAGAAGAAAGAGGGTAAATAGGGCATAAATTGTTGCTATATTTTGGTTAGAGGTTGGCTTTGCTGGCCTCTTTTTGTGTTATAACTGCAGATTTTGTCCTAAAAAGTCGATTTTTTTGGAAATTTTGCAATATTATTACGTAGTAATACGTTGTATTCCGTCGAAAAAGTGTATATTTGCAGGTTGATTATGAGATTTTGGAATTATATATCGGTTTTGGCGGTTGTGTTCTTTGCGACATCTTGTCGTGAAGCATCGACCCTTTTCGGCTATGATACAGTTGTACGAGTAGGTCGTAATACCCTTAGTTCGGCAGATATATCGGCCGCAGTACCTAAGGGCCTTTCGGGTGCCGACTCTGTCAGCTACGTAGATTCGTATATTGATAAGTGGATTATCCGCCAGCTTAAGTTGCAGGAGGCGGAGCTTATATTCTCTTCATCGGAGGGTGATATCGACCGTATGGTTGAGGAGTATCGTCAGTCGTTGCTTATTCGCAAAATTGAGCAGTACTACTTGGACAAAGATGTCGATTTCCAGATAACAGATGAACAGATAGAGTCCTACTACAATAGCCACAAGAGCGATTTTCGCCTAACATCGGCTGTGGTTAAGGGTTATATTGTCAGCTTCCCTGAAAAGTTCCGTCGTAAGGATTGGCTATTGCAGATGATGCGTTCGGCTAAGGGGCTGAGTAGTGATAAGTTTAAGGAGTTTGAGCAGATCTGTCTGAAGAACAACTTTAGAATGGTCAAATATGATGAGTGGGTAGACTACTCTGAATACTTGGCAAATCTTCCGCTGCTCCGCTCGGCAAATCACGACAAGCGACTCTCGGAGCGTGGCGTGCAGCAGATTCACTACGATGCAACTTGTTATGCATTTTGCATTTCGGATGTGCTCAATACGGGGGAGCCAATGCCACTTTTTATGGCAAAAGATAAGATTGTCAGCATCCTTACAAAACAGCGTAAGGGTGAGATTGTTCGTCAAAATGAGGAGCGTATTCGCCAGAATGCTGACAACAACGGAATGATTAGAATTTTCAGAGATTCATTGAATATAAAAAATTAAGAGATATGAAGAAAGGATTTTTAACAGCTATTGCTGTGATTTTGGCTGCAACCGGTCTGTATGCAGAGAAGAAATTTGTTATGCTTGATAAGGTTGTTGCCGTAGTTGGTAACTCTTCGATTATGCACTCTGAGGTAGAGCAGGTTGCTCAGCAGCTTGTTGAGGCTCGTCGTGCTGAGGGTTATACATCTGACCGTGACCCGAAAAATGAGGCTTTGGAGCAGCTGCTGATGCAGAAGTTGCTCTACAATCAGGCGCTGATTGACTCGGTAGAGATTAGTACGGCAGATGTTGTTCAGCGTGTTGAGGCGCGAGTACAGCAGATGACAGAGGAGGCAGGCTCGGTAATTGAGCTTGAGCGTCAGAGCCATATGCCAGTATATCATATCCGTGAGCTTCTTCGTCGCCAGGTTGAGGAGCAGACTTATGCTGGAGCTATGCAGCAGCAGGTTATTGGTAAGGTAAAGGTTGTGCCGGGAGAGGTAGAGTACTTCTATAACAACACCGATAAGTCAGAGTTGCCAATTATTGCTGAGCAGTATGTCTACGCACACATTACCAAGTATCCAGAGGGAATGGAGCAGGCAAAGCGTCGTACTCGTGAGCGTCTGCTTGATATGCGTGAGCGTATCGTTACTGGTAAGGCGCAGTTCTCGACACTTGCTCGTATGTACTCGGTTGACGGTGCTGCAATTCGTGGTGGAGAACTTGAGCCAACTACACTGCAGGGTTGGGTAAAACCTTTTGCAGATGCTGTAGAGGAGCTGAAACCAGGTCAGGTGTCAGAGGTTGTTGAGACTCAGTTTGGTCTGCATATTGTGCAGATGATTGACAAGCGTGGTAGCCTCTATCACTGCCGTCACATCGTTCTTCGTCCTACATTTACAACAGATGAGATTATTGCGCCAATGCTCAAACTCGATAGTATTGCAAACCTTATTCGTAAGGATTCGCTCACTTTTGAGGCGGCTGCCTTGGCTCACTCAGACGATAAGTATTCAAAGCAGAATGGTGGTATTGTAACAAACCACGACATGCTCGAGCACTACTCAGCATTTGATGCGAAACTTACTGCTACAAAGTTCCTCAAAGAGGACTTCGGCGTTGGTGGCGGTAGAAGTATTGATGACTACAATGCAATCCGCTACATGAAGAAGGGTGATATTTCATCAGCGTTCCGTACCTCAGATATGAACGGTAATGAGATGTGTAAGATTGTCAAACTTCTCGATATTATTCCTGCACACAACGCTACTCTTGATGAGGACTATCTGCGCCTTGAGCAGATTGCCCTTGAGCAGAAGCAGGAGAAGGTGTTCCAGCAGTGGCTCGATACAAAGATTGAGGCAATGTATATCTACATCGCACCAGAGTATCGTCAGGGTGAGTTCGTGAACAAGAGTTGGGTTAAAAAGAATCAGAAATAGTGCGTAGAGCTTTAGTTTCAATATCTGTTATTTTATCGGCATTTGTCAGTATCGTCTTTGCTGGTAGTAGCGGTATGCCACGACTCCCAGAGCGTGAACAGACCACTCGCCAATCAGAGCCAGAGCAGAAGAGGGGTGACAAATATGTCGACATGAGGTCTGATGCGGGTCGCCAAACGCAGCTGAGAGGGGAGAAGATCCTTATTGCTGTAGGTAACTTCGTAGCGCACCACAATGGTACTGTCATTACGTGTGATAGTACCGTTCGCTATTCTGACTCTCACCTTGAGTGTTTCGGAAACGTACTCATTAAGAAGGGTACAACATATATCTACGGAGATAGAGCAGACTACAACGGAGAGAAGAATGAGGCACACATCTTCTCCGACATTATCAAGGTGGTAGATAAGGGTACGACAATGTACACCTACAATTTCACCTTCAATACAGAGTCAAACATCGGAACTTTTACAGGTGGTGGTGTGGTTATAGACGACAACAACCGCTTGGAGGCAGACCGTGGTTACTACAATGCCGATACAAAGGAGATTATCTGCGTTGAGCGTGTAGAGATGCGAGATGAGAAGTACAGAATGAAGGGTGACTCTGTAATCTATAATATGGATACCAACGGAGCGCGCTTCTTCCGTAATACGAACATCTGGAACACAGAGGATAATGAGTATCTCTATGCCGACTGTGGTGAGTTTGATGATGCAAAACAGCTCTATCGCTTGACCGAGAACGGATATATTCTTACAGAGGAGCAGGAGTTGTGGAGCGATAGCCTTGATTACTATCGTGATAATGGTTATGCGCTTCTCAAGCACAATGTTCAGATAGACGATGTGAAGAATAAGGTGCTTGTCTTCAGTGACTGGGGAGAGTACTGGAAAGAGCCTGGAAATGCTTTTTTGACAAACAATCCTATACTTGTCAGCTACGATACTGAGCAGGGTGACTCTCTGTTTATTCGCTCAGACTCGATGTTCCTCTATACAAGAGACCCAGTTGCCGAGCGTCTTGAACGTGAGCGTATTGCTAAGCATCGTGCAGATTCGATTGCCCTTGCTGATTCGCTGCAGCGTGTAGCAGAGGCTGCAAAGACAGAGAAAACAGCTCCAAAAACCGAGAAAAAGGAGACAACTACAGTTCAGCAGGTAGAGTCTGAAAAAGAGCCGCCATTGTCTAATAAGCAGATGGCAGAGCAGGCTTTGGCTTCGCTTAATAAACTGAAGAAGGATAAGAAGGCGAAGGAGAGCAAGCGAGCAGAGCAGGAGCAGGGTGCTGTTGCCGATAAGAGCCAGAAGGATAGCCTTGCCACTACAAGTGTAGAGAAGAGTGACACATTGGCTGTAGACTCACTAAAGAGAGATACACTTGCGGTAGATTCGCTTAAGAATCCACTCGATACAATGACCGTCAAAGAGCGTAAGGCCTTTGAAAAGGCGGCAGAGAAGGCGGCAAAACAGATTGTTCGAGACTCGTTGAAGAGGATAAAGGAGGATTCGCTGCGTGTAAAACTTGACCGTATAGCAGACAAACGCCAAGCCAAGCGTACGGCGTATTACAAGAATTTGGAGCGTATAGACTCTATCAACAGAGCAAAGGCTCGTGAGCGAGCAGATAAGAAACTTCGTCGCCGCGTGGCACGTCTTGAGCGTAAGGGTATAAAGATACTACCTGTGCACGACTCTGTATATCGAAATGCCGATTTAGTGGCTCTCGCTGAGTTGTTGGGTGTTGATACTATAACCAACAGAATGCTCGACTCGCTGATACTGATATACTATCCGCGAAAGGCTGTTGTGGACACTACGGCTGTTGATACAATACAAGTAGACTCAACATACAAGATGATTATCGCTCTCAGAAATGTGCGAATGTTCCGTGCAGATGCGCAGATGGTTTGTGATTCACTTATTTCACGCACTACCGACTCGATAATTCACCTGTATAGAGAACCGGTACTTTGGAATGAGGCAAATCAGATCTCTTCTGACAGTATGCATATCTTTAGTCGTAACGGTCGTCTGATTAAGGCTAAGTTTGATGGTCATCCGATGATTGTGGCTGAACTTGATACAGCGCACTACAATCAGATTGCGGGTAAGGAGATGGTTGCCTATTTTAATGAAAAGAACGAGCTTTATCGTAATGATGTGAACGGTAATGTTCAGACTATATATTATATGCAGGAGCAGAACTCTCCAGATATTACTATGATGGCATATATCGAGAGTGGAGATATGACTGCATATCTTGAGAATCGTCAGCTTAAGGGTATTACATACCGTACAAATCCGACCTACTTCTTCTATCCTATCGATAAGATTCCAGAGTCGCAACCAACAAAACTCAAGGAGTTTAAGTGGGAGGGGGCTCGTCGCCCTGCTCGCGATAGTGTCTTGAACCGCACTATTCGCCCAACAGAGCGCGATAGTCGTCGTAGGTTGCAGCTGCCAAACTTCCCTATTGAGAGAGCTCTAAATATGCGTAAGCAGCGCTTGATTAATGAGGGTCGTTGGATGGATAGAACAGATACTCTCTCAATAGAGACAATCGAGTGGGTAGAGTCAGTACAGTACTAACAAAATTTACCAGCTATGTTAGACAAAAAAAATCTTCGTTTTGAAACTCGCCAGATACACGGCGGTTATAGTGTCGATCAGACAGGCTCTCGTGGCCTTGCGATATATCCTACTGCGGCATATCACTTCAAGAGTTGTGACTATGCAGCAAATCTCTTCGAGCTAAGTGAGGGTGGAAATATCTATACACGCCTTCACAATCCGACTACAGCGGCCTATGAGCAGAGAATTTCGTCGCTCTACAGTGCAGTAGGTGCACTTGCTGTATCTTCGGGAATGGCGGCAATATTTATAACCGTAACAGCTCTTGCACAAGCAGGAGATAATATTGTTGCAGCACCATTCCTTTACGGCGGTACATACAATCAGTTCCGAGTATCATTGCGTAAGTTAGGTATAGAGGTTCGTATCGCAGCCTCTGAGCGTATTGAGGACTTTGAAGAGCTTATAGATGCCAATACCAAGATGATATATGTAGAGAGTATGGGCAATCCGACTTGCGATGTGGCAGATTTGGAGGCTATAGCACAGCTTGCAACAGCTTATGATGTACCGTTTGTTGTAGATAATACATTCGGTGCGGCAGGCTTCCTCTGTAATCCATTTGACTGGGGTGCAAATATCGTTGTAGACTCAGCTACAAAGTGGATTAATGGTCACGGAACAGCTATGGGTGGTATTATTGTTGATGGAGGTAACTACAACTGGGGAAATGGAAAATTCCCGCAGATAGATGGCCCATCAGAGGGTTATCACGGTCTTAATCTCTACGAGACATTTGGCAATCAGGCATTTATTGTAAAGTGTCGTGTAGATGGTTTGCGCGATTTCGGTTGCTGCCCATCTCCATTTGATAGCTATCTGATGTTGCTCGGTCTTGAGACCCTCTCACTTCGTGTAGCTCATCAGGTTGAGAGTTGTCGTGCTCTTGCTGAGTACTGCTTAGACCACCCTAAGGTGGCTCGTGTTAGTTATGTTGGCTTTGAGGACCATCCGGGATACATAAATGCGCAGAAGTACTATCGTTTTGGCGCTTCAGCGGTGATGAATATAGAGCTGCAGGGTACCCTTGAGAGTACTGTGCAGTTTGTCGAGTCGCTCAAACTTATGGGCAATATGACAATGATTGGCGATTCAATAAGTGTTGTCACCCACCCTGCATCAACAACCCACAAGCAGCTCTCTGAGGAGGATATGGCAGCTGCAGGTGTTACACCAACACTGCTTCGTATCAGCCTTGGCCTTGAGAATGTTGAGGATATTATTGACGACTTTGAGCAGGCTTTTGAGTGTGTAGATAATGAGTAAAGTTTACAAATACCCGCATCCATTTACCACAGAGGGTGGTTATACATTCCCTTCGCTTGAGATTGCTTACGATACATTCGGTACACTCGCAAGTGACAAGAGTAATGTTATTTGGGTGTGTCACGCCCTTACTGCAAACTCGGATGTTGCTGATTGGTGGCCACACACCGTTGAGGCTGGTTGTTTCCTTGATCCTGAGAAGTACTTTACCGTCTGCGCAAACTTCCTCGGTTCGCACTATGGTACTACAGGCCCGTTGAGCATCAATCCTGCTACAGGCGAACCGTATTATGACGACTTCCCGCTTATTACTGTAAGAGATATGGTGCGTGTACATCAGTTGCTTGCAGAGTATCTCGGTATTAAGAGTGTGAAACTGCTTATAGGTAGTTCTATTGGCGGTTTTCAGTGCCTTGAGTGGTCGGTTATGCAGCCAGAGTTTGCCGAGAAAGCAGCATTTATAGCAACCACTCCGCGTACTATGGCGTGGGCTTCGGGCTTTAATGAGTCGCAGCGTATGGCTATTGAGTGTGATCCAACATTTGGTCAGCGTTGTGCAGAGGCTGGCGAGCAGGGTATGGCCGTGGCGCGTAGTATAGCGCTGCTCAGTTACCGAGGAGGTACTGCTTATAATATCTCGCAGGAGGATGCAGAACCCGATAACGCCTCATTTAACCGTCGAGTGCTGAGCTATCAGCGCTATCAGGGCGAGAAACTCCGTCGCAGATTTAACGCCTACTCATACTATCGCCTCTCGCAGGCTGTAGATTCGCATAACCTCGGTCGTGAGCGCGGTAGGGTAGAGGATGTACTTAAGACAATCAAGGCAAAGAGCCTTGTGGTATCTATCACATCCGATATCCTCTTCCCACCAGAGGATCACGATATATTGGTAGCAAATATCCCAGATGTGACATATAGAACTATCGACTCTGTCTTTGGTCACGACGGATTTTTGGTAGAGCATAAACTATTGAATGAGATAATTTTAGACTTTATAAAAGATGAACAGTAAGAAATTAAAGATCGGACTCTTCGGCTTCGGAACAGTTGGTAAGGGTCTGTACGATGTTTTGAAGCGCATTGGTGCTGATAATGTCGAGATTCACCGCATCTGTGTTCGCGACTTGAGCAAGCCGCGTGATATTGAGGCAAACTTTACAGACAACGCTGACGATATCTTCTCTGATCCAGAGGTGAACTTTATCGTTGAGCTTATTGACGATGCAGATGCCGCTTATACTATCGTAAAGCGTGCGTTGATGAAGCGTCTGCCTGTTGTGTCAGGTAATAAGAAGATGCTCGCTTACCATATTGAAGAGCTTATGGAGCTGCAGCAGCAGTACAACACCGCACTGCTCTATGATGCATCGGCTTGTGGCTCAATTCCTGTAATCCGTAACCTCGAGGAGTACTACGATAACGACCTGCTTACCTCTGTAAAGGGTATCCTTAATGGCTCGTCAAACTTCATCCTCTCAAAGATCTTTAACGAGAAGATGTCTTATCCGGCAGCCCTTAAGCTTGCGCAGGATTTGGGCTTTGCTGAGAGTAACCCATCACTCGACATCGACGGTTGGGATTCACTCTTTAAGCTTATCATTATCACCGTACACGCATTCGGTCTCTATGTTGCTCCAGAGAATATTTTTACTTATGGTATCAGCAACATGAACGACGACGATATCCGCTTTGCGTCAGAGAAGGAGCGCCGCTTTAAGCTCGTTGCTCATGTCGAGAAGCTCGATGGTAACCGCCTTATTATGAGCGTTATGCCGCAGCTTATCTCTCGCAATAAGTATATCTATAGCGTAGAGGATGAGTTCAATGGTGTTGTAATCAAGGGTCTTTTCTACGATAAGCAGTTTATGTTCGGTCGTGGTGCGGGTGGCTATCCTACAGGCTCTGCTGTGCTGAGCGATATCACTGCTTGCCTCTATAACTATAAGTATGAGTATAAGAAGCGCAATAACTCGCAACTTCCAACTTATACTACCGACCACACATTCCGTGTTTACTACCGCTATACTGATGCGTCGGACCTCGCTCTTCTTAACTTCGAGTCAATCAGCGAGAGCTACACATCAGAGAGCTACAAGTATGTCGTTGGTAATATCTCACTTGCTGACCTTCATAAGGAGCAGGAGGAGTTGAGACAGCGTAATATCTTCATCGCCGCTTATCCTCGCGATTAATTTGTCGTGAAAGGCACGCATCTGCGGCACATCCCTTAAAAAGTAGTGGCGGCTGTACGTTTTGTACTATCCGCCACTACTTTTTTGCACGATGCACCACAGCTACGTACTTTTGACGACAAATGAGTGCAAAAAAAGGTAACGGCGTGCAAATCTGTATAAAACAACGACGGTTAGTGTAATCACACTAACCGTCTAAAATATATCCGCATAGCGGATACCGCTGAAAAACCAAAAGCTAATAGCGAAGAGTCACCAACTGAAAAAAAGTACTATTATTTGCTTTTTATCTATTAAATAGCTAACTTTGAGAAGGTTATTAGATTAAAAGTCGAGAATGAAGACGTTTAGAAGAGGTTATTTTAGGTCGGGACATTTTTATGCCATTCTGCCGACGATTATCGTGACTCCGATATTATGCTACATGCTGTCATTGGAAGATCGATATCCGACTTGGCCTTTGTGGCTGCCACCTGCTTTTCTGGTATTAGTGGTGATTTTGGATTTACTACGTTGTAACTATGTAACGATAACTGATACAGAGATTGCATTTATACACCCATATCTCAGAAAGTATAAAGAGGTACGATTTAAGGATATCACTCGTGTAAAGTTCTACTTGGCAAGTAGAGCTATGATGAAAGTTATGGTATGGACACGCGATGGTGAGAGGTTTAGCAAGGGCTTAGGGTTAGTTCGTTGGCAGGATATAGATAATTTGGTCGATATATTTATCAGTCACGGAATAGAGGTTGATAAATATTGGAAAGACAAACTTAAATATTAAGTAGAAGAGGGCGTATATAAATTTAAGCGTTTTTTTGTTATGAAACGATTTTCGTTGATATTATTTGCTGTGCTGGTATGTGGCTCAATCTCTGCACAGAAGCCATCACAAACGCAAATGGATAAGTTGGTGCCGAGGACTCCGGAACTTATAAAGTTGTCGGATTGTCTACCGTATTATAAAGCAAATGATTGCGAGGCTCAATTACAAAAAATGCCCAAGGATTGGTATTGTGGCTTTAATATGGGTAGTAGGGCAAAGTTGGGAGATACACTCAAATTTGCATACTCTGTAAATAGTGAATACTCTGCCTACGACCTGCCAATAGTTGATAACTACGCCTATCGTATCACCTATAAGGACAAAGACTCAAATCTTGTCAGTGCAGCTTCAAAAACTACATTACTCTTTATTAAAGACCGTAAAAGTGGCGAGATGTCGGTCTATGTGAGACTTAGTTTTGTCAAAAATCACGATACAGACTGGGTGCCGGCACTATCAGAACGGACAAAGCGTGATTATTATGAGATTTATACGCTACTTTCCGGTAAAGAGGTTCACAAAAGCTATCCGGAGGGGTTAGACGGATGGACAAACCTATGGATTGAACGCGCAGAGCATATAGATACATTCAAGAAACGCCCTGCACCAAAAGTATTCTACATTGGAAGTGGGACAGAGGTGAAAGAGATGACTTTGAGACGGTCAGCCTGTGAATATTTTGATTATGATGGCAATGGCGTTGCCGAGTGTGTGCTGCACTATGAATTAGGATTTTAGTAGAGAAAATAAAAAAACTGAAAGCGATCTGCTTTCAGTTTTTTTGTTTATGATAGTGCTATGAGTGCAAGTATCTGTGCTGTGAAAATTCTCAGGAACATCGTCAGTGGGTAGACCGTAGCGTAGGCGACTGCTGAGCGGTCATTAGATGATGAAACGGAGTTGGCATAAGCAAGTGCCGGCGGATCGGTCATCGCACCCGACATAAGTCCCATAATTGTAAAGTAGTCGTATTTGCACACCTTACGAGCTACAATACCCACGATAAGTAGCGGCAGCATAGTAATTATTACTCCATAGAGAATCCACCAATAACCGCCGTCTGCTATTGCCGATACAAAGCCCTCGCCAGCACCAAGACCTACAGCGGCCAAGAAGAGAGAGATACCTATCTCGCGAATCATCATATTGGCGCTATTAGTAGTAAATGTTACCAGTTTATAGTTCGGGCCATAGCGCGCTACGAGTATCGCCACAATCAGCGGGCCACCTGCAAGACCGAGCTTTACAGGCAGCGGCACTCCAGGAAGCATAATCGGAATAGAGCCGAGCAGTACGCCGAGGAAGATTCCGATAAAGATAGGTAGCAAATTCGGATGGTCGAGGCGGCGCACAGAGTTTCCGAGGATTGCAGCCACCTGATCGAGGTCGTTTTTACGACCGACAACCACCACGACGTCACCCATTTGCAGACGGAGCTCGTATGTTGCTACCAGCTCAATACCCGCACGTACAACGCGTGTGATAGTCACATTATAGTTCTCGCGGATGTGCAGATCGCTGATGTGTTTACCGTTAATTCCCGACTTTGTAACAAGAATACGGCGCTTCTCAAGGTGTGATGCAGAAGTCTGCCACTCCTTATCGTCAATCTGAACACTCTCACCGATGAGTGACTGTACAAGCTCTACATCGCGATTACTGATAACAACACGCAGAATATCGCCCTCGCGGAGCTCTGTATCGCCTGCAACAATCTGCTGCTTACCGTCGCGAATCATGCGACCGACAACAAACTTGCTGCGGGTGATGTGTGCAATATCCTCGATTTTCTTACCGATAATACCCTTGTTTGAGACCTTTAAGTCGATACGCACAGTCTTCGGTGCATTATTGCGCTCGGCAAGTACCTTCTCGCGCTCGAGCTTTACGCGGAAGATGTAGCGGATTGCAATCATCGACACGATAATACCCACCACACCGAGCGGATAGGCAACAGCATAGGCTGAAGCCTGCTTGTTGGTAATCTCTCCTGCAATGTCTGCATTGGCAATAGTATCTGCTACGGTCTGCTGTGCAGCACCAAGGCCTGGAGTGTTGGTCACAGCACCCGAGAGCACGCCAATCATCGTTGTAAGGTCCTCGCCTGTAATCAGATGTATCACATAGCAAGTTGTACATCCGAGCAGAATAATCAGTACTGCCAGCGAGTTGAGCGTCACTCCACCCTCCTTGAGCGAGGAGAAGAAACCCGGGCCGACCTGCAGACCGATAGAGTAGACAAACAGAATGAGTCCAAACTCCTTGACAAAGTGACAAATCTGCTCGTCAATTCCCAAACCGAAGTGCGAGAGCAAAATGCCGACAAAGAGTACCCAGGTAATGCCCAACGATACCGAGCCGAACTTTATTCGACCCAATAAAAGACCCACCGCAATAGTAAGACCTAAAATCAGTACAGCGTGGGCAATCGAATTAGATGTAAACAGATTTACTAACCAATCCATATCGAAAAATATTTAACCTTAACCTAAAACTGCCGCAAAGGTACTATTTTATGTCTTAAAAAGCAATCAGAAAAGGATAAATAAATTCGCCTGAAATTTTTATTTGATCTATAACCCTATAAAATGACAAAATAGGTAACAAAAGTTACCCATTTTGTGTTGCTTATCTTCCTATAAATCAGTCGATTAGCCTAATATTCTTCCTCATCGAAAAAGAAATCTTCCTTTGAAGGATAATCTGGCCAAATCTCCTCGATGCTCTCGTATACGTCACCGTCATCCTCGATAGCCTCAAGATTCTCGATAACCTCAAGTGGCGCGCCAGAGCGGCTGGCGTAATCGATAAGCTCCTCTTTGGTTGCTGGCCATGGTGCATCCTCCAACTTTGATGCAAGCTCAAGTGTCCAATACATAATTATTTAGATTTTAAGGTTAATTTTCAATTACGGAGTACAAAAATATAAAAAAAACTCTATTTACCAAGCTTTTTGCAAATAATTATTTCTGCCACACAAACTCGCTCTCCTCTAATCTGTCACAAAGTACCCTGCCGAGGGCATAGAAATAGTCAGAAAGTCGGTTGATAAATACCATTGCGTTGCTATCCATCGGGTACTCCTTTGCCGCCTCAATAGCTCTGCGCTCTGCACGACGACATACCGTGCGACAGATGTGGCAGTGTGATGTCATCTCGCAACCACCAGGGATGGTAAAGCAAGTAATAGGCTTAAGCTCTGCCTGCAGAGCATCTATGCGCGACTCGAGCCACTCAATCTTCTCATCTGCAAGTGGAGCAACCTTGTCCGAACCGTTACTGCCAAGAGCAAAGAGCGCCTCAATATCCATCAGCGTTGAGTTTATGCGCTTAATGTCGGGGATAATCTGCTCGGCAGCAGCAGGGCAACGCTGCGCAAGTCTATCGGCAAAGAGTGCGATAAATGCTGTCAGCTCATCCACAGTACCGTACGCCTCTACGCGAGGGTCGCACTTCTCAACTCTCTCACCTCCGATAAGAGAGGTATATCCTTTATCGCCACCTTTGGTATATAGTTTCATAACTTGTAGTGTTGTTTTGGCAGATGGTTGTTGAAAAATATGATGTAGCCACGATTATCCACCGATGTAGATTCGTGACGCATCAACAGCTCTGTACACGCAGCGCGATGCTCCCTGTTAAGATATGGCGATAGGATAACAAGTGTTGTGCCACACTGCGCAGCCTTTGTATATAGCGCATCATACTCAGCAACGGGAAGTGTCGCTGTAACGATGTGTATATGCTCAAGTTGCGGAGCATTGTCTATCGAAAAGCCCTCAACAGAGCAGTGGTGTAGCAGATTTTGTAGTTCGATTGCTCGGCGCTGGGGTATATCTCGCTCAATAAGAGCATAGTAAAGAGAGTTATCCTTACCAACGGGTAACTCTTTGTGCATAAATACCTTACGCACAAGGTTATATACATATGGAGAGTGAACGCCGTGACCGCGAAAGTGCTTAATTCGCGATATGCGATTTCCGAATATTGAGAGCGTCAACATTCGTCGTTTTATATTGCGTCCGCTCTGTTTCATACTTACTTCTTTAGCAATCCGGCAAGGTGACCTGTCGAGAATGCTGTCTGGAGGTTGTAACCACCCGTATTGGCGTCAATGTCAAGCACCTCGCCTGCAAAGTAGAGACCCTTGATGAGTTTTGACTCCATTGTGTACTCGTTTACCTCGCTACACTTTACACCACCTGCGGTAACAATAGCGTAGTCAAACGATGCGTAGTCAGAGATAGGGAATGACCAGTGCTTAAGTACTTTAATAAGTCGCTCAAACTCCTTATCAGACACCTTGCTGATATAGAGGCGTGAGTGAACATCAAGCTCCTTGCAAATTGGCACAACCAACGGCTTTGGAACAAGACGACGAACAAGCTCTGCAAAGAACTCCTCAGGACCCATCTCTGCAACCTCGCGAGCAATACGAGCGCGGAGAATCTCCTCATCAAGTGCAGGCTTAAGGTCGAGCTCAAGCTTAACGCTCTTCTCCTCTGTCAGCGCATCAACTGCATCGCGGCTCAAACGGAGAGTTGCTGCACCCTCAATACCGCGATCAGAGAACGATACTTCACCAAACTCCTCGCCAACAACCTCACCGTCAACAACAAGGCGAACGGTCGTGTTGCGCAGAAGTACATCGTTAATATACTGTGCCTGTGGGTGTGATGTAACAAGGGCAGTAAGCGAAGGGCGAACATCCTCGATTGTGTGACCCAATGCATCGGCAAAGATATAACCGTCACCAGTAGAGCCTGTACGTGGATAAGAGATACCGCCTGTGGCAATAATTACATTTGGAGCCTCTATTCGGCGCTCAAAACCGCGCTTGTTGTAGTACTTTACGCCCAGCACCTTATTGCTGAGGGTAACAATACCCGATACGCGGGTGTGACAACGAATCTCAACGTCATAGTCACGGCAGTAGAACTCGAGTGCATTGGCAATATCGGCAGCCTTGCCACTCTCTGGAAAGACACGGTCGCCACGCTCGGTCTTGAGCTTTACGCCTTGACGCTCGAAGAAACGCATGGTTGCACGGTTGTTAAACTCTGAGTATGCAACACGCAAAAAGTCGTAGTTTGTGCGGATATTCTGCTGAAACTCCTCCTCTCCGCGGGCATTTGTAAGGTTACAACGACCCTTACCAGTAATACGAATCTTACGAGCAGGTTTCTCCATCTTCTCCAAAAGCAGAACCTTTGCACCATTTCTTGCTGCTGTACCAGCTGCCATCATACCGGCAGCACCTGCGCCGATAACAATCACATCATAGGATGGCTGTTCGGGGATATTGTCAAAAATCTCTTCCATACCGCAAAAGTAGCAATTATTTTAATAGTATGCAACGCAATTGCTCACAACTTTTTTCAGGATTGCATCTATCGAAGTGGAATGGAACAATTCCGAGAGTCGCAGCCTTCTCTACATTCTCTACTCTGTCGTCGATAAACATAGTCTGCTCAGGCTCGATATTGTAGGTGTCAAGCAGTAGCTGGTAGATCTCTTTTTCGGGCTTGATAAGGTGTACCTCACACGAGATAATCTTGCCGTCAAAGTATTGAAATACAGGCATCTTGCGCAGAAATTCAATGTAGTCCTTCGACATGTTCGATAGTACAAAAAGTCGATAGCCTGCACTCTTCAGATCTTTAATCAGACTCTCGGTTGCGGAGATGGTTTCTTGATAGGTGACTGCCTCGAGCATTCTGCTCTTTGCTGTTTCGAAATCAGAGCCTCTAAATTCGGCAAGACCCTGCGCTACAGAGTCTATATCTCGTGTGCCACGGTCGTAATCATTCCAAAATTCGGGCAGAGCCTCACCCGAGTTGATAAAGTAGAAGTAGTCCATAATATATTGCGGACAACGCTCCTGATTGCGGGCAACAACTACTCCGGCAAGGTCAAAAACTATATTCTTCATTACAAATAGTTTGCGTTAATTAAAATACAACACGTACACCCAACTGTATTCTCCAGCGTGACAACAGGTCGTTACGCGAAATCTCTCCACCAACAAAGCGGTAGTTAGCTGTCTTGTTTCCATTGCCGTCATCGCTAAGGGATGTAACCTCTACAGGTGAAAGTTTCCAGTCGTCGAGGAAGTATACAGCACCCCAGTTGCGATTAAAGATATTTGTTAGATTCATCACATCAAGTGTAATCTGCACCTTGCGCGAGTTATGCTTGCTGAAGTAAAAATCTTGCGCAAAGTGAAGATCGAGGTGGTGCTCAAATGGTGCGATAAGACAATTTCGCTCGGCATACTTACCTCGGTTACTCCTTAGCGCACGATGCTGCTCAATGTAGTCGTTGAAGGCGGTGCGCTGACTCTCAGTCTCAAAATTCATCGCTGCAAGCTCAACCTCGGTAGGGATGTAGATAGTAGAGTTGCCACGATATGTGTCGCCATTTACATCGATACCATTTTTATAGTATGTAGGAGTGTAGCGCATACCCGAATAGCCCTGATAAACGAGAGAAATCGTCGAGCCAAAGACAGAGCCATATCGCTTTGAGTAGCTTAACTGCGCAGTAACCTTGTGTGGTACTTCAAACACAGAGTGGGTGAGCTGTTTGCTATTTGATGCGGTTGCGTAACTCTTGCCCCAGATGCTTGGTGCAGAGGATGATACACCGTCGTTTACGGTGTAGCTCTGCGAGAATGTGTAAGATGCAGCAAACTGCAAACCAAATAAAAATTGCTTCTCAACCATTGCTGAGAGATTGTATGAGTAACCTCGATTCTCATTCTCGAGCAGGTAGATGGATGAAAAATCCCTCTTTGCACTTGAGTCGTAGAAGGTTGTTGTGTTGTTGCCGTTAGCCAAAGTGCCATTTACTGCATAGAGCTTTGCTCCGTTGTCAGCAGCGACGATATTGCGAATAGATATGTCGTTAATGCTCTTTGCATAGATGCCTTCAATAGCCATTTTCCACCCTCTAATAGTGGTCTCAAATGCTAAATTGGTCTTGAAACTCTGTGGCATACGGAACTTGCGATCGGCAACATAGATTACAGGGTTTGCACTTGTTCCAGCGGTGCCACTTGGCGAGATGCCGAATGGAGGGATGCTCTCACCGTATAGGGTATAACCAGTCTGGGTCATACCCGTATTTGAGTAGCAGTTTGTAATCCATACAAATGGTATTCTTCCGGTAAAAATACCACTACCACCACGCAGAACAAGGTTTGAGTTGCCGCCGATATACCACTTAAAACCTACGCGAGGCGAGAGTAGAATGTGGCTCTTTGGCTTACTATTTGTCGCAACGCCATACTGCTGTGCTATTGCGCTGCTGTTGAAGACGCTATTCTCGCGTGGAGTGTTGAATATGACAGGAATATCGGCACGCAGACCATAAGTGAGCTGAAGGGAGTTAATCCATACCTCATCCTGTGCAAAGAGTCCAAATTGTGCGGTGTTTATGCGTGTAGATGCATCGCCAATAGGAATTGTCTGCTGGAACATTGATGGCTTAGAGTCGAGAAAATCCTGCATTGTGTCGTATGTATACGCACCGAGAGCATTGGATACAAAGAGAACCTTGGCTGTGAATATCTCATTGTGTGTTCCGAGGGTGATGTTGTGACTGCCTTTGTGAATTGATAGGTGGTCTGTTATGGTTATGCTGTTCTGTGCAAGTGAGTTGCTGCACGCCATACCATCAGTACCAATTTTTACTGCAGTATTTTCGCCATCGCGAATGTGGTCGATAGTGACAAATGGTGTTTTCGAGTCGGTATCTCTGCCATCTATAACGAGGGTATAGCCTACACGCAGCGAGTTGTAGAGTGATGAATTTATGCGTGAATCGAGCTCTGCCATAACAGAGTGTGTAGTGCTTACAGAGGTGTAGCCAGAACCACCGAAAAGTAGGGTAGAGGCTGAGTTAATATGCTCATCTTTGCCTGCATCTAGGTAGTTGTAGCGCACCGCAAGGTTGTGCTTGTCTGATATATTCCAATCAAGTCGGGCCAAGATTGATACTGTATTGCGTTCGATATTACGCTTGCCATAACCACCACCATCATAGCCAGTTAAAGATTTGTAGTGGTCAGCGATGATCTTTGCATCTGCTTCAGATACCTTGCAATTAGGATCGCCGATGTGGTATGACGACGGAGAGTGGTCGAACGAGTTCTCTGCGCTGATAAAATAGAATAGCTTATTTTTGACAATCGCACCACCCATTGAGGCTCCGTATGTAAGCGAGTTCTGCTTTGCAAGAGGTGTGCTACTTATGCCCTTGCCATAGAGATTGTTGTCTGTATAGTAGGCGTATGCAGTACCGGTAAATGTGTTTGTTCCCGACTTTGTTACCGCGTTAATACCTCCACCAGTAAAACCACTCTGGCGAACATCAAACGGAGCTACAACGACCTGAATCTGCTCTAATGCATCGAGCGGAATAGGGTTAGCACTTGCCAATCCGCCATTTGTGCCACTTGCAGTAAGACCATACATATCGTTATTTACAATGCCGTCGATGTAGAAGGAGTTGTATCGGCTGTTTGCTCCGCCGATAGCCACACCGCCCTCCTGCTGTGTTGCCGCATACGGAGAGAGTCGTGCAATGTCGTAGATCGAGCGAGATACGGTCGGCATACTCTCAATGTCGTGCGATGAGAAGTTGCTATGAGGCTTGTAGTCGCCAACGACAACTACACTATCTATTGACGGCTGGTCGTGCAATACACTGTTGAGCTGCAAAGTTTCGCCCAGAGCTGGGTATATGCTATCTACGGTGCTATTCTTGTAGCCGACACACGAAAAAACTACTACATATTCTCCGCCGACCTTCAACCCGTCAAGGTGGTATTTACCCTCAATATTTGTGCTCGTACCGTAATTTGTTCCAGTTGCCACATGAGTTGCTATGACCGAAGCAAAAGCAAGAGCTGAGTTGTTGCTGTCTGTTACTGTGCCCGCAATTGAGGCTGTTGTTACCTGTGCCCATACAAAGTAGGGTAGCAGAGTGAAAAAGAGTGTTGTAAATAGCTTGCGCATTACCAATAAAAATAAAAAATCCGACATCTGTTAAGATATCGGGGCTACACCACGCAACACAACAAGACATACTATGTCCTGCATTGCTGCTTTGACTTCTACCATCCGGACTATACCGTCGGTATCGGAATTTCACCGATTCAGTCTCTGAAAACAGAGAGTCGCGGACTATCACCGCCGGTGGGGAATCTCACCCCGCCCCGAAATCAATATTTCACTGCAAAGATAGTATAATTGCTCTAAAATGCAAAATTATTGGGCAATTTTGATGCTTAATTCATACAAAAGATAGAGTGGAATGATAACAAGCACCATACTCACAATATCTGGAGGGGTGATTATTGCCGCACATACAGCTAAAACAATAATGGCGTGTCGGCGATACTTTTTCATAAACTCGGCAGTGATAAGACCCACCTTTGAGAGGAAGTGTACCGCTACTGGCAGCTCGAAAATCAGCGCACAGACAAGCGTCAAATTCGCAACAAGTTTGATGTATGAACTGACGTCAATCATATTGGTTATATCGCTACTTACAACATAACTTGTAAGGAAATTGACCGACAGGGGTGCGAGGATAAAGTAGCCAAAACATACACCTATAACCATGCAGAGGATAATGTAGAGTATAAATTTTGAGCTTGTACGTCTCTCGCTCTGAGTCAGTGCAGGTCGCACAAAGAGCCATAACTCGAGCATCAGATATGGAATTGTTACCAATAACGCAACATAGAAGGCCATCAGCATATGCATATTGAACTGACCAGCCATCGTGGTGTTTATCAGCGTTACGGGTGTTTGGTTGATTTTGAGCACCTCGCTACCAGTGCGCTCTGCAAGGTTGTACATTGCGGCATTGGAGATAAAATCAGGCGATTTTGGGCCCATAATAGCATCCATTATCGGCTCTTTCAGAATAAAAGCCGCCACCATTGCCACCAATAGAATAGCAACACTTCTGAGCAAACCTGGACGTAGTTCATCCAAGTGCTCAAAGAAGGTCATATCGTTTACATCTCTCTCAACCTTTGTCATAACAGCACAAAGATAAGAAAAAAGATGCGAAAAAACTGCAAAAAGTTTGTCATTTGCCAATATATTGCTATCTTTGCTCTATCGAAATGAATTATTTACACTAAAAAGTTATAAAACTATGGCAAATTTACGAGTATTGAAGAAGGAGATTGACTACCGTTTGGAGGAGTTGGTATTTGATTGCGATATGGCTATCTATTTCCAGCCTGCTAAGGATAAGGAGATCTTCGCAGTTATGCAGCAGGGTGTTGAGCTTCGTAATGCTCTCTATGCAAAGGCTAACAACCCAACTGAGCCACACAACCCATCACTTGTACGCAAGTACTACGCTGCACTTCGTCAGGAGATCGTTGCTTCATTTGGCGAGTTGTTTGAGAAGCTCTCTCAGATCAACCAGTAGTCCATCTGCAGCCGCAGTTAAGACAGAGGAAATGTTTACATTCCTCTGTTTTTTGTTTTTATTACACTGCAAAAGTTTGAGTTTGTAGAATTTTTAATACCTTTGCGGCATAAAATAGTTAGACTATGGTTACTACAGAAGAGGCAGTAAAGAGCGTTGAGAAACTTATCGTTCCAGATAGCGTGCAGAAGGCGCAGCTGGCAGAGGTGGTCTCAAAGATTGCACATACAGACTATCAGCAGCTTGTCAACGATATGATCTCGCAGGCGCTGTGGATTGGTCTGAAGATTCTTTTGGCAATCGCTATTTACATCGTTGGTAAGTGGATTACAAACTGGATTCTTCGCCTGCTGAACCGCGCTTTTGAGCGTAGAAATGTAGATGCATCGCTGCGAAACTTCCTTCGTAGTATGATTAAGGTTGTGATGATGATTTTGGTCATCCTCGCGGCTATTCAGACCTTGGGTATCAACACCACATCGTTCTTGGCTATCTTCGCCTCTGCGGGTCTTGCTGTAGGTATGGCGTTGAGTGGTACACTGCAGAACTTTGCAGGTGGTGTTATCTTGCTGCTGCTCCGACCTTATCGTATTGGTGACTACATCACAGCACAGGGTCAGTCGGGTACGGTGAAGAATATCGGTCTGTTCTCAACACAGCTCAGTACGCCTGATAACCGCATTATCTACGTGCCTAATAGCGCAATCTCTACCTCGATTGTCGATAACTACTCGCAGCCAACTACGCGCCGTGTCGATTGGAACATATCTATCTCTTACGGTGACGATGTAGATGTTGCTCGCAAAGCGATACTTGCAATGCTTTCGGCCGATAAGAGAGTGCTTACAGAGCCTGCAGAGCCTATGGTTGTTGTTGCGGAGCTTGCAAACTCAGCTGTAATCCTCAAGGCGCGCGCTTGGTGTGCAAATGACGACTATTGGGGTTTGTTCTGGGATATTAATGAGAAGATATATAAACAACTCCCTGCCGAGGGTATTCACTTCCCATTCCCACAGATGGATGTTCATATTAAACAAAACTAATATATTATATAAGTATGGAATTGAAAGATATTTTGGCTATTGCCGGTCAGCCTGGCCTTTACCGCTACATCGCACAGTCTCGCACTGGCTTTATCGTAGAGTCACTTCTCGACGGTAAGCGTAGCAACGCTACTGCATCTTCACGCGTTAGCGCACTCTCAGAGATCTCTATGTTTACTGAGGGTGAGGATATTCCACTGGCAGAGGTATTTACAAAGATGTATGCCTATACAGAGGGTAAGCAGGCTCTGTCACACAAGGAGGCAGATGCAAAACTCAAGGAGTTCTTCGGCGCAGTTATTACCGACTACGACCGCGAGCGTGTACACGTTTCAGATATCAAGAAGGCAATCGCTTGGTTTAACCTTCTTGTTGCAGCGGGTATGACTGAGTTTACTCTTCCAGAGGAGTAATTTGCCGGCATTTGTCGTGAAAATGTGTCATATATGGCACATCCCTAAAAGCCCAGCAATGGCTGTACGTTTTAGTACTATCCATCGCTGGGCTTTTTACGCGATGCACCATCTCTAACACATTTTGACAACAAATGCGTGCAGTGAATACGCGGCGTGCAAACCTAAATTTTGCGATTGTGAGAGGTGAAAACGACAAAGTGTTGCTGATACGGAAAGAAATCGTTATATTTGCAACAACATATTAGCGAAATAATGAAACTATTTCATTTGTAAGGGTATAAAGTACCCCTTCCATTTTTTTTTGGGGGGGTATTTCGTTGATTATTAATGAGTTGCATAAATTTATAAATCAAAACCATGAAGAAACTTTTATATTTTATCTTTGCAGTCGCAACTTTAAGTAGTTGTAGTAAAAAGGTAACCCTCTTAGGTCAACGTGTCGATATGTGGGAATTAGTGGAATGTATTGAGCATAAGGACTTGAAAGTTCTATACTGCAATGATAATTATCAACCTGTGACTGCCACAGTGACAGGATATTGCGATAGAAGACAAGACGAATCCCAAATTTCTTGGAAAGATCTATATGGTAAGATTGAAATGCATAATTCAGATTATGGTGGTTTATTTTTAACTTGTACCAAAGAAAAATCTAAGGAAAATAATTCATTGTGGGGTTGGTATCAGTATAATCCGATAAAGTTTTACTTGAAAAACTCAGAGGGAACTTATTGTGCGTGCGAAATAGATGGTAAAATGCATGAAGGAGAGGGTGGCTACTATAGCTTAAATACAGGAACAATAAAGGCATATACCTCTCGTTATGTTAGTGGCACTAAGGAGACTGTATATCTATCATGGCAATACAACAAAACTGAAACTAGCTATGAAAACACTGCTTGGTATCCAAATGGACAAATCAAATGCCGTATGTTTGGTTATTATGGTTATTGGAAAGCAGATGAGAATCGGTTAGACGGCGGATATATGGAATACGGCACTGTCGGTGAAGCGTATTATCATTCGGATGGCACTCCATTAAATCCGATAGAGGAGCTAATGTTGAAACAATCCAAATATGCTTCCCGAAAGTATCTTACCTTTGAAGATGAAAATGCATATTTTATTATGTATCCAGAAAAATCGTTCGGCGAGTATGGTGATAATAGGATAGAAAGAGGCAAAGTTGCTATTGTTAGAGTACTGAGAAATGAATATGCTTTGTTAGCATATTGGAAATTTGAACTGTTAGAAGATGATATGCTAAAGTTGTATGATAAACTAAAGTTGTATGAAGGAAAGGCATTATATTGGTTCGGTGGTAAATACATTAAAGCGGATGACGATATAATGCCAATTGGTAGTCTAGAGGAAATGTCTATCACTATGTATGTCAAGCCATTAATGAACGTTTTTGACTTTAAGTATTCGTACTCAAAAGGAGGCGAACTTGACAATATAGTTCGTGCTCTGCGCTACAAAGGGGTACTGTAATACTACTTAGTTATTTATTCCAAACCGCATCTTTGTCAAGATGCGGTTTTTTTGTACCTTTGCAGAAAATTCTGAGAGATGAAAAAACTAACCCTTATAGCTGTGTTATGCATTGGTGCATATCTCTACTACAGCGACAAAGTTAATGCAGAGAATGCGACGTCAGAGCAGTCTGAGAGCAAGATAGAGCAGGTTGTTAAAACCGAGGTTGAAGAGAACTCTGCCGTAGAGTCTGTTGTGGCAGCAGATGGGCGTTGGAGTGAGCTGCCCGAGAGAATTGAGGGCGATTTTCTCAAGCACAAGACCTACTACACCACACTCTGTGACGGCAGTCGTGTGCGCAACTACTCAATCTGTTACGACACACGCAAAATGGTGTCGCTGTGGGTGGCCTATCCGCTGCACAAGGTCTACACTACACCGAAGATAGATCGCACCGATGCGTGGGCGTATGACGATGCGGTAACTGCCTATGGCGAAGGAGGTTACGACATTATCGGCTACGAGATTACAGAGCCAAAAATTGAGCAATATTTCCAGCCAAATGTCAAGGCGGGTGGTTTTAACGATGGCGAAAATCGTAAGCTCGACCGCGGACACATGCTCCCATCAGCTTCGCGTTACAACTCTTGGCAGACCAATGCGCAGACATTCTACGCAACCAATATTTTCCCACAGAATGCTCGCCTAAATCAGCAAAATTGGGCAAATGTCGAGGACAATACGCGCAGAAGTATGTGTGCCGATACTCTCTACGTTGTTGTGGGTACACTCTTTGAAAATTCGACAACATTCTGCAGTCGTGGTCGCAATATTGCCTGGCCGTCGCACTGCTACAAGCTCCTCCTCCGCACCCGCAAGGGTAATACTGGCAAGAGTATCTCGCAGATTACAAGTGCAGACGAGCTGATGGCGATAGGATTTCTCTTTGAGAATACAACTGAGGGGAATGTTGCCCCTGCCGAGGCGGTTGTCTCTATCGCGGAGATTGAGGCACGCACAGGTATAAAATTCTTCCCAACACTCAATCCTTCTGTCGAAAAAGCGGTCAAAGAGCAGAAAAATATTGGTGATTGGAGCGCTTTCCGATAGAAAAGTATTGTCAATCCGCAAGAATTTGCTATCTTTGCGCCATATTTTGGTAAACGTTTAGAAAATCTATACAATTCGTTCTTATGTTAAGTAGAAGAATATTGCGAGTAAAAGTTGTTAAGGCCGTCTATGCACACCTTCAGACTGAGTGCGACAACATCCCTACAACAGAAAAGAATCTCATTGCCTCAATTGACAAGGCGTACGATCTCTATTTTCATATGCTCTCACTGCTCCCTGAGCTTGTTCGTTATGCCGAGGCTCGCCAGGAGATTGCCCGCAATAAGATGCTTGCTACTTACGAGGACCTCAATCCAAATCGTAAATTTGTAGAGAATCAGGCAATCGAGCGCATCGACTGCTGCGAGGCTATTGCTGCATACTGCAAGAAGAAGGGTTTGAAGTGGACTGAAAATCAGGATCTTATCAAGAATATCTACCTCTCACTTCAGGAGCAGCCTTTCTACAAGAAGTATATGGAAAATCCTTCTCGCTCATTCCGTGAGGATACAGAGTTGGCTGCAAATATCTTCCTTAATATTCTGGAGCAGAATGAGCTTTTGGAGAGCGTTTTGGAGGATCAGTCTATCCTTTGGACAGATGATTTGGGTTATATCCTTACAATGGCTGCCCGCACAATGACCTCTATGCGAGAGAGTCACGAGCAGGTGAAACTGCTGCCTAAGTTCAAGAGCGATGAGGATTTGGACTTTGCAAAGAAGTTGCTCCGCGAGTCTATTATCCACTTTGAGGATAATCGTAAGATGATTGACGAGCACACAAACAACTGGGATGTTGAGCGTTTGGCCCTGATGGATATTGTTATCCTCGCCGTTGCAATATCTGAGGCAAAGAACTTCGCTTCTATCCCTGTTAAGGTGACTATGAACGAGTATATTGACGTTGCTAAGTACTACTCAACCCCAGCCAGCAGCACATTTATCAATGGTGTGCTTGATAAGATTGTAACACGCGGTCTTGAGGAGGGTTGGATATTCAAAACGGGCAAAGGTCTGCTCTAATAGGGATATAGATTTTTTAACTCGATTTTTTTAACTACATTTGTAGATATTTTTAACAACTAAAACTGAATAGACTATGATTACAATGTTACAGGCAGCTGCTGCACAGCAACCACAGGGTGCAGGCTGGACTTTTTGGCTTATGATTGGCGCAATGATTCTTATTATGTGGCTCTTTATGTGGCGCCCAGAGTCAAAGCGTAGAAAGCAGATGCAGGAGTTTATCGCAAACCTCAAGAAGGGCGATAAGATTATCACTGCTGGTGGTATTCACGCTGTTGTAAAGGAGGTCAAGGAGACAACTCTTCTTATCGAGGTTGACAGCAACGTGACCCTCCGTATCGAGAAGAATATGGTTGTTGCAGACCCATCTGCACAGACTGAGGAGAAGAAATAAGGTTTAATTTATTGGATTCATTCTTTTAGGCTGTTTACGACTCTTTTCCATTGTGTTTCTCGTTACATAGGACCCGCTATGCGCCTCGAAGCACAAAGTAAAATAGCCACAAAACAGTCCATAAAATAATTTCTCCAACAAATTAACCATATTTCTAGTTAATAAGTTTTATAGCAAAAACTAATATGGCTGTAAAGAGCAATATCTACTACACCTCAGGCACCTGCTCGCAGGCTATCCTTACAGAGATAGATGGCGATACTATCGTGCGCGTGCAGTTTGTTGGTGGTTGCAGTGGAAATACTCAGGGAGTGGCTGCACTTGTTGCTGGAATGAAGATTTCCGATGCAGTGCAGAAACTTCAGGGCATTGACTGTGCTGGCCGCGGAACATCTTGTCCAGATCAGCTTGCAAAGGCCTTGCTGAAGATAGCAAACGAGTAGGTTTTTGCCTATTGATTGTAAGAGTGTCCTTCGGGGCACTCTTTTTGTATCTGTATGGCAATAAAAATTGCCATTATGAGAATTAATACCGGAAAGGGAACAATCTCCCTAATTACACTTATTGCTATTTGGTCGGTCTCTGCGGTAACTTCGTTGCCTGGACTTGCTGTTTCTCCAATTTTGGGCGATATGAACAACATATTCCCAAAGGCGTCAGATCTTGAAATTCAGATGCTTACATCGCTGCCGAGCCTGCTGATTATTCCATTTGTACTTCTTGCTGGTCATCTCTCCACGGGACGTAATAAACTACTGATACTCTATGAGGGATTGGCTATTTTTACCCTCTGTGGTGTGGCGTGTCTGCTGGCAAAAAGTATGACGGCGCTGATTGTCGTAAGCTCTATTCTCGGTATCGGTGCGGGTATGATAATTCCGCTCTCTACAGGCCTTGTGGTCGACTATTTTACGGGAAATAGCCGTGTGCAACAGCTCGGTTATAGCTCGGCAATTAACAACCTTACACTTGTTGCAGCAACGGCACTGACGGGCTATGTTGCCGATATAAATTGGCATCTGTCGTTCTTAGTCTATCTTTTGCCAGGCATCTCGTTGCTACTGTGTCTTGCACTGCGTAACGAAGAGCCTGCACTAGAGCCTAAACATAGTGACCAATATAAGCAGACGACAATCAATCGTCGCCATCTTGCGGTGCTTACGATTTTCTACTTTGTGATTACATATATCAGCTTGGTTGTCACTTTCGATACGGCATTTCTGTTTGAGAAGTACCATATTAGCCAACATCTTGCAGGAATATCTATTTCGCTCTTCTTTCTTGCAATTATGCTACCTGGACTATTTTTGAATAAGATAATTACTGTAACTCGATCATATACAAATGTTTTGTCACTGCTCGTGCTTACTGCAGGGTTGGTACTTTTATCACTCTTTAAGAGCCCGACGCTGCTCATTGCAGGAGTAATTCTGACAGGCCTCGGATACGGTGTTATGCAGCCCTTGATATATGACAAGGCGGCAATTATTGCCCCTCCAAAGTTGGCAACAAAGGCCCTGTCGGTAGTTATGGCGGCTAACTATACGGCGATAATTCTCTGCCCATTTATCATTGGTGCTGCAAGGAAAATTTTTGCAACACACTCCGAACAATTTGGCTTTATACTCAATGCATCTATGGCGGCAGTAGTCACGCTTATTGCGTTTATTGGCAAAAAAGATTTTGCTTTGGGGTTGGATAACTCCTATTATGACAAATAATTTCAGTTTTGAGTGTCGAAAAAAGGTGATTTTTCGGCACTCTTCTTTTTAATTTGCACATTATTTAGTATCTTTGAGCGCTAAATATGTACTAATATGGATATCAAATCTTTGACACAGCCTATCTTCTCCCTCAAGTGGTGGAGTTCTTGGTTTTTCATTCTGCTCGGATGTACACTTCTGGCAGCTGGTTATGTATATTTTATCAGCCCGTACAACATTGTACCAGGTGGCGTATATGGTGCAAGTATCGTATTGCACAACATCTTCCCAGGTGTGCAGGTCGGTACATTCGGATATATGTTTGATATCCCGTTGCTCATTCTTGCCTTCCTGATTTTTGGTAGCAAGTTCGGTAGCCGAACAATCGTTGCAGCTCTCTATACTCCGGGTTGTATGAACTTGATTACAAAGCTCAGCTTCCCAAATGAGGAGGCGCTGCGTAACCTTGACCCATCGCAGATGCTTGGCGGTATCCTCGACCTTTCAGACCACCTTATGCTCGCCTCATTTATCGGCTCTGTATTCCTCGGTGTGGGTGTTGGTCTTGTAGTGCGTCAGCAGGCAACCACTGGTGGAACTGATATTGTCGCAATGATGATTCAGAAGTACTTCCACATCGGTTTTTCTAATGCAGTACTGATTGCAGACTCTGTAGTTGTGCTCTCAGGTCTGCTTGTTATCGGCTTTGGTGTCGGTACTGGTGAGCCTGATCCTCAGGGCTGGCTTCTGTCACTCTATTCGCTTATTACCATCTACGTAACATCACGAGTATTGGAGTATACTATCAATGGTGCATCATCTAACAAGTTGATCTTTATAATCCTCAACAAGCATAATGAGGTTTTGAAAGATTTTATCCTCAAGGATCTCGATCGTTCGGCTACATACATTCAGTCACGAGGTATGTACACCAATGAGGAGAAGGAGATGATCTTCCTTGTTGTTCCGAATAAGGATGTACCACTTGTGCATAGCACTATTCAAGAACTTGATCCAACCGCATTTATTGTAGTTACTGACGCTTATGACACCTTTGGTGAGGGCTTTAAGCCACTGCCATCAAAGGATGAGATACAGAATATCTAAACAGATGATAGAGATAAATTCACTGCGCCCTCTGACTGGTGAGGGTAAGAAACTATTTATTGAGACATATGGCTGCCAGATGAATGCTGGTGATAGTGAGATTGTCGTATCCATTATGCAGGAGCACGGCTATCGCTATACAGAGCAGATTAACGAGGCAGACATTATACTTATCAACACCTGCTCAATTCGCGACAATGCCGAGCAGCGTATTTGGGGACGCCTATCTGCTATGCGTCAGCTCAAAAAGCGTAAACCATCGCTTATTGTTGGTGTTATCGGCTGTATGGCAGAGCGCCTTAAGGAGCAACTTATCGAGAAGGGCACAGGTGTAGATATTGTTGCCGGTCCAGACTCATATCGTTCACTGCCAGAGTTGGCTCGTACCGCTGAGAATGGTGCAAAAGGTATCAATGTAGAGCTTTCAAAGGAGGAGACCTATGCAGAGATTGCACCTGTACGCCTTGATCGTAATGGTGTTAGCGCATTTATCGCCATTATGCGTGGTTGTAATAACTTCTGCTCATATTGTGTAGTGCCTTACACTCGTGGTCGCGAGCGTAGCCGTGACTGCAATACTATCGTGGCTGAGGCACGCACTCTCTTTGAGAATGGCTACCGTGAGGTTACACTGCTTGGTCAGAATGTTAACTCATACTGTTTCGGCGAGGTCGGCTTCCCTGAACTTATGGCTATGGTTGCCGAGATTTCGCCACTGCTGCGTGTTCGTTTTGCTACATCACATCCTAAGGATATCTCAGACCGCCTGCTTGAGGTGATGGCTCGCTATGATAATATCTGCAAGGCTATTCACCTGCCAGCGCAGAGTGGTAGCAATGTTATGCTTGAGAAGATGAACCGCAAGTATACCCGAGAGTGGTATCTCGAGCGTATTGCAGCTATTCGTCGCTATATGCCAGACTGCGCAATTACTACAGACCTTATCTCAGGCTTCTGCGGTGAGACCCTTGAGGACCACCAGGCGACACTCTCGCTGATGCGTGAGGTTGGTTATGCTGGCGCATTTATGTTCAAGTACTCGGAGCGTCCAGATACATTCTCTGCACGCCACTTTGCTGACGATGTTGCAGATGAGGAGAAGACTCGTCGTCTCAATGAGATTATCGCACTGCAAAATCAGCTCTCTGTTGAGTCTAATGAGACCGAGATTGGTAAAATTCGCCAGGTACTTGTCGAGGGAACATCTAAGCGTAGTGATGAGCAGTTGTGCGGTCGCACATCGCAGAATAAGATGGTTGTCTTTGATCGTGGCGACTACAAGGCGGGTGACTACGTTACCGTTAAGATTACAGGTTGCTCATCTGCAACGCTTTTTGGAACTGAAGTTTTAGAATAATAAATTAGAATATACTTATGGCATTACAATGTGGAATTGTTGGACTTCCAAATGTCGGCAAATCAACACTTTTCAACTGTCTGTCGAATGCAAAGGCGCAGTCGGCAAACTTCCCATTCTGTACAATCGAGCCTAACGTAGGCGTTATTACTGTACCTGATGAGCGTCTGATTAAACTCGCAGAGATTGATAAACCAAAGCGTGTTATCCCAACCACAATCGAGATTGTAGATATCGCAGGTCTGGTTAAGGGTGCATCTCGCGGTGAGGGTCTTGGTAATAAGTTCCTTGCAAATATCCGTAATACAAATGCTATTATCCACGTTCTGCGTTGCTTTGAGGATGGAAATATCACCCATGTAGATGGTAGCGTAGATCCAGTTCGTGATAAGGGTGTAATTGATACAGAACTTCAGCTTAAGGATCTTGAGACTGTCGAGAACCGTATTGCGAAGGTTGCAAAGCAGGCTCAGACTGGTGGTGATAAGATTGCAAAGCGTCAGTACGACATTCTTATTCGCTATAAGGAGGCATTGGAGCAGGGCCTTTCTGCTCGTACTGTAGAGTTGGATAAGGAGGAGCGTAAGGTTGTTCAGGATCTTAACCTGCTGACCGATAAGCCAGTCCTCTATCTGTGCAATGTGGATGAGAAGAGCGCAGTGAGCGGTAATAAGTACACTGAGGCTGTTGCAGAGGCAATCAAGGACGAAAATGCTGAGATGCTTATCGTTGCAGCTGCTACAGAGGCTGATATTGCTGAGCTTGAGAGCTATGAGGAGCGTCAGATGTTCCTTGAGGATATGGGTCTTACAGAGTCAGGCGTAAGCCGTCTGATTAAGTCTGCATACAAGCTGCTCAACCTTGAGACATTCTTTACAACTGGTGCTGATGAGTCCCGCGCTTGGACATATGTTCGTGGTGCAAAGGCTCCACAGGCTGCAGGTACAATCCACACCGACTTTGAAAAGGGCTTTATCCGTGCAGAGGTTATCAAGTATGATGATTACGTTGCTCTTGGCTCTGAGAAGGCGTGTCGCGATGTAGGTAAGATTGGTATTGAGGGTAAGGAGTATGTTGTGCAGGATGGTGACATTATGCACTTCCTGTTCAATGTATAAAAAGCAACTTTTACAACATCAATTTACCCCTAAAAACCTATACCTTTGTAGTAATGTTTACACTTGCAACATATAACACATTTCTAATCATTATGGCAGCCGTTGCTGTCGTGGTGTTTATTGCGCTATACTTTGTCGAGGCTGGATATGGCTATCTGTTTAACCCTAAATTTGGTTTTCCTGTACCAAATCGTATTGCGTGGGTTATTATGGAGTGCCCAGTCTTTATTGCAATGACCATTCTCTGGTGGCTCTCGGATGTGCGTTTTGAGATTGCACCATTGGTTCTGTTTGCTATCTTCCAGACCCACTATTTCCAGCGCTCATTTATCTTCCCGCTCCTTATTCGTGGTAACTCGAAGATGCCATTTGGTATTATGTTGATGGGTGCTACATTCAATACACTCAATGCACTTATGCAGGGCGGTTGGATCTTCTACTTGGCTCCAGAGCAGGGGTATTATGATGGTTGGATGTGCAAACCATATATCTACATTGGCGCTGCTATATGGCTTGCAGGTTTTGTAATTAACCTCCACTCAGACTATATTATCCGCCACTTGCGTAAGCCTGGCGATACAAAGCACTATATTCCAAAGGGCGGTATGTTCCGATATGTTTCATCGGCAAACTACTTCGGAGAGTTTACTGAGTGGGTAGGCTTTGCCATTGCAAGTTGGTCTTGGGCAGGTGCTGTCTTTGCTCTTTGGACCTTTGCAAACCTCGGTCCACGCGCAGCATCGCTCTACAAGCGTTATCAGAGCGAGTTTGGCGAGGAGTTTACATCGCTCAATAGAAAGAGAATAATTCCATTCATTTACTAATATGAAGAAAGATCTACAAGAATCCAAACTTTTTACCCCATACCAGATGGGCCCAGTTACTCTGCGAAACCGAGTAATTCGTTCGGCTGCATTTGAGAGTATGGGTAAGGATTTTGCACCAACACAAGACCTGAAGGACTACCACGTCAGCGTTGCCCGTGGAGGTGTAGGTATGACTACACTTGCATATGCATCTGTCAACCGTAGTGGCGTGTCGTTCAATTCGCAGCTTTGGCTACGTGATGAGATTGTACCACAACTCAAGGATATTACCGACGCTGTTCACGCAGAGGGTGCAGCCGTAGGTATTCAGATTGGTCACTGCGGAAATATGACCCACTGGTCAACTGCGGGTTCATTCCCAGTGTCAGCTTCTAATGGCTTCAACCTCTACTCGCCAACATTCCATCGTCGTATGAGTCATGCAGAGATTGCTCAGACAGCTAAGGATTTTGGAAAGGCGGTATATACTGCTCATGAGGCTGGTTTTGATAGCGTAGAGGTACACGCAGGCCACGGCTATCTTATTTCGCAGTTCCTCTCGCCATGGACAAACCGTCGTCGTGATGAGTTTGGTGGCTCTCTTGAGAACCGTATGCGCTTTATGAAGATGTGTCTTACAGAGGTTATGGAGGCTGCTGCAAAGTGCAATATGGCTGTTCTTGTTAAGCACAATATGGAGGATGGCTTTAAGAGTGGTATCCAGGTTCCAGAGAGTATCGAGATTGCAAAGGAGATTGAGAAGTTTGGCGTTCACGGTATTGTACTCTCTTCAGGATTTGTCTCTCGTGCGCCTATGGCCGTTATGCGTGGTCGTATCCCTACAAAGACAATGAGCTACTATATGGGTTGGAACGAGTGGCTGCAGAAGATTGTCGTAGATCTGTTCGGCAAGTGGCTCATTACAGACTATGACTTTGAGGAGTGCTTCTTCCTTGAGAATGCAAAGAAGTTCCGTGCTGAGCTGAAAGGTCCGCTGGTATATGTTGGTGGTCTGGTATCTCGTGAGGGTATGGAGAAGGTGCTTGATGAGGGATTTGAGATGCTTCAGATGGCACGCGCTCTTGTAAACGACCCTGCCTTTGTAAATAAGCTTCGTGAAGGTGACTTTACAACCCGTGCAGGTTGCGATCACCGCGACTACTGTATTGCGCGTATGTACTCAGACAAGATGATGTGTTGCCACAACTGCACAGAGCATATCCCTGAGCGTTTGTGGAAGGAACTTCGCAAAATTAAGTAGTATGAAGATGTGTGGACAGATAGCTAAAGGCTCCAAGACGGCTTTAGTTACAGGTGCTTCGACAGGTATCGGTCGCTGCTATGCTGAACGACTTGCTGCGTTGGGTTATAACCTTATTATTGTTAGCCGTGATGAGGAGTTGCTTCAGCAGTTAGCCGCAACTCTTGAGCAGCAGTGTGATGTTAAGGTGAGAGTACTTGCAAAAAATCTTGCTACAACAACAGCTGCTAAAGAGCTTTTTGAGTGGACAAAGAGTGAGGGCTATATTGTTGATGTACTGATTAACAATGCTGGTATGTTCTCGTTCTGCGATGTTCTCAATACCCTTGACGAGCGTTTTGTGGAGACAATCACTCTGCACGATATAACAAATACGCTACTCTGTAAATATTTTGCTGAAGATATGGCATCTCGTGGTGGTGGATATATCCTCAATATGTCCTCATACTCTATTTGGATGCCGTGGCCAGGTCTTGCAGTCTATAGCGCGAGCAAGGCATACCTTAAATCGTTCTCTGTGGCATTTGCTAAAGAGGTACGCGAGAAGAGGGTCTATGTTACCGCAGTTTGTCCTGCCGGTATTGCTACAGATCTCTATGGCCTGAGCAAGAAGTGGCAGAAGATTGGTCTTAAGATTTGCGCACTCTCTACACCAAAGTTCTGCGCTCGTCGTGGCTTGAACTCGCTGTGGAGAAAGCGTCGCTGTGTAGTGCCAGACTGGTGGATGCGAATTCTAATTCCGCTACTGCAGTTTATGCCGATGTTTATCCTCAAGTGGCTGCGTAGCTTCACCTATAAGTGGCAGAAATAATTGTACAAAGGGAGAGCAATCTCCTTTTGTTGTTATAATACATTTATCAAAAATAGACAATGATGAATAAACTTTTTAGACTCTTGCCCCTCCTTGCGCTCCTGTTCTGCTTTGCTTGTGGCGGCGGAGAGATTATAGACAACGGTGACCCTACTCCTACTCCAGACCCAGCTCCTGAGCAGCCAGCAGAGAAGGCACCATTTACTATCGATATTCTCGATGTTACAGCAACAGAGGCTCGCGTGTCAATCTTTCCTGCTGATAATAAGACAAAGTACTACTTCGACCTGTTGCGCGCCGAGTATTACCGAGATTATGAGGAGCAGTTTGGCTTTCAGCACTTTGTGGATAATACAATCAGAAGCCTGATGGAGGCTAACTCTATGACCAAAGAGCAGGTATTAGAGCGTATTCTCTCTGCAGGAGACGATTCGTATGGCTTTACCTCACTCAATGCTGATAGTGAGTACTATGCAGTGGTAATGGGTATTGATAATCAGGGATTTATTACCACATCTGTCGTGTCAAAATCTTTCAAGACACTTGCAGCAAAGCAGTCTGATAATACATTTGATATAAAGGTAAGTGCAATTAGCTACATTGGCGTAAACTATACCGTAACTCCATCGAATAACGAGGATAAGTATGTACTTATTCCGTGGAACAGACCTGTTGTGGATCAGCTCGGAGATAAGTTTATCGACCACTGCCTTAAGGCTCGTAGCGATATTGCCGACTATATTGTCTCAGGTAGTCAGAGTGGTAAATTCGACAGTTGTGTCCCTGGACGAGACTACTATTTGGTAGCATTTGGCTATGAGGGTGGTCTTGCAACAACAGAACTATCTAAAGTGCCATTTACTACAAAGATTGGCGACAATCCTGCGCAGTGTAATTTTACCTTTGAGGTGAAAAATATCCAGTATGACCGTGCAGATATGGTTGTTACTCCATCTGCTAAGAATGTACCATTCTTCTGGAGCGTTGTGGAAAAGGGCTATTACGAGGAGCTTGCTAATAGAGTTGGTGCTACAGAGGCAATGAAGAGTATCCTTGCCGAGACAATGGCTCCATTTGCTGCTGATTTTGGAAATATTCACGATGCATTGGAACTTATTACATCATATAACGATGTGAGTGTCGAGGGTACTACCTATGGCCTGACTCAGGGAACGGAGTATATTCCGTGGGCTGTTGTAATTGACAACGACGGTAACGCCGTTGCTCAGGCAGTTATGGGTGCTAGCTTTACTACTAAGAGCGATGTTATCTCGGAGTGTACAGTGACGGTCAAAGGTAGTTTTACTACAGGTAGTAATGGTAAGGCTAAGCTAACCTCTACTGCTACACCGGATAGTAAGTGCGCAGGCTACTATAATGTACTTTTCCAGGGTGATTTGAGTGATAGTTCTCGTCAGACTCTGCTCAATAACCTTATCCGAATGGGATTCAAGAATCAGCGAGAGGTGACTTTTGATAATTGTTCGTGGAATACGCCTGTTACGGCTCTTGCTGTAGGTTATGACGCTGATGGAAATTTTGGTCAGATAGCTATGGAGGTATTTACTCCAACAAAGTAGGGTAGTGGTATATAGAAAATATCCCGTCTAATTTGCATTAGGCGGGATATTTTACATCATCTCCTCATAGGCGTAGTTTACTGCCCGATTAAGGATGTCTACAAGTGGATATGTCGAACGGAAATCGTTTAGCACAGCCTCCAATAGTGCATCTTCGTTGTTGAACTGTGAGATATCTATCGGCTTCTCAATCCCAAAGTCCTTGAGGCGTAGCAGCTCATCGTGCTTGTGACCTACAGGAAAATCCTTTGGTGTGCGTTTTAGAGAGTTGCTGCGAACAAGTGTAAAGCCATTAGTCGCCTCTACAGCCGCAAGCATAGCATCTCCATTGTCTAAAATCTCCTCGCGGATACTCTTGAGTACAATAGGCTCGGGACAATGCGAGCCCGCAAAGAGAAAGCAACCAGCACCCTCAAAATGGATATAATAGCCGGCATATCCACCCTTTTTGCCGTGAGGTGCGATAAATACACCCGACCAGGTCTTGTATGGACTCTTATCGTGGCTAAAACGGATGTCACGATAGATGCGATATGTGCAGTCTGCAACAGTTAGCCCAGCCACAGAAGGGTCGAATGCGGCGATGCCATTAATCAGCTTCGCCGCAAACTCCTTCAACTTTTTGTCTATAGCCTTATACTCCTCTTTGTGGTCTGCAAACCACTCGCGATTGTTGTTTTGGCTTAGACGATTAAGAAAATCTATAATCTCTACCACGCGAAGAGTGGGTATTTCTCCATCATTGCATTAACCTCAGCGCGAACGGTTGCGATATTAGCCTCGTTCTCAGGATCTGAGAGCACACGGTCGATAAGAGATACGATAACATCCATCTGATCCTCCTTTACACCACGAGTTGTGATTGCAGGGGTACCGAAACGCAGACCAGAGGTCTGGAATGCAGAACGAGAGTCGAATGGTACCATATTCTTGTTAGTGGTAATATCTGCAGCGACGAGCGCCTTCTCTGCAACCTTACCAGTAAGCTCTGGGAACTTCGTGCGAAGGTCAACAAGGATAAGGTGGTTGTCAGTACCGCCAGAGATGATGTTGTAACCGCGAGCGGTAAATGCTGCAGCAAGAGCCTGAGCGTTCTTTACAACCTGAGTCTGGTACTCCTTGAATGATGGCTCGAGAGCCTCACCAAAAGCTACAGCCTTAGCTGCAATAACGTGCTCAAGTGGGCCACCCTGAATACCTGGGAATACTGCAGAATTGAGAATCTGTGACATCTTCTTTACAACACCCTTTGGAGTTGTCAGACCCCATGGATTGTCAAAGTCCTTACCCATAAGGATGATACCGCCACGAGGACCACGGAGAGTTTTGTGAGTAGTAGATGTTACGATGTGTGCATACTTAACAGGGTTCTCAAGCAGACCAGCTGCAATAAGACCTGCAGTGTGTGCCATATCGATCATCAGCAGCGCGCCAACCTTGTCTGCAATCTCACGCATACGAGCATAATCCCACTCGCGAGAGTAAGCAGATGCACCACCGATGATGAGCTTTGGCTTGCACTCCATAGCCTTTGCCTCCATCTCGTCGTAATCTACACGACCGTCGCACTCCTTAACAGAGTAGCTTACAGCATTGAAATATGTACCAGACATATTTACAGCTGAGCCGTGTGAGAGGTGACCACCGTGTGAAAGGTTCAGACCGAGGAATGTATCACCTGGCTTGAGAACAGCAAAGAATACAGCCATATTAGCCTGTGCGCCTGAGTGTGGCTGAACATTCGCATACTCTGCATCATAGAGCTTGCAGATACGCTCAATAGCAAGGTTCTCAACCTTGTCAACTACCTCGCAACCACCATAGTAACGAGCAGCTGGGTAACCCTCTGCATACTTGTTGGTAAGCACAGAACCCATAGCAGCCATAACGCTGTCGCTAACGAAGTTCTCTGATGCAATCAGCTCGATACCACGAGTCTGACGACCACGCTCCTGAGCAATCAAATCAAAAATCTGTGAATCTTTCATAGTGTTGTATATTTTGTTATAAATCCTAATTCTTACATTCAACCCCCAAAGGTAGTTATATTTCAAATATAATTCGTATATTTGAGCAGATTTTATTAACAAAAAATTATACAATGAGACTTCTTGAAGGAAAAGTAGCCCTTATTACAGGCGCAAGCAGAGGTATTGGTAGGGCTGTCGCGATAAAATTGGCCGAGCAGGGCGCTGATATTGCATTTACATATTTGACCCAGCAGCAAGCTGCTATGGAAACCGTAGCCGAGATTGAGGCTTTGGGTGTTCGCGTTAAGGCCTATGCCTCAGATGCGGCAAACTTTGAGCAGTGTCATGCTATCGTGGAGCAGGTAAAGGCCGAGTTTGGTCGTATAGATATACTTGTCAATAATGCTGGTATTACAAAGGATAATCTTATGTTGCGAATGACTGAGGAGCAGTGGGATATGATAATCAATACTAATCTCAAATCGGCATTCAATTTTACACACGCCGTAACTCCAATTATGGCTCGTCAGCGCAGTGGCTCAATTATCAATATGTCGTCGGTTGTTGGTGTGAGTGGCAATGCTGGTCAGTGCAACTACTCTGCATCTAAAGCGGGTATGATTGGCCTTGCAAAGTCTATTGCCAAAGAGTTGGGCTCGCGAGGTGTTCGTGCTAACTGTATTGCTCCAGGTTTTATTATCTCGGATATGACTGCAAATTTGTCAGATGAGATCCGCGAGCAGTGGGCAAAATCTATTCCTCTGCACCGCTTTGGTACTTTGGAGGATGTGGCAAATGTGGCACTGTTCTTGGCATCGGATATGTCAAGCTATGTTACGGGTCAGGTAATCAATTGCTGTGGAGGATTGATTATTTAGCTATCTGGTTATGAGAAGATTAGTGGCTTTGATACTGCTCTTGCTGCCTTTGTCCCTATCAGCACAGGGGCTTTATGACCATACGCCCGATGCGCGTATTGCTGCAATGGGTGGAGCGTCAGTTGCTACGCGAGCAGATGCGTTTGCCACTTTTGGTAATGCAGCAGCCTCACTAATGGAGTATAAGTTAGTGCAGGCAGCGGGCTCATATACCAACTTTTCGGGTGAGCAGTACAATCAGTACAGAATGTGGGCGGCGGGTGCTTATGTCCGTTTTGCACAGCGACACGCAGTGGCTGTAGGTCTACAATTTAACTATGAGCCGCAGAATGACTATAATAACAAACGTCCTGGTGTTCAGCGATTTGATCTGGCGTATGGATATAAATTCTCAGAGCGACTATCCTTAGCAGCAACAGCTCGTTATCGTCGCACATATGGCTACTTTTTTGATGATGATAACTACAATGGCGGTGGGGTAGACCTATCGGTTTACTCTCGTCTGCCGATGTCATTTCTGGAGGGTGCAACACTCAATATTGGAGGAAAATTGTCGTTTGATGCTCCGATAGCACCTAAATATAATTGTACTGGAGTAGCGCCTGCCGTTGGAGTATCGCTCTCTATGCCATTTTCGGATTCGCATCTGCTCGATATCTCGACAGAACTTAAGTATGGTATCTCAAGCCGTGAGGATATCTTTGCGGCAAAACTCGGTGCAGAGTATACTCTGATGCGACTCTTCTACTTGCGTGCGGGAGGAAATGTCTCTAAGATTTTCTATGCTGATAGCGCTTCGACTATCGCTTATGGAACAGTTGGTGCAGGAGTTCGTTTCTTCCATCTGCAATTTGATGTAGCATATCTTGTTGGCAGACGAAATACACCGTTCCACAATGCGGTGCAGATAAATTTTGGTCTTGACTTCTAAAAGATAAGAGCCCGTCTAACTAATAATAGACGGGCTCATTTTTGCTAAATAATAAGGCTACTCAACATAGAGAACAAGACCCTTGAGGTACTCGCCCTCTGGATGGTAGATATTTATCGGGTGGTCAGTTGGCTGTGTGAGTTGGTGGAGAATACGCACCTTGCGACCCGCGATAGCTGCAGCGGTAAAGACGGTGGTACGGAATAACTCCTTAGATACGGCCTGCGAACAAGAGAAAGTAAAGAGTATACCGCCGCTCTTAATCTGCGACAACGCTCTGGCATTGAGGCGTTTGTAACCCTGCATAGCATTTCCGAGAACCTTGTGGTGCTTTGCAAAAGCAGGCGGGTCGAGGATAATCATATCGTACTTCTCGCCAATATCTTTCAGATACTCAACAGCGTCACACGCAAGCGAACTATGCGGTGCATTCTCGCCAAAATTGAGTTTTATATTCTCATCCACAAGACGGATAGCCTTCTCTGAGGCATCAATTGAACAGACCTCTTTAGCTCCGCCAGCAAGGGCATAGACCGAAAATCCGCCAGTGTAGCAGAAAGTATTGAGCACAGTTCTTCCTGCGGCATACCTACCGACAAGCTCGCGGTTAAAACGCTGGTCGATAAAGAATCCAGTCTTTTGACCCTCCTCCCAGTTTACGAGGAACTTGTGACCATTTTCGAGCACAACATTATCCTTCTCTGCCGAGCCGTAGAGATAACCATCTACTGGGTTGAGATTTGCCTTGAATGGTACGGTCTGCGCGCTCTTGTCATAGACTGCAGTAATCTTGTCGCCAAATACTGCCACAATCGCCTCGGCAATCTGCTGGCGTGAGCGGTACATACCCACCGAGTGGCACTGTACAACAGCTACGCTGCCGTAGATGTCAACAACAAGACCCGGCAGATTGTCACCCTCACCGTGAATAAGACGGTAGCAAGTTGTGTGACCGCACTCAGTAAGACCAAGTGTGCGGCGAACGTCATATGCGCTCGCAATACGCTCCTGCCACCAAGCGGCATTGATCTCTTGCTGCTCGAAGGTGAGCACTCGTACGGCAATTGAGCCAATCTGATAGTGTCCGCGCGCAAGAAAATCACCCTTTGCAGAGTAGAGATCGACAATATCTCCCTCAGCGATACTATCAGCATTCTCAATATTGTAAATCGCACCCGAAAATATCCACGGGTGGCGTCGCTGCAAAGACTCCTCCTTGCCACGACGTAAAAATATCTTTGTTATAGCCATAATCCTCTTATTTTACACAAAGGTAGTGTTTTTCTCCCAAATCGCAAAAAAATGAACACTACGACCTCTTTTTCGTAAATTTTGTTTCTTCGCATAAAACTAATAGCCTCTTTTGTAAGATGCGGTTTTTTTACTATATTTGTTGTCAAATAGAATCCAAACTAATAAACTTATGAACTTTTTTGATCGAACAGGACTACCTAAGAGCCTATTTTGGGGTTTTCTTGGTGTGCTTATCTTTATGATGGGCGATGGTATTGAGCAGACTTGGCTCAGTAAGTACATCGAGTCGCAGGGACTTGACCACGAGTTACTCTTTACTGTTTATGGTATCTCAATTGCCATTTCGTCGTGGCTCTCTGGTGTGATTGCTGAGACTATCGGCGTGCGTAAGACAATGTGGCTCGGTTTTGTCATCTACCTTGTTGGTATGACGGGCTTTGCAGGCTTGGGTATGGCTGGCTTAAATTATCCAACCCTGCTTGTTACATATGCAATCAAGGGCTTTGCATATCCGCTATTTGCCTATACATTTATAGTCTGGATTACCTATCGCGTGGGTAAGGATAGCCTCAGCTCTGCACAGGGTTGGTTCTGGTTTGTCTTTACTGGAGGTCTTAATGTCCTTGGTGCATACTACGGAGCCTATACAAAGGTGGCAATTGGCGTTATTCCGACCCTCTGGACATCACTTATCTTTGTTACTCTCGGTGCTATTTGCGCCCTTGTTATCAATAAGTGCCCAGATACAAACCTCTTCGCCGATAATACACAGAAGAGTAGTGGTAGCAAATTTAAGGAGCTTATCCACGGCTTGGGTATTATGAAGCGTGAGCCAAAGGTGTTGATGGGTGGTATCGTGCGTGTTATCAACTCTATATCACAGTTTGCCTTTGTGGTATTTATGCCACTCTACTTCGCTGAATATGGTATGTCCGACACAGATTGGGGTCTTATTTGGGGCTCGGTATTTATGTTTAATATCGTCTTTAACCTCGTCTTTGGTATCGTTGGTGACCGCCTCGGCTGGGCTCGTACAATTATCTGGTTTGGTGGCGTTGGTTGCGCTGTGGGTGTGCTGCTATTCTACTACGCCCCTGAAATCTGGAATAACTTCTGGTTTATACTCGCTTGCGGTGGCTTCTGGTGCGTAATGCTCGCTGGATATGTGCCACTCAGTGCCCTTGTTCCATCCCTCGTCGAGAAGGATAAGGGCGCTGCGGTCTCTGTTCTCAACCTCGGCGCAGGTCTTGCAACCTTCATCGGCCCACTCCTTGTAAAACTCCTTAAGGAGCCAATAGGCTACACTGGTATCGTTTGGGTTATTGCAGCACTATATATTGTAAGTTCGATTATGACCTATTACATTGCCAAAAAATAATTTTGTCGTGAAAATGTGTCATATATGGCACATCCCTTAAAAACCAACGGCGGCTGTACGTTTTAGTACTATCCGCCGTTGCTTTTTTTGCGCGATGCACGCCCACTACCGCATTGACCCACCTTTGGTGGCTCTTCACTGCTCCGCCTCGGCATAGCAAATAAGTTTGACTCTGCCCTCGGCTTAATCGCAGCGTTTTGACGACAAAATTTGGGCGTAAAGGGGTAACTCATCTGTTTTGTTCTTAGGAGATTGACTCGCTTTGCTCGTCGTTCCCCTCCGCTCGCCGCGGGGGCTCCTGCAAACACTTAAAGCAAAATTGATAAATCAACAATTTTTATTTTTTGTGGATTTATATCTACAAACAAGTTTGCGACATAATCCACAAAAATAAAAAAAAGATGTCGCATGACATCTTTTTTGCTTTAAGTGTTTGCGGAAAGGAGGGGATTCGAACCCCTGAAACGCTTTTGACGTTTACTCGCTTTCCAGGCGGGCCAGTTCAACCACTCCTGCACCTTTCCTTTTTGGGAAGACAAAGATAGAAAAGATTTTCAAATCGACCAACTTTTTACGCTTTTTTAGAGGTAAGCGAATAACGAGTCTTGAAAAGCGTTATCTTTGCAAAATAATTGGAGATTATGAGAGAGAAAAATTCGATTTTTGGGCATATTGCTTGCTTTACAGCATACCTTATCTTCGGCCTTAATATTGTGGTTTGTAAGGACTTGACATCAAGTGGTGCAATATCTCCGCTTGCGCTCTTTACACTGCGTTCGTTAGGTGCTGGTGTGTTGTTCTGGCTTATATCGCTCTTTTTGCCAAAAGAGAGGGTTGAAAGTCGTGATTTGCCGAAGATATTTGTGGCCTCGGTGCTCGGTTTCTTCCTTACACAGATCTCTTTTTTGATGGCTATCTCGCGCATTACTCCAATGGATTGCTCAATCGTAGCATCGCTCTCGCCGCTCTACACAATGTTCATTGCCGCGTATGTCCTTAAAGAGCCACTCTCGGCGCAGAAGATTGGTGGTGTGGTGCTCAGTTTGTGTGGTGTATTATACCTAATACTTAATAGTGTTACATCCACATCGGCTGTAGTGCAGACAACTCCTATTGGTGTACTGCTGATGATTGCCAATTCCCTCTGCTTTTCGCTCTACTTGGGAATCTTCAAGCCGACAATTGCCAAATACTCAGTCGTGACATTTATGAAGTGGATATTCCTCTTCTCGACACTCTTAAGCCTGCCATTCTCTGCAAAGGAGATTGTGCATACAGACTTTGCAGCACTCCCGCTCTCATATATGGCAGAGCTCGCTTTTCTGATTATTTGCGCTACATTTGTAACATATTTTCTTATCCCCGTCGGCCAGAAACGCCTGCGCCCGACACTCGTCAGTATGTACTCCTACGTGCAACCTATTGTAGCGATTGTTGTCAGTATCTATGTCGGTATGGATACCCTTAGTTGGCAGAAGGTACTTGCTGCAGTAACGGTCTTTACAGGTGTTATTATCGTGTCGCGCAGCCGCCAGAAGTGATGTGTGAGCAATCCTTCGCGACGAACTACTCGTCCGCTCACGGGATAGAATACGATAAGTACAAAACAAGGTGTATGTGTTGCATACACCTTGTTTTTGCTATTAGCTATTAGCTATTAGCCGTTGACTTGCTGATACAGAATATCAGCAGCTCTTTTATATCCTTTTGAAATGAAGTTCCATTTCAACCGTTACATCATCCCACACCTCTTTCCCATGTAAATTAAGTTCTTTTGAGGTCACTGAGATAACATCAAAGGTCTCAATATCAACAGGCGACATTGTCATTGTTATTTTTTTATCTGAAAAATACCAATTTCCTTCATCTACATAGTAAGAGTCGTCGCTCTTATCTTCACAGATACCCGTACCATCTGAATTCAATAATATTGTTATGAGAACTAAAGGACTGTGATATGTGCCATCTAATACCAATCGCCCATCTTTATCATACTCCTTGTACTGATATGACTCAAGTTGCCATCTGCCAACCAATTGATCATCGCTAACAGAATACTTTGTGCACGATACTGCTGAAAGTACTAATGCTAGTGCAAATAAATGCCATAAGATTTTGTAATTTCTCATAATATTACTTGTGCTATTTGTATCTAACTGAAATTGAGACGAGTTAAATATTTATTAAAAGTCATAACCAACAATATATGAGGAATAATGATAATTACTCCAATAGCTTGATGATTTATATAAATCTACCGATGTTCGCGGTACATAAAACTTTCGTTCAGATGCGTTGTTGATGAATGCATACTCGCCAAGCCTTGGAGGATTTACCGGCTTGCAATAAACATTTTGCAGCGAACTGCACTCACCAAAAGCTTTTGTTCCAATCGTTGTAACACACTTGCCAATAGTTGCACATATCATTGCAGTGCAACCATAGAATGCTTTTTGCCCAATCTCAGTAACACTATCAGGTATATTTACATTTATTAGTGAAGAGCAATCATTGAATGCTCGAATTCCAATCTTTACAATATCATCACCAATGGTTAGTTTAGTAAATTTAGCTCCATAAAGCCAACTATTATCATAATAGGTGTAATTTAATTCTATAATTTTACTATTAATTATTAATTCACCTGTACAGCCCATGAAAGCCTCCTGTCCAATCTCGGTAACGCTATCAGGGATGGTTATAGTTGTTAGCGAGGTACAAGCATAGAATGTCCTCTCTCCGATCAAAGTAACGCTATCAGGAATCGTTATACTTTTCAACCTACTGCAAAAAGCGAATGCACTATTTCCGATTGAAGTAACGCTATCTGGAATTGTAACGCTTGTTAGTGAGGAGCATTGACAGAATGCAGATACTTCAATCAAAGTAACGTCATTGGGAATTATAACATTTGTCAACGATGTGCATCCATGGAATGTATGTTTTTTAATTTCTGAGATATTGGACGGAAGGGTAAGTTCTGTAATTTTTGTATTATTAATATATAGTTTGGCTCCACTATTAAGGGGATTAGCAGAAGCTCCATCAAAATCAATCTTGCACCAAGCTAATAAGTCGGAAATATATACTTCTTCTAGTCTTGTGTAGTGACCGAATGCTCCTTGTCCAATCTTGGTAACGCTATTGGGAATTGTTATATTGGTCAGTAATGAGCAATCATAGAATGCCTTTTGTCCAATCTCAGTAACGCTGTTTGGAATGGTAATACTTGTCAAACTGTGGCAACCACAGAATGCATACTCGTCAATTGTTGTGATACTATCGGGGATTATACTTGACTTACAACCGTATCTTAACTTGTTTATCGTTGTTTCGATTATGGCATTACAATTGTTGCGACTATCATACACTGTATTGTTATCTGAAATGACGATGCTCGTCAGTGAGTAACAATCTGTGAATGTATATTTTCCAATCGAGATTACACCTTCGCCAATGGTTATATTTGTCAGAGATGAGCAATCATAGAATGCCCTATCTCCAATCGAAGTAACACTATCGGGAATTGTTACACTTGTCAGCGAGGTGCACTTATAGAATGCACTCTCTCCAATCGAAGTAACGCTATTCGGAATTGTAACACCTGTCAGCGAGGTGCACCAATAGAATGCCTTATTTCCAATCGAAATTACGCTATTTGGGATGATAATACTTGTCAGTGAGGCGCAAGAACTGAATGCCATCTCTCCAATCAAAGTAATAGGGTTGTCGAATATTAACACACCTTGGTTATCTTTATAGTGATTACCAATTATATTCGCACCAAAACCATCTTGATTATGAGGATTAATAACATTTTTATCAGAAGAAGTGTAATAAATAGCGTATTGGGTCTCTGCTGGCGCTTGCACGACAGATATTCGTGTCGCTGGGGCTTCTGGATTCTCTTTGGTTGTAATAGTTATGGTTGCTGAACGAGTCTCAAAAGCACCATTGCTTGTTGCTGACAAATTGATACCACCCTCAGTGACATCACTAGTTAGCCAATCTGCGTCATCGGTTACATTATACCCGACAGTTGATGTAACTTTGATAAACCTTTCACAAGCAAGATATTCTAACGAAACTCTTTCGATTGTTTCAATTATAGGATCAAACTGTGATTGGATTACATACACTTCTTGAATAAGATTATAGTTCTCGTTTTTGAGCGTAATAGTAGCCTTACGTTCGCTCAATGTCGTATTGCGCTGTACAATAAATTTCAGAGGCTCTTCGCCTGCAATCCCGTCGGGAGTTTGTAAATTGATCCAATCGGTAGAACAAGTCGCCGTCCACGAATATTTGGCATTAATAGTGAGTTTGCACTCGCCACCCTCAAAATCGAAACTTACGCGACTCTTTGATACCGAGATTAGACCACCAGCGGATTCTTCATTATTTTCAGTCCCATCATTGGTGCTCTCGTTTTTGCCGTTATCCGTCTGTTCGGTCTTTTCGTCACTGGGTGAAATAACCTTGTTGCTATCGCTCTCGCAACCCTGTACTAATAGTAGGAGGATTAGTGTAAAAAATAGACATGTTTTTTTCATGATGATAAGATTTTGGTTTAATATTTTACTAAAATGCCGTATGCTTCCCTATGATCGATTGTATATAAAAAGAAAGTGTGGAGTTGATTTTCGTTTATTAAGCAGAAGGTTGTGGAATGACCTATAAGAGAATAAACGATACAATGCCCCACACCTGGATAGTATGGGGATATGTACGCAAAATGCGTACAGCCACATAGCTATACAAGAGATGAATGCTGTTCGTTGTCCTCTCTTATGAAAACTTCCACATTTTCTGCTTAGGACTGCGAAAACACTTTCTATATGTCCGCTATTTATCCAATAGCACTACAAAATTAAGAAGATTTTCTGAAACGAACAACACTCTGCAGGGCATTGTTCAGGGAGAATACAAAAAATCGCCTCTCGCAAAGGTGCGAAAGGCGAAATCTAGAGGTATGTTTGAGCAGTTGTTAGTACTGCTCGTTCTCGTTAGGGAAGTCGCAAGATTTGACGTCTGAGATATAGTGCTCAACGGCTTCGGTCATAATATCGTGCAGATTTGCGTAGCGGCGCAAGAACTTAGGTGAGAAACCCTTGTTCATACCGAGCATATCGTGGATAACAAGCACCTGGCCATCTGTGCCAGCACCCGCACCAATACCGATTGTAGGTACTGTAAGGCTCTCAGATACACGCTTTGCAAGCGCTGCGGGAATCTTCTCTAATACAACGGCAAAACAACCGGCCTCTTCGAGTAACTTTGCATCGGCAATAAGTTTCTCTGCTTCAGCCTCCTCCTTTGCACGCAGACCATAACCGCCAAACTTGTGGATAGACTGCGGGGTAAGTCCGAGGTGTGCCATAACAGGAATACCTGCCGAAAGTATAGTCTTTACAGAGTCGAGAATCTCCTCGCCACCCTCAAGTTTTACACCATCAGCGCCACTCTCCTTCATAATACGAACAGCAGAGTTGAGTGCTGTCAGTGGATCGCCCTGATATGTTCCAAAAGGCATATCGCAGACAACAAACGCGCGCTCAACACCACGAACTACAGAAGATGCGTGGTAGATCATTTGGTCAAGTGTAATAGGCAGGGTAGTCTTATGACCTGCCATAACATTTGCAGCCGAGTCGCCTACAAGGATAATATCAATACCTGCGCCATCGACAATAGATGCCATTGTGTAGTCGTAAGAGGTGATCATCGAGATCTTCTCACCCTGCTCTTTCATCTGTTTGAGTCGCGATGTTGTTACGACTCTTACTTTACTTTCAGTTGACATATTTGTATAATTTTTGTTTTAGTGGTGCAAAAGTAGCGAAAATTTTACTATATTTGACAAATAAAACTCTTAATTATGAATAAAATCGTTGTAATCGGTAGCTCAAATACCGATATGGTAGTGCGATCGGAGACTCTTCCAAGACCAGGCGAGAGTGTTTTGGGAGGAGATTTTATGATGGCAGGCGGCGGTAAGGGTGCAAATCAGGCTATCGCTGTTGCTCGAATGGGCCATAAAGTGATCTTCTCGGCAGCCGTTGGTCGTGATATGTTTGGCGATAGTGCTATTGCTGGCTACCAGCGCTTCGGTGTAGATACATCATACATTGTCCGCAAAGATACCCCATCGGGAATTGCCCTTATTATGGTTGACGGCGCAGGTCAAAACTCAATCTCTGTAGCTTTGGGCGCAAATAATTGCCTAACTGCAGAGGATGTTATGCCGGCTCTTGAGCATATTTCAGAGGGAGATATCGTACTGTTGCAGTTGGAGATTCCTATGTCAACAGTTGATGCTTGTGTCGCTGTTGCTGCTCAGAAGGGTGCAAAGGTGGTGCTCAATCCAGCCCCTGCAGCGGTTGTTAGCGAACAGACACTATCAAAACTCTATCTTATCACTCCAAATCAGACCGAGGCTCAAACTCTTACAGGTATTGAGGTTGTAGACGAGGCCTCGGCAACAGCTGCGGCAAAGGCTCTTACCGCAAAGGGTGTTGAGAGGGTAGTGATTACCATGGGTAGTCAGGGCTCGTTCCTCTATCAGGATGGCGAGGGCGTGATTATCCCTGCACATAAGGTATCGGCAGTTGACACTACAGCTGCGGGTGATGTATATAATGGTGCCCTCTGTGCTGCAATTGCTGAGGGAATGGCTCTTGAAGATGCACTGCGCTTTGCTACAAAGGCTGCGGCAATCTCTGTTACCCGCCCAGGTGCTCAGCCATCGGTGCCATCAAGAGAGGAAGTAGATAATTTCTAACCTTAAATACTTATATCTATGTTTATCATTAACAGTTACGCATTGGCAGTTATCTTCTGCTTTATTACAATGCTTTGTTGGGGCTCTTGGGGCAATACTCAGAAACTCGCTGGTAAGACTTGGCGATATGAGCTCTTCTATTGGGATTATGTAATTGGTATGGTGCTGTTTACTTTGCTGCTCGGCTTTACTATGGGTAGTACAGGTGAACTTGGCCGTAGCTTTGTTGCCGATTTGCAGCAGGCAAGCCTTACCTCTGTTGGTTGGGTGTTGCTCGGTGGTGTGATTTTCAACGCATCTAACATTCTGCTCTCTGCCTCTACATCGCTTGCAGGTATGTCAGTTGCCTTCCCGCTCGGTTGTGGTCTTGCTCTTGTGCTTGGCGTAGTGAATAACTACTTAGAGCAGAGTAAGGGTGATCCGTGGTTGCTTGGTCTTGGTGTGCTGTTTGTTGTGGTTGCAATTGTTTGCAATGGTATGGCAGCAGGTCGCGTGTCAAAGCAGGGAGATAGCAGCGCAAATAGCAAGAAGGGTATTGTTCTTGCCATTGTGGCAGGTCTTTTGATGTCTACATTCTACCGCTTCGTGGTTAAGGGTATGGATATCAATAACTTCGAGCAACCTGCAGAGGGTATGCTTACCCCATATTCTGCAATCTTTATCTTCTCACTGGGTGTACTTGTGTCAAACTTGCTCTTCAATACATATGTTATGAAGCGTCCATTTGTTGGCGAGCCTGTTTCATATAGCGAGTACTTCAAGGGTGGCCTTTCAACTCATCTTGTAGGTGTTCTGGGTGGTGCTATCTGGTGCTTGGGTACAGCGTTTAGCTATATCGCAGCGGGTAAGGCTGGCGCAGCCGTATCGTACGCACTCGGTCAGGGTGCTCCGATGATTGCAGCCTTCTGGGGCGTATTTATCTGGAAGGAGTTTAAGGGTGCAGATCGCAAGACAGGTTATCTGCTTGCACTGATGTTCGCACTCTTTATTATCGGTCTGGGAATTATTGTCGTAGCGGGCAACTAAGCCACTTTGATTGAGGTATAAAAGTAGTAGAGCTGTCAGAATTTGACAGCTCTACTTGTATATCCACCACCGGGCATTATCTGAATTTTGTTGCGGGACTCGTCGCCCGTAATAATTATTGCGGTCATACCTCGCTTCATTGTTGGTATGGTTGCAATTTCACTATCTGAAGTTGCGTGCCAAACGGGTGGTGTGGTGTTTTTGCTATCCTCGTTGTTAGATATGTACCACTCCCATTGTTTAACAGTTCTGCGCTCCTCTGGATTACTGCCAGGGTTGGCATAATAGTTTGCAAATACACGTTCAGATGTAGGTCGACGGGCTGTTTGTATTAGTGCGTGCTCTAACTGATTTGGTGTAGAGTACTGTTTTGCAAGGGTGGCAGCAACAGAAGGGGTGAGCAGTATTGTGCGGTGGGTGTATTGCTTGCCACTGCCGAGTGCAAACTGACCTCGCTCGGTAATATCCCACGCCATAAGTTCCATAATCTTATGTGCATTTGTTGTTGCGGGTGCCATATTACCACCCCAAGTCAGAGCAGAACAGAGTGTGACAACGCTCTGATTTTTATCAAAGCCGGCCCTTACGTGGTACGGTTGCCAGCCAACTTTTTCGCAACTTTTTTCATCTTCGGCAAGTACCCACGGCATAATATATCCAAATGTACCCATACGGTTGTCGCCGACATAGTAGCCAGCGAGATTTATCAGTGCAAGGTTTATAAAACGACCGATAGCCATATTTGCAGGACTGTTAATGCCTCCTTGTCCTGTGTCTATGCCGAGTTTTTCGACTATCGGGCCATTTATCCAGCAGTATGGTGTCCAGCCGTGCGTACTGGCGAGTGTTCTGCGGAACTCTGGCGCACCTAAAGCCTCGGTAATCGCTATCAGTAACGGCATGTATTCAGGCTTGCATCCAGCCATTGCTCCATTTACCGCTACGTGCCATGTAGTTGTATTGCGATGCGCAATAGGAAGTACTGCTACGGTCTGCTCTGGTTTGAGGTCTGTGTGCTCCATAAAACGTGAAACACGCTCGAATGTTGGAAGTATAAATGGTAGATGATCACTCCATTTCATCTCTCGGAAGTGCTCTGTAATTTGCTCTGTTGTGCCGTAATAGACATCGTCTGTAATGCCCTTACTTGTGTCGATTTTATGCCGATTAAGCTCTTCGATGGTTATCTGGGTGGTTAGAGCGGTGACGATCCTATCCCAGAGAATGTTGCGAGTATTTTCTATGAGTTCTTCGGTTGTGTGGAGTGCAAATGCGCCTGGATACTCGGCTACTCGAGGTGCCGCAATGCCATTGTTTGTTGCGGTGTAGTATACCTGCTCAACAAATGTAGGTGCTGCAATGGCTACGGCAGGAATGCCTATGTACTCGGCTGCTATAGCTGCACCACACTCTTTTTGTGTACATAGTCCACAACCGCAGTTACCTGTAATTACTGCATCTACGCCATACTCCTTGAGTTTTGCTTGAAATAGCTCTTTACTTCTTCTTGTAATACCAGGTGCAGGGTATACACCAGCCATACCCACCTGCTCTACGGTGACAACTTTTGCAGTAGGGTAGTGCTGCTTTATTAGACGCGCAATCTCTGGGTGGATAATATTTGTCATAAAGCTCTCGCCAACAATGGCAATAGTTTTGCCCTCAAGTGTTGTTAGGCGCGGAGCCTGCTCTATCATCTCTACGGTTGGCATACCTACAGGTGATACAACGGCAAAGCGAGGTTCGGTCGAAGTGGTGTCGGTAAATTCTGTTTTGCAGTTGTCGTCACATAGTACTATACGGGCAGAGATAGATTGTGTCGCTGTTAGAGTTAGCAGTGCAAGCAGTAATCGTTTCATATCTTGTTTTTATTTAATAGAGTCACCATCATCTGCAAAGTTAAAAATATTTACTACCTTTGCCAGCAACGAAGTAGAACTATCAACGATATTGAGATGACGGAACAACAGAGAGTTAAAGGTATATATCGCACAACTATTGTCGGCAGTATGGTAAATCTACTGCTTGTTGTCTGCAAATTTGTTGCGGGTATTTTGGGTCGCAGTACGGCTGTTGTGGCCGATGCGGTGCACTCGCTTTCGGATTTGCTGACCGATATTGTGGTGATTGTATTTGTGCGCATTTCAGGTAAGCCTGCCGACGAGGATCATAGCTACGGACATGGTAAATATGAGACTCTTGCAACGGCAATTATCGGTATTGTGCTCTTTGCTGTCGGTGTGGGAATTCTTGTTGAGAGTATCGAAAATATCGTTTCAGTGGTAAATGGTGCTGTGCTGCCTCGCCCGAGTGTAGTTGCAGTTGTGGTGACTGTGTGCTCTGTTCTCTGGAAGGAGATGCTCTACTGGTACACTATAAAGATGGGTCGCAAGTATAACTCACAGGCCCTTGTGGCTAATGGATGGCACCACCGTAGCGATGCCTTCTCGAGTATCGGTGTGCTGATCGGCCTTGGCGGCGCTATGTTGCTCGGTGAGAAGTGGCGTGTGCTTGACCCACTTGCTGCAGCGGTTGTGAGCGTGTTTATTGTAAAGGTGGCAATCGATTTGGTAAAACCGTGCGTAGATGAACTTCTGGAGCGCTCTCTGCCGAGCGAAGTTGAGAAACAGATAGAGCAGATAATCCTTTCTGTAGATGGTGTAACATCTCCTCACCACCTGCGTACCCGCCGCATCGGTAACAACTATGCAATAGAGGTGCATATCCGAATGGATGGCAATCTGACCCTGCACGAGGCACATCGTATAACTTCGGCCGTAGAGTCAAAACTAAAGGCGCAATTTGGAGGAGGAACGCACGTGGGAATCCACACCGAGCCAATAAAATAGAGATGAGGGTATCAGCGTTATGATACCCTTTGTTTTTGTCTATTAAAGTTCTGTCAGAGTTGCAGGTAGGTGTGAATTTGCATAATCATAAAAAATGATTATCTTTGTAATCAGAACTAAACTAAACTGATAATAAAACTTATGAAAAAACTGATTTTTTCTGTTGTTGCCTTGTTGGTTGGCTCAACTGTGCTTGCACAGCCCGTTATGAGCTATGAGGAGGCAGAGGCAAAGGCTAATGAGATTTTGAAGAGCCTTACTCTTGAGGAGAAACTCTCAATGACTCAAGGTCACAACCGTTTCTTCTTCCCAGGAGTGCCTGAGAAGGGCTTGCCTTATATCTACACCACAGATGCATCTATGGGTGTTAAGAATAAGCAGCATTTGCACGATGCAGGTGAGGTAATTCTCGCCGAGCGCACAACACAGTTCCCTGCATTTATTATGCTTGCAGCGACATTTAATCCAGACTTGGCATATAAGTACGGCCACGCAGTAGGCGAGGAGGCTCGTATGGCAGGTGCGGGTGTTATCTTGGGCCCAGGTATGAATATCTATCGAAATGCTCGTTGCGGTCGTAACTTCGAGTATCTTGGTGAGGATCCGCACCTTGCAGCGTCAATTATCTACGACTACGTTACAGGTATGCAGAGTACAGGTACCCTTGCTTGTGCAAAGCACTTCTTGGGCAATCAGACCGAGTTCTACCGCCGTCGCTCAAATTCTATTATTGACGAGCGTGCAATTATGGAGATTTATACTCCTGCATTTAAGGCTGCTATCGATGCGGGTGTTGCTACTGTAATGACCGCCTATAACCAGCTCAATGGCGAGTGGGCAGGCGAGAGTAAGTATGTCATCACCGACCTTCTTCGTGGCACTTTGGGCTTTAAGGGTATGGTTATGTCTGACTGGAACTCTATCTACGATTGGAAGAATGTGATTCTCTCTGGTCAGAATCTTGATATGCCAGGTGAGGATATGTTCTATATCAAGAAGAAGCCAGCTGACCTTGTTGCTGAGGGTGTTGTGACAGAGAAGGATATTGAGAATATGATCCGCCCAACAATCGCAACTTGTATTCGTTGGGGTCTTTATGACCGTTACAATAGCGGTAAGCAGTACGATAAGTCTTTGGAGGCAAAGCTGCCTGCTCACCTTGAGATTAGCTATCAGACTGCCGCTGAGGGTACAGTTTTGCTCCGTAACAATGGTATTCTTCCTCTTACAACTGCTCAGAAAGTTCTGGTGGTAGGTAAGTGGTTTGATAAGGTGCCTCACGGTGGCGGTGCTGCACGTGTGACTGGCTATGATCACCATCCTCTTCGTCAGGTGCTTACAGATGCCTTTGGTGGCAATGTTAAGTTTATTGAGAAGCCAACTGCGGCAGAACTTAAGGCTGCAGAGGTTGTCCTTTGCGTGACTGGTACATACGATTCTGAGTCTACTGAGCGTCCTTTCGAGATGGAGAAAAAGGATGAGAAGCTTGTACGTCTTGCAGTAGAGTCTAATCCAAATACAATCGTTTTGGTACACTCTGGTTCTGCTATCAATATGACTGCTTGGGCTGATAAGTGCGCCGCACTGCTCTATGGTTGGTATCCTGGCCAGAATGGCTTGGAGGCTATTTGTGACATTATTGTTGGTAAGGTAAACCCTTCAGGTAAGCTGCCAATGACTATCGAGCGCAACTTTGCAGACTCTCCGGCAGTAAATTCTGTACCAGAGGGCTTTAATCTGGCAAAGGCAAAGGGTAACCCTAATGAGAAGGCATTCCACCCTTGGACATACGATATCCACTACGACGAGTCTGTACTTGTGGGCTACCGTTGGTATGAGAAGAAGAACATTAAGACCCTCTTCCCATTCGGTTACGGTTTGAGCTACACTACATTTGAGCTCGCTAAGCCTAAGATTTTGAGCAAAGGAAAGGTTAAGACCCTTACAGATGAGGCTCCACTTAAGGTGGCTATCGAGGTGAATAACACAGGTGCTGTTGCAGGTGCAGAGGTTGTTCAGCTTTATATTGCAGAGAAGAATCCAACCGTGCTGCGTCCAAATAAGGAGCTCAAGGCGTTCCGTAAGGTCGCTGTTGAGCCTGGTAAGAAGGCTGTAGTTACATTTGAGGTGGATAAGAAGATGTGCTCTTACTGGTGTGACAAAAACCACGCTTGGGCTGCTAATGCAGGTGAGTATGAGATACTTATCGGTACCTCTTCAGCGGATATTGTTGCTGTGTTACCATTTGTTGTAAAGTAGTATGATTGCTGCTAATAATCAGATTTTGTATACCTCTTTGGGTGGCGTTATCGTTTCACCCAAAGAGGATGCTTTTGATCAACAGATAATCTCTAATCTCTACGAGAATGGCGTGGGTGTTATCACTTTCGATGCACCGCTGACAAAGATTCCTCGCGATGCATTTTTCGGTCAGGGGGAGCTGCTTAGTATAACTCTGCCAGATGGTATTGAGCGTATCTGCGATGCGGCCTTTGCGGGCACGTCTATATCGGAGATAACAATTCCTCAAAGTGTTGAAGTGGTTGATGACCTTGCCTTTATGAGTTGCCATAAACTTGTTAAGTTTGCTGGTAAATTTGCCTCTGAGGATGGTCGAGCACTTATTGTTGATGGTGTTTTGAAGTTTATTGCAACTGCCAATATGGAGAGTTATACTATCCCAGAGGGCGTTACAACGCTTGATTTGGAGTTGCTTTGTGACGACACAACTATAGAGGAGATTGTGTTGCCAAGTACGGTCAGAAAGATTGAGATGTCTGCCTTAGAGGGTTATGACTCTCTTGAGCGAATTGTGCTGAACGAGGGCCTTGAGGAGATTGGTAGTTTTGCCTTTAACTCTCCAAATATTGAGGAGCTGACAATCCCGAGTACGGTAAACTATATTGGCGATATGCCATTCTTCCAGAACGTAGCGCTTGAAAGGTTGATACTTCTGCCAGTAACTCCACCCGAGATGGATGATAGATACATGTTGTGGGAGGAGGATCTTGATTATAGAACAATTATTGTTCCTCAGTGCTCGTTGGAACTCTATCGCAATGCTGATTGTTGGCGTAAGTATAAGGATATAATTGTAGGAAACGAAGAGTTATAAAATAGATGAAGAAAGTACTTTCATTTTCATTTTTGTTAATAGTTGGTCTGTTGCTATCTCAGTTTCTGCCCGATGTGATGGGAGAGGGATATGCTGCAGTATCTAAGACGGTATATATGTTACTCGGTACCTGCCTTGCATTTATTATGATTAATGTAGGTCGCGAGTTTGAGTTGGATAAGAGTAATGTCGGCATCTATGTCAAGGACTACTGCGTGGCTATGCTTGCAGCGGCTGCTCCGTGGCTTCTGATTGCGGTATATTACATCTTCTTCCTGTTGCCGCCAGACCTTTGGAGTAGTGGTGAGGCGTGGAAGGAGACGCTGCTTTTAAGCCGTTTTGCAGCTCCAACATCTGCAGGTATCCTCTTCTCTATGCTTGTGGCTTTGGGTCTGCAGAATAGCTGGATATATCGCAAAATTCAGGTGCTGGCTATCTTTGATGACCTTGATACAATTCTGCTGATGATTCCGCTGCAGGTTGTGATGATTGGTCTACATTGGCAGATGGGTGTAATTCTTTTTGTAGTTATCGGTCTGCTGTGGTTTGGTTGGAAGAAGATGTCGACTTATCAACTACGCCAAGATTGGTGGGCAATACTCATCTATGCCATTATCGTCTTTGGTCTGACTCACATTATCTACGTTGTAACAAAGCACTATTTTGGTACTGATGATGCTCTGCATATTGAGGTGCTGTTGCCAGCCTTTGTGCTCGGTATGGTTATCAAGCGCGAGCACAAGAGCGCGAAGATGGATGAGGGTATTACTACTGCAATATCGCTACTTTTTATGCTTCTTGTAGGTATGAGCATGCCTCAAATTAGTGCAAGTGCCCACGTTACGGATGGAAGTATAATGTCCTCACAGCCAATGCCTTCTTGGGGTATGATTGCCCTTCACGTGCTTGCTGTTTCGGTACTGTCAAATGTTGGTAAATTAGTTCCAATGCTCTTCTATCGAAATCACTCAATTCGTGAGCGTCTGGCCCTCTCTATCGGTATGTTTACTCGAGGTGAGGTTGGCGCGGGAGTTATCTTCATTGCACTCGGTTATAGCATCGGTGGTGCAGCTCTACTGATCTCTGTTTTGACACTCGTCTTTAACCTTGTTTTAACAGGTGGCTTTGTACTTATAGTCAAGCGATTAGTGGCAAAGGATTGCGCTAAGTAGAGAACGCATTTTTTTGTAGTAAAAGTGGCATTTGAGAAAAAATGTCACTTTTTTTTGTCTTTTATGTTGTAAAATCTGTAAAATTTGCTATCTTTGTTAGTTGATTAACAGACAATTATCGTAAAACTATAACATAAAAACCTAAAATTATGGCTAAAGTATTGAAAATTAGGGATTTGACTCTGCGTGATGGTCAGCAGTCATCATTTGCAACCCGTATGACACAGGCTCAGGTTGAGCGCTGTTTGCCATTTTACAAGGATGCACACTTCTTCGCTATGGAGGTGTGGGGTGGTGCAGTGCCTGATTCGGTAATGCGTTACCTGAATGAGAATCCATGGACTCGTCTTGAGAGCATCAAGGAGGCTGTGGGTGATGTATCAAAGCTTACAGCTCTTTCTCGTGGCCGTAACCTCTTCGGTTATGCTCCATACACAGATGAGATTATCGAGGGCTTCTGTCGCAACTCTATTGAGAGTGGTCTTGGTATTATGCGTATCTTCGACTGCTTGAATGATGTTGATAATGTTAAGTCAACTATCAAGTATGTAAAGAAGTATGGTGGTATTGCAGACTGCGCAGTTTGCTACACTGTAGATCCTAAGTATCCAAAGCTCAGCTTGTGGGATAAGATTAAGGGTAAGAAGAACCCTGCACTTGTATTTACTGACGACTATTTCGTAAGCAAGGCTAAGGAGCTCGCAGCTCTGGGTGCTGATATGATTACTATCAAGGATATGTCAGGTCTTATTCCTCCACAGCGTGTAAGCGCACTCATTAAGAAGATTAAGGCTGCAGTATCTATCCCTGTAGATTTCCACACACACTGTACTCCAGGTTATGGTCTGGCATCTGTATATGCTGCAATCGCTGCAGGTGTAGATGTTGTTGATACAAACTGCTGGTGGTTTGGTGGTGGTCCAGGTGCTCCAGCTCTCGAGTTGGTTTACCTTTTCTGCCAGAAACTCGGTATCGATTTGGGCGTAAATATGGAGGCTGTGGCTAAGATTAACGAGCAGCTGAAGGATATTCGTTCAGAGCTCAATATCTCTGCATTTGGTGCAGATAAGCCTGCTCACAAGCCATTCAACCCACTTGTAGATGCTGTTCCTGCTGAGGTAGAGGCTGCTCTCGACCGCGCAGTTAAGGCTGCTCAGGCTGACGACTTCGCTACTCTGCTTGCAGCTGCTCAGGCTATCGAGGCATACTTCGGCTTCCCAGCTCCTAATAAGCTCGTTCAGGAGGCAGAGATCCCTGGTGGTATGTACTCTAACATGGTTGCACAGCTTCAGGCTCTTAAGGCTGAGGATATTATGCCACGCGCTATGGAGCTCATCCCAACCGTTCGTCTCTCTGCAGGTCTTCCACCGCTCGTAACTCCTACATCACAGATTGTAGGTGCTCAGGCTGTAAACTGCGCACTCGATGAGAAGGCTGGTCGTGCAATGTACACCACAAAGAACAATCAGTTCGTAAACCTCGTAAAGGGTGAGTATGGTAAGACTCCAGTTGCTGTAAGTCCTGACTTCCGTGAGCAGATTTGCGGTGTTCGTGAGGAGACTAACTACGATATCTCTAAGTATCAGCAGCAGCCAAACCCTGAGCTCCCTGAGGCAGGTGGCGTTCTGCTTGCTGAGAACGAGAAGGAGGTATTGCTCCTCGAGCTCTTCCCACTCGTTGCTAAACCATACCTTACAAACCTTAAGAAGAAGGCTTACGAGGCACAGGCTGCCGCTGCCGCTCCAAAGGCAGAGGATGCACCTGCTGCAGAGGTTAAGCAGCCTATCACTGGCAAGACCGTACTCGCTCCACTGCCAGGTAAGGTTATCGACATCAAGGTTAAGGTTGGTGATACCGTTGCTCCAGGTCAGGAGGTTGCTGTTCTTGAGGCAATGAAGATGGAGAACTCTATTACCGCAGATTTCGGTGGTGTTGTTAAGCAGATTCTTGTTGCTGTGGGTGACAATGTTGCTACCGACGCTATCATCCTTGAGATTGGCGAGGCTGCTCCTGCTGCTGCACCAGCTGCTCCAAAGGCTGCTGTTGTTGGTAACAAGGTTGTTGCTCCACTGCCAGGCCGCGTAATCGCACTCAAGGTTAAGGAGGGTGATACTGTTGCTGCAGGTGACGAGGTAGCAGTTCTTGAGGCTATGAAGATGAAGAACTCGATTACTTCAGACTACTCAGGTACTGTTCAGCAGATTCTTGTTGCTGAGGGCGAGAACATCGCAACAGACGCTGTAATTATGATTATCGGATAACATTTTAATAACTAAAAAACCAAACTATTATGGGATTTTTGAAGGAATTCAAGGCATTCGCCCTTAAAGGTAATGTAATGGATATGGCTGTCGGTGTTATCATCGGTGGTGCATTCGGTAAGATTGTAACCTCTTTGGTTAACGATATCATTATGCCTCCTATCGGTATTCTCGTTGGTGGTGTAGATTTCACTAACCTTAAGCTGGTTATCAAGAAGGCTGTTATCGAGGGCGGTGCAGAGGTTGCTCCTGCAGTAACTTGGAACTACGGCGCATTCATTCAGCAGGTTGTTGACTTTACTATCCTCGCATTCTGCGTATTTATGATGGTAAAGGTTATGAATAAGCTCCTTAAGAAGGAGGAGAAGAAACCTGCAACACCTCCAGCTCCACCAGCACCAAGCAAGGAGGAGGTTCTTCTGACCGAGATTCGCGATATTCTCAAGGAGAAGAAATAATTCTTAGTATCAGCGGATACTTTTCCGCAATCAATCAAGTAGAGGGCCGTACCGAGCGTATAGTCCTCTGCTTTTTTGTATCATATCCGAACAAGACCCTACAAGAGTGTTGTTATTTGCGAAATTTTTACTATATTTGTATCGCCGTAGGTGTTATGCCCTCGGCAGACATATTTGATGAAAGTGTTTTCGCTTTTATCCTTAACGAGAAATCTGGAAAATTTCACAACTAAAAGGATAACGACAACACTCATTTCTTGTATAGTTATGTGGCTATGTCCTTCTTGGCATACACCCCATACTATCCAAGTGTGGGGTCTTGTATCGTTTATTTTTAGTTGGGCATTCCAGAGCCTCTCGTTAGATAAACGGAAGTCAGCTCCACACTTTCTATTTTGTAAATAATCCCCATAGAGGAGCGTATGGTAATTTGATTTGGAGATAACTTTTAACGAAATTTATATTACTATGAAGAAATTATTTCTTTTATTGGCAGTGTTTGGAATGATTTTCACTGCTTGCGGTCCAGTCGATGATGGCAACAACAATGCTGAACAACCAGGCGAAGAAACCGTATTTATTACCGATTATGAGGGAAATATCGTTGTTGGGGCAGACGGTGGTGTCGTAGTAGTTACCGTATCTACCAACCTTGAATACTCGGTTGAGATTCCTGAGGAGGCGCAGTCGTGGTTAAGCATAGCTAATACCCGTGCTATCCGTTTGGAAAAATTGACCTTTACCGTTGCTAAAAATGAGGCGGATGCAGAGCGCAGAGCTATTGTAAAACTACTTGGTAGCGACAATGCCGAGTTGCAGAGCCTATTATTTGTCCAGGAGGGCGCAACTGCCGAGGAGGCACAAGCTATCAAGTTCCAAGATGAGAACACCAAACTCCTCTGTACGCTTCATTGGGACGAGAACGAGGATGGCGAGTTGTCGTACGAGGAGGCTGCTGCCGTTACCGACCTCGGTACAGCATTCAAAGGCTCTTCGATTTTGGCATTTTCCGAGCTGGAGTACTTCACCTCTCTCGAAAAGATTGCCGACAATGCTTTTATGGGTTGTGTCAGCCTTGTAAAAATCACTCTGCCCGAGCAAGTTACAGCTATTGGAGCATCGGCTTTTAATGGCTGTACTAACTTAAAAAAGATTACTGTTCCCGACAGCGTAACTTCGATTGGAGAGGGTGCATTCGATGGGTGCACCTCATTGGCAAGGGTTGATATTTCCGATTTATCGGCTTGGTGCAAGATTGGTTTTGGAGATTATGCAAATCCATTAAGAAATGGCGCAAAGTTATATCTTGATAATAATGAGATTACCGAACTTGTCATTCCATCGGATATTACAGAGATTAAAAAAGATGCATTTCAAGGTTGCACCTCATTGACAAGTGTAACTATTCCCGACAGCGTGACTGAGATTGGAGGGAATGCATTCAGGAATTGCAGCAGCCTGACAAGTGTAACTATTCCCGACAGCGTGACTTCGATTGGAAAGTATGCATTCTCTTATTGCACCTCGCTGGCAGGTGTAACTATTGGCAACAGCGTGACTAAGATTGGAGAGTATGCATTCTATAATTGCTCCTCGCTGACAACTGTATATTGCAAGCCGACAACGCCGCCAGCAGGGGACTATTCTATGTTTAACAATAATGCTTCGGGGCGTAAGATATATGTACCACGCAATTCGGTAGATGCGTATAAATCGGCATCGTATTGGAGCAATTACAAAAACGGCATTTACGACTACGACTTTTAGTGAATAACTGCGATTAGCAAAAAGTGGCGTATGCAAGAAATTCTCTGCATACGCCTGATTTTTTATTTGCAACAATCCTCTTCTATGGACTCTTCTGCTGAAATTTAAATTTTTGTGGCGACTAAAAAAGAAAATCAATCGGTTAATCCCTATTGCTGATTGCAGTATTATTTTTGTTCATAGAACAAAGGCGAGGTATTTAGCGAAATAATCACTATCTTTGCGCGGTTTAACAGAGATTATATGGAGTCATTAGGATTTATTGAGTGGTGTTTGGAGAATCTGAACTACTGGACTATCACGCTGCTGATGGCCATTGAGAGTTCATTTATTCCATTTCCGAGCGAGGTGGTAGTTCCCCCTGCTGCATATAAGGCTGCTGCTACGGGCGAGCTGAATGTGTGGCTTGTCGTTGTTTTCGCTACGCTTGGTGCGCTTATAGGTGCATTTATCAACTACTGCCTGGCATTGTGGTTGGGTAAACCTATTGTCTATAAGTTTGCAAACAGCCGTCTGGGCCATATGTGTCTGCTGGATGAGCAGAAGGTCGTTAAGGCGGAGCAGTTCTTTGTCCGCTATGGCGTAGCAGCGACACTTGTTGGCCGTCTTGTGCCTGCGGTGCGTCAGTTGATATCTATCCCAGCTGGTTTGGCGCGTATGAATATTGCCAAGTTTGCCCTCTATACAGCTATCGGCGCGGGTGCGTGGAACGGCGTGCTTGCAGCATTGGGCTACTTCCTTGAGGCGGTAGTGCCAGAGGAGCAGCTTGTGGCAACCGTAACCAAGTATAGCCACGAGATAGGCTATGTGATTATCGCTCTGGTTGTGCTTGCGCTTGCTTTTATCATCTATAAGGGTGTTAAAAAACACTGATTTTCAGATTTATTTACTATCTTTGCGCCAAAATAATCATTTAGAATATACACTTTATAATTATGAATATCGATAAGTACATTTCAGATGTGGTAGCAGAAGTGGTTGCTGAGCTCTATGGCGAGGTTACCCCTGCACAGATTCAGATACAGAAGACTCGTAAGGAGTTTGAGGGTGACTACACACTTGTTACCTTCCCGTTGCTTAAGCTCTCTCGTAAGTCTCCGGAGGCGACAGCTACAGAGATTGGCGAGAAACTCGTTGCTACAAGCAGCCAGGTAAGCGCATTTAATGTTATCAAGGGCTTTTTGAATATCTCACTCTCTGCAGAGTTCTGGCAGGAGCGTTTTGCTCAGATTGTTGCAGCAGAGAACTATGGCGTAGCAGAGCCAAATGGCAAGACCATTATGGTTGAGTACTCTTCGCCTAATACCAATAAACCACTCCACTTGGGCCATATCCGTAACAACCTTCTCGGTTACTCTGTATCGCAGATTTTGGCTGCAAACGGTAATAAGGTTATCAAGGCAAACCTTGTAAACGACCGTGGTATCCACATCTGTAAGTCTATGGTTGCGTGGAAGCGTTATGGCAATGGCGCTACACCAGAGAGCACAGGCATTAAGGGTGACCACCTTGTAGGTGACTACTACGTAGAGTTCGATAAGCACTACAAGGCTGAGATTGCAGAGCTCGTAGCGGGCGGAATGGCTGAGGATGAGGCAAAGAAGTCTGCTCCAATCCTCCTCGAGGCGCAGGAGATGCTCCGCAAGTGGGAGGCTAAGGATGAGTCTGTACGCACACTGTGGGAGATGATGAACGGTTGGGTATACGAGGGTTTTGATGTTACCTACAAGACTCTGGGTGTAGATTTCGATAAGGTTTACTACGAGAGCCAGACCTATCTGCTCGGTAAGAGTATCGTTGCAGAGGGTCTTGAGAAGGGTATCTTCTTCCGTAAGGAGGATGGCTCTGTTTGGATTGACCTTACAGCTGACGGACTTGATCAGAAGCTGCTGCTCCGTGGCGACGGCACATCGGTATATATGACTCAGGACTTGGGTACTGCACTGCAGCGCTTTGAACAAAACAACCTCGACGGTATCACCTATGTTGTAGGTAACGAGCAGAACTACCACTTCCAGGTGCTCAAGCTTGTGCTTAAGAAGCTCGGCTATGAGTGGAGCGACGATATCTACCACCTCTCATACGGTATGGTTGAGTTGCCAGAGGGTAAGATGAAGTCACGCGAGGGTACTGTTGTTGATGCAGATGACCTTGTAGAGAAGATGATTGCTACAGCTCGTGAGATGTCTGCCGAGCTCGGTAAGCTTGATGGTTGTACAGAGGAGGAGGCAAACAAGATCTGCGCAATGATTGGTCTCGGTGCACTCAAGTACTTTATCCTTAAGGTTGACCCTAAGAAGACTATGCTCTTTGACCCACGCGAGAGTATCGACTTTAACGGTAACACAGGTCCGTTTATCCAATATACACACGCTCGTATCTGCTCTGTACTTCGTAAGGCTGATGAGCAGGGTATCGACTACAGCGGTGTAATAGCAGCAGACTACCTCCCAGAGGAGATTGAGATTGTAAAGAGCCTTTGCGACTATCCACAGACCGTTTCTGCGGCAGCTGAGGCATTTGCTCCGTCAATGATTGCAGCATATACATACGAGCTCTGTAAGCTCTTTAATGGCTACTATCACGACCACTCAATCCTCCGTGAGAGCGATGAGAATGTAAAGCGTATGCGTCTGCAGCTCTCTGCTCAGGTTGCTCGTGTAATCCGTACAGGTATGGCTCTGCTGGGTATTGAGGTACCAGAGAGAATGTAATAAACGATTATCCTAATTTATAGAACATACCTAATATGGCAGGTTCAAATTTTGTTGACTATGTAAAAATATTTGCCCGTTCCGGTCACGGTGGAGCAGGCTCGGCACACTTCCGCCGTGAGAAGTTCGTTGCCTTCGGTGGACCTGATGGTGGCGATGGCGGTAAGGGCGGTAGCATTATCCTCAAGGGCGATAGCCAGTACTGGACGCTGATTCACCTTAAGTATCAGCGCCACCAGTTTGCAGAAGATGGTATGTGCGGCTCGGGTGCTCGTTCAAGCGGTAAGGATGCAAAGGATATTATTATCCCTGTGCCGCTGGGTACTGTTGCGCGTCGTGTTATCGAGACCGAGGATGGCGAGACTGAACTCCAGTATGTTGGCGAGGTGACTGAGCACGGTGAGGAGCTTGTTCTTCTCAAGGGTGGTCGCGGAGGTCTGGGTAACTGGCACTTCAAGACCGCTACAAATCAGGCTCCACGCTATGCACAGCCTGGTGAGGAGGGCGACGAGGGTGCATTTATCCTCGAGCTGAAGGTGCTTGCAGATGTGGGCCTTGTGGGCTTCCCAAATGCGGGTAAGAGTACTCTGCTCTCTGTTGTTTCGGCAGCAAAGCCAAAGATTGCCAACTACGCATTTACCACACTTGAGCCAAATCTCGGTATCGTAGAGGTGCGTGATGGCCACTCGTTTGTTATGGCAGATATCCCAGGTATTATTGAGGGCGCACACGAGGGTAAGGGTATCGGTACACGATTTTTGCGCCATATCGAGCGTAACTCAACACTGCTCTTTATGATTGCTGCCGATAGTGATAATATTGCCGAAGACTATAAGGTGCTTTTGGGTGAGCTTACGCAGTATAACCCTGAGCTGCTTGATAAACAGCGCATTCTCGCCATCACCAAGTGCGATATGCTCGATGAGGAACTTATTGAGCAGATGAAAGCAGAACTTCCAGAGGGTATTGAGACAATCTTTATCTCGTCAGTGGCAGGGTACAATATCCAGCAGTTGAAGGACCGACTCTGGCAGATGCTCCAATAATTTGTCGTGATAGTAGGGCATCTACTTCCGCTAACCCAAATAAACAGCAAAGGGCAGTACGAGTAAGTACAGCCCTTCGCTGTTTTTTTGTGCCGAGCGTGGTATCTGCCCCACTCTGACGACAAATTGGTGCACAGAGTATTTGGTGTGCGAATATAATATTACTTCTTAAAGATAAAGAATACCGCGAGTACGAGGCAGAGGAAGCCGACGAGGTGGTTCCAGCGCAGGGCCTCATTTTTCATCACAAGTAGCACGATGACGGTAAAGACCGTAAGAGAGACAACCTCCTGGATTACCTTCAACTCCCAGATAGAGAACGGGCCTCCATACTCAGCACTACCAAGACGGTTTGCGGGTACCATAAAGCAGTACTCAAACAGCGCGACAAGCCAACTGATGGCGATAACTGCAATCATACCAATGCGCTCGAAGCGCGACTTAAACATCACCTGACCATACCAGGCAAGTGTCATAAAGAGGTTTGAACAAACCAAAAGTGCTATTGCACCGAGTCCTCGTGTAAGCATATTGTGTCGATTTTGGTCGCAAAATTAGTTATTTTCTCGAGAAATTGATACCTTCGCGCTATGAAATTTACTCTAATCACAGGCGCTAGCTCCGGTATTGGAGCAATGTATGCGCGTCAGAGTGCTCTGGCGGGGCAAAATCTTATACTTGTAAGCAATCAAGCTCAGCAGCTCGAACAGGTGGCAGCCGAGGTGCGGTCACTATGCAATGTGGAGGTGAAGTGTATTGACATCGACCTCTCGGCAGCAGATGCGGCAGAGCAGATATATGCACAGGCTAAGAGTTGGGGCGAGGTGGATTGTCTTATCTCTAACGCGGGAGTGTTGCACTTTGGTAAATTTCTCTCAACCACAGACTCATATATAGACTTTATTACTGCGCTGCACTACACAACACCTATGAAGCTGTGTCGCCTTTTTGGTCAGGATATGACAGCAAAGGGCAAGGGTAAGATTCTGATAATGTGCTCAATGACGGCGTGGACACCATTCCCGACAATGTCGCTCTATGGCTCGACAAAGGTGGCTCTGAAGAGCTTTGCACAGTCACTCTGGTATGAGATGCGTGAGAAGGGAGTGAGCGTAACGACTGTCTTCCCAGGTGCGGTAGATACTCCGCTCTATGACCTTACAGAGTCAAAGCGTCGTCTGTTCCGTGCGCTGGGTGTAATGTCCTCGGCAGAGAGTGTGGCACGCAAGGGCCTTAAGGCAATGAATCGCCGCCGAAGAAGGCTTATCCCGGGTCTGTTTACAAAGATTGTGGTGGCTATTTGTGCCGTTCTACCGGCTGTAGTGCTGCTGCCAGTAATGAAGATACCCGCTATCCGCAGAATATTGGATAGGCTGTAGATTACAATTTTGCCTTGAAAATTGCTAACGGATTTTGTAGGTAGCCTCTAATCGAGAACCAGATATTACCCATATATCCGTCGGGTACAACCAAGTCGTAGCACCATTTACGCGACCTTCTGTTGCGGATTTTGCCGATAAATGTACCGATAACGCCACGCTTGCCACTCTTGCCTGCATCAAAGGTGAGTATATCCTCTTTCACGCGCTCAGACAACTTGTCATAACTATCTGCGAATGGCAGTGGTGATATTACGCCAAAGTACTTAACTGCAAGGGTAGTAAGTATCGCAGCATAGCGCTCAAGTCCGCTCTGGCGGAGCATATCCATAAGTTTTTCGCTCTCAATCTGCTTTCCGCAACGGGCAATAAAGACCGCCCAATCGCACAAATCCCTCAGTTTGATAGACTCGCGTGCAAAGTGCCAACTTGAGTGGCGCAGCAGAAAGAGCGCATTGAAGGTTGCAGAGGGGATTAAGGCACTTGCAACAGTCGGGTGGGGTAGAGAGCCCTCAGAGAGCTGCAAGAGCATATCATTGATATAACGGCCTGTCTGGTTTACATTCGGATTGACAAAGTGGAGGTGATTCTCAATATTGATACCCTTAACGACAAACTCGCTGTGGACAAAGTAATCGTGCTTGACCTTCACTCCCTTCTGGCGGATAATCTCATTGCCACGCTCAAAGTCACCCATCAGGTAGACATCTATATCCCCCGACTGACGATGTGACGGTTTTGGGTAGAGCTGTGCGTTAGACAATCCCTTGAGTATCAGAGTCTTGATGTCGTTTTTTGCAAATGTATTGACAACGAGCGAGGCAACAGCCATCTGGTGCTCGTAGATCTTTTCGATATGGTTGACATTGTACGCCCACTGCACGCGAACATCCAAACCTGGCTGCAGAGCCTCTGGTAGGCACTTTACGCCGTCATAGACAAAGGCCAGTACGCCCTGAGTGTTGGCAAGTGAGTATATCTGCTGCCACTGCTCCGAACTCATACCCTCAAAGAGAGAACACTCCGCCTCGGCACCGAAGATAGAGGTGCGTAGCAGGGAGAATATGCGCTTTTCGGTTGAGCTGTTCATACTATCCTCTCTTTTTGATAAACTTTGCAGGGTTTCCGGCCCAAACCTCACCTTCACCAACAGACTTGGTAACTACACTACCTGCACCGATAATTGCACTGCGACCGATAGTAAGGTTGCCCGTAATAATGGCTCCACTGCCGATAAAGGCGTGCTCACCGATGGTGATATGGCCCTCGATAAAGTGAATGTCGCTCAAATCGGGGTTGCTTGTATCAAGACGGTGTGTCAGTATGCGGACACCTGCGGCGATGTGGGCATCGTTCTCAATGGTGATATTGCCTGGGTAGATAGAGTCAAACTGCACATCGCGAGCAATGAAGTACTTATTTCCAACAAGATTTACTCCAGCCCAACGAACAAAGTATTTACGCCATGTTCTGGGCATAGGAATTCTCGATAGCGCAAAGAAAAGTACTGCGCGTATATGGCTCAAATCGAGGTTTATACCTCTCTGCTTAAGACTCATAACTCTCTAATATTGAGGTGTAAAATTTGATAATCTTTGTATAAAGTGCCTTGCTTGAGAACTTCTCGTCAGCAAACTTTCGGCACTCAAGACTCATTGCTTGGTACTGCTCAGGGGTAAGTGACTCGAGCTTTGACACAGCCTCGGTAAGTTCACTTGCACTCTTTGAGGTGAAGATATAACCCGTCTTGCCCTCCACGATAATCTCAGGTATGCCGCCAATCCTTGCTCCGATAGTAGGAATACCCGCCATAGAGGCCTCGATAATTGTCATAGGGTTGTTCTCATACCACTCCGACGGAACGACTATAGCCTTGCTATCTCGGATAGTGGTGCGCAGGGTATCGCCACTCTGATAGCCGCAGAACTCGATATTTTTACCCGCAATCTGCTTTAGGCTCTGGCTCATAGGGCCTTCACCGACAATCTTAAGGTGCAGGTGCGGCAGAGCATTAAAGGCTGTGATAAGCGTTGTAAGTCCCTTCTCGTGGCTCAGACGACCGAAATAGAGGTAGTAGCTGCCCATTGTGGTACTGATTGCATCCTCTGGCAGCTGCTCAATGGCGTTATGTGCAACAAGGGTCTGCTTTGCAGCGAGTGCAGGCATAGCCTTCAGGTGTTGCTCGTAGCTGAACTGGCTGACAAAGACAAGGGCGTCAATGGCCTTTAACGGGCGGATAAACCAGTTGCGGAAGAAGAACTCTGCACTCATCAGACAGCTGTGAATAAAGCTGTTTTTAGAGCATTTATTGGCAATACAATGGAGATAATTACCACCGTAGCACTTATCGCAGATTGTACCGTCTGTGTGGCGCAGAGTGTATGCAGGGCATATCATACGGTAGTCGTGTGCCGTATGTACTACGGGCACCTTATGGCGCTTTAGTACACCCAGAATAGACGACGACAGGCCACCCCAAAAGAGGTGTATATGGGCAATATCGACCTTGTTCTCTGTTAGCAACCGATCCAGAGCACGGGCAGCAGAGCCATTGTATATGTAGCGAAAAGCACCCACAACGGGGTTTACCTCGCTATTTGGCACAACGAAGTGGTCGTTTGCTCCATACTCCAGATTGCGATCAGAGGTACAACTAAAGAAAACAACCTCGTGACCCGCCTGCGTAAACATCTGCGCCATATTGAAATATACAGCCTCCGAACCACCCTTGATGTAGTGGAAGTTATTGATTAGCAGTATCTTCATACTCTGTCAGGTATTGCTTGGCGGTGGAACATATATCAAACTTGGCAATTGCGGCACTGCGGACATTGTATAGGTACTTTTCGTCTATTGGCTCACAAAGCATACGCTCAAGAGCTGTAGCCAGGGCATCTCTGTTCTCAGATTGGAAGAGTGTGGCGTGTTTGCCATGCTCAGTAACCTCGCTAAGTCCATCTACATTTGAGGCGATAACGGCAACATTTGCTGCCATAGCCTCTACAACAGTAAGTCCGAAACCCTCAACGGTGGATGGCTGTAGGAGTATGTCGTAGTTGCACAAATTCTCAAAGAGGTACTCCTGGCTGCAGTTGCCTAAAAACTGTACTCGCTCACCGAGCCCCATCTGTTCAACAAGTTGCTTAAGGTGCGATTCTTGCTCTCCGCTACCAATAATGTCAAACTGCCACTGCTTATCCTTTAGGGTGCTAAGTGCGGCTAAAGAGAGGTTGTGGCCCTTCTCTGGTATCAGACGACCTACCTGGACAATGCGGATATTGCCATTGCGTTCAGCGCTGTTGCGTTGTGCAAAGCGACTAAAGTCTATACCGTTGTATATCAGTTTAGAGTCAACTGCGAACTGCTCTTTAAGCATACTCTGCACAGCCTTTGAGATGGCGTATATGCGCTTGTAGTTGAGCAGAGGCTTGCGGGTCATTCTACCAATCTGCGTTGTGTGTATGGTCAGCAATGAGCGACGGCGCAGGTGTGGCAGCAGATAGTTTGCAATGGTGTATGAGTGGCAATGGATAGCCGTTGGTCGCAGACGCAGTAGGGTAGTGTTGAGCCTGATGAGTGGCAATGGGTTGTGACTACCTACTTTGCGAGCAAGCAGAACGACATTAACACGAGGATCTATGCGTTCAAGCAACTGCTCATTGACCTTGTCGTTTATGACAATAAGGGTCACACTGGCAGATGTAACCTGGCGGTTGACAATATTGGCCAACATCGTCTCTATACCTCCAGTCTCAAGACCCCATACTATGTGTGCAACCTTTGTCATAACTATCTCTTGATAAGTGATTTAAGGCGTATCTTGAGCAGAAATAGGCCATAGAATGGAGCTATGGCTGCCCGGTAGAGCACACCTGCATTGGTGAAATGACGAATGAAGTATCGAGTGCTCTCAATAAGGCACTTGGCAACAAAGATAGACTTTACTTGTGTTGATGTGGTTGCTGCACCGAGGTGAATAAGGCGCACGGAGCAATCGAGGTAGTTCGTAAGTCCACGACGGCGAATCTTCTCCCACAAAATGTTCTCCTCGTAGTAGAGGAATGTGCCAGAGTCAAAGCCACCCAGGCTCTCAAAGAGCGACTTTCTGACCATAAAACAGCTACCCGAGATAAGCTCAACAGGGATAGTCTGTCCTGTAATCTTCTCTGGAAGCATAGAACTGCGGTGGTCTGTTCGGCTTAGAATACCAAAGCTGTTGCGGTGGAGCAGAGCCCAGCGGGTGAATATCTCGCTCAGTTTGGCTGCACGGCGGGCGCAGTTGTACTCTATGGTCTTGCCATCTGCACGAAGCAGTAGTGGTGAGACAAGAGCCGCATCTGTATTGCTCTCGATGGCTGCACACAGTGGAGTTACAAAGTCCTCAAGAACTATAGTGTCGTTGTTTAGTATGGCGATATAGTCCACCTCAGGGTCTGCATATAGCAGTTTGCAACCCTCGTTGTTTCCACACGCATAACCGAGGTTTTTCTGCAGGCGGAGTAGGGTTACAGAGGGTACAAAAGAGGATACAAAGCCCTCAAGCGCCTCTACAACCTCTTTTCGTGAGCCATTGTCCACAACAATAACACGCATCTTCTCTGCTGCTGTAGTGGCATAGAGCGAGCGCAGACAGGCGATTGTGTCCGTTGCGTTGTTGTAATTGAGTATGACAATGCCCGTCTTCATATTAGAGGAGTTTGTTTTCGTTTTGGTAGTCAATCATGCAGAGCGCTATGACAGTAACCACAATCTCGTATTGGTAGAGTAGAGAGCCACTCATAAAACCCGTGGCAAAGAGCCATATGAAGTAATAACGCCCTGCCGTAGAGTAACTATTCTTGCGTGATACGGCCTTATAACAGACAGCCATCATCGCAATTACGGCGAGTATGCCGAACTGCCAGTTGAGTCCAAACCAACCCACATCAGCCATATAGATATGCTCTAGGTCGGCCATATTCTTAATCTCCGAGCCCCACTTTGAGGTGTATGACGGTACGCCGTGGCCAAAGATTCGGTTAGCGTCGTTGTCAAAACCCTCCCAACCATAATACTTGGCTGCCATAATACGGACATTCTCGCGGTTGTAGAACTCGTTGTGCTCCTGCTGCTCAATGGTGAGGTTGATCATCTTCTGGAACATATCCATTCTCGGAACAATGACCAAAGCACAACTGCAGATAGCAAGAATAAGTACGATGCGACCGACTATATTTCGCATCTTAGAGACGATAATAATAAGACCCAAAACAGCGCAAGCGACAATGTGCTGACGGGTATATGAGAAGAGAATGAGCAGATAGCTGGCAATGAGTACTAACCACCATCTGCCACCCTTGTTGTACTTAATCTGTGATGCAGCGATAAAGAAGAGCAGAACCACGTAGTTAAAACCAAGGATAATCAGTCGCAGACCACCACGATCGGTGTCGTACTCCTCTGCAGGCGTGCCGAAGATGGTGTTTGGGAAGTAGTGGAGGTTTATAAGGTGGGTAAGTAACGCCATAACTGCCATAGCGATAGTCAGGCGTAGGAAAAAGCGCCACTCGATATTAAACTTGCGTAGTGCGAAGTAGAGTCCGTAGCTCAGGTATGGAATAGATGCAACAGCAGTCTGCATCAGGCCCTGCTCAGTGCGGGTAATGGTCGGCATAAAGATAGAGATGACTATCAAGACGAGCAACCACTTTAACGGCTTATTAAACTGTCTATGGTGGAGTAGCCCATCATCGCTGTCGCACATAAAGGCAAGTCCGTATATCGCCATCATAAATAGATACGACACAGCCTTCGCAGTCTCGGGCGTGATAAGGCCCAGTGGCTGGAAGAACGATAGGGTTGCAAAACAGTATATCGTAAAGAGTATCTTTATCAGCGTCGAAATCTTCATAGAGCAAAGATACAAAAAAAAGCACAACCTCCAAAAAGATTGTGCCTGGATTTAATAGCTTATGCTATTACTTTGTGAAACGAGCCTTGATATTCTCGGTTGCGCGACGCAAAAGCTCAGCTGGACAGCAGAGTGTAATACGAACATAACGCTTACCCTCAGTACCGAAGATGCCGCCAGGTGTGAGGAATACATCGCACTTCTCCATAACCTCGTCTGAGAAGTCGTAGCAGTCGCCTGCATAGTCCTCAGGAATCTCGGCCCAGATAAACAGACCCGCCTGGTTTGGCTGGTAGTGGCAACCAAGTGCATCGAGCAGTGCCATACCCTCCTTCTCACGCTCGCGGTAGATAGCGTTCAGCTCAGTAAACCAATCATCGCCCAGTGCAAGTGCAGTCTCTGCCGCAGCCTGAACAGGGTAGAACATACCAGAGTCCATGTTGCTCTTGAAGGTAAGGATTGAGTCAATCCACTCCTGCTTACCGACGATAACGCCTACACGCCAGCCCGCCATAGAGTGACCCTTACTCAGTGAGTTCATCTCCATTGCAACATCCTTTGCACCAGGGATTGAGAGAATACTCATCGGCTTGTCGTTGTTGCGGATAAAGCTGTATGGGTTGTCGTGGATAACAAGGATATTGTGCTTTGCACCAAAGGCAACAATCTTCTCGAACAGCTCACGGGTAGGGGTTTTACCAGTTGGCATACCTGGGAAGTTAGCAAACATAATCTTTACACCCTCAACACCCTCTGCCTCGATAGCGTCGAAGTCTGGCATAAAGTCGTTCTCCTTATTGAGCGCGTATGGCTGCATAATACCGCCAGTCATACTTACCGCTGCCTTGTATGCTGCGTAACCTGGGTTTGGAACAAGCACCTTGTCGCCTGGGTTGATAAAGGTCTGGCAGATGTGCATAATACCCTCCTTTGAGCCGATAAGCGGAAGAACCTCAGAGTTGTAGTTAAGCTCTACGCCATACCACTTTGCGTACCAGTCAGCAAACGCCTTGCGCAGTACTGGCTCGCCCTTGAAAGACATGTACTTGTGTACATCTGGGCGCAACGCCTCAGTGTGCAGACGCTCAATTACTGATGGGTGTGGTGGCAGGTCGGGGCTACCCATAGCCAACTTAATAATCTGACGACCAGTAGTCGCCTCTATCTCTGCGATTTCACGCAGACGACGCGAGAAGTAGTACTCGCCCGTACCATCCATACGGTGGGCACGCTGAATTTCAACTTTGCTCATAGCTTGTAAAAGTGTTTAGATGCGCAAAGGTAGTGGTTTTTTTTCGAAAAACAAAGTTTTTCTTGGCTAATAGCGTGTCACTTGTCACAGGGGCGTGTTACGTGTGACAAGTGTGACAAGTGACAGACCATCGGTTACCACTTAACCGTAATATTTGCAAGTACGGAGGTTGTGGCTTGTGGGAAGTAGTATGCCCACGATTTGCGGTCGGCAAGGGTTGCTCCCTCCATCCACGAGCCGCCATAGCCGCTTGCGCAGTACTTGGCGTTGAAGATGTTGCCAATCTTTACTCCGAAGCGTACATTGCCCAGTGTGTATGCCAAGTTAAGGTCACTCACCGAGTAGCGCGGCAGGGTAAGGTCCTCGTACTGACCATTTGTCAGGTACTGCTTGCTCACATAGCGGGTTGAGAAGCGTGCGCTAAAGCCCTTGGTTGCTGCCTCAATATAGGCACCTGCAATAACAGATGGCGAGTAGGCGATAGTTGTTCTGCCGCGCTCAAATGACATATCGTCAATATAGTCTACATAGTCCAGAATATGGTTTTGGCTCAGCGTAGCATTTGCACCGAGTGTCAGCCACTTAGTAGCCTTTACATCAACCATAAGTTCAACTCCTTGGCGGTACGATTTCGGGATGTTTCGAGAGAGTAACTCGCCTGTATCTGACAGCTCACCTGTCTGCACAAGCTGGTTGCGGTAGAGCATATAGTAGAGGTTGATATTGGCCGTTACCACCTTGCTCTTCAGGGTATATCCACCCTCAATATCGAGCATCTGCTCGGCTGTTGGATACTCGCCACTGCGGATATCGGTAAAGTTGTTTCGTGTAGGCTCCTTCTGACCTACGGCTGCCGAGATGTAGAGGGAGTGGTGGTCGGTAGGGGTGTAGTAGAGTCCGAGTTTTGGATTGAGGAAGTTGTAGTTGCGGTCAATGTCGAGTCGCTGCATAGCGCTGATAGTAGAGTCGTAGTTGTCGTTCACGCCGGCAATGATGTGGGTGATGTGGCGGAACTGCAGATCTGCATAGAGGTTTAATTTCTCGGCCAGGGCAACATCTGCACGGGCAAAGAGCGAGCAGTCGTACTTGGTTGTTGAGTTGCGATAGTACTCCGCCTCGGCAAAGTCGGGTGCAAGCTCAAGACCGCTGATTGTACCGAAGTGGATACCGTCATAGAGCGACGCCGAGCCACCAAAGGTCAGTTGCAGCGAAGAGGTCTTGTATACGGCCGTTGCCACAAGGCCTCCGAAGTGGTTCTCCATACTCTTTCGGCGCAATAGGTTTGTGCGCTCCACGCTGTACTCACCCACAGCAATAGGGGCAAAACCGTACTTTGAGAGCTTCTGGTCGTTCTTGTAGTTCAGGTAGTAACCGTTGCCGTAGGTGTAGTGGGCTGTGGCGTTGAGCTGCCACTTATCCGAGAATTTGTGGCTCAAAATCAGCTGGTTGTTAATCTGGGTGTAGTTGTCGGTATGGTCGTCAAAATATCCGACTACAGCATACTCCATCTCGCCACTTGCGGTTGGTCGGTAGCCCCAAATCTCACCCTCTGGGTTGTATCGGCGGTTACTCTCCAGCTCCTCGGCTGTAACTCCGGTGTAGGTCAGATAGACCTTCGCCACGCCACCAAAGCTGAGCAACTTGAGCGTTGTGCCACCCTTGTAGTAACCCGCCTGGAGCAGGTATGAGTGCAGATTGCTCTTTGCGCGGTCGACATATCCGTCAGATGAGAGGTGCGATAGACGAGCATCTATAGTCCAGTGTCCGCCAAGCAGTCCTGAGCCTATTGCCACCTCCTGCTTCTGGGTGTTGAAAGAGCCGTAACTGAGCGATGCACGACCCGAGAATGTGGTCTGTGGGGCGAGTGTGCTCATTGCCAGTGATGCACCAAAGGCACCTGTGCCCGCTGTAGAGAGTCCTACACCGCGCTGCAGCTGCACTGAGCCGACAGATGAGATAAGGTCAGGGGTGTCGTACCAGTATACCGAGTGGGTCTCGGCGTCATTCATCGGCACGCCATTTAGGGTTACGTTGATGCGTGTAGGGTCTGTTCCTCGTACACGGAATGAGGTAGAGCCGATGCCTATGCCGCTCTCTGACGAGCAGACAACAGAGGGCATACTGCTGAGCAGCGACGGAATATCCTCGCCGAAGTTGCTGTTTGCAATCTGCTCATAGCTGAGCTCTGTGTGGGGGATTGGGCTCTTTTCGGTTGCCCTTGAGGTCACGATATTGACCTGCTCGATTGTGTGAATTGTGAGCGAATCGCTCAAGGTTACCTCCTCTGCTGAGGCGTTGTAGCATACAGCAATAGCCGCAGCTAACAAAACAAAAAACCTTTTCATAACTACTGTTTTTAAATTAGTAAATAGTTTGAAAAGGGGCGTATGTGATTTGTACTCCTCCCGTTCCGGCATTACCCGCTTCGGTTCAATGGGTATAATCTCAGCCAAGCCCTTGCCGCAGTTTTACCTCCAGCCGGATACTTAGCACCCCTTATGTCGCGACAAAGGTAGCAGAAAAAATGGCTCGTTGTAACTCTTTTAGCAGAAAAAATTGCTACCTGACACATTAATTTATATATTTGCCGCAAAATTAGGTAGTTATTGTATGGAATTTCTGACAGAAATGCTCTTTGGACAGAGCATTGCACACTCGATATTTGTCTTTGCGGCGGTGATTGCTATCGGTACGCTGCTCAGTAAGATTCGCATTGGAAGTATCTCGCTCGGCTCGACGTGGGTACTCTTTGCAGGTATTGCAATGAGCCACTTTGGTATGAGGGTAGATGCAGATATGCTCGCCTTTGCCCGTGACTTTGGTCTGACGCTCTTTGTCTTCTCGATAGGTCTGCAGATTGGTCCGGGATTCTTCTCGTCGTTGCGTCAGGGAGGTATAAGACAGATGTTTTTGGCGGTGCTTGTGATGCTGCTGGGTGTTGTTGTGACCTATCTGATAACAGTCGTTACCGATACTCCGCTACAGACTATGGTCGGCGTGATGGATGGTGCTGCGGTGAATACTCCAGCTATGGGTGCAACGCAACAGGCATATATGGACATTACGGGCGTGGAGGATAGCTCAATCCCGATGGCCTTTGCCATTGCCTATCCGTTTGGCGTTGTGGCTGTGATTATCGCCTTTTTGATTCTCAAGCCGCTGTTGCGCATAAAGCTCGATGTTGAGAACGAGGCTCTTGCGGCGCTGAGCAATGAGAATAAGTTTGCAGCCAAGTACTCGCTTGAGGTTGTCAATGGCCAGATAGATGGCAAGAAGGTTAGCGAAATCCGCAATATTATCGCCCGTCAGTTTGTCATCTCCCGCATCTCGCACGACGGAAATAAGGCATTTATAGCCGATTCCGAGAGCGTTGTGCATTGTGGCGATAAACTCTTTATCGTAAGCTCGCAGGAGGATAAAGAGGCTATTCTCGCCTTTTTAGGCCACGAGGTGGATATGCTCGAGCAGGAGTGGGGTCAGTTTGATGGCAAGCTCGTCTCTCGTCGTATTGTGGTTACCCGCTCAAAGATTAATGGCAAGAAGTTCTCTGACCTGCGCCTGCGTACAAAGTACGGCATCAATATCACCCGCGTAAACCGTGCTGGTGTCGACCTTATCCCATATCAAGGTATGGAGTTGCAGTTGGGCGATAAGGTTATGGTTGTAGGCTCGGAGAGCGCTATCGAGCAAGTGGCAGAGCTGCTTGGAAACTCACTCAAGAAGCTCCATAAGCCGCACATCTTTACCATCTTCCTCGGTATTGCACTCGGAGTTTTTGTTGGCTCTATTCCACTTGTTGAGTCGCCTCAAATCCGCCTTGGACTTGCTGCTGGCCCAATGCTTATGGCTATTCTGATTGGCCGCTTTGGAACACACTGGCACCTTATTACCTATACAACGGTCAGCGCAAACCTTATGCTGCGCGAGGTGGGACTTGCTATGTTCCTTGCATCGGTTGGCCTTGCATCGGGTAATGGCTTTGTAAATGCCTTGGTATCAGGTGGTTATATTTGGATACTTTATGCACTCATTATCGCTATTGTGCCACTTGTTTTGGTCGGTATTTTTGCCCGTAAGGTCTACAAGATGGACTACTATACCATTATGGGAACACTCTCTGGAAGTATGACCAATCCCATTGCCCTGACCTATGCAAATGGCGTTTGTGGCTCAGATATGCCCGCTATCAGCTATGCAACGGTCTATCCGCTGGTGATGTTTTTGAGAGTTGTGATTGCGCAGTTGATGATTATTCTGTTGTAGCGCTGCCGTTGGTCGTAGAAACACAAATGGTCATACTCAATCGGTATGACCATTTATTGTATATCCTAATAGACCCAACTACTTGCGTGGGCGATGCAGACGACGGGCACGGCGACGGCGCTTAATCATCTTGCGGCGGATACCCAGAACCAGGAGCGCAAGCAGGGTAACGGAGATGACAATCAGCACCCACGGCTTAACAACCTCACCCTTAACTCTTGCCCACATCTCGAGCATCTGCTCTGTGCGTGCACCCGAGTCGTGCATCATAGCGCAACGCTCAATAACCTTGCGGTCTGGATACTGCACAGCGTCAATCTTTACACTCTCCGCACCAGGGCCGAAGAAATAACTTGCGTCGATAGCACTCTCAAGCTCGTCATTAATCTTCGCCTCAAGCACCTCGGGGGTTGCTACAGCACTCACGTAGCCGATAGCATCCATATTTATCAGAGCAATATCCGAGCGGCACATGAAGTTGATAAAGTAGCGTGCAGCCTTGACATTTTGAGCATACTTAGGTATCACCCAGCCATCAAACCAGACATTGCTACCCTCATCAGGAACGTAGTAGTCGAGCGTAACACCCACCTCTGCAGCCTCCTCGATAGCCCATACGGCATCGCCACTCCAGGTGAGGTTTATGTAGGCCTTCTCTTTGGTCATCATCTCCTTACCAAAGTCAGCCTCCCAACCCGCTACAAGACGTTTTGCCTGCTTGAGGAATGTCTCTACAAGGGCAATAGATTCATCCGATGCGTCGTACATCACCTCATCCATAGTAATCTCACCTCGGTCTATTGCATCTCGCTTGAGATAGACCAAAATAGGGCCATAGACATCACGGAATGCATCCTTGATAAATATCTTCTTTGCAAACTGCTCGTTGTGGAGTGTAGACCAGGTGGCTGCCTGCTCAGGGGTGACATACTTTGTGTTGTAGAGCAGACCTGTAGTACCCCACATATAGCCCACTGCGTAGTCGTTAGCATTCTTGCCCGAGCCGTCAATCTTGTTGAAGATATCGATAATGTATGGCGAGATATTGGTGTCAATATAGTTCGGAGTGCTACCAAAATCCTTGTCTATAGGCAGTAGCAGGTCGTTGCGGAGCATTCGCTCGATGATGTACTCTGACGGACAGACAACGTCAAAATCCTCCTTACCACGCTCAATCTTGGCGAGCATAATCTCGTTGATGTCGAAGAGCTGGTAGATAATCTCCACCTCCTCACCAGTCTGCTCCTTGTACCACTGCTGGAACTCGACCAGCACATCCTCATCGATATAGTCGGCCCAGTTGTAGATCTTGAGTGTATGCTCTCTATCGGCAGCAGTAGTAGTACCGATAAGTGTGCAGAGAGCTACTATAAGTGTAAAAAGTCTTCTCATTTAGATATTCTCTTTGCGTTCTGTGCGACGAGCGCGAACATTTATAATAATGAGCAGTATGAGTACTGTTACAAAGATAATTGTCGATAGAGGGCGAAGCTCTGGTGTAAGACCTCCCTTACGAGCATCGGCATAGATAAAGGTTGAGAGGGTCTCAATACCCTTATTACCGATTGTAAAGATAGTCACCGCAAAGTCGTCAATAGAGAGTGTAAAGGCGAGAATAAAGCCCGAAATCATACCTGGACGAATCTCCGGAATAATCACCTTACGCAGTGCCTGGAACGGTGTAGCACCTAAGTCCAAAGCCGCCTGGTAGATGTTTGGATTCATCTGCTGCAGACGTGGCATAACACTCAACACAACATAAGGCGTACAGAAGGCGATATGAGCCAAAACGACGGTCATATAGCCCTGACTAATGCCAAGGGTGATAAAGAGCAAAAAGAGCGAAATACCCGTAATAATGTCCGGATTGAGCATCGGAACGTTATTGAGCAGAGTTATTGCCTGACGCTTTCTGCCACGCATATTGTGGATACCAATAGCCGCTATAGAGCCAAGAATGGTCGATACTGCCGCAGCAATAAGGGCAATGGTAAATGTATTCTCGATAGCATCGAGCAGATTGTGTCTAACACCACCCGAGAAGAGCGATGTGTAGAGTTTTGTTGAAAAACCAGTCCAGTTTCCGAGCACCTTCGCCTCGGTAAATGAGAAGATACCGATAATGATAATCGGAGCGTAGAGCAGCGCAAGGAGAATCCAGAGATATGTCTGTGCAAAGAACTTTTTCATTAGATAATTCCTCCCTCGTTTTGGCTCTGCTCCTCGCTGTCAGAGAAGAGCGAAGTGATTCCGATAATCACCAGCATAATGAGTGACAGCGCAGCGCCGTAGTTCCACATTCCGTTATTGATATTCTCCTGAATTGTTGTTCCGAAGAGCTTTATGTTGTTCATTGTCAGCAACTCCGCAATGGCAAAGGTCGAGATAGTCGGCATAAATACCATCATAATACCACTCGTTACACCTGGCATAGAGAGTGGCACGGTGACCTTCCAGAAGACGGTGCTTGGTTTTGCACCCAAATCCTCTGCCGCTTCAATGAGCGAGTGATCCAACTTCTGCAGGGTGTTGTAGATAGGGTAGATCATAAATGGCAGGAAGTTGTAGACCATACCGAAGATAAGTGCACCCTCTCCGAGTGGTATATGGACAAAGTCAAACAGCGCTACCGTCGCAAGGGTACGCACGAGGATATTAATCCACATCGGCAGGATAAAGAGCATAACCGTAGTCTGGGAACGATTGAGGTTCTTATTGCTCAAAATATACGCCGCAGGGTAGCCAAGCAGGATGCAGAGAAATGTTGTTACAAGGGCAATACCTATTGAGTAGACAAAGGTATTTACCGCCTCGGGCTGCGTAATAAACTTCTCAAAGTTTATCAGCGAAAACTCACCCAGATTGTTTGTGAAGGCAAAAAAGACAATCAGAATCAGAGGCAGTGCGACAAATATGCCCAGAAATAGAGCATATGGCAGTGCCCAAGTAGAGCGACGTGACATAACGTTGCCTATTGTACGAAAGATCTTCATCGCTAAACCTTCTTTGAGATGTGCAAATCAGAGATATTTACAGAGATGCCGACAATATCGCCCTTATCCCAGATGTCGTTTGTGTCGACATAGACCTTCTCGCCGCTATCGGTAAGAACTGTAAGGTGGTAGTGATTACCCTTGTAGAGGATAAACTCAACCTCGCCAATCACCGTTCCATCCTCCTTGTTGTCCATCAGCTCAACACACTCGAAGTTGACCGTTGCATAGACACTATCACCCTCCTGCAGGCCGCAATCAGCACACTGGAACTGACCTCCTAAAATCTCAACATCTGTAGAAGAGACCATCTTGCCCTCAAAGATGTTGCAGGTGCGCTCCTTCTGCATAACGTGGATGTCTGACGGCTTGATAAACATGCCTACTGTGCTGCCAACCTCAAAGGCGTTATAGTCCTGAAGCATCAGTTCGTAGCCCTTGTCGGTCTCAACAAACATCTCGTAGTGTACACCCTTGAAGATGCACGACTTGACAACGCCAGTAAACTTAGCATTCTCAGTGTTTGCAATAATATAGATGTCCTCAGGTCGTACAACAACATCTACAGGAGTGTTGGTGCCAAAACCAGCATCTACGCACTCGAAAGTGTGGCCGATAAACTCAACCTCACGGTCCTTAATCATTGTACCGTTAAGGATGTTACTCTCACCGATAAAGTCGGCTACAAATGAGTTTACAGGCTCGTTATAGATGTCAATCGGAGTACCAATCTGCTGAATTTTACCATCGCTCATAACCACAACGGTATCAGAGAGGGTAAGAGCCTCCTCCTGGTCGTGGGTAACATAGATAAAGGTGATACCAAGCTCCTGGTGCATCTGCTTAAGCTCCATCTGCATATCCTTACGCATCTTAAGGTCGAGTGCAGCCAGCGGCTCGTCAAGAAGAAGCACCTTCGGACGGTTTACAATAGCGCGAGCAATAGCCACACGCTGCTGCTGACCACCAGAGAGCGAGTTTACATCGCGATCCTCGTAGTCGGTCATACTTACCATCTTCAGAGCCTTGCGTACACGGGTCTCAATCTCTGATGACTGCACCTTGTTCAGTTTAAGGCCGAAGGCAATGTTGTCATACACGTTCAGATGTGGGAAGAGTGCATAACGCTGAAAGACTGTATTGAGCGGACGACGGTGTGGCGGAACTTCTGAAATGTCGCTACCCTCCATAAGTATCACACCAGAATCGGGCTTGAGAAAACCTGCAATCATACGCAGTAGGGTGGTCTTACCACAGCCCGAAGGACCGAGCAGAGTGATAAACTCACCACGACGGATAGAGAGGTTTATGTCGTCAAGAACAACCTTATCTCCAAATGCTTTAGAGAGGTGCTCAATTTTAATGATAGAGTCGTTTCCTGTCATCTTTTTATCTGTGTTTACGAATAGTGTCTGTTAGATTAAAGTGGTATGTTGCACCAATGCTGATGGCGATGCTTTTTGCGTAATTGTTTGCTGCAATAAGTGCGTGCAGGCGCAAATCCTGACTATTTTTGAGCGGGTAGTAGTTTACACCTCCACCATAGAAGGCGTAGCTGCTTTCGGTACTATCAGTAGGGTAGAAACACAACTCGTCGTCATAGCCAAAAATATCCATACCCGAGTGATACTCGTAACCACCTTTGGCAAAAATCTCAAGTTTATCCTTAATAGAGTAACCTACACGACAGACAGCAAGTGCCTCGTGGTTACTACCATCGTAATTGAGGTGGCGATACATAGCATCAAATTCAATAGAGAGATTGTCGAAGTAGAAACCGTTACCCAGACCTACAGTCTTTACGAATACTCCAGGCTCATACTCAATAAAGTTCACTGACCACAGTGGCGCAAAGCAACCGTACTCTCCACTCCACATTAACGAGTAGCAGAAGAGTTTACTTGCAAATGGGCGAACGCCGAATGGGGATGATGCAAAGTGAAATGCCAGAGCAGAGCTCTCGTCAGAGAAACCATACTCAATCTTACCGCCCCACTGGTAGGTCATAGATTTGTTCCAGAAAGAGGAGCATACCTCAGCATTCTGATCTATATCCGAGTAGTCGAACTCATAACTACCGTACAAAAGCGACTCCTTACCCAAAGTAAAGGTGAATGGGCCTACACTGTAGCTAAGCGTAAGCCAGTCGATAAAGTCTGCTTCGTCACTGCGAAAAGGATCAGCATAGAGCGCACCAGGGGTTGTGGATAGCCAGTGGTTGCTCATAGAATAGGAGAAATTCTCTCCAATATTTCCGTCTAAGAATGTGTAAAGGGAAGTGCTGCCGAAATCCACACCGCTCAGCCCCTCACTGCCTGTCGGAATGTAAGGGTTAACTTCAAATCGAGGCGAGATTATCAGCGTTGGAACATTGTCTGATGTCTTAGCCTCTTGTGAGTAAGTACAAAAGTAGCATAGTAGAGCTACTGCCAGAACAAATATTTTTTTCATTTCCCATAAAAAATAAAGAATGGTTTCGGGTGCAAATATAACAAAAAAAACGAGATTTCATATTTTGTTGCAATAAATATCTACAATTTTACCCACCTTAGACGGTAAAAATTGGGATAAATGATATTTTTGACTACCTTTGTACATCTAAATATTTGAGATATGAAACAGAATCTATTTTTGAATAGTGTGCTCAATAGAGGCGCAATTCTCGGTTTCGTGATGCTCTGTTCGCACATTTTTGAGCAGTGCGCTGTAGTCTATGGTGGTACTATGCCTTGGTTTACTGTTATGGGTTTTGAGATGCTTGCAGTTGCGGCTCTCTATATCTGGATGCTCTACAAGTTTGCGAAGCAGTACTCACTCTCTGTTATGGAGGCTCAGAGTGGAATTAAGATGTTCAACTACGGCAGAGGCTTCTCTTACGTGGTATCGGTATCTACTCTTTCGGGTGTTATTGTAGGCCTTGGTCGTTATATTATGCATAGCGTTGTTATTGGCCATCAGGAGTACCTCAAGGCTATGGTTACCTCTGTGCAGACTGCACTGAGCGCAAATCCTGAGAGCTCTGCACTTATGAGTAGCTATGAGCCTATGCTCAAGCAGATGATGACCCAGCCAGAGCCTGGTATCTTTACCACAATCTTCTCCTCTGTATGGGGCTATATGGTTTGGGGTATGATTGTGGGACTTATCATCGCTGCAAAGGTTAAGCACGAGCCAAAGTTGTTTGATAATAAACCAGAAACAGAGGAGTAATGGCTGCAAAGTTAGATGTTTCGGTTGTTGTTCCTCTCTACAATGAGTGCGAGTCACTGCCAGAACTTATGGCGTGGATTGACCGCGTATGTAGTGGCGAAAAGCTCTCGTATGAGGTTATAATGGTCGATGACGGCTCAAATGATGGCTCTTGGCAGGTTGTAGAGCAGCTTAAGGAGCAGTATGGTGATAAGTTGCGCGCAATCCACTTTATGCGCAATTATGGCAAGAGTGCTGCGCTCTACTGCGGTTTTGAGGCTGCAGAGGGTGAGGTGGTCTTTACTATGGATGCTGATTTGCAGGACTCGCCAGATGAGATACCAGCGATGCGTCGTATGGTACTTGACGAGGGTTATGACCTTGTGTCGGGCTGGAAGCGTAAGCGCTACGATCCGCTGGGTAAGCGACTGCCTAGCAAATTCTTTAACTGGACTGCACGTACCGTTTCGGGTATTAAGTTGCACGACTTTAATTGTGGCCTTAAGTGCTATCGCAAGAGCGTTGTAAAGTCCATAGAGGTCTATGGTGAGATGCACCGCTACATACCAATTCTTGCCAAATATGCAGGCTTTAAGCGCATTGGCGAGAAGGAGGTGCAGCATCAGGCGCGTAAGTATGGCGTGTCGAAGTTTGGTATGGAGCGAATGATTAAGGGATACCTTGACCTTATCTCGGTAACCTTTATGTCACACTTTGGTCGTTCGCCGATGTACTTCTTTGGTGGACTTGGTACGCTGATGTTTATCCTCGGAGGTTTTACCACTTGTTGGATTATTGGTAGTAAGATATATAAGCAGGTGATGGATCTTCCGCTGCGTGCAGTTGCGGATCAGCCGCTCTTCTACTTGGCAATTCTTGCGATTATCTTGGGCGTGCAGCTCTTCCTTGCGGGATTTTTGGGTGAGCTGATAAATCGTAATTCAAGCGATAGAAATAGATACTTAACAGATAAAAAATTGTAAATTATGCTTCAGAGAATACAGACACTCTATTTGATGGCAGTAACACTGCTGATGGTTGTAACACTTATCTTTCCGCTCGTCTTTATTGGCGTAGATGGTCAGCAGGTGACCCTTTCGGCCTTCTCTATTTCGGATGCAGAGGGCGTTCTGTCACACGTCTCTGCGTGGCTTGGTGGTGTGTTAGTGCTTGCAACTGTGCTGCCGTTTGTAACTATTTTCCTCTATAAAAACCGCCCACTGCAGATTCGCCTCTGCGGTGTTGAGTGTGTGCTGCTTATCGGTGCTGTGGCACTTATCGCGGCGTTTACCTATACTATCTGCAACAACATCTTCGCGGATTTTGATATCACTTGGGCAAATATCGTCTTCCGCTTCCCAATCCTTATGCCGATAGTATCGGTTATCCTCACTCCGCTTGCTATGCGAGCAATCCTTCGCGACGAACTACTTGTTCGCTCACTGGATAGAATACGATAGTAGAGGTATAAAAATAGATAATGCAGGCTGAAACCAGTCTGCATTATTTGTATCAATAAAAAAAGGGTAAGCTACTTATATCGCACCGCTACAACCGCATACCCTTGCTCAATTCCTTGCCTGGGGGAGTTCTGCAGGAGCTGGTCGTATAAGACTTACCCGGGCACAAAAGTAGAACTTTTTTTGTATCTTTGCAAAAAAATTGAGCTATGAATAGTAAATTTCTTAAAAAAATATTCGTTTGGGGTATCTTTATAGGTGCCTTTGTGGCTGGTGCTCTGATAGTTGGCTACAATTCCTTCTTTGGTTCGGCAATTCGTGAGAGTCAGCAGATTTTTGTCACTGATAAGAGCGAGTATGAGCAATTAGCAGAAAATGTCAAATCTCAGCTCTCAAATCCACTCAAGGTGCGAGCATTTGACCTCTATGCAGCACGTCTTAACCTTAAAAATCGACTTAAGGCGGGACACTACACACTTGCAGAGGGGATGAACGTTATCAAGATTGTCCGAATGTTTGCCCTAGGCGAGCAGACTCCGGTAAATCTTGTTGTGGGCGAGGCTCGAACACTTCCACAGTTTGCAGGAAAACTCTCAAAGCAGATTATGGCGGACTCAGTATCGCTACTTTCGGCTATGCGTAACAGCGAGCTTAAGGCAACACTCGGTTATAAGCGCGACTCGCTGATTGCGATGTTTGTGCCTAATAGTTATCAGGTATATTGGACTATTACGCCTGAAAAGTTGCTTGAACGTATGAGTCGTGAGTATGACGCCTTTTGGAATGAGGCTCGTACGGCAAAATTAGCCCGTACAAAGCTCTCGAAGTACCAGGTGATGACACTTGCCTCTATCGTCTACGAAGAGACTAAAAATAGGGGAGAGATGCCGAAAATTGCGGGCGTGTATATCAACCGTCTGCGTAAAGGTATGCCACTGCAGGCGTGCCCGACGGTAAAGTATGCTATCGGAGATTTTGCCCTCACTCGTATACTCTATAAGCATCTGCGCTACGACTCGCCATTTAACACCTATCGCAACGCGGGTCTGCCACCGGCACCAATCTGTATTCCGAGCATCGCGGCTATTGATGCGGTGCTGAACTACGAGAGTAGCAACTACCTCTACTTCTGCGCAAAACCGGAGTTTGACGGCACCCACAACTTCGCCCGCACCCTTAGCGAACACAATGCCAACTCCCGCAAGTATAATGAGGCTCTGAAACGTCTGAAGAAGTAAGTAAAAAAATAATCGCCAAGCGTTTTGCCTGGCGATTATTTTTTTTGTGCCAATGGATTACTCCATATCGTCGTCCTTCAGAGTCTGAGGGAGGTCGATAGAGTCTTGTGGAGTATTTGCATCGATCCAAGACTCCCAATCAGCCAACTTATCACCATTTAGGGTGCTATAGTACTCTGGCAGGAAGTCGTCAAAACGGCAAGCGCTGATCTGGAAGGCTGCGCTCTGGTCGCCAGTTTTAGAGAAGTTGTAGCTGTGAGAGTAGATTGCGTAGATAGCAAGCACGCTACCAGTTGCACCATTCTCTGGAACAGGCTTGCCTGCAAAGCGAGAGTAACCACTTGTGCGGGCTGTATAGAAGCCTGGGGTAGAGGCGTGAGTAGTGTTCAAAACCTCCGGATAACAGAGTGCGATACTACCATAGAGGCAGATGTTGTTGATAGCATAAGCGAGCTTATACCAAGGCTTGCTAACAACGTACTGAACAGCGCCATCGACAACAATACCGCTTGTGCAGAGCCAGCTAGGGTAGATATTGGTATTGCTACCGCTGGTAAGAGCTGCGTAGTCATCAGCAGTGTTGTTGTTGCCGTCAGCTACACCACGATAAGTAACCTGCAGGTTCTTAAAGCGGATAAGACGACCGAGGAAGTTCTTGTTATAGATACTCTTTGACTCGTTGTAGTTCTCGACAACGTAGATGTCATCAGTCGCATTTTTACCCTCTGTAAGGGTGCAATCCTCGCCCTTGAAGACAAACTGAGCAACTCGGTTTGGAGAGGTGATGTTTGAGTTCGCGTAGAACTTCTGGATACCGTAAGCATTCAGACTCTCGGTAGGGATATCGCCCAGGGAGAGCATCATACGGAAACTGCCCAAATAGAGGCCTGTAAGGCGCACATATACCCAGCAGCTCTCCTTAGTGTCAAGGTTGCAAGGGAACTCGGCAAAAAGGCCGTTAGTGAGCTTAAGCTCGATGGCAGCTGTGCCGTCGAAGATGTGGAGCGATTTGTAGACATTTCCCTGCTCGTCGTTGCTCACAACCTTACCTTTGATATAATAATTACCCTCGATATAGCGATTGTTTGCTATCTCGTAATCGGTGCACTCATCCTTAGAGAGGACAAAGCGCTTGTACTTAGTCTCTGCCTGAGAGTTGGTAGAGCCTGAGTTGTTCAGATCGAAGAACATATCCTTCATCTGTGCGATAGTCAGATGCTCCATACCCTGAGCCTGCATAAGCTCGTCGGTCATTACAGTTGGTACTGTTGGAGTATCAAACTTCTCATAGCAGCCTACAAAGAGCAGACTGATGAGTGCAATAGCGTATATTTTGATAAATTTCATAGTCTGTATAGTTTAGAATCGGAAGTAAAGGTTAAGGAAGTAGTTTGTACCCAGCATATAGAAGTACTTTGAGTCAAAGTGAGAGTAGTATGCCTCTGCAGGGTTTGAGCCAGCTGCAGTACCATCCCAACCACGGGTGCGACGCATACGCATCTGCTCATAACCTCCAGTTCTGATTGTCTGGTTATTGAGAATATTCTTTACCTCCAAGCTGAAACCGAGCATATAGGTACGCTTGATGTAGAAGTTCTTACCAACACTTGCGCTAAGTGTATAAGCGTTGCCAAGATACTCCTGCTCACGCATCTTGCTGATGTTCTGCAGTGCCCAAACCTTAGACTCGTCTGTTGCATTCTCGTTTGAAAGAATGTTTATGTAAGACTTAACAGCGTTGTTTGTACGGTAAGCAGGGTTCATAGAGAGGTAGAGCTTGTCGTAGTAGTTGAAGTTTACAGATGCAAACCAGTTGTTTGAACTACGATAGTCAAGACCAACATTAACAGCCACCTGCGGAGTGCTCTCTACAAAGAAGTTCTTCCAGTTTACCTTATCTACCAGCACAACCTCTGCGCTATTGTCGATAATCTGCACGAAGTTAGGGTTTGATGTGTAACGGTAGTCACCATAGTTTACAGCACCCTGGAATGCGATACCGCCCCAGATAGGTACGTTCAATGCAAACTCGACACCCATATAGCGCTTGTCGATATCAGACATCGCAAAGTTTGTGAATGAAGACTGTGTATCGTCGTAGTAAGAGATAACCTTTGAAAGGTCGTTCATTGAGGTATAGAAACCCGATAAACGAGCCTTGATATAAGGCAGATTGAGGTTGTAAGTAAGCTCGGCACCATAAATCTTCTCGGTAGTAAGACCTGGGTTGTAGTGGTTACGAGTACGAGGAGATACAAATGCAGAAGCGAACTTTGGTGCATCAGCAAGGGCTACGGCGTTGAGCGCAAGCGAGTGTGCACCAGAGAAGCGGTACATAAATGCCGCCTTAGCCTTGTAAGTAAGGAAATTCAAGTGCTCAGAGTCGCCGAAAGAGTCGTTGCCATTAGGGAATAGACCCTTGCGCCACAGACCCTGACGCCACATAGAGGTAAAGCCAACCTCTGCGCCCAAGTTCATATTAAAACCGCCAAGTGTAAGGCCATACTGAGCCCAAACCTGTGCCTGACGAAGGTGTGCATAGTAGTCGTAGTTGTACTTATCACCCTCCTTCACCACGCGTGCGTGGCCGTGCTGCTCGTAGTAGTCTACATCGTTCTGGTAGGCGAGAACATCGCTGCCCTTATCACGCTCAGCAAACTTGTCGATATCGAGCCAATAGTTACCACCAAGAAGATCCTTAACGGTGCTGTAGTACTCTGTGCGGTTTACACGGGCATTAAGACCAGTAACAAGGCGATGGTTTGCATTGAGCTGGAACGATGCATTAGCTGCAAAGTTGTAGTCCAGCTGGTCTGTGTGGCGCTCCTCAATCATATAGTTTGAGCGATAACCGCTTGCATACTCTGCAGTTGTAGGGTCCTCGCGACGATTGAGGTTGTACATACGGTCAAAGTCAATATAACCATTCCAAACCTGGATAGCATTGATTGCGCCGTTTACATAGCTCTCAATCTGAGCATCGGTTGTGGCATCGAAGATACCAGGAATTTCAGGGGTAATCTGGCTCAAGTAGTTTGAAGGCAGATAGCGGTAGTAGTCAGGACGTGGATCTGCACCATCCTTCCAAGTGAGGGCAGAGTAGCCATTGAAACCAAATCGGAGAGATGTCGCTACGTTAAGGCGAATCTTATCGTTGATGTCATATGTATAGTTGAGCATTGCGATAGGCTCGTGGGTGCGACGAACACGAGTGTTACGCAGCTTACCATCCTGGAAACCAACATTAGGATTGTAGTAGTTGCTGCCGAACAGGCCGTAAGCCTCCTGTGTAGATGCCTGCTGAGCACCACGCTGCTGTGGAGTGCCGAGCAGGGAGAGTGAGAGTCGGTGCTGTGTACCGAAGAGCTTCTCGACAGATGCAAAGTAGCCGTAAGAGTTGTAGTAGATACCATCTACATAACCATTGCCACCCTGACGAGTAGAGACAGAGAAACCATAAGACCAACCATTGTCAAGAGCTCCTGATGCGTATGAAACCATAGCTCTCCAGCGATACATCTGGTTAGCATTTGATACGCTTGTGCGGAAACCCTTACGCATCTGTGATGCACGAGCATTTACATTTGTCGCACCACCGATACCACCAACACCAAAGTCGGTAGGAGTGAGGCCTGAATAGCTCTCCTGGTTGCGTGTTGCATCGTTAAGACCGCTCCATAGTGACCAAGGACCATAACCTGTCATAGCATCGTTAAAACGAATACCATTCAGATACACATCCTGGTACATAGAGTCATAACCACGAACATTAAATCGCATCTCGCTAAAGCGGTAAGAGGCGATGCTGTTGTAGAGATCCTTTGATGAGTTGAGAGTCGATGGCAGAGCTTGAGTATCTGATGCAGAAGAGTCGTTGTCAAACTCGGCAAAGATAGAGTCATCGATAATCTCATTACGGAAGGTTGGAACCAGGATTACAGTGTGAAGATCGCGCATATTTACATCTACGCGTACCATTACTTCGAGAGTCTCGAAATCTGGCGCAGTGAACTGCAGACGATAGTCACCCTTCGTAAGTTCAGGGAAGATAAAGTTACCATTATCGTCGGTGGTAACGCTCTGACCAGTTGCGTCAAGGGTTACCTTGACCTGTCCTACGGCTGTTCGGCCGTTACGGGACACAACCTGACCCTTAATGCCACCTTGAGCGTAAACGCCAAAGGCGCAGAGGGCAAATAGTGTTAAAAGTAGAAGTTTTTTCATATCTAAGAGTGATTATTTTCCAACATAGATAAATACAGGAAGGTGGTCAGAGAAACCATTTTGGAAGTTGTTGCTAACAAATGTACGCAATGGATAGTTGCGGTACTGACCCTCACGCTGCATCATATATGGTCGAGAGAAGATATTGCCATAGAACTTGCTCTTCTCTGCACGAATGAGCTTAAGTGAGCCTGTAGAGCCTGTAGCGAGGTTGTCAGATACGATAATGTTGTCAAACAAGTTCCAAGAGTCACGGTAACCAAGTGTACCATAACCGGCCTTAAGAAGGTCGATATATGGGTTGTAGAGGTCGCCAGCAGAGAGCTTGTTAATCTTAGCCTTTGCACCAAGTACCTCGGTGATGCTCTTGTCTGTCGCATCATCGTTCAGGTCACCCATAATTACAACCTTTGTATTTGGATTTGCTACGCGTACAGAGTCTGCAATACGACGACATTGAGCTGCAGCAGCCTCACGCTTAGGATCTGAGGCCTCCTTACCACCAAGTCGTGATGGCCAGTGTGAAACCAGGAAGAAGAATGGCTCACCCTCGATTGTTCCCCACATTGTCACAAGATCACGGGTGTAGAAGTTTGGCATACCTGGCATCTGAAACTTGTGAGCCTTGCTACCCTCGAGTTTGAAGACATCAGGGCGATAGAGGAACGCGCAGTCAACACCACGACGATCTGGTGAGTCATAGTGAACGATACGATAGTTACCAGCGCTCATCTTTGGCTGAGCAACAAGATCCTCAAGTACCAAGCGGTTCTCAATCTCAGAGACACCGATAACTGCAGGGAACTGGCGATTGATAGCAGCCATATCGAAGAATACCTTCTCCATATTGCTCTGCTTACGGTAGTACTTTGAGCTGTTCCACTTCTTAACGCCCTCAGGCAGGAACTCCTCATCTAACTTGTCAGGGTCGTTGATTGTATCGAACAGGTTCTCAAGGTTGTAGAAGACAACCATATGAGGTTTCTGTGCGAAACAACTTAACAATACGCCTGCAACAAGCAAGGTTGTTAAAAATAGCTTTTTCATATAGTTCGGTTATTAAAAATTACTCCAATCGTTTATGTTCTTCTGACTCTTCACCTTGTCGGCAATAGCCGGATTGAGGTTGCGGAAGAATTTAACTCCGGCTCTCTTCTCAATCTCTGCGATAGATGTTACTGCAGACTGGTAGCTGCCAGCAGTTGACTGATTTTCGAAGATAAAGCCGATAGCCTTAATCTCATTGGCATCGGTAATCTGAGAGATACTCTTCTTTGTGTTACCCGCTTTTGTGCGCAGAAGAATCTTGTAACAATGGCTCGGACGAGCGATAGTTCTGCCGCGTGAGGTGAATTTCTTGCCATCCTCAAACAGAGTACCCACAACAACATAGAGTGTATCGGCACAGATAGCCTTGCGTACCTGACCCTCAAGCTGACCCCAAACGCCCTGGTTGAAGGTGCTATTCTGCGGCATCATATTGGTTGCGTAGAATGTCTGCGCATTGGTCTCGTATGTGCTATATCGAGATGCAGATGGGAGCATATGACCGCGGTCGAGCTGTTTATTGCCGCCATCGTTATAGCCACCCGAAACAATATTCTGCTGGAGATTTTCTGGTAGTGCAGGGTCGAATGCCCACGCATTTGTGCGGCTCAGTGATGGACTTACATAGCAGCTATGGAGCGGATATGCCACCCAACGAGAAACTAACTTATCTGTATCGTAGCAGATAGAGTAGTTGCGGACATACTTGCCGTTGGCAAGAGTTGTATAGTATGTTTTGTGAATTAAATCCTCGTTATCTATCATCGCAGGCTGCTCAGCCCAATTACGGTCATAGAACGAGTTTTCGGTAACGCCATACTGCTCGAAAGTGAAGATTTGGCTATAACCGTCGGTAAACTTTATATGGAGAGTCGCTACTCGCGATTCGGTTGTTGTATTTGTCGAGAGGTAGATTGTAGCAGTTGTGCCAACCTTGCCCTTCTTTGTAATTTGTTCGTTGCTATCGCTGAACGATGCCCATTCATATCCCTCAACAATAGCAGCGCTCCAGTCGAAACGAGCATCGCCGGAGGTTGTCAATGTAATATTCTGCTCATCCCAGCCGAGTGTGGTACGAGAGAGTGCAGCTTTGGACTCAAATGGTGACCATGGGTCTTCGGTGTCACAAGCCCAAAAAGTAAAAGTAGCTGTAAATGCTGCAAGCAGCAGGTATAGAAGTCGTCTATTCATCGTGGTAAAAAATCTTGGCAGGGGAGCATCCTCCCCCACCAAGAAGATAGTAAATACTATTTGTAGGTGATAGTCATCGCCTTAATGTAAGCTCTGTGGCTACTGTCAGTACCTGTTGAAGTGAACTTAACAGCGGTAGCCGAGCCTGTCCAAGTGCGAGTATCGCCCTCAGCTGAAAGTGTACCGCTATCTGCACCAAGGTACCACTGGCTGTAATCAAATACAAACTCAATATTAGTAATTGTCTTGCCATTAGCAGTTACATCAAGTGTTGCTCCGTTCTGATACATACGAATGCCGTTGCTTACATCGTAATATGCAGGAGCAGTACCTGAATTAGCTTTGCTAAATTTGATAATTACATTGTCATCAACCTTGATATCAACACCATCAACTACCTGAGCATTTGTAAAGCCCATCTGATTGAAAGTAGCGGTAACAGTAGTGCCCTCGCCTGGTGTTGGGTCTGGAGTAGGCTCTGGCTCCGGCTCAGGAGTTGTACCTGTGCCAAAGCGCTCGCCGGTAAGAGATGCATAGTCAGAGGCCTGTGCAAAGATAATCTGCATTGTACCCTTGTTGATAGATGAGATACCCTTGATAGTACCTGAACCCTGAGCAACGGTCTCAGCACCGTAAGAAGCATACTTTGAAGAGAATACAACGAACTTGTTACCTGCTACATCCTCCATATTGATAGATGTGTGATTACCACCTGTAACCCAAGTCTTTGTAAGGTCTGCAGATGCTACCTGAACACCCTCAAGAGCGATATACTGACCCTCGTACTTGTTTGCCAGGAAGTCAGCCATAGATACGCTCTTAGGCTCAACAGTGTTGCCTGTAGAGATGGTAGTAACCTTGTCGCTAGCTACCTCAACCTGTACGGCATCATTATACTGTCCAAGAGTTGTACCTGTCAAATCAATGCTAACCTTTGTGCCGAAAGCAAACTCGTGGTTTGCATCGAGACGGAGCTGAAGCGCACCAGTTGCATCCTGAATATACATACCCTTCTTTGAAGTGAGGTTGTTAAGTGCCATATTTGAGACAACAACGCCCTCGATAGTGCCAGAGAGTGATGCGCCCTGACCTGCAGCAAGAATCTCAGCGATAGTCTTAACACCACCTGGTGTTGGATCTGGAGTAGGATCTGGTGTTGGCTCTGGATCCGGAGTTGGGTCTGGGGTAACTGCGCCGTTTGCAGGAGCAAAGAATACTACACCATAGAGCAGTGAAGATGCAGGAGAAACATAACCGCGAAGCATATTATAAGTAGCACCAGCAGTACCGAGGATTACATTGCTTGCAACATCTGTAAGACAGATACCACCCTTTGCGTGAGCTGTAAATGCCCACTCTGCAGGAGTGTCAACAAGTGCTGCAGCGCGCTTGCCAGTACAAGTAAGGTACTTCTCGCCATATTTGATGTAATATGTATTAGTCTTGCCATCTACAGCAATAAGCTCAACGAGCTGTGCAGTACCCTTAGCAGCATCTTGTGCAGAGAGGTTAGGGTTAAGCTGAAGCTTGCTCTCTGTATAGCTGTAGTTTACAGTCATGAGGTCAGAGCCACTTGAACCAGCATTGATACCGCCTGTCCACATGTGGTATGGATATGGAGAGAATGTAGTAATATTACCCTGGTTATTGTACTCCTCAGCATAACCTGCCATATAGTACTGACCTGCCTTAACCTGATCAACAGAGTTGATGAGGGTAAATGTGCCCTCGAGTGGCTCTGGCTCTGGAGTAGGCTCTGGATCGTTACCTGTAGCAGATACGGCAGTAATCATTGTGTTGGCATACTTGCTGTTGCTATTTGGCTTACCAATGAGGAAACCTGTAACCTTGATGCCCTTACCGCTGAGTGGAGCGAGCTGAGCCTTCATATCCTCTGCAGGATAAGAGATCGAGCCCTGAACGTTAGTTGCACCCTCGACAATAACATTGTAGTAGTTGCCACTGATAGACAAAACTCCCTCGTAAGATGCATACTTAATCTCTGGAGCATTAACATAGCTATCAAGATCAGCACCTGACATAACAGTAGGAGTGCCATACTCAACGGTTTTGGTCTCATTAGATGCAGTAACGGTTGCAGTCTTGTCAAACTGAAGAAGACCACCGTAAGTAACAACATCACCCTTAACCTCAACAACGGTACCTACAGCAGGAACAGAAGCACCTGTGCCCTGGAAGCAGAGAATGTACTTACCTGTTGCATCTGTTGCAATGAAGCCTTGTGCATAGTTTGCTAGTACCCAAGCGTTCTTGAGAATGTAGTTACCACCACCACTTGCGAGAATTTGCTCAATAGTAGCCTCGCCACCACCAGTGTTACCACCACCGCCAGCAGCATTATTAAAGTCTACAACTGGACCCTCGCCACCCTCAACAAGGCGGAAGTCGTCGAAACGAAGAGCTGCCTGATACTGGTACTCAGAAGATGGAAGAGCTGTGGTAGTGTCAGCCTTGTAGCCTGAGAAGCGAACGAAGAGCTTGTCAGCGTCAGCAGGTAGAGTGAATGGAGCAATAGCATAAGTCCAGTTACCGTCAGGCATTGTTGTAAATGCTACAGCACCCCAATTCTGACCGTCAACGCTAACCTCTACAGTCAGGTTCTTACCAGACTCAAGAGCCGCTACAACAGGAGTGTAAGGCGATGCAATAAGAGATGCGTACTGATTGAACGCTGTGAAAGAGAAGGTGTAGTTCTTAACACCGCTTGTGATGTTGATGTTGTTGATGACAAACTGGCTGTCAGTCTTTGCCTGGAGGTATGCATAAGGAGCATCAGTTGCGTAAGTAGCGCCTACAGGAGCCCAAGTCTTACCAGAATTACGAACAGATGCGTTCTTGCCAGTGTAAGTTACGCCGCTCTGATCGAAGCCCTCGCCGCCAGTTGGATTCCAACCTGTGTATGCGTCAACATATGGCCAGTAGCCGTCTACCTTTGATACAGCCTCACCACCATTCTCATAGTAAACGAAATCTCCATCTACAGATGGAATCTCTGTGTCAGACTGGCTGATAGAGATGCTAGCCTTCTTGGTGATAGGGAAGCCGCTAACATAACCAGTTGCGGTGAATGTAACCTTGATAGTACGCATTGCATCAGCTGCAGGTACATCGAAAGTTACCTTTGCGTCACCAAAGCCAGAAGTTGTGCTTGCTACAACGTCATCAGCGTCGATAGTAATCACCCACTCAGCCGGAGTAGTGACAGTAATCTCCTCTGTAGTGCCACCAGCGAGTGGTACAGTTACAGAAGCAGGTGTAACCGAGATGGTCGGAGTGCCCTCATAGTGGTCACCACTTGTCTCAGGCTCGGTACACGAAACTGCAAATCCCGCAGTCAGCGCTACAACTGAGAGAAGGATTGAACGAAAGATGTTTTTCATAGCGTTTGTGTGTTTGTTAATAAAAAGTTTATTGTAGTAAAAATAAGTTTCTACTTTATACTCTTACGCACACGGTCGCGAGTGCGCGCAAATAGCGAACAAAGTTAAGGACTTTATATAGAAAAAGCAAATTTGCGATAAATGTTTTTTTATTCGCACATTTTTGTTACTTTTGTATTGAAATTTTTGCACTATGAAAAATCAAACGACGTATCGTTATCAAGTTGCTACGCAGAATGTCGATTTTACTCTGCGAGCAACAATAGACTCTTTAGGTAACTATATTCTCAATACTGCAGGCATAGATGCTCAAGGTAAAGGTTTCGGAGTAGATGTACTCTCTCCGAAAAACTTGACTTGGGTGTTGTCAAAACTGGTTTTAGAGATAGATTCTCGTCCAGAACAGTTTGCAGATTTTGACCTTACAACGTGGGTAAACCAAAATAGCCGCCTTGTCTCTACACGTAACTTTACCTTGGCAGATAGTGATGGTAATATCTTCTGCCGTGCACTCTCGCAGTGGTGTATGCTCGATTTTGTACGACGTGTACCTGTAAATCTTGAGACTATAGAGGAGATGTATGCACCATACATCTGTCCAGAGCCCTCTCCGTGTGAGCAACCGCTTAGATTGCGTGCTATAGAGGCGGAGGTTGTAAGTGAACATAAGGTGGTCTATAGTGATATCGATTTTAATAGCCATATGAACACGATGCGATATATCGGTCTTATGGTGGATATGCTTGATATTGAGCTGCTTAAGAGTAATCGCCCGCTGCGTATTGATATCCACTTTATGAATGAGTGTCTCTATGGTCAGATGCTAAAAGTTGGTATGCAAAATGTGGAAAATCAGACACTCTTTGAGATTACTCGAGAGGATGGCGTAGTGGCTTGTCGTGCGTCATTTACTTGGAGATAGAAGTTTATGAAGATTGTAATTCTTGGACCAGCTCACCCTTATCGTGGTGGACTTGCGTCAATAATGGAGACGATGGCGCGTGAGTATATTTCGCGCGGTGATGAGGTGAAGATTTATACATTTTCACTCCAATATCCATCGCTGTTGTTTCCAGGAAAGAGCCAGACGGTAGATACTCCAGCGCCTGCTGATCTGCATATTGAGCGAGTGATGAACACTTGCAATCCGATAAATTGGATTATTCTGGGTAATCGTATACGTAAAGAGGCTCCCGATATGGTGCTGATGAAGTATTGGACACCATTTATGGCGCCTTGTTTTGGAACAATTGCCCGTATTGCACGCCGCAACGGAGTAACTAAATTTGTCTGTCAAATCGACAATGTTGAGCCTCACGAGCACCATATTATTGATCGCCCATTCAACCGATACTACCTTGGAGCGGTTGATGGTTTTGTCTATATGTCCGAGCAGGTGCATAGCGAGTTGAAAGAGTATACAACAGCCCCAGCACTCTTCTCTCCACATCCGATGTTCTCAAATTTTGGAGAGCGAGTAGAACGTAGTGAAGCGTGCCTAAAATTAGGTTTAGATAAAGATTGTAACTATTTACTATTCTTTGGTTTAATTCGTGAATATAAAGGCCTTGATATACTCCTAAAAGCGTGGGAGAAGGTCTGTCGTGAAGGGTTGAGACTCATTGTGGCAGGCGAGTTCTACGAGAGCAAAGAGAAGTACGAGTTGCAGTTGGAGAAACTGGGAGATAGTGTGATTCTTCACGACCGATTTATTGCCGATGAGGATGTGAAGTACTACTTCTCTGTTGCCGATGCGCTGGTATTGCCATACAAGACCGCTACGCAGAGTGGAGTGACACAGATTGCATACAATTTCTGTACTCCAATGATTGTTACAGAGGTTGGTGGCCTGCCGGAGATTGTGTCGAACGATGTAGTTGGATATGTATGCCCAGCGACGGTCGATGGGGTAGCGGAGTCAATTGAAAATCTCTACAAAGATGATAATCTTGGGAGATTTAGAGAGAATATTGTCGAAGAGCGCAAGCGATTCTCGTGGTCGGCGATGTGTGACAAGATTACAGAGGTGTTAAAATCGGTAAAAAATGAATAATCGACCTATTGCAATATATGTTCACGGGTTGGCATCAGGCGCTTCTGGTGGAAGTAGTGGAGCACTAGCCGAACTCTTTCCACAGTTTGCTTGGGTAGCACCCGATTTTGGTGAGGATCTGCGAGCAAATGTCGAAAGGATCAATCAGATGGTCATAGAACTCAATCCGCAACTGCTCGTAGGTACATCTATGGGCGGTTTGGCTGTTATTTATGCCGATGCACCAAACACAATTAAGATTGTCTGCAATCCTGCACTCTCGGTTGCAGATTGTGTGCGAAATACTATCGGTTTGGGTGTGCATAACTACTTCTGTACCAGGATTGATGGCGTAAAGACCTTTGTGCTGACAGAGGAGATGTGTTGCGACTGGGAGCGATATATAGCTACGCATATTCCATCAACTGGAAAGGTTGGCTATGCTATATTCTCACCTCATGACGAACTGCTGGGAGAGGAGGCAACACTCGCTGCACAATGCTATCTTGAGGAACAGGATTTCAGAATACTGATAGACCCAATTGGCGTTCATCGTATGCAAGCGTCAACCTACGATATAATTAGAAAGCAGATAGTTGAAAAGATGAATTTAGATACTTTTTGATTGTCTGCGAATAAAAATGCAGTGAAAAGTTGGAAGTATTATAAAAATATTCTATTTTTGTAATTCGCATAATGGAAAACCTAAAATTAATCTAAATAAACTTAACGAAAATGAAAGTAGTTTGTATTGGTGATGCATTTATCACCCCTGAGATGATGGAGGATGGCGTACGTCCATACCTTGGCGAGAATGATACTTTGAAGGTATTCTTCTTCGGTAATCCAGACAAGTCTATGATGCGCGACATTATCAAGGGCATTGAGGCTCGTAATTTTGAGGGTATCGAGATGCCAGAGGGCCTCTATGAGGAGGTAGTTGATGCAGATTTGATAGTTGTTCACCTCTGTCCTATCAAGCGCGATCTGTTTGAGATTGCAAAGAATCTGAAAGCAGTAATGACTTGCCGTGGTGGTCTCGAGAATATCGAGGTTGATGCTGCAACAGAGCACAAGGTTATCGTATCAAACAACCCTGCACACAACGCAAATGCAGTAGCTGAGTTTACTGTAGCGATGATTCTCTCTGAGACCCGTAATGTAGCTCGTTCTCACATGGCTCTTAAGAATGGCGAGTGGAGACTTGAGTATCCAAACACCCACACAACTGTTAAGGAGATGCACGACCTTGTTGTAGGTCTTGTTGGTTTTGGCTCTATCGGTCGCCTTGTTGCATACAAACTCTCTACATTCGGTTGTAAGATTTTGGTATCTGACCCATTCCTCAAGGAGTGCAATGTAGATTATGTAACTCTCGTATCATTTGACGAGCTGCTCCAGCAGTCAGATATCGTATCGCTCCACGCTCGTTCAAACGGCGCGATTATGACAGATCGTGAGTTCGATCTTATGAAGCAGAACTCTTACCTTATCAACTCTGCTCGTTCATACCTCGTAGAGACTGAGGCATTTAAGCGCGCTATGGATAGCGGTAAGCTCCTCGGTGCTGCAATTGATATATTCGAGACAGAGCCTAATATTCCTGAGTTCTACCGTCAGTACGACAACATTACCCTTACAAACCACCTCGGAGGTATTACTATCAACTCTTTCCGTGATGCTCCAGGCTATGCAATGAAGAACTACTTGGGTTACCTGCGTGGTGAGAGCGAGTTGATGTTCTGGGCAAATAAAAATCAGTTGGCATAACAAATTGTAATAAACCTAAACTAAAATAACTATGGGATCTATTTTAACAAATCGTCCTGAGCTTAAGAAGGCACTGGACTCTGCTGCTGAGGTAGCAGGTTATCTGTGGCAGAAGGGCTGGGCAGAGCGCAATGGTGGAAACCTTACACTCAACATTACTGAGTATGTAGACGATCAGATGCGCGCTATGCCAGCAATTTGCGAGCCAAAGTCAATCGGTGTTACTCTACCATATTTGAAGGGTTGCTACTTCTACTGCAAGGGTACAGGTAAGCGTATGCGTGACCTTGCTCGTGACCCGATGTGCGGCGGTAGCATCGTTCGTATTTTGGACGACTGCGCAAGCTATGAGATTATTGCTGACGAGCCTATCGTTCCAACTTCTGAGATTTCATCTCACTTGGCACTTCAGAACTATATGCTCGAGTGCGGTACTAATTATAAGGCGACACTGCATACTCATCCAATTGAGCTTGTTGCGATGTCACACAATAATGAGTTCCTTGACTCTGAGCACCTTACACAGGTACTTTGGTCTATGATTCCTGAGACTCTTGCATTCGCTCCACTTGGTATCGGTGTTGTACCATATGCAATGCCATCATCAACCGAGCTTGTTGACCCAACTCTCGAGAAGATTAAGCGTTACGACGTTGTACTTTGGGAGAAGCACGGTGTTATTGCCGTAGGCCCGGATCTTATGGAGGCGTTCGACCAGATTGATGTACTCAACAAGGCTGCAAATATCTACATGACAGCTAAGAACTTTGGTTTTACTCCTGATGGTATGACTCCAGAGGCTGTACAGAAGATTAGAACTGTATTCCACCTTCCAGATCATCGATAGACTATGAAAAAGATTGTTCTTCTGCTCTCGGTAGCCTTTATGGCATTTACTGCTTGTACAGAGCAGCCAGCAAACAAGGTGAAGATTCTTGCTCACCGTGGAAATGCAAGTACTGGTAGCGAGTTTACAACTGACGAGAATACCCTCGACGCTCTTCGTCGTGCACAGGAGTGCAACTTTGATGGTATTGAGTTTGATGTGCATTTGACTGCAGATGGTGAGCTTGTTATTCGTCACGACAATAAGATTGTTGACGGACTTAGCTGCCAGGGTAGCACATTTGAGGAGATTCGTGCTCACGTTCTTCCATTTGGCCACCAGATTCCTACTCTGCGCGAGTGGCTCGAGCAGGCAAAGCAAACTCCACATATCGTGCAGCTCCTTGAGATTAAGTCTCACAAGGGCGACCGCGAGACAGAACTGATTGCAAAGAGTCTGGAGGTTATCCGCGAGCTCGATATGGTTGACCAGATGTATATGCTCTCATTCGACCCTAAGGTTGTTGATGAGGTACTTCGTCAGGAGCCAAATATGAAGGTCGTTCTCAACTCAAGCAGCCTCCACCACTCACTTACACCTGCAGAGGTTAAGGAGAAAGGTTACACTGCTGTATCGTACAATATCAACGTAATTCTCAACCACCTCGAGTGGATCGAGCAGTTCCGTGAGTACGGTATCGAGACATTCCTCTGGATGGTTAATACCCCTTATACTTACAATATCGCTAAGGAGTTGGGCTTTACTTGGGCGACAACAGACTTTATCGATGCGCTTGAAAAGTAAGTCTATTAGCCATTGGATTTTGCTAAATAGAGGCGTTGCAGTTTGCAGCGCCTCTATTTGTTTTATATCGTAAAGATGATACCCCGAAATACTATGATAAAAAAGGGCCGCCAAAAATGGCGACCCAAATATTAATAGCACAAAGCGCTTACTCCTTGATATTTGGCTGCTCGAGGCCGTAGCCGTTGCGACGGTCATCTGCCTTAAGGTAGAGGGCGAAGAGGAGTGCCAGAACGCCAAGGCCAACGAATACGAGCATTGGTGCGGTGTAGTTATATGTTACACCAGTAGCACCAGCGGCAATCTGCTCTGCAACGCCTGGGTTAGTCTTCTCAAGAGCCCAACCGATAAGCATTGGGGTAAAGCTCAGACCGAAGTTCTGCACCCAGAAGATAAGAGAGTATGCACTACCGAGGAAGCGCTTATCCATAATCTTTGGTACTGATGGCCAAAGGGCTGCAGGAACGAGTGAGAACGATACACCGAGCAGAATAATAGCTGAGTAAGCGATAACCTTACTTGGTACTGCAGGCAGAACGAGTGCGAAGATAGAGTGGCAAACAATCATCAGCAGAGCACCGAGAATGAGCATTGTAGCACCCTTGCCACGCTTATCAAGATACCAGCCGAGGAATGGTGTTACACAAGCAGCACCGATAGGGAACCAACGGAAGATATCTGCAGCGGTTGTAGCATCGAGGTTAAGGTTGCTCTGGAGCATATTTGCTGCGAACTTCTGGAATGGGAAGATTGCAGAGTAGTAGAGCACGCAAAGCATTGCCACAATCCAGAAGAGCTTGCTGCTGAAGATCTTACCGATATCAGAGAACTTGAACTCCTCCTCAGGATCTACGCTATCAGCCGCGCCAGTCTGCTTGTCGAGCTTCTTATCCATCACGCAGAAGATTGAGTAGAAGAGAAGACCAATGCAGAGCAGAGCTAAACAGAAGGCTACAGGACGCACTACAGATGGATCAGCACCACCGATACCTGCAAGGCGAGGAGAGATTGTAAAGATAAGGAATACACTCACGCGAGTAAGAGCCATCTCAAGACCCATGGCGAGCGCCATCTCCTTACCCTCAAACCACTTAGCCATAGCCTTTGATGCGGTAATACCTGCCATCTCACAGCCGCAACCAAAGATCATAAAGCCTGCAGATGCGAGCTTTGCAGAGGCTGGGAATGATGTCCACCAGCTATTAAGCCAGTTCTCAAGTCCTGTGCCAATAAAGGCGTTAGATACGGCGTAGAACTTGATTGCCGCACCGATAATCATAATAATAGCTGAAGCAAGACCAGTAAAGCGGATACCCATCTTATCGAGGATAATACCCGCCAAAATAAGAAAGCCCCATACATTGAGAAGATACTCAGAACCAGCATAAGTTCCAAAGATATCCGATGTCCAGCCGCGCTGAACCTGAATCAGCTCCTTGATAGGAGAGATTACATCAACAAACATATGCGCAAAGAGCATCATCAGTGCAATGAGAACCATCGCTGTCCAACGAGCCCAAGCGTAGTCGTTGAGATTCTTTTTAATTGTTTGAGTCATAATGTTTTATATTTAGTTAAGTTTCTATTCAGAGTACATCTTCAGCACCTTATATGCCTCCTTAATACCGAGCTCGCCAGCCTTTGAAATATCGAGGCAGCCCTTGCGGGTATCCTTCATATATATCTGCAACAGACCGCGGTTGTAGTACGCCTCGGCAAATGAAGGGTTAAGCTCGATAGCCTTTGTATAGTCATCTGCCGCCTCAGGAAGCATTCCTGATAGGGCATAGAGGTTTGCACGGTTATAGTATGCGTAGGCAAAGCCTGGGTGGAGTTTAATAGCCTTATTAAGGTCGGATATAGCCTCGCTATAGTCGTATGTTCGTGTACCTGCATTCTGCAGACGACGGGCAGGGTCGCTCTCAATAGAGAGGCGCTGGTAGCCGTTGTCGATAGATGAGATAAAGTCAATCATCTCAGCATTTGTCGCTGCACGGTTCAAGTAGATGAACGGATTTGACGGATTGAGCGCAATAGCCTGCGAATAGGTGTTTACAGCGTTTGTGTACTGCTTTATCAGCGACTCACTAATAGCAAGCTCAAAGAGCTTCTGCCAAGCATCCTCGCCAATAGCAACCTTTGCAGTCTCACGAGCATTGTGGTTAAGGATAACAAGCGAATCTGGTGCAATATTGGTCTCAAGGCGTGAAATATGTATCAGACCGTTGTTAAGCGATGCGATAAAGTCATCTGCACGCTGTGAGTGGAAACGCTTTGTAGATTGCTCGAGGTCGATAGAGTCGCGATTACGCATAGTGAAGCGGAAGAGTGGCAATAGTGTCATATTGTCACCTTGGTTGTTATTGCGACTCTTAATTCGCTCGAAAGATGCACCTGCAATCTTGCTCTCAAAGGCGAGCAGACGGTTGAATTTCTGTGTAGTATCGCCGTAAATAGAGTAGGTGCTGTCGCTGAGGCGTGAACGATACTCGGCAATCTTACGCTCGGCAGTAAGTTTATCGCGCTTAGCACCCGCATTATCCCTCAAAAGGTGCTTCAAGTGGCTACGACCAAGATATGCATTTGCAAAGTCAGGGTAGAGCTCAATGGCACGACTATAATCCTCGACAGCCTGCTTAATCTCGCCCAACTGGGTACGCAGAATTGCTCGATTGTAGTAAAGTAGTACGTTGTTAGGGGAGTACTGAGCTACCTTATTGTAATCTTCAAGTGCACGGTTGTAATCGCCTATGCTACTGCGAATTATGGCACGATTAAAGTAGGTAATAGAACTGGTAGAATCGAGCTGAATAACCTTGTCAAGATCGGCTAACGACTGCATAGGTCGAGAGGTCTCGTTGTATACCAATGCTCGGTTAAAGAATGAGAGCGGAATGGTAGAATCGCACGCAATTGCACGATTAAAGTCCGCCTCGGCCTCTTCATAGCGTTTTTGTTCGAAGAATAGAGCTCCACGGCGGTTGTATGAGATTGGATTTTCACGGTTTGTACGTACGGCAAGGTTGAAGTTATCGTATGCACGCACCGTATCTTTAAGATAGAGATAGCATACACCGCGATTTATGTAGGCATCTGCGACCTTCTTTTCGTAGCGAATAAAGTTGTCAAAGTCCTCAATTGCCTCCTTAAATTGTTGATTAAGCAGACGGGTAACGCCACGGCTAAAGTATGGATTAGGAAGGTCAGGACGCAGATCTATAGCCTCACGGAAATCTTTAAGTGCATCATCGTAATTACCTAATCTTGAACGAGTAATGGCACGATATGTAAAGGCGGTTGTGAAGACAGGATTCTTCTTAATAGCTATCGAAAAGTCAGCCTCGGCACCAATCAAATCGTCAAGGTTATATTTGGCAATTCCGCGCAAAAAGTAACCCTCGTAGGCATCTTCATCAAAGCGCAACAGAACATTGAGCGTACGGATAGCCTCCGTAAACTCATTCTCCATCATCTGCTGTCGTCCGACCCAGAAGAAATATTCACGGTTATACTGGGCCGATACGTTGCCAGTACCGACAAAGATTGCAATTAAGATGATGAATATCTGTAACTTACGCCTCATTACTCAAGTTCGTAACCAAAACGTCGCAACTGACGGTCGGAGTTGCGCCAATCGTCATTAACCTTTACAAATAGCTGTAAAAATACCTTCTTATCGAGGAACTTCTCCAAATCCTCACGTGCCTGTTGACCCACCTTCTTGAGCTTCTCGCCCTTGTGACCGATGACAATGCCCTTCTGAGAGTCTCGTGCAACGTATATTGTTGCGCTTATACGGTCAATAGCGGCCTCTTCCTTGTATGAGTCAATCTCAATCTCGCAGCAGTAAGGAATCTCCTTGTCGTAGTTCTTGAGAATCTTCTCACGGATAATCTCCGAAGCAAAGAATCGAAGGGTCTTATCTGTAAGTGTATCCTTCGGATAGAAAGGCTCTCCCTCTGGCAATAACGAGAGGATACGATCAAATATTGCGCCGATATTAAAACTCTCTTTTGCAGATGCTGGGATGATGGTTGCCATAGGCAGACGCTCCTTCCAAAACTCAACAAGCTCCTCAAGTTTCTCTTGAGTTGTAAGGTCTATCTTGTTGATAATTAGCAGTACAGGAATACCACTCAGTGCAATCTTCTCAAGTATATCTGTATTTCGGTCGCTTGGCTGTTCAACGGTATCTGTCACATAGAGAATAACATCAGCGTCAGATACAGCACCGCGCACAAACTTCATCATCGACTCCTGAAGTTTGTAATTAGGCTTAAGAATTCCAGGGGTATCAGAGTAGACAATCTGGAAATCGTCTCCATTGACAATACCCATAATGCGGTGGCGGGTTGTCTGGGCCTTGGATGTGATGATAGAGAGTCGCTCGCCGACAAGTGCGTTCATCAGTGTAGACTTGCCGACATTGGGGTTGCCTATGATATTTACAAAACCACTTTTATGCATAATTTTTGTTTTTATGAGGTATTTACTGCCTTATCTTCGTCGTGGCTGACAGTCACATAGCTCATGCTTATCGTCTAAAGCCCTTTGGCATCTGCGGCATACGCATCTTACCACCAGCGGCCATCTTCATCATCTTGCGCATATCCTCAAACTGCTTGAGAAGACGGTTTACATCTGCCATAGTGGTACCAGAACCCTTGGCAATACGTTCACGACGACGTGCATTGATAATCTCAGGACGCTCACGCTCCTCAGGGGTCATAGAGCCGATAATAGCCTCAGTCTGCTTGAAGACATCGTCGCCAAACTCTACACCATTGAGCAGCTTGCTCATACCAGGAATCATAGATGCAAGCTCCTTGAGGTTACCCATCTTCTTGATCTGGTTGATCTGATTGAGGAAGTCGTTGAAGTTAAACTGGTTCTTAACGAGCTTCTTCTTCAGCTCACGAGCCTCTTTCTCGTCATACTGCTCCTGTGCGCGCTCTACGAGAGAAACAACATCGCCCATGCCCAGGATACGGTCTGCCATACGCTCTGGGTGGAATACCTGGAGGGTATCCATCTTCTCACCGCTTGAGATAAACTTGAGCGGCTTGTTTACAACCGAGCGAATAGAGATTGCAGCACCACCACGGGTATCGCCATCGAGCTTTGTCAGTACAACACCATCAAAATCGAGGCGATTGTTGAACTCGCGCGCTGTATTTACAGCATCCTGACCTGTCATAGAGTCGACAACAAAGAGGGTCTCAGATGGTTTTACAGCCGCCTTGATAGCTGTAATCTCCTCCATCATCGCCTCATCAACAGCAAGACGACCTGCAGTATCGACAATAACTGTATTCATGCTCTTCTGACGAGCGTAAACAATCGCGTTCTGTGCAATCTGCACTGGATTCTGGTTGCCATCCTCAGTATAGACCTCTACACCAATCTGCTGACCTAAAATCTTGAGCTGATCGATAGCCGCAGGGCGATATACGTCACCTGCAACGAGAAGTACCTGACGGCCCTTCTTGCTCTTGATAAACGATGCAAGCTTACCTGAGAAGGTGGTCTTACCAGAACCCTGAAGACCCGCAATGAGTACTACGGCAGGGTTGCCCTCGAGCTTGATGTCGGTAGCAGTACCACCCATAAGGGCAGCCAGCTCATCACGAACAATCTTGGTCATCATCTGACCAGGCTTTACGGCTGTAAGCACATTCTGGCCTAGAGCCTTTGTCTTTACCTCGTCAGTAAAGGTCTTGGCAACTTTGTAGTTTACATCGGCATCAATCAGTGCACGACGAATCTCTTTGAGGGTCTCAGCAACATTAATCTCGGTAATGCGGCCCTCACCTTTGAGGATTTTGAACGAGCGTTCAAGTTTCTCGGTTAAATTTTCAAACATATTTTATCTGTTTTTTACTTATTGTCAATATACCGGCGCGAAGATAATAAAATTTTTTCTATATTTGTAGTATGAGACAGATATTACTACTATTTACGGCGCTTTTTATTAGCTGCTCAACGCTTCAGCCAGTAGCAGTTACATCTCGAAAAACTATCATTGGTGGGGTAGATGTCATCGAGGCAAACTATACGGTAACCAAGGATGGAGAGCAACTTCCGACCCGACTTTTTATTATGGATGTTACTCTTTCGGATAGAGTGACCATAGTTACCACTACAGCAGACGATAACAATAGCTCAATTAAACCAACAGTAGAGCAACAAACAGCTATTGCACCCATCTCGAAACAACTTGAGGCAATGCAGTCTAAAAGACAGAATATAAATGTTTTAGGTGGTGTTAACTCAGACTTCTATCATATTAAGCAAAGTAATATGATTTGTGGTGCAATGTTCCGTGGTGGAGAGTGTCTAAAAGGGGAGATTGACGGTGCTGCAAATGTGTTTATTATGCTCAAAGATGGTACTGCGCATTGTATGACAGCAGAGGAGTATTTGGCTCTTGATAAATCGCTTATTGCCGAGGCTGTTAGTGGTCGTCAGATGTTGCTCAATGATGGCATAGCGCAAAGTGATGAGACAAGACTTGAGCCTCGTACTGCTATTGGCGTTACAAAGAGTGGTAAACGTGTGTTTATCCTTGTTGGTGATGGTCGCCGAAAAGATTATTCAAACGGTTTGTCGTATAGCGATATGGCACAGATATTCAAGAAGTTAGGTGCTTATGATGCCATAAATCTTGATGGCGGTGGCAGCTCCTCGTTCTGCCTATCTGCTGGCAATGGTAAATTTGCGCCAATAAACCGCCCTTCAGATAGGGCGGGCGAGAGATTTGTACCGAATGGATTGGCTGTAGTGGAGTTACAATAACCCCTTTTCATAGAGACGAACAATCTGCTCGAGGAGTATGTCGTCTTTGTCTGGATCGTAGTCAGTCTTGAGATTGTTACCAAACATCTTTGCAAGGGCCTGCCATAGACCAGCCTCAAAGCCGCCACGAAACTCCTTTATAATCTCGTATGCAGTGTCATCTATCTGACGGTCAATGAGTTTGAGTAGTACACGACCATCATAGATAGTCATCTTTTTCAGTACAGGGGTATACTCGCGAATTAGGCGTTTTTCAATGCCTTTGATGTACAATTTCTGCTGTTTTTTGTTTGGCAAAGCGAGTAACTCACTCTCCATTGTCGCCATCAGCACCTTCGCCTCCTCAGCAATAGGGTAGACGCGCTTTACAGCCCTTACGAGGCGAGCATAACGGCGCATATCGGGCTTGCGGGCATACTTTCGAACAGGCGTGATGTGGATAACGGCTATCGAATCGCCATTTTCAACTGCCCACTCCTGGCGCCAAAAAGGTCGCTCCCGCCTATACTGACATAGTGCAGTGGCGGAAATAGAGACTAAAAGTAGCAGTATGTAGAGCCTTTTTGTCATAAAATCCTCTGCAAAGATAACGAAATAGTGAACAAAGTATTATTTTTGCAGAAAATAAAACACAAAAACTATGAATATCGGACTATCTTATACCGCTACAACAACTGTAAATCAGAATAATGCGGCATTAGCGCTCGGCTCGGGTGATATGGAGGTTTTTGCAACTCCTGCAATGGTTGCACTTATGGAGAATGCAGCTATGAACGCCGTCGCACCTCACCTTGAGGCGGGTCAGACAACAGTTGGAACACAGATAACAACAAGCCACATCAAGGCCTCTGCCATCGGCGCAACTATCTCAGCTACAGCTACTTTAACAGCCGTTGATGGCCGCAGCCTGACCTTTGCAATTACAGCTCGCGAAGGCGATAAAACTATCGGTGAGGGTAGCCATACCCGCTTTATTGTTGACAGAGAGCGCTTTTTGGCAAAACTAAAGTAAAATTAGTCGGGACTCGAATGTCGCACTAGGTGCGACATCACCGAGGTTGTGCCGCGTGTCGCGCTTTGCGCGGTGCGGAGATACACGACCGAGGTAACCCACCCCACTCCCAGCAGCACATTTTTGCAGATTGGCATACCATCATAGATGGTGTTAAAATGGGAGATATTGCATTTGAGCTTGCTCAAGAGTTGCAAATCTCCCATTATAACAATAGCCGCAGGCTATGCCAATCTCCACAAAAACAACAAAGGCACCCGAAAAGGTGCCTTTGTGTGTTGAGCTGCCGGGACTCGAACCCAGAACGACAGAACCAAAATCTGCTGTGTTACCATTACACCACAGCTCAGACAAGTGCTCGAAAGCGGTGGCAAAGATAATCAAACTTTTTCACCCTGCAAAATTTTACACAATCAATTATTTTACTAACTTTGTAAAAAATACCTAACCATATGAAACGAGTTCTACCTTTTATTGCAGCGTTGTTTGCTATCTCTGTAAGTGCTAATGAGTTATCAGCGCCCTACGAGAATCCTAATTGTTATGAGCAGAATCGAGAGCCTATGCGCTCAAGTTTTATAGTCTATCCATCTGCAAATGAAGCCATTGCGGGTAGTTGTTATAAAAAATCGTCTAATTACAAGAGCATTGAGGGTGAGTGGAACTTTGTTTGGTATAAACATCTTACAGATGTCTATCCAGCTGATTTCTTTGCGCTGAATTTTGATGATTCAAAGTGGGGAAAGATGCCTGTTCCTGGATTGTGGGAACTGAATGGTTATGGTGACCCTCTATATAGTAATAAGGGTTATGCGTGGGATAATGTTTTTGTAGATTGCCCTCCTATTGTACCCCAGTTTAATAACCACCGAGGACTCTATCGTAGAAAAATAGAGGTACCAGCAGAGTGGCGCGGAAAGCAGATTTTTGTACACATCGGCTCGGCTACATCAAACCTTGCATTGTGGATAAATGGTAAGCGAGTGGGTTATAGCGAGGATAGTAAGCTCCAGGCAGAGTTTGATATCACAAAGTATATCAAGGCTGGACAGAGCAACCTCTTTGCAATGGAGATACACCGTTGGTGCGATGGTAGTTACCTTGAGGATCAGGACTTTTGGCGTCTGTCAGGTATTGCTCGTGACTGCTATATCTATGCTCGTGACAAGGCGCATATTATGGATGTGAAGTTTACTTCAACCCTCGAGAACGATTATATGGATGGTGTGCTCGACCTTAAGGTAGATGTTACATCGGGTGTAAAGAGTATCAATGCTCAGCTAGTCGATGTAGATGGCAAAGTGTTATTTAATCAGCAAATTACACCTAAAAATGGGGTTGCTACAGTGGTTAAACGCCTTCCAGCTGTGCACGCTTGGAGTGCGGAAATGCCATATTTGTACACGCTGAAGATATCAACTGCTACTGAGAGCGCTGCATTTAATGTAGGTTTCCGTAGTGTGGAGATTAAGAATGCGCAGTTGCTCGTAAATGGCAAAGCGGTGCTTGTTAAGGGTGCAAATCGTCATGAACTCAATCCAGAGCGTGGTTATGCTGTGACTTATGAGGATATGGTACGCGATATTAAGATTATGAAGGAGCACAATCTTAATGCCGTTCGTACTTGCCACTATCCAAACTCGCCACTATGGTATGACCTATGCGATAAGTATGGTATTTATGTCGTTGATGAGGCAAATATTGAGTCTCACGGTATGGGTTATGGCGACAAGAGTCTTGCTCACCGTACAGACTACACAGCAGCGCATCTTATCCGCAATCAGCGTGTGGTTTTGCGTGATTACAACCACCCATCTGTAATTATCTGGAGTCTTGGTAATGAGGCTGGTAACGGCATTAACTTCCACCAATGCTATAACTGGATTAAGGGCTACGACAAGACCCGCCCAGTGCAGTATGAGCAGGCATCTTTTATCTCCTATAAAGATATTCCAAAGAACTTCAATTCAGACATTGAGTGTCCAATGTATGCCTCATATGAGAAGTGCGAGAAGTATGTGACAAACAATCCAAAACGCCCACTTATCCAGTGTGAGTATGCACACGCAATGGGTAATTCAGTTGGTAGTTTCAAGGAGTATTGGGATTTAATTCGTAAATATCCGAACTATCAGGGTGGATTTATCTGGGACTTTGTAGATCAGGCACTTGCGTGGAAAGATCCTCAGACTGGAGTTACGTTCTACCGTTATGGTGGTTGCTACAACGACTCAGATCCAAGCGATGAAACATTCTGTAACAACGGTTTTATCTCTGCATCTCGCAAACCGCATCCAAGCGCACGCGAGGTATGGCACCAGTATCAGAATATTTGGACAACAGATATTGATGCGGCAAATGGCTATGTAGAGGTGTACAACGAGTATATGTTCCGTAATTTGGAGAACTATCAGTTAGAGTGGACTATTACGGCAGATGGCGTTGAGAAGTTGTCGGGAGTGGTTTCTGAACTTAAAATCCCTGCACAGATGCGTCAGAATATTCAGTTGGGATACTCTGATAAGGATATCGCACAACTCTCAGGAGAGATTATTCTGACTGTTCGCTATACACTCAAGAGTGATGAGCAACTGCTTAAGAAGGGTCACTGCGTGGCATATAACCAGATAGTTATTCGTCCATATCAGGCTGAGGCTGAGTTGAATAAGGTTCTGCAGTCAACTAATGGAGAGCTTGTCGTGGATTACGATACAAGAACTATAAAGGGTGCGGACTTTGAGATTCAGTTTGCTGGTAATGGAGCACTGAAGAGCTATATTTTATCAGGCAAGCAGCTACTTACAAAGCCTATAGAGCCTCTCTTCTACCGAGCAATGACGGAGAACGACTATGGTGTACGCAAGCGTGCATCCAATGTAGTATACTATCACTCTTGGAAGATGTTCAGAAACATTAAATCCTACATGGATCTCTTCTTGATGGAGCAGGTAGATAATGGCGTAGTTGTAACGGCTGAGTATACCTATTCAGAACTTGGAATGGGCGTCAATATGAAGTATGTGATAGATGGCAATGGCGCAGTTGCTATCTCTATGAATATGATACCAGGTAAGATGGACCTTAATATCAAGGGTATGTTGCGCTATGGTGTAGCATTTGCTATGCCAGAGGCGTTTAACAGCATAGAGTTCTATGGCGCTGGCGGCTCAGAGAGTTATGTTGATCGCAAGAGTGGCACTCCGGTTGGCATCTACAAGCAGAGTGTTGCTGATCAGTTCTGTATGACCTATAGTCGTCCTCAGGAGAGTGGTGCGCACTGCGATTTGAGATACTGGACAATCAAAAATGGTGATGGCGTAGGACTTAAAGTGCAGTCAAATATCCTCTTCTCGGCAACGGCTATACCATATCCGATGGAGCAGATTGATATCCACTCTGACAACTACCGTAAATATCCTCAATTGCTTGAGGGTGATGGTAACACCTACGTTAATATCGATATGGCGCAGTCTGGTATTGTATGCCAGAATAGCTGGGGTGCAATTCCATTAGAGCAGTATCGTATCCCATATACAAAGCAATCGTTTAAGTTTGCGCTTATTCCTGTCAGATAATGAAGGGACTATTTGTAATACTCTGTTGTTGGCTTGTCGGAAATAGTCTGTCAATGCTTATTGATGGCTATATTTCGGGAAATATAATCGGTATGCTTCTCCTATTTGCGTTGCTCTGTGCGGGTATTGTAAAAGGGGAGACAGTACGCCCAGCGGCGAAGTTCCTGCTTGGTACAATGGCTCTATTCTTTATACCATTTGGCGTTGGTCTTATCGACTCCTATGAGGTGATAATGGATAATATTGTACCGATAAGTGTTGCAACTATAGTGAGCACCTTTGCAGTTATTGCTGTAGTCGGTTGGGTATTTCAACTTGTAAATAAAAGAGTAGGGCGATGATGGCAATAATAGAGTCTGACATATTTCTTTTGGCGCTGACAATAGGACTTTTTCTGCTCAGCGGTGCAATATTTCGTCGTTTTCGACTTATGTTATTCCACCCGGTGCTTCTAACGGCTATAGTGGTTATAGTCTTTCTGAAGTGGACTGGTATTGAGTATTCTCACTACAAGCAAGCGGTTGAGTTGCTTGATTTTGCACTTGGAATGTCGGTTGTGGCACTTGGATATCTGATGTATGAGCAGGTTGAGCATCTGCGCAGTGCTGCAATGCCGGTTTTTGTAGCTACAATTGCAGGTTGTATTGTGGGTATTGCCCTTGTTGTAGGTATTGCTGCAGCGTTTGGAATGGAGCGCGATATAATCACCTCTATAGCACCTAAATCTGTTACCGTACCAATCGCAATTGCTATTAGTGAGCCTCGAGGAGGTATTGTCGCTGTAACATCAGTTGTGGTATTCTGTACAGGCGTACTTGGTAGTATATGTGGCGCAAAGTTGCTCTCAATATGTGGAGTTAAAGACCCAATGGCTCGAGGATTTGCTCTTGGCGCAGCATCGCATGGTATAGGAACAGCACGCGCCATCGAACTTGGAGCAGTCGAGGGCGCGATGTCTGGTCTTGCGATGGCACTTACAGGCTTTGGAACAGCGCTGCTACTGCCACTCGTTGAAAAATTTCTATACTAATCTACATAGTATTCAAGAAGTGTTGCTGAGCCGTTGATAGTAATCTCATTGGCTTCGGCAGGAATAAGAACAACCTCGCCCTTGCGAAGAGTCTCACTACCGTCGTCGGTAATAATCTCAACGCTGCCTTCGGTGCAGTAGTAGAGTACAAACGAGTCTAAAGAGCCAAGATTGCGCTCTGTAGCACCCTCAACTTTAAGAATATTGCAAGTAAAGTAGTCGGAACGAGCAATCTCGACAGCGCTATTTACAACGGCCTTGTACTCTCTACGGCAAACATTTACATTTGATGAAAAGTCTATAGCATCTACAGCACAAGCTGTGTGCAGCTCACGAGAGTTACCGTCGCTATCAACTCTATTCCAGTCAAAGATGCGGTATGTAAGATCTACAGGCTGCTGAATCTCTACAAGTGACACTCCACCCGAAATAGAGTGTACCGTGCCAGATGGGATGAGAAATGCGTCGCCAGCCTTAACCTTTACTGGTTCAATAATCTCAGCCACAGTACCTTTGGCTACGGCATCTATATACTCTTCGCGGGTGATATTTGGATTCTTAAAGCCGATATAGAGCAGTGCATCTGGCTCAGCATCCATAATATACCACATCTCTGTCTTGCCACAGCTCTGATGACGTTCTGCTGCAAGTTCATCGTCTGGATGCACCTGCACAGATGTCTTGTCTTTGCAATATAGAGTCTTAAGCAGCAGTGGAAACTCTATGCCGTAACGCTCAAATACGCTTTCGCCAACAAGTTCACCCATATAGACCTCAGTAGCCTCCTGAAGGTTATTTCCCTTCAGAAAACCGTTTGAGATAACAGAGATATTACCCTCAATACCCGATACATCCCAACTCTCACCATAGGTCTTACTCTTATCTACACGTAGACGCTGTCCCCTCTTTATCTCAAGAAGAGCATCGCCACCCCATATGTGTTGTTTTAATATCGGTTTGAGTTTTATTGGATACATTTGGTATATTCTATTCTAAATTATTGAAATAGTTTCTCTACTTTGCTTACAACCTCTGCCTCGTTAGGATTGAGGTCAAATACAATACTTGGTTTGAGGTACCACAACTGTTTACCCTCGGTAGCGCGTCTCTCGCCACCACCTGTAATGTTGAGCATAATGGTCGCCTTAGGATCGATATTGCCAGCCTCTACCTCTGCAATAAGCGAAGCAAGAGCAACTGCCGCTGCTGGGTGAATATCAATGCCCTCTGTGGCAAGGAATAGCTCTGCAGCCGCTGCTGCAGCACTATTCTCTACCTTAAGCACGTCGCCATTTGTTGCTTTGAGTGCATCGTACAATCCGCCAGCAATAGAGTATGGCGGCTTGCGGTTTGAGAGCACCTTTGCATCGATAGTCTCGGCATCTTTGCGAGCCTGGTCGTCATCATAAGGGAGTAGTGCGCGAGAATCTGCCTTCCAAGCCTCATACATAGGCAGGAATGGAGCGTTCTGCGACACCATCAATTTCATAAGGTTACTACCAAATCGACCATCCTCAATCAGACGCATATTTGCCTCCCAAGCAGCAATAGCACCCGTTCCACTACCTACAGCCTGGAAGTAGTAGTCTGGAATACGACCAATGGTTGTTACAGCTGAGAGAACGGTTGTAGCCATACCATCGCGACGAGCAATATTCTTTGCTCCACCCTCTGCATAGAATAGAGGAGATTTGAGTGCAAGATTGCTCAAGTGAATAGCGTCGAAATAGTCACCTCCTTTGCGACAACTGATAAGTTTTACGCAATCGTTGAGCGGCTCAGTAAACCAAAGGGCGCTCAGATTATCTTCTGGAACAGACAATAGCAACGGAATATTGTTATCCGAGCATACCTTAGCAAATGCACGGGCTGTATTGCCTGCAGAGGCAACAACGAGTATCTTGTCGCACTTCTCGTCTGCACGCGCACAGACACTATAGGCCTCAGTCTCCTTGAATGAGCAGGTCTGCATATTGGCACCACGCTCAGGGAAGTAACCGTTGAATGTAATGTACAAGTTCTCAAGACCTAACTTTTCTGCCAAAGCCTCGCTACGATATGTAATTGGTGCAGCATCACACTTAAGCAGACGCTTTATGGGTAACCAATCGCGGAATTTATATAGTCCCTGCTGGGTGTTGTCTAATTCAAGTTGCTTCTTTGCATATATAGCGCGAATAAGCGATGGGGTAGAGCACTTAGCATAATCAAGCAGCCACCCACTATCCTCAAAACGATCTGCCGACGCTACGCATAGCAAATCATACTCTGTCTCTACAAATTGTGACATAACTCAACACATTAAATACTAATTAGACAAAAATAGTAGTTTATTTGCAATTTTGCAAATCAGTATCTACAAAAGCGTCCAATTCGACATAGAGTCGCTGTACTGGAAGCCCCATAACATTGAAGAAGGAGCCATTAATACCCTCAATAGCTACATAACCAATCCACTCCTGAATACCGTATGCTCCAGCCTTGTCAAATGGCTTGTATGTATCGACGTAGTAGGCAATCTCTTCGTCTGTAATCTCGCGGAAAATTACATCGCTTGCAACAGAGAAACTATGAGTTCTGCTTGTTGTGCGTAGTGTAACACCCGTAACTACAGTGTGCTTACATCCAGAGAGCATACGCAACATAGCAAGCGCCTCTTCTCTATCAGCAGGTTTGCCTAAAATATTACCCTCTGCGATAACTACCGTATCGGCAGTAAGCAGAATATCGTTAGGCTGAAGAGGGGCTGGATATGCATTGCTCTTGAGCTGCGATAAGTATTCAGCCACCTCACCACACGGCATAGTGGCAGGGTAGTGCTCGTCACACTCAAACTTCTCGGCAAGGGCAAACTGCAAACCGCAATCAGAGAGTAATTGACGACGGCGTGGAGAAGCTGAAGCAAGGATTAAGTTAAAATTATTTAACTTTTTGTATAACAACATATTAGAATGTATGAATTGCTCTAACTTTGTAGGTATATTGCTTATAGTTTCCCTTCTCAATATCGGTAGCATAATCTACATAATAGGCCCAATACTGATCCATCTCGGTAGATGAGAGATACTTACCATCCGAGAAGCGTGCTGCATTGTTTGTAACAATTGCCTGCTTAAAGGTGTTGCCACTACAGATAAGCAGCAACTCTTTCAGTTCATTAACCGATGGCAGGTACCAACCCTCGCCCAAAGAGTGGCACCAAGCAAATGCGGGATATTTGCTGTTCCAATCTGCGATTTTCATAATTTTTGCGCAGTTCTCGGCTCCATTACTGCGAGAAGTGGCGTTTGTGACTACCAAATCGGTGCTCCAGGCGAGCATTGTCTCAGCCTCCACAAGAGAGACGATTAATCCCGACTCTCCATCTGCATTAACTTTGAAAATCAGACCTTTAACACCATTATTATCGTAGAGATCTCCGATGCTGTATGTAGGCTGACTTGGTTCTGGCTTTGGTGTAGGCTGCGGCTGAGGAGTATCCTCATTGTTATTACAGCTTATGATAGCAAGTATTGCACAGATTAGTGTTAAAAACTTTCTCATTTTATCTGAAAATTAAGCGGTTGAATATTATTAAGAGTAACGCAAACATTATCACCTTGCTTTGCCGCAACATTAATATCGTTAGCAATAAAGACAAGATCGCCCATTTTAAGGGTAAGCTTCTGTGATGCAAACGATATGTATTTATCAATCGTAGAGAGTAAATCACTATCACTGTAGCTCTGAGCATTCTCACCGATTGCCATTGACAGGTCGCTATCTACTGTTATCTGGTCCGGAGTAAGCCACTCTGTACCAATGGCGGTTGAGCGGTCGAAACTATAGGCCTCATCTGTAGGGTAGTGGTTGTCTATTGCGCGCTGCATAACATCGCGAGCCACAAAGGTTACACCAGTAGTAACTCCATCGTAACAACGAGATGCGAATTTCGGCGCAATACACTTTGCGAGGCGTGAGATGCGAACAACTATGCCACTACCACAGACCATATCTGACGAAAAGTGTGGCATATAGAAGTCGTCATTGTTGCGCAAAACTGCATTGTCTGGGCGAAGTGAGATATAAGGCTCTTTGCCACCCGATATGTTATGAACTACAACTATCTTCATATTCTATTATCTATATTATTTGAGTGTTTTTACAATCTCTGCTGCAAATCGCTGTGAGGCACCCTCACCACCGATAAGTGCGCTCAACTCCGCAAAGTCTGCGAGCATATTTTCGCGTTTATTGCCGCCTTTGAGTATCGAACGCAACTCCGCCTCGGCACTGTCAAGGTCGATTTTTGCGCAGACAATCTCACGCACAGCCTCACGATTGAGGTTGATGTTTACTAAGGATACAAACGGAATTTTAAGTACATATGGTCGCAGCACCTCGTAGAGTTTTGGAATACGATACAGTACCATCTCCGGAATACCCATAAGCGCAGTTTCGAGCGTTGCTGTGCCAGAAGTAACAACAGCCGCCTCAGCATTGGCAAGGGTCTGTTGTGTCTGGTTGCAGACATACTTAACATTTGTACCATCAATATAGCTATCGTAGAGCGATTTATCTATCCACGGCACGGCAGTTACTACAAATTGATACTCTGCAAAGCGCTGGGCTATAGCCACCATATTTGGCAGATTCTCTCTAATTTCCGATACTCGACTACCAGCCAACAGAGCAATAATAGGGCGAGAATCAAGGCCATTTTCGGCAATAAACTCCTCTTTTGGAGCAAGTTTTGAGCGCATCAGTGCAATATCATCCACGAGTGGATTGCCGCAGAAGGTTGTCTGAATACCTTTGCCATTAAAATACTCTGTCTCAAATGGGAAGATAGTGTAGACCTTATCCACATACTTGCGAATACCCTTTACACGCCACTCCTTCCACGCCCAAACCTTCGGGGCAATGTAGTAGTATACCTTTATTCCCTTACTCTTTGCCCACTTTGCAATGCGCATATTAAAGGAAGGGTAGTCGATAAGTATAATCACATCTGGAGCAAAGTCTTCGATGGCAGCCTTGCACTCGTCAATCTGCGAAAAAATGGTCTTTAGATTGCGCAGCACCTGCATAAATCCAAAGAAAGACATCTCTTTGTAGTGCTTTACAAGGCCATCTTTGCCACCAACCTCGACCATTCGGTCACCGCCACAAAAACGAAAGCGGGCATCGCAATCCTCATTTGCAATCCCCTGCATAAGTTTACTTCCGTGCAGATCTCCCGACGGCTCTCCGGCGATGATAAAATACCTCATATTTTACTCCAATAAATCGGGTCTGAGGGCCTTGGTGCGCTCGTAGGCCTGCTCCTCCTGCCACTTGGCAATCTCGGCAAAGTTGCCTGAGGTAAGGACTTCTGGCACTTTCCAGCCATTGAAATCTGCAGGGCGGGTATATACCGGAGGGGCGAGAAGATCGTCCTGGAAGCAGTCGGTAAGGGCAGATGCCTCGTCACCGATTGCGCCTGGGAGCAGGCGGACAACAGAGTCGGTGATAATTGCTGCTGCAAGTTCGCCACCGGTAAGGACATAGTCACCGATAGATATCTCGCGAGTGATAAGGTGCTCGCGGATGCGGTAGTCAATACCCTTATAGTGGCCGCAGAGGATAATTATATTCTCCAAGGTCGAAAGACGGTTTGCCTCATGCTGGTTATACTGAATACCATCTGGCGAGGTAAAGATAATCTCGTCGTAGTGGCGTTCGCTCTTAAGTTTCTCTATGCAACGGTATACAGGCTCAATCTTCATAACCATACCAGCCTCGCCACCGAAAGGGTAGTCATCGACCGTACGTCGCTTATCGTCGGTATAGTCTCGCAAATTGTGGATATGTATCTCAACAAAGCCACCCTCCTGCGCACGCTTAAGGATAGATTCATTAAGAGGCGACTCAAGGAGTTCTGGAACAACGGTTATAATATCTATACGCATAATCGCAGTGCTTTTAGTAGTTTACTTCACCATTGAGAGCCTCTACAACAAACGGGTTGTAAAGAGACTCGTGACCGATTGTACTCTTCTCGCTGTGGCCAGGATATACGACAACCTCATCGCCCAATGGGATAATATTGTTAAGAATAGAGCGGATAATTGTGCCATACTCGCCACCAGGGAGGTCTGTGCGGCCAATGCTCTCGCGGAAGAGTGTATCGCCCGTAAAGAGCTGCTTGCTCTCCTCGTGCAAAAGACAAACACCACCAGGGGTGTGACCAGGGGTCTTGATAACCTTGAGGGTTGTATTACCGAAAGAGATACTCTCTACAGAGTCCAAATCGAGATCAATCTGCGGAACATCTACAACAGCAGCAATACCAAACATAGCGCAGCTCTGCTGAGCTGTTGCACGCAGATACTCATCCTTTGAAGAGAGGGCAAACTGCACGCCATAGGTCTGCTTGAGGAAATTTACACCCATAATATGGTCAAAATGGCCATGGGTATTTACAGCCATAACGGGCTTAAGACCATACTCTGCAATAAACTCCGCCAAACGCGAATCTTCAGCTGCTGAGCAGTTGCCTGCATCTATAATAATACACTCCAGAGTCTCATCCCAAAGCAGATAAGTATTCTCCTGGATAGGGTTAAATACAAATTTTACAATATTCATAGTTGAATGTTTTATTTTGCAAAGATAGCAAAAAATGCGTGAGATAAAAAGTAGGGACAAAAAAAGATGGCCTTATGACCATCTTTTAAGCGGATATAAAGCGCTCTACTACTCGTTAATGCGGAATTTTGCACTTACAGAGTAGTTGAGTTTAATCTTTTTGAACTCGATAGGTTCCTGCTCGACAACGCTCTCTTCGTTAGCAACCTTTGCCATTGAGCGCATCATAACTCTGTCGTTGTAGTAGGTTGGAGTCACTCCACGATTAGCATCGTATATGTAGATACATGCACCAATACTCTGTCCTACAGCCTCCGCAAGTTCTGTAGCCACATTTTTAGCGTTAATCATCGCCTCCTTGCGACACTTACTCTTAAACTGCTCTATATCTGTGTGCGACACACGAGTAATGTTTATGTCAGAGATACCGAGTTCTGCAAGCGCATCGTAGACCTTTACAACCTGCTCCGAAGAGCCGAGAAGCAGCTGATAACTCGCCTTTGCAAGCGAATTACCTCGCTTATAGTAGCTACTTGACATATCCTCCATTGTAAGGCTCTTTTCGGTGTTGATACCAATCTTTTTCAGCGCGCTAACCATCTCTCGGCGCTGCAGCTCAATTGCCTGACGGCCTTTACTATCGCTCTCGTCGAGGGTAATGGTGAGGTATATCTGATTTGGCACAACTTCAATCTCCGAAACGCCGTTTACTTGAATATAGTTCTCGCTCTCTTGCGCAAATAGAGGCAAGGCAAATACTACTGCCAGTAGGGTAATAAATAACTTTTTCATATCTGTTTACTTTTGTTGCAATTATAACGCCCAAATAACTACTTTTATTATACAAACTACCCACGACTTGTGCCGTGGGTAATTTTACTATCTGTAAAGTGCAATTGTTTGATACATCAGCTCTTTATCTTCAGGACTCATCGGGCTCTCACGGTAGAAGACCAAATCGCCATCTTTAGTAATAAACATCAGTACAAACTTATTGTTCACATCTGGCAGTTTCCACGCGTTACGTAGGCTATGGTCGTTATCTGCATAATTAAGTGAAGGGACATTCTTTCCCAAAACCATTCGAACAACGGCGCGAACCAAACCCGATGGCAGTTTTGTATCTGCGAGGTTCAGAACAGCATAACCCTGAATCATAGGGCTATATGTCCTACCCTCAAAGCCCATTGCGCCATCTGCTTTAAGCTCCTTTTCTAACGCGCGGTTAGCACTCTCGGTAACATAAGACTCAGGATCGACATAGAAGAGGAACATATGTCTTGAACCGTAGTCTGGAAGGTCTGATACATCGTTTGTAAGGGTTACAATGGTCGGATTTACGACATGGTACGGATTCTCTGGCGAAACACTATAGAGAAATTCGCGTGTAACAGCGTCTGGCTCAAGTGGGCGAGCCTTTTTGCTTGCGAGTTTGGTGCTTATCTCGTTGCCACCAAGTTTCTCGCGTTTAACCTTGTCGCTCTCTTTACTGATATTTTTCTGTGCAAACGCAGGCAGAGCAATAAGCAGCGCAAGGGCTACAAGAATGTGTCTAATTTTCATTTGTTTAATTCTTTAGTTTATAGTTGTGTGTAGTGTGTTATCGTTTCTCAAGTTTAACGACATTCTCAACATGGTGTGTGTGCGGGAACATATCTACTGGCTGTACGCTTACGATGCGATACATACCGCTCATAAGTGCCAAATCGCGTGCCTGAGTTGCAGGATTACAGCTCACATAGACAATTCGCTGTGGTGCAGCATTGAGAATAACATCGATAACCGGCTCGTCTACACCAGCACGTGGCGGGTCGAGGATAATCACATCTGGGCGACCATTGCGTGCAATAAACTCATTATCAAGCACCTTCTTCATATCGCCCGCATAGAATACGGTATTGTCGATACCATTGATAGCAGAGTTTACCTTTGCATCCTCAATAGCCTCTGGTACATACTCAATACCTACAACTTTCTTGCAACGACGAGCGCAGAAGTTGGCAATAGTGCCAGTACCTGTGTAGAGGTCGTAGAGAACATCATCCTCCTTGAGTTCTGCCGCCTCGCGAGTAATCTTATAGAGCTCGTAAGCCTGCTCGGAGTTGGTCTGATAGAACGATTTTGGGCCTACCTTGAACTTCAGACCCTCCATACTCTCAAAGATATGATCTTTACCTGCATAGCAGATAGGGGTCTGGTCAGTCAATGAGTCGTTCCACTTCTCGTTTACAAAGTAGATAAGCGATGTAATCTCTGGGAAGCGCTCCTTAACAGCGTCAAGTAGGGCAGTGATGCGAGACTGGTCGTTCTCGTTGAAGATAACTGAGAGCATAATCTCGCCAGTAGAGGCTGTGCGGATGATAATGCCGCGCATAAGTCCCTGGTGCTCACGAGCATTGTGGAAAGAGTAGTCGTGCTCGATGCAGTAAGCCTTGATAAAGTCACGAATGGCATTTGATGGCTCTGGCTGAAGGTGGCACTTGTTTATATCAAGCACCTTATCGAACATATTTGGCACGTGAAAACCGAGTGCTGGGGCTGCTGCTATATCGCCACCTTTGGCAATCTCCTCGTATGTCAGCCAACGGCGGTCAGCAAATGTAAATTCGAGTTTATTGCGATAGTAGAGCTGCTTTGCAGAGCCAAGACATGGCTTTACCTCAGGAATATCGAGTTTGCCGATGCGTACGAGCTGGTCGCGCACCTGAGAGGTCTTCTGGTTAAGCTGCTCAGAGTAGGGGAGATTCTGCCATTTACAACCACCGCAAACGCCAAAGTGCTCGCATACAGGCTCACAACGAAGCTCTGATCGCTTTACAAAGTTTACTACCGTTCCCTCCATAAAACGACGCTTCTTAGCCTTAATCTGTACATCTACAACATCTCCAGGAACGGTCATTGGCACAAAAACCACAATACCCTCGTGGTGGCCCATAGCCTTTCCCTCCGCCGCCAGTGCGGTTATCTCTAAACCCTCAATAAAGGGCAACTGACCTCTCTTTCTTGCCATATTTCGTAAGCAATAATTTATTGTTTATCGTGCAAAGATAGTAATTTTTTTGCTATTCGCTATTGACTGTTAGCTTTTAGCTAATTTTTTAACTTTTCAAACAGAGAAAGCTCGATATAAAGCACATCGCAATAAAAAGGGAATATTGTGTGGATGCTTGCATACAATTACGGATATTCTCTTTAGCGAAACAACACAGTTGCACCACCTTCTTGGGGCTCGAACGGCTTTAGCCGTCACCGAGGGAGTGCCGAACGTCGCGCTTGCGCGGTGCGGAAATCCACGACCGAGGTAACCCCACAATAAAGCCTCATCAAGTTGTCCGTTTTTGTTTGTGGTGGATATGCTATGCATATCTCGGTAAAGGGAATATCGCGTGGATGCTTGCATACAATCACGAATATTCTCTTTACTGAAACAACACAGTTGCACCACAAACAAAAAAAGACGACCGCATTTCTGCAGTCGTCTGGTGAACTCGCTGGGGCTCGAACCCAGGACCCCAACATTAAAAGTGTTGTGCTCTACCTGCTGAGCTACGAATTCATCGCACCAAATCGTTTTTGGTGGTGCAAAGATAGAACATTTTTCTTAAATGCCAAAATAAATCACAAAATTTTAATCCAAACCGCACTCAAAGGGTTCTTCAAGCTGCATAATCCACTATTTTGGCCTATTATGACGATAATTGCAAAATATTTTATATCTTTGTGTAGCTATTGCAAAATAGCAGACATACGAAAGTGTTTTCGCAGTCCTTAATCGAAAATGTGGAAGTTTTCAATGTAGTAGGGCGAACGAACAACACTCACTTCTTGTATAGCTATGCGGCTATGCACGTTTTGTGCATATATCCCATACTATCCAGGTGTGGGGTATTGCGCGTTTATTACTACATAGGTCTTTCCACAACCTTCGATTAGATAAACGAAATCAGCTCCACACTTTCTGTTTTTATATAACTACCTATTTGGAGTTGGTGGGTAAGAACTCTATCCTATGAAAAGAATTTATCTTTTTGCAATTACTATTGCTGGAGCACTCTGCCTAAGCGCCTGCTCATCTCAATTTCACCCTGTTATAAATCAAAATCTTCTACAAACGCAGGTTGTACTTTCACAAAAGAACTATACAGTTATTGGCAGTGTAGAGGGTAGCAACGAAGTGGAAAGAATACTCGGAATTGGCGGTCTGTCGAAGAAAGCTATGCAGGATAATGCAATTGCAGATATGTTTAAGAATGCCCAACTGACATCTTCACAAGCAATTGTAAACATCAGCTTTAAGTCGGCAGTATCGGGAGTTCCTCCATTCTATACTAGAAATGTATGCACCGCAACTGGTACCATTATTGAGTTTACCAAGTAGAAATTCTGATTACCAAAACAAAAAAGACCTCGAATTTCGAGGTCTTTTTCTTTAAGAAGCACACTTCTTACTCCTTAACCAGTACCACATAGTCGCCTGGGGCGAGGGTAGTGGTGTAGGTTGCAGAGTTGAGCTCTACAGCTGCATCGGTGATAAGGTTCTTCCAAGTGCCCTGAACAGGTACGTTGCAAGTAGCGTTGCTTGACGCATTAGTGAAGTTTGCCATAACAATAACGCTACCGCCGGCATTGCTATATACGAGGGTCTTGGCAGACATATTGGCGTCACCAACAGCCCAAGTATTGATAGTAGTGGTGCCATCAAAGCCATACATTGCAGGGTGTGTTGTACGGAAGGTAATGCATTTGCTTACAGCATCATAGAGCGCCTTGCGGTTTGCATCCTCCATATACTCCCAGTGTACTGGTTTTGGTTCTACCTTCTGGCTATCATCTTCGCCGAGAGATACATCGTAGCCCATCTCACCAAACTGCCACATCATCTTTGGATATGGAGAGAGGAAGTGGAATGCGTATGCCGCCTGGAGGTGCTTAGAGATGCGTGTCCAGTCGCTCTTTACATAGCTCTGACCGTATGCAATAGCCTTATAAGCGATACGCTCCTCATCGTGGTCCTCGATGTTACCAACGCGACCGAATGCAGCTGCGCCGCTGAAGTCACTCTTGCCGCCACCAGTCCAACCCATAACGGTCTCAGAGTAGCCACTCATAGCCTTACGCCAGAGCATAATGCCCTTGTAAGATGCAAGTTCATTCTCCTCCTTTGCATCAGAGAGGTGCTCAAGGATGATATAAGCATCCTCCTCTACCTCACGGATAGCGTCAGCATAGTCCTTAATAATTGCGATACGAGATGCATCATACTGGTTCCAAGTACCTACATTGCTACCAGAGTTCTTCTGTGTAAGACCCTTAGAGAGGTCGAAGCGGTAACCGTCGATATTATACTCAGTAAGCCAGTACTGGAGCATAGCCTTGAAGTACTGACGAGTCTTTGCATACTCGTGGTTAAAGTCGTGGAATACGTTGAATGGGTGGCGAGCAACGCGGTTGAAGAATGGGTTGTTAGCCGCTGCCTGACCATCGCTACCGCACCACATCTTCATCCACGGATGCAGACCTGTTGCGTGGTTGATAACGATATCGACAATAACAGCAATACCGCGCTTGTGGCACTCGTCAATAAATGTCTTGTAATCCTCTACAGTACCGTAAGCCTTATCTGCAGCGAAGTAGAAGCAAGGGTTGTATCCCCAGCTATTATTGCCGTCAAACTCATGGATAGGCATCAGCTCAATAGCGTTGATACCAAGTGCCTTGATGTGGTCGAGCTTTGCCATTGCAGCCTTCACAGAGCGCTCAGTAGTAAAGTCACGGAATAACAACTCATAGATAGCGAGGCTATTCTGCTTAGGACGCTGGAAGTCTGTTACAGCCCAGTTGAATGTAGATGGGGTAGTTGAGAATACAGAGAGAACATCTGTAGCCTTATTTGCTGGATACTGACGAAGGTTAGGGTAGATTACGCCGTTCTCGTTGATATACTTATCATTCCACGGATCGAGAATCTTTGTACAGTATGGATCTGCGCAACGGATAGTCTTATCCACAAGGAACTGATAAGCAACCTCGGTATTAGCTGCAAGGCCATCAACAGTGTACCAGAAGTAGTCGCCATCCTTCTTCATCATATATTTGTTAGTTGGCGCAAAGTCGTTGAAATCACCCAACAGTACAACCTGCTGCTTTCCAGGGGCGTAGAGTACGATAGTAGCACTATTGCCATTAACTGTCACACCATCCTTAACGCCTGCAGGACGAGCCTCTACAGGAGTTGCACCAAGAGCTGCAACAGAGACCTCGTCAGTAACAACCTTTGTACCATCAGATGCCTCTGCCTTAAATGTCGCATCCTCGCTAACAGCTACGGTGTAGGTGTAGTTGATATCCTCACCTGCAGAGGTTGCTACAACCTGATCGTTCTTGTAAAGAACTACAGATGTTGCCTGCTTTGCAGTTACTGATACGGTGTAGTTGGTGTTAATATCGAGGATAGAGCGATCGGCTGGGGAGATAATTCTAACATCGAGATCCTCCTTTGCAAGCTCGATAAAGATATCCTGACCATCCTTCTTAAGCTCTACAGTACCATCTGTAGAACGGAATACAAAGGCAAGGTGAGTAATTGTCTCAGAGGCAGGTATGCCGTAGTATGCACGAGGGCCACCTTTGAGAACGAGCTTATAGATATTCTGTTTAACCTTAACCAGCTTGCAGTCTGCAATATTCTCAGTCCACTCAGCCTTAACATACTTCCAGTCGCCTGTTGATGTACTTGCAGAGGTAAGTACGCCAGTGTGAGCATAGATATCGCCACTGAAGTTGTCCATAGTTGTACCAGCGGTGTTGAGATAGACAAGCACATCTGTTGTCATATCACCGGTTACGAACTTAGGGTCGGTGCAGATGAATGGGAAGTTGTAGTTGTCCGGATCGATAGCCTCACCAGGATCATCACCTGGCTGACCAGGCTCTGGCTCGGGTTCTGGATCAGGCTTCTGCTGTCCCTGAGTAGGTCTGTTATCGACCATATCACCTCCGCCCAAACAAGCTGTAGTAACGAACAGCACTGAGCAGAGTGTCAGGAATAATAGGTTAATTTTTCTCATAGTTTGTATTTTGTTAGTGAATATTTCAAAATTCAACCGCAAATTTTAATAAAAAAGATCTTTGGCAAAAATCTTCGCGCGCGAGCGGTTGTATAAAGTATATGAAGTGCTCAAAAAAAGGCTTGAATAGGAACATGAAAAATAAAAAAAGCGGCAATTTGCCGCCTTTACTATACACTCTGCTGTTCGCCACTCTCTAACCACGTCAAAAAATCGGCGGTTTTACTACGACTGACAAAGGTGTCTATATCGCTAGAAGGCTTAAGTGTAAGTTTTATTCTATTTCCTAAGCGTTTTGCAACATTCCCAACAGCTTTGTCCGCGACAATGCAACTGCGTGAAATGCGGAAGAAATTTGCAGGATTAAGTTCCTTACTGATTGTATCGAGCGAGATATCCATCAAATACTTTTCGCCGCCGAGAGTCATCAGATATGTACAACCCTCTTCTGAGTAGAAGTAGGCGATATTTGATGTTTCAACCATAACAATTTTGTCGTTATATCGCAGCAAATAACGCTGCTTATATCGGCGCGACTCGGTTGAAATGGCATTGCGTAGAGCCTCTGTATCTATAGCACCTAATCTCTTAACAGAACGGGTACGGCAACGCTCAATAGCACGAGTTAAGTCTGCTATACTTACAGGTTTAAGTAAATAGTCTATCGAATTGATTTCAAATGCTTTAACAGCATAGTTATTATATGCAGTAACGATTATTACAGGGCAATCAATCTTCACTCGATCAAAGATATCAAAACATTTACCATCAGACAACTCAACATCCATAAATATTGCATCGGGAAGTGTTGGTTCGCTCTCCAACCACTGCACGCTCTTATCCACACTATCTAAGACACCGCAGATACGAATATCGTCAAAGTTGTTAGTCAGTGCTCTTACGAGTGCTTGCTGTGCTACAAGTTCATCCTCTATAATTAGTACATTCATAGGTTGTTGGTTATATTAATGGAAGTTTTACTTCAAATAGGTTTTCACTCTTTATAATCTCAATATCTTTGCCAATAGCAGCCATATATTGTTTTGAAATATTCTTCAAACCAACTTTTGTGCTATCATCGCTGCTTGAGCTCTTAGGTTGTAAATTATTACGAACAATAATATACTCATCCTCCGTTGCGATAGTTATATGCAGAGGCTGTTCTGCGCGCACAATATTGTGCTTAAATGCATTCTCAATAAGCACCTGAAGGCTGCACTGCACAACGAATCTGCCTCTGCAGTTCTCGTCAACACTTTGTTCTACGATAAAACCCTGTGGAAAACGCACTTTAAGCAGGTCAATATATTGATTAATAAAGACCAACTCCTCCTGCAATCGTACCAGGTGCTCATTCTCATTTTGTAGCATATAACGGTAGAGCAGTGCGAGTTTTCGAACATATTCGCTTGCCTCCTCGCTCTTATGCTCCTCGATAAGTCCATTCAGGATGTTGAGCGAGTTAAAGAGGAAGTGCGGATTTACCTGCTGCTTGAGGATATTGTACTGATACTGTGCAAAACGGCGCTTCTCCTGCTCCTTTTCAATACGGCTACGCGTCTGGTAAACATACGAAACAAGAGACATAACGACATAAATTAACAGGTTTGCAATTATCGTAATTGAGAATAACTGAATAAAACTCGTATTTTGAAATGCAACATCAGTACCAAATGGGAGGTTATAACCGATAATAACCGATGTAATTGATGCGATTATACCAGCCTCCGAGATAATTCCAACAATATATCCAACTGGGGTAGACAGCCACTCAATTCGCTGACTGAGAATAAGATAGATAATGTTACAACAAATAAGCGTAAGGATTGCTAAAGAGTTACTTAGTAGCAATCTGAGCGACAAATTAACCACCTCATCCGAGAGCATATTGCCAAAAATCTTGGAGTAGATGACTCTGACGGCCAGCAGTATGGCAAGCATCAAAATCATCGGGAACAAGTTTGGCAACCACTGATTGGTCTGGCTACTCTTCCCCCCCCCGATAGAGTTGAAAATCAGCAGATTACTAAAGCCGATTATTTCTGTAGTAAAGAATGAGGTAATAGCGTGTAACAGCCAGTAAGGCAGAATGTTAGACAATAGTTCTGCGCCGTAAGTTCCGATGACAAAACCGAGGATGTTTCCCGCGATAACACACGCAGCAATAATACCCAAACCTTGACCTTTGCGCACTCCGATAATAGCAATCATCGAAACGGTCGCAACTGTCAGTATAAACTCATCGGAGACACTAAGCACACCGCACAGCAAAACTATGGCAGCGTGAATGAGTGCAAAAATGTGAATTATATGCGAACAACGCAGTGTTTTCATAAGTTTTCTATCAAAAACAGTTCAAATTTAATACAAAATTCTCGATCAAACAAACAATTTGTAAATATTTCATTAAATCATTCGGTAAAAATTTACAACAAATACAATTCCATTCACCCCGTTTTTTAGGCACTTCATAGAATAAATATAACCACTCGCACGCGAAGATTTCCTTAGTAAAAAAATATTTTGAAAATTTGAATGTTGATATTAACTATTTTTGAAATTTTTAAGAATTTTTAATAATTATAAGCAATGAACAAACCGAATCTCTCATTTTGGCAGATCTGGAACCTCAATTTTGGTTTCTTTGGAGTTCAGATTGCCTATGCACTTCAGAGCGCAAATATCAGCCGTATATTTGCCACTCTTGGTGCAGATCCGCACGATTTGAGTTATTTCTGGGTTTTGCCCCCACTGATGGGTATGATTGTTCAGCCTCTGGTTGGTACCTGGAGCGATAAGACTTGGTGCCGCTGGGGTCGACGCAAGCCATACCTCTACTTGGGTGCACTGGTGGCTGTGCTTGTAATGGCCCTGCTACCAAATTCAGGAAGCCTCAATCTGACTGTAAAGGCCGCAATGTCTTTCGGTCTTATTATGTTGATGTTGCTCGACACATCGATCAATATGGCTATGCAGCCATTTAAGATGATGGTCGGCGATATGGTTAACGATGAGCAGAAGGCTAAGGCATACTCTATCCAGAGTCTGCTCTGCAATGCTGGCTCGCTGATGGGTTACATCTTCCCGTACCTCTTCACTTGGATTGGTATTAGCAACATCGCTCCGGAGGGTGTTATTCCAGACTCTGTAACATACTCGTTCTATGCAGGAGCAGCAATTATGATTCTATGCGTACTCTACACCGGATTTACCGTTAAGGAGATGCCTCCACAGGAGTATGCAAAGTTCCACAACATTACCGAGGAGGACAAAAAGGAGAGCACAAACCTTTTCCACCTGCTTATCCACGCACCAAAGGCGTTCTGGCAGATTGGCTTGGTGCAGTTCTTCTGCTGGTTTGCTTTCCTCTATATGTGGACATATACAACTGCTGCTATTGCAGGTAATGTTTGGGGTACAACAGACACCACATCTGAGGGTTATCAGATTGCGGGTAACTGGGTAGGCGTGCTGTTTGCAGTGCAGTCTATCGGCTCTGTACTTTGGGCTATGGTGCTGCCTATGTTCCGCAAGATGAAGGTTGGTTACTCTGTGAGCCTTGTTTTGGGTGCACTCGGCTTTATCTCAACCTTCTTTATCCACGACCAGTATCTGTTATTCATCTCATTTATCCTTATCGGTTGCGGTTGGGCAGCTATGCTTGCAATGCCATTTGCAATGCTTACCAACTCACTCTCTGGTAGCTCAATGGGTGCATATTTGGGTCTGTTTAACTGCACTATCTGCTTGCCACAGATTATCGCAGCGCTTCTGGGTGGCGTAATCCTCTTGTTGGTTGGTGGAAATCAGGCTATGATGCTCGTTGTAGCGGGTGTAGCGATGATTCTCGGTGCAGTTTCAGTATTCTTTATCAAGGAGAAAACAAAGTAACACCAAATACTTATTTTTAACTCTAAATTTTTATGAAAAGACTTCTAATGTGTGTGACAATTGCGCTAATGTGCGTAATTACACCGCAACTTGCTCTGGCACAGGGCAAGGAGCTGAAGGGTGTCGTTGTCGATGCAAGCGGTCTTCCGGTAATCGGAGCATCCGTAGCTGAGGTTGGCACAGTCAACGGAACGATGACAGACATTCAGGGTCAGTATGAGCTGACCGTAAAGGACGGCAACGCTGTTGTCGAGATTAGTTTTATCGGTTACAAGACCGTACAGCTTGTAGCCTCTTCTGCAGAGCTTGCTCGCGTAACTCTTGAGGAGGATGCAATGGGTCTTGACGAGGTGGTAGTTATCGGTTACGGTTCTGTAAAGAAGAACGATATGACCGGTTCTGTTATCGCTGTTCGTGCCGAGGAGATCAACCGTGGTGCTCTTACCTCTCCACAGGAGCTTCTCCGTGGTAAGGTTCCAGGAGTAAACATCGTATCTGGTAACGGTGCTCCAGGCGCTGGTGCTGAGATCCGTATCCGTGGTGGTGCATCACTCTCTGCTTACAACGATCCACTTATCGTTATCGATGGTGTACCTGTAGCTCGTGAGGCGGGTGTTGGTATGTCAAACGGTCTTGCTACTGTAAACCCTAACGACATCGAGTCATTTACAGTACTTAAGGATGCATCTGCAACTGCTATCTACGGTTCACGTGCATCTAATGGTGTCATCCTCATCACTACAAAGAAGGGTGCAAATGGCAAACCACGTGTATCTTACAACGGTAGCGTATCTGTAAAGCACAACTACAATACAATGGATATGATGAATGCTGCTCAGTTCAAGGAGCACATTCTCGGCGTTGCTCCAGACTTGGCTGACAAGTCAAACGCTATGTTTGGTGCATATGATACTGATTGGCAGGCTCAGATCTTCCGTCTCGGTATTGCAACTGACCACAACGTATCTATTACAGGTTCTGCTGCAAAGGATAAGATGCCTTACCGAGCATCTGTAGGTTATGTATACGATGGTGGTACCATCAAGAACTCTGACAACCAGCGTATCAATGCTGATATCAGCCTGGCTCCAAAGTTCCTCAAGGATCACCTCTCACTTAACTTCAACGCTAAGGGTATCTATAACCGCGCTAACTATATTGACGGTGGCGTTGTTGGTTCTGCTGTATACTTTGATCCTACTCAGAGCCCTTACAACTACACTGCAGACGGTGCGGTAAATAGAGAGCTTAACAATGGTTACTTCAACTGGGGTACAGACCTTACAGCAGTAAACCCACTCTCAATGCTCTACGATCAGTGGGATGCTAATGAGGCTCTCCGTGCTATCGGTAACATCCAGCTCGACTATAAGGTACACGGCTTTGAGGATTTGAGCTTCAATCTCAACCTCGGTCTCGACGTTACCTCTACAAATGGTAACAAGGGTAACAAGCCAGGCTCTATCTTCGCTAACCGCGATGGTGGTGACGATGGTAAGTACAAGGGTCGTGGTCGTTACACAACTTATAACAATATGCACATGAACCAGCTCTTGGAGTTCTATGCTAACTACAAGAAGGAGATTGGTGTTCACAACATCAACGCTATGCTCGGTTACTCATGGTCAAAGAACCACTCTGAGACTACAAACAGCAACTTCGGTCGTATTGCTCCAGCAGATCCTACACTCACACTGTTTGATGTAACACAGATTGGTGATACTACTTACAGCGCATCTCGTAATGCACTCGTATCTTTCTATGGTCGTGTAAACTACTCAATCGACTCTCGCTACCTGTTCACTGTTACTATGCGTGCCGATGGTTCTTCTCGTTTCGTAGGTAAGAACCGTTGGGGATTCTTCCCATCAGCAGCAGCTGCTTGGAACATCGCTCAGGAGAGCTGGTTGAAGGATTCAGAGGTTGTATCAGCCCTCAAGCTTCGTCTTGGTTGGGGTAAGACTGGTCAGCAGGAGTTCGGTGATAACTATGCAGCTGTTCAGTACTCAATTATCTCACAGAACCCTACAACTCAGTACCCACTCGGTCCTGATCAGTTCTACTTCCCAGTTCGCCCACAGGCTTACAACGATAGCCTTAAGTGGGAGGAGACTACTACTTACAACGTAGGTTTGGACTTCGGCTTCCTCCGTGGTCGTATCAACGGTTCGGTAGATGCTTACTACCGCCAGACTGCAGACCTGCTCTCTTATGTAAACGTTCCTCTGGGTGCAAACTTCTCTAACTACGTTTACCAGAACATCGGTTCTATGGAGAATAAGGGTGTCGAGGTATCTCTCAACTTTATCCCTGTAGAGACTGAGGATTGGAACCTCCAGATCGGTCTGAATGGTACTTGGCAGCAGACTAAGCTTACTGAGCTCCCTTCTGCATACATCGACCTCGGTGGCGCAGGTGGTGGTACCGGTAACACAGTTCAGCGTCACCAGGTAGGCTACACTCCATACACATTCTATGTATGGCAGCAGGTTTATGACGAGAATGGCAACCCAATCCAGAACGCTCTTGTTGATCGTAACCTCGATGGTCAGATCACTAACGAGGACCGCTATATGTCTAACAAGAGTCCAAATCCTGACTTCTTCTATGGTGTAAGCCTCAAGCTCTCTTACAAGAACTGGGACTTCGGATTTAACGGTCACGGTACTGTTGGTAACTATATGTTCAACGATGTACTCCGTAGCGGTGCTACTGCATACTATCGTGATGTTATCGACAAGGGTTACTTCGTAAATACACAGGTTGCAGGTGCTAAGTATGGCTTCAAGGATGCTTCAACTACAGCACAGTCACTGTCAGATATGTTCCTCGAGGATGCTTCATTCTTCCGTATGGATGACATCAACCTCGGTTACACCTTCCGTAAGGTAGGTCAGAGCAACACTCAGATTCGTGTAGCTGCTGGTGTACAGAACGTATTCGTTCTTACAAAGTACAGCGGTCTTGATCCTGAGAGCTCTGTTGCAGGTGGTATCGATGGCAACATCTATCCACGTCCACGCATCTACAGCATTCGCTTGGGTATTAACTTTTAATTAAGACAAAATTTATGAAAAAGATAATGATTCTTGCCGCTCTTGCGGCGTTCACCCTCACTTCGTGTGTAGGTGATCTTAATCAGGAGCCGTTGTCAAGCGATGTAGTAGGTAGCGATGGTTTTACAAACCCTACATATCGTCTTGGTCAGCTGGCTAAAATTTACGGTAGTTTCAATATTACTGGTACCAATGGTGCAGGTAGTAGCGATATCGCAGTTAGCGACTCTGGTGCATCAGAGTTTATCCGTGCTTGGTGGTCTATCAACACCCTTACAACCGATGAGGCAAAGTGTGTTTGGGGTGACCCTTGGGTAAAGGAGATTGTTACCAATACTTGGACCGCAACTAAGAATGATGCAATCTATGCAACTTATGTTCGCGGTGTTATGACCGTTACTCTTGCTAACAACTACTTGCGTAGCACTGACGATTCAAATCCTGAGATCGCTACTGAGCGTGCTGAGGTTCGTGTAATCCGTGCTCTTGCATACTGGATGTTGCTCGACTCTTTCGGTAACCCTCCATTCACTACAGAGGCTGACCCTATGGGTGCTGTTAAGCCGCAGCAGATCTCTGCTGACAAGCTCTACGCTTGGCTTAAGACAGAGCTCGAGAGCCTGGTATCTGAGGAGTCTGCTCTTAAGGCTGTTCACACACAGGTTTACCCACGCGTAGACAAGGGTGCTGCTTATGCGCTGCTTGCTCGTCTGCTCATCAACCACAAGACCTATACTGGTACTGAGGATGCTACCGTATATGCAGAGGCTATGGCTGCTGCAGAGAAGGTTATTGAGAAGTACCCTCTTGCTACAGAGTATCGTGAGCTCTTTATGGGTGACAACGGTCAGAATCCAGAGGCTTTGAACGAGATCGTAATGGCTGCTTGCTACGACGCTAACAAGACTCAGTCTTACGGTGGCCCTACTTACTTCATCGCTGCAAGTACTAACAACAATAAAAACCTCGGTCTGTATGCAGGTTGGGCTGGTTTGAACACTTCAACTCAGTTTGTTGCAAATCTTATCGGTGCTGCTACTGATGGTGCTGCTATTGGTGACAATGTAGAGAAGTTTACTACTACTGACAAGCGTGCGCTTGTATCTCTCAAGTACTCAGAGAAGAAGGAGCAGGCTATCGACGCATTTACTAATGGTTGGCACGTATTTAAGTTCAACAACTTCCACTCTGACGCTAATGATATCTACGGTGAGCGTCCAGAGAAGGGTGAGGGTGCTATTGTTGAGCAGTTTGCTTCTGTCGACTTCCCACTTCTTCGTGCTGCTGAGAGCTACCTGATCTATGCTGAGGCTAAGACTCGTATCGACGGTGGTTCAACTGCTGACGCTAAGGCTGTTAAGTGCATCACTGATCTTCAGAAGCGTGCAGGTCTTAACCCAGCTATCTCAAGCATTACACTTGATAATGTATTCACTGAGATTACTCGCGAGCTCTACTGGGAGGGTCTTCGTCGTACTACTCTTATCCGCTTCAACAAGTTTGTAGAGGGCAGCTATGTATGGCCTTTCAAGGGTGGTGCAGAGTCTGGTCAGGCACTTGCTGATCATATGAAGCTCTTCCCAATTCCTGATGAGGATTTGGTTGCTAACGAGAACCTCACTCAGAATGTTGGTTATTAATATAAATAGGGTATAACAATGAAATTTTTGAAATATTTTTCGATAGCTGCAGCTGCTCTGCTCGCCTTCTCTTGCCAGGAGGTAGATAAGACCTATGCTGCACCTGCTGATGAGGTTGTCGCTCCGGTGCTCAACGCTCACGCAGATATCGTTGTTGACGAGGATACACTTGCCAACAATGTGACTTTCACCTGGAGCGAGGTTGACTACGGTTATCCTGCACAGATTATCTATAGCCTCTACGTAGTATATGGCCAGAAGGAGGTTCAACTCGGTCAGTCATTTACTACAAGCTACACTATGACCAAGGAGGCTCTGAACAACATCCTTGTTGACGAGAAGGGCCTTGGTCTTGAGGCTGGTGCTGTATCGATGATTACTCTCTATGTAACATCTTCAATCTCTAACAATAGCCCTGCTTATATCAAGAAGTCAGAGTCTATTACTCTTAACATCACAACCATCACAGCTACAACTGCTCCTTGGATTCGTCGTTACATCCACGTTCCTGGTAACCACCAGGGTTGGGCTCCAGATACAGCTCCAATCCTTTGGGAGACTGGTGAGGATAGCGGCAAGTACGAGGGTCTTGTTTACCTTGTAAATGCAGATGATCCAACTGCAAATGTAGAGTTCAAGTTTACTCAGGGTCCAAACTGGGATGTAAACCTTGGTGGTAGCGTTACTGCAATGACTCCAGGTGGTGACAACATCGTAATCGAGGGTGCTAATAGCGGTGCTTATTGGATTACTGTCGAGGCTGCTGCGGACTTTACTTCTGGTTCTGTTAGCCTTAAGAAGGCTGGTGCTGTCAATGTTATTGGTGGCGCTGTTGGTGGCTGGGATGTAGCAAACGACCTTGTTCTGACTTGCACCGACGTTAACGGTCAGGTTTGGTCTGGCGTATGCGACAACTGCGCTGGTGGCGAGTTTAAGTTCCGTCTTACAGGTGGCGACTTCTCTGATCCTTGGGCTATGAACTGGGGTGGTGATATGGCTCATCTTGTTCCAGGTGGTGATAACTGTACTACAGACCTCTCTGGTAAGGTTCGCTTCACTATCAACTTCCGTGGTGATATTCCTGCACTTGCTGAGGATGCAACAAATCCATCTCCAATTTTTGCAACTGTAGCAGCTGAGTAACAAACAACAAGGTGGCAACACTGCGTTGCCACCTTATAATAAAGAGAAATGATTATGAAAATTTGGAAATATATACTGTCGGCTGCAGCACTCCTTGCTTTGGGTGCTTGTAACCACGATGCAGACGAGATGGTAATTCCTACACGCAATCTTGACATTGCAAATCACAGCAACGTGATTGTAAATGACTTGACTGCTGCTGAGGAGTTCTCACTCACTTGGACTGCTGCAAAATTCGGTGTTGAAACCGAGGTAGAGTATACAGTATCTGCTGCTGTTGATGGCGGTGAGGCTGTTACTCTGGCTACTACTTCAAACCTCTATTACTCTACAACTAACGGCGAGTTGCTCTCTGCTTTGGCTATCTCTATGGGTGGCGAGTACTCTGTTACTTTCACTGTAACCGCTTCTGCTGAGGGTCTTGAGAGTGTAAATGACACTATCTCTATCGTTATCAACCTCGATAAAGAGGCTGTTCTCTATATTGTTGGTGGTTATCAGGATTGGAACCCTGCAGGTGCTTGCTCTCGTCTGCTTGCAGGTGAGGATGGCATCTTCCGTGGCTTTGTAAATATTCTTGCTGACACTGAGGGTAAGAACGAGGTTAAGTTCACTACACAGCAGAATTGGAACGGCACTAACTACGGTATGGCAAATGGTGTAATCTCTACAGCTCCTGACGCAAGTAACATCGCACTCACTGTAGGTCTACACTATATCCACTTCGACCTTGCAAACCTCAAGCTCGTTGACATTCCACTCACATCTATCGGCCTTATCGGTGAGGCTGTAGGTGGCTGGGATGCTGATGCTGCGAAGTTCACTTTCGATGCAGAGAGTGGCGTTTGGACTGCTGTTGTTGAGAACGTTGTTGCTGAGAAGGAGTATAAGGTTCGTTTCAACGATATGTGGGACGTAGTTGATGCTGAGAACAACGCATACAACATCTCACTTGGTGGTGAGGCAAACAACCTTGTAATGGGTGGTGGCAACCTCAAGGCTGGTTATAACGGTAAGGTAACCTTTACCCTTAACCTCTTTGATGCACCTTACACTCTTGCTGAGGCTGGCCCAGCTCCAACTCTTCTCCACATCATCGGTGGCTACCAGGGTTGGAACCACGGCAATGCTCACTCTACTATTAAGGGCGAGGGTGGCGTGCTTACAGGCTACTTCTATATGCCTGCCAATGCAGAGTCTAAGGAGTTCAAGTTCTGCACAGACCTTAACTGGGATGGTATCAACTATGGTATGACTGACGGCGTTATCAGCACTGATGGTGGCGCAGGCAATATCTCACTCGAGCCAGGTCTTTGGCACATCAAGTTTGACTACTATGCAAACACTCTTACCACTACAGCTATCACTAAGGTAGGTCTGATTGGTAATGGCGATGCATTTGGTGGTTGGGGTACTGATGTAGAGATGACCTACAACGAGACTACCCAGACTTGGAATGCAACTATCGAGAATGTACCTGCTGATAACGAGTATAAGGTTCGTTTCAACGCTGATTGGGGTATCAACCTCGGTGGCGATGTTACAAACCTTACTCAGGACGGTGCAAACCTCAAGACTGTTAAGAGCGGTACTGTAACTTACGAGCTTAATATTTTTGCTCACCCATATACTATTGTAGAGAAGTAGTATTGGATATACTGACCGGAGGGCTTTGATCGGCCCTTCGGTTCCTAACGATTATAAATTAAAACCAATAAAACTATGTTGAAGAAATTGTTATTTTTACCTCTGATTGCAGCGGCGCTTCTTAGCTCTTGTTGCAACAACACACCACAGGGTGCACATCCAGATTGGACTTACGATGCGGTTGTGTATGAGATGAACGTGCGTCAGTACACTCCAGAGGGTACGTTTGCAGCTGCTGCAGAGCACCTGCCACGACTTGCTGAGTTAGGAGTGGATATTGTATGGATGATGCCAATCTATCCAATCGGTGTAAAGGAGCGCAAGGGTACGCTTGGCTCTTACTACGCTATCTCTGACTACTGCGCAACAAACCCAGAGTTCGGTACTCTTGAGGATTTTGACGCGTTTGTAGCGAAGGCTCACGAGCTCGGCCTGAAGGTTATCATCGACTGGGTGGCTAACCACACATCACCAGATGCACTTTGGATTACTGAGAAGCCTGCAGATTGGTATGTTCGTGACGAGCAGGGTAATACTATCGTTCAGTATGATTGGACAGATATTGCGAAGCTCAACTACGACAACCACGATATGCGTGCCGAGATGGAGAAGTCTATGCGTTTCTGGATGGAGCGCGGCATCGATGGTTTCCGCTGCGATATGGCTTGCGAGATGCCATTTGACTTCTGGAAGAGCGTAATTCCATCTATCCGCAAGGACTATCCACAGATGTATTGGCTTGCAGAGGGTGAGCACACAGAGTTGCACAATGGCTCATTTGACGCCTCTTATGCTTGGGAGCTTCACCACCTGCTCAACGCTATTGCTCGTGGCGAGAAGGGTGTAGCAGAGCTTAAAGAGTATATCGCAAAGGATGCGGCCGCACACCCTGCAGAGGCATTCCGTCTGATGTTTACATCTAACCACGACGAGAACTCTTGGGCAGGAACTGAGTTCGAGCGTATGGGTGATGCAGCAAAGGTTATGGCTATGCTCACCTTTACTCTTCCAAATGGTCAGCCGCTCATCTATACTGGTCAGGAGATGGGTTGGAACAAGCGTTTCGAGTTTTTTGAGAAGGATCATATCCCTGCATGGGAGAACAACGAGTATACCGAGTTCTACAAGGAGATGATTGCACTTCGTCACAATAACGTTGCTCTTGCAGCAGGTGAGCGCGGTGGTAAGATTGAGTATATTGAGGATGTACCAGCAGGCGTATTTGCGTTTACTCGTTCTGTAGAGGGTAACTCAGTTACTGTATATGCAAATCTTACAAATGAGGCTGTAGTTGTAGACGATACAACTATTGCAGCTTGGGGTTGGAATATAATTACAAAGTAATATGAAGAAGTTTTTGGTATTTTTTGCAGTATTGGGTGCTGTAGCTTGCTCAAATGGCAGTTCATTCAATCTAGAGGCTGTTGCAGATGCTACTAATCAGGTTGCTCGCGTAGAGCCACTGAGCTGGTGGGTTGGCATGAAGACTCCTCTGCAGCTTATGATTAATGGCGAGAATATCTCGCAGTATAACGTAGCCATTGAGGGTAATGGTGGGGTAGAGATCACTGCTGTACACAAGGCTGATAGCCCTAACTACCTCTTTGTAGATGTTGCTGTAGATAGCAGCGCAGATGCGGGTACATATTACCTTGTATTTACAAAGGGTGATGAGCAGTTTAAGTATCCATACACTATCGCAGAGCGTCGTAAGGACTCTGCAGAGCGTGAGGGCTTTACTACTGCCGATGCAATCTATCTGCTTATGCCAGACCGTTTTGGTAATGGCAATCCAGAGAACGATTCAACTGCTTGCACAACTGAGAAGGCTGACCGTAAGGCATTCTTCGGTCGTCACGGTGGCGACTTGCAGGGTATGATTAACGGTCTGGATTATATCGCATCACTCGGTATGACCGTTATTTGGCCAACTCCACTGCTTGTTGACAATGAGCCACACGAGTCTTACCACGGTTATGCTTGCGGTGACTACTACCATATTGATCCACGCTTTGGTGACAATGATCTCTACAAGGAGTTTGTTGCTCAGGCTCACCAGCGCGATATTAAGGTTATTATGGATGTTGTGACAAACCACTGCGGTGTATCTCACTGGTGGATGCAGGACCTTCCATTTAAGGATTGGGTACACGTATTTCCTCAGTACACAGGTACAAACGTATGCTTCTCTACAAATATGGATCCTAACGCCTCTGCATATGATCTTAATTTGCAGGAGAGCGGTTGGTTTGTTCCATCTATGCCAGATATGAACCTCAATAACAAGTTCGTTCTCAACTACTTCAAGCAGTGGGCTGTTTGGTGGCTTGAGTGGTCTGATATTGACGGTTTCCGCGTAGATACATACCCATACAACGAGAAGGAGCCTATGAGCGAGTGGTGTAAGAGCGTTATGGCCGAGTTTCCTAATATCAACATTGTGGGCGAGTGCTGGACATCATCTATCCCTCAGCTCGCTTACTGGCAGGGTGACAATGCAAATAAGGATGGTTTTAACAGCCACCTGCGTTCGGTTATGGACTTCCCTCTTCAGGAGGCTATCTGCCACGCACTCTCTTGCGACAATCCTGGTTGGGGTCAGGGTATGACTCGTGTATATGACTGTCTGTCACATGACTTCGTATATCACGACCTTGACAATATGATGATCTTTACAAACAACCACGACACAACCCGTATCGGCGATGTTATCAACCGTAACCCAGGCCGTGCAAAGATTGGCCTTGCAATGCTTGCAACAATGCGTGGTATCCCACAGGTATTCTACGGTGAAGAGATGATGCTCTGCTCTGCAGATCTTCGTCAGGGTCACGGTGGTCTTCGTATCGATTTCCCAGGTGGTTGGGCTGGTGATAAGACCAACCTTCTTACAGCCGAGGGTCGTAAGGGTCAGCACAAGGAGCTGTTTGACTTCTCTGCTCGTCTATTCAACTGGCGTAAGGACAAGGAGGTTATCCACAACGGCCAGACAATGCACTTTATGACTCGTGATAACACCTATGCTTACTTCCGTTATAACGACACAGATGCTGTATTTGTATACATCAACAACTCAGGCGAGACTAAGAATATTCCGTGGTCAAACTACGCCGAGATTGGTGCTACACTTAAGGATGGTCGTTGCGTAATCTCTGGTGAGCAGGTAGTTGTTGACAACAATACTAAAGTTGCGCCACACAGCGTTATTGTAGTTGAATATAAGAGATAAATATATGAAAAAAGTACTTTTAACACTCTTTGCCGCAGTAGCAGTAATGAACCTCTCTGCAAAGGAGGTGCTCACATCGCCTGATGGCAATCTAAAACTTACTTTTGAGCTTGGCGAGAATGGTAATCCACTCTACAGCCTTGAGTACAAGGGTAAGGCTGTAATTCTTCCAAGTGGCATGGGTCTTGAGTTACGAGGTCAGGACCGCCAGATCTCTTTTGGTGAGGAGATTACCAAGTCTGACCACGGCAAGACAGTCTCTTTGTATGATAATTTCGTACAGACAAATGTTGCTCGTACCGCTTCAGATACTACTTGGACTCCAGTTTGGGGTGAGGTTGCAACTATCCGAGACAACTATAAGCAGATGACCGTATCGCTTGAGCAGACAGAGCGTAAATACAAAATGGACATTGTCTTCCGCCTCTACAATGAGGGTCTTGGTTTCCGTTATGTATTCCCTGAGCAGAAGGAGCTTACATACTTCGTAATCAAGGAGGAGAAGAGCCAGTTTGCAATGACTGGTGACCACACTGCGTGGTGGATTCCTGGCGACTATGACACTCAGGAGTATGAGTACCACCGTTCACGCCTTTCAGAGATTCGTGGTCTTATGCAGCAGGCAATTACACCAAACTCTTCACAGACTCCATTCTCTGCAACTGGTGTACAGACATCTCTGCAGATGAAGAGCGACGACGGTCTGTACATCAACCTCCACGAGGCTGCTCTTGTAGACTACGCTTGTATGCACCTTGATTTGGATGACAAGAAGATGGTATTCAATAGCCACCTTACACCAGATGCACTCGGCTGGAAGGGTTACCTTCAGGCTCCTTGCCGCACACCTTGGCGTACAGTTATGGTATCTGACGACTGCCGCGAGATTCTCGCCTCAAAGCTTATCCTTAACCTCAATGATCCTTGTGCTTATGAGGATACATCGTGGATTAAGCCAGTTAAGTATGTAGGTGTTTGGTGGGAGATGATTACCGGTGGCGGTAATTGGGCTTACACAGACGAGATTCCTGCAGTTCAGCTTGGTGTTACAGACTACTCAAAGGTTAAGCAGAGTCCAAAGCACTCGGCAAATAATGCTCGCGTACGTCGTCTGATTGACTTTGCTGCAGAGCACGGCTTTGATGAGGTTCTTGTCGAGGGCTGGAACGTAGGCTGGGAGGATTGGTTTGGTAAGACAAAGGACTATGTATTTGACTTTGTAACTCCTTACCCAGACTTCGATATTAAGGCGCTTAATGAGTATGCACACAGCAAGGGTGTTCGTTTGATGATGCACCACGAGACCTCTTCATCTGTTCGTAACTATGAGCGTCATATGGATGCTGCATACGAGTTGATGAACAAGTATGGTTACACATCTCTTAAGAGTGGTTATGTAGGCGATATCATCCCACGCGGTGAGTATCACTATGGCCAGTGGATGAACAACCACTACCTCTATGCACTCAAGAAGGCTGCAGAGCACAAGATTGTTGTAAATGCACACGAGGCAGTTCGTCCTACAGGTTTGTGCCGTACATATCCAAACCTTGTTGGTAATGAGTCTGCACGTGGTACTGAGTATCAGGCATTTGGCGGTACTCGTCCACACCATGTTTGTATCCTTCCATTTACACGTCTGCAGGGTGGTCCTATGGACTACACTCCAGGTCTGTTTGAGATGGAGGTTGAGAAGCTCAATCCAGACAACAAATCACACGTAAATGCAACTATCTGTAACCAGCTTGCGCTCTATCTGACACTCTACTCGCCACTCCAGATGGCTGCAGATACTCCAGAGAACTACGAGCGTTTTATGGATGCATTCCAGTTTATCAAGGATGTAGCTATCGACTGGTCTGATAGCCGTTATATTGAGGCTGAGGTAGGTGAGTATATCACCGTTGCTCGTAAGGCAAAGAATACAGGCGAGTGGTTCCTCGGCTCTGTAGCGGGTTACGATGCTCGTACATCTACCGTAGCACTCGACTTCCTTGAGCCTGATCAGGTTTATGTTGCAAAGATCTACGCAGATGCAGCAGATGCACACTACAAGACCAACCCTCAGGCATACACAATCCGCGAGGTACGTTGTACATCTAAGAGCACACTTAAGCAGGCTGTAGCTGCTGGTGGTGGTTATGCTGTATCGTTCCGCAAGGCAACTACTGCCGACAAAAAGCTCAAGATGCTTAAATAATTATCGAATTATAGCAAAAAGAGAGGGGTAATATTCTTATTCCTCTCTTTTTTTTGTATATTTGTGGGCAAACCCCAAAACTTATGAAAAGACTACTCTCTATTTTTATTGCTATCTTCGTATTTGCTGTAGCTACAGCGCAAGAGGAACACTCGATAATTATTGACCAATCATCGTTCAGAGCCATTCAGTCGGATGCGCTGACTGGTGTTGCTATCGATGCTATTGGCAAAGATTCGTCGCGTCGACCTTGTGCACGTCTTAAGGTGAAGATTAACCGTATGACTCGCACAGAGATTGACGGTATAGAGGTGAAGATTCATTCAAACAACGAGCTTATCAAGTGTAAGACTGCCGAGTACGATAACGGCCTTATCCTTGAGATGACAGCACTGCCTGTGACCCGTTTCTACTTCTATCATCCAGAGTTTGGATACTCTAACGAGGTTACACTCAAGCTGGAGGCGGATAAGGAGTTCTATCTTGAGGCGAGTCTAAATCAGACCTACTCGATTGTTGTCAATAGCAATGTCATTGACGCAGACGTATATATCGACGGAGTATTCAAGGGGCGTACAGGCAGCAACTACAGCCTTACCGTATCGGAGGTAATGGTCGGTGAGCATACGCTGCGTGTAGATTATGGTGGCATTAAGCACGAGCAGAAGATTGCAGTAAACAAGGGGTCTATTCAGTTCCGACAGATAGTAAATACCGAGGCATCAAAGCCGCAGTTCGTAGTATTTGTTGTTCAGCCGGCTGATGCTATTCTGATGATTGACGGTAGTGTACATCCGCTGCAAGATGGTGCAACAAGTCTGATGCTTGAGAATGGCACATACAACTACACAGTCTCAGCGCAAGATTATCACGACCTTCGCGGAACATTTACCGTAGCGGGTTCAAAGGTCGAGAAGGAGCTTATACTCAAACCTGCTTATGGTTGGTTATCTGTTCTCGGTAATACAATTGATGGTGCAACTATCTTTGTTGACAACAAGGCTATCGGTGCAGCTCCGATTAGAGAGTACAAGCTCTCAAGTGGCGAGCACCAAGTTCGCATTATCAAGGAGCTATACAAGCCATATAGTGAGAATGTTACTATTCGCGACAATCAGACAACCAATTTCACACCAACTCTTACCGCTGATTTTGCCAATGTGGTTGTAAATGCGCCAGAGGGTGCTGAGATTTGGATTAACGGCAAACAGAAGGGTAGCGGTAGTTGGAAAGGAAAGCTCGCTTCGGGTGTATATCTATTTGAGGCACGCAAGAGTGGCTATAAGAGCAGCTCTATTTCGCAGACAATATCTGCAAGCAGTGCAACACAGAGCTATACAATTCCGCCACTCACTCCAATTGTTGGCTCGCTTGTCATATCTGGTACTCCAGTTATGGCGGATGTGGCTGTTGATGGCAACAATGTTGGTCGTCTACCGCTATCACTCGACAATCTGTTGATTGGTAACCACACCGTAACTGTATCTAAGCAGGGATATGTGGACCATACAGAGTCTGTGACTATTGCTGAGGGTAAGACTTCGACAATCAATGTTGCGCTGAAAAAGTATGTTGCATCAGCGCTCAAGGGTGTAACACCAATAGAGGTCGACACAACTCTCTCTGCAGATGCGTTGAATAAGAAAGGTACAGATTTTTACAATAATAAAGACTACAACTCGGCTGTTCAGTACTTCTTTGCAGCCGCAGAAAAGGGCTACTCTACAGCGCAAGATTGGATGGGCTACTGCTATGAGTATGGTTATGGAGTTACCCAGAACTATGCCGAGGCAGTAAAGTGGTATCGTAAGGCGGCAGATCAGGGTTCTTCGTATTCAGCAAACCGTTTGGCTGAGTGTTATTACTATGGTCGCGGTGTAGAGAAGAGCTACGGAGAAGCTACAAGACTCTATCGTCTGGCTGCTGATAATGGTAACAAGAATGCTCAATATAGCCTTGGTTGGTGCTATGAAAAGGGTAATGGCGTAACTATAAATATCACCGAAGCTAAAAAGTGGTACCAGAAGGCAGCTGCGCAAGGTCACGAAGATGCGAAAAAGCGACTTAACGAGCTTAATGGCAGCAGTGCATCGTCTTCAAGCAACTATTCGTCTTCTGGCAAAACTTACAAAGTGGGTGACTACTACAACGAAAACGGCCTTGAGGGTGTAGTATTTGCAGTCTCTTCTGACGGTCGAAGCGGAAAGATTGTAAGTATGAGAGAGCCATCAGATGAAAGGACCGCTTGGGCCAAGGGCAGCGAGCGTCGCAAATCTATTGGTGCAACAGATAAATATGATGGCGAGAAGAATATGGCCATCGTAAAGCGAATATACGATTGGAAGACCAACTATCCTGCATTTGCTTGGTGTGCAAATCTTGGTAGCGCTTGGTATCTGCCAGCTATCAATGAGTTGGAGACTCTGCTGTACAATGCATCTACACTGAGCAAGGTAAATAGCACTCTTGAGGCACGCGGTGGCACAAAACTCTCAAAGAAGGGCGATCCTCGTTGGTACTGGTCTTCGACTGAGGGCACATATACCACATCAAAGGGCATTCACTCTGTCAAACTCGTAAGAATGAACTTCGACGAGTCGGGTGAGCACGGCAAGGATCTTACAGATGACTATACCTTTACCCGTATTCGTGCTATTGCAAAGTTTGGTAATGGCGCATCAAATAGCTATTCAAATAACAACTATAGCAGCTCTTCTAACTACTCATCATCTGGCAGAACTTACAAGGTCGGTGACTACTACAACGAAAACGGCTTGGAGGGTGTCGTATTTGAGGTTAGTGCAGATGGTCGAAGCGGAAAGATATTAAATCTTAAGAAGAGTGCAAGGATGCTCAATTGGAGTAATGACTCTGAAAGTAAGCGAACAATTGGCGCAAACAACCTATACGATGGTGAGAAGAATATGGCTGTCGTTAAACAAATATATGGATGGAGAGATAAATACCCGCTATTTGCATATTGTGATGATCTTGGTAGTGGATGGTATATTCCAGCAAAAGCTGAGTGGGAGACCATATTTCGAAACAAATCTCTTATTGAGTCTAAGTTGACAGATAAATTTACCGATACATATTGGTACTACTCTTCAACAGAGACAAATACCACAGACGGTGGTGTACAGTGCGCCTATGATATAAGTATGAAGAGTGGTGGTAATCTCAAAACTCAGAAAAATTATGGCAGTTTTGGACGTGCTATCGCAAAGTTTGGCAGCAGTAATTCTTCAAGCAGCTATTCAAATAGCTCGTACAACAACTCTTCTTACTCGACATCAGGTCGTACTTACAAAGTTGGCGATCTATGTACAATCAACGGCGTTCAAGGTGTTGTATTTGAGGTAGATGCGACAGGAAAGCACGGTAAGGTTATTAGTAAAATGTGTTCGACTGATGATTTTGTTTGGGCCATGGGCTCTGAACAAAAGAGATTTATCGGCGCAACAGATGAGTACGATGGCGAAAAAAATATGGCCGTAGTTAAACGTCAAAGCAACTGGAGAAGTAATTACCCTGCATTCGCTTGGTGTGCAAATCTTGGCGATGGATGGTATTTACCTGCAAAGAAAGAGTGGGAAACTATAAATAGAGAAAAATCAAAAATAGAGTCAAAACTCAGTCATAAACTTAGTATATATTTTTGGACGTCAACAGAGAGTAATTATAAGTATAATGGGGAATATTGCTCGTGGAATATATCCCATACAGGCAGTTTAACAGATTACTGCAAAAGTAGAGAAAATAATGTTTTCGCCGTTGCTAAGTTCTAATTAAAGCTGAAGTGCGTATGCAAAAGATTGTAAAAAATCTCGGTTTCTGGATACTTGTGGCGATGGTTGCAGGTATTGCTGCGGGTGTTGCAATGGGGGAGAGTGCGAGTGTCTTTGCACCACTTGGAACTCTCTTTATACAGCTTATAAAGATGCTCGTTGTGCCTCTTGTTGCGGTATCTATTATATCGGGTGCAGCAACTCTTGGCGGTAGTCGCTCGGCTGGCAAGATTGGCGTTGTAAGCATCGGTTATATTATGCTTACAACAGTTATCTCTATCGTTATCGCTATTGTTTTTGGTCTGATATTCAAACCTGGCGCAGGTCTATCTGCAGAGAGTGTTGGACTAATTAACGCCGCTGCAGATGCTGGCGATGCAGTTGCAAATCAAGCGGGATTTTGGGATACTATTATCGGTATGATTCCTGCAAATCCTATTCAGGCGTTTGCGGAGGGTAATATACTGCAGATTATCATCTTTGGTCTCTTCCTTGGGTTTGGTATTGCGGCTATCGAGAGCAGCAAGCGCGAAAAGGTTGTTGCGGGTCTTAACTATATTCTTGAGGCGCTGATTTGGTGTATTGGCAAGGTTATGCTTGTAGCTCCAATTGGTGTCTTCGGACTTATGGCCGAGGCTACGGGAACGTTTGGCTTTGATGTTCTGATAAAGGTTGCAAATCTGCTATGGGTAGATCTATTGGCAGTTCTGGTTATGGGCCTTGTTGTATATCCGCTGACAGTTTCGCTCTTTTCAAGAGTATCTGTCAAGGAGTTCTTCCGTCAGATGACACGCCCGCAGATTATCGCTTTCTCAACAGCATCATCTATGGCGACACTCCCAGTAACTATGGCTGCGTGTGATAATATGGGCATATCTAAGCAGGTCACAGGTTTTGTTGCGCCACTCGGTGCTACGATAAATATGACGGGAAATGCTATCTACTATACGCTCGTGGCGCTCTTCTTTGCTCAGTTCTATGGCATAGAACTTACGATGGCGCACTATGTGGCAATTACCGTTACTGCATCGCTCGGCTCAATTGGTCAGGCGGGTGTTCCTGGCCCTACGCTTATGGTTGTTGCAGTGCTTGCAAGTGCAGGTATTCCTATTGAGGGTCTGCCGCTGTTGTATGCGCTTGACAGAGTCTTTGATATGATTCGCACAGTGCTCAATATTACGGGTGATGCTGCGTGTGCGGCTGTTACAGACCGTTTAGCTGTAAAATAATGGAGAGACTGAAAGAGATACTCCATAGTCGTAACTGCTCCTGCGTAGTAGAAAATAGGGGAGCGGTGCGCATATTTTACAATCGTGGCATTAAAGACCTCTACACAATTTACACTACTGAGCCGACTCTTCTTTGTGGTGCCAAAATTGCCGATAAGGTTGTCGGAAGGGCCGCTGCGGCTCTGATGATTTTGGGTGGCGTAGAGTGTTTGTACACAGATGTTATTAGCGACCTTGCTCTTGAGCTACTAAATAAAAGTTCTATACGAATTTCCTACAACCGTTCTGTGCCGCACATTATCAATCGTGCGCAGACCGATTTATGCCCGATGGAGAAGGCTACGCGCAATATAGAGTCGTTGGATAAGATCTTTGCAGAGATTGACAACTTTGTGCGTTCATTAGTCTAATTGCACGCCATATTTTCGCAAAAACGACTGACATTTCCCAAATAACTACACCCCGAAAATAGAGATATTACAAATAAAATAGCTATATTTGTACTATCTTAGTTGTAAGGAGCGATATGAGTAGTTATAGTCAGTTTGTCACACCAGAGACACCGCTGTTGGTAGTTATTGCGATAGATCAATCGGGATCAATGAGCGAGCCATTTACACACTGCTCAATGATTCTTTCAAAGGGCGAGGTAGCCTCGATGATTGCATCTTCGATAATCGAGGAACTTATTACTCGTTGCAACCACGCAGATAAGAGTCGCCACTACTTTGACCTCTCTGTGTTAGGATACTCTCGCTATGACGTCTACCCATTACTCTGTGATAGTTGTCACCCAGTGCCTGCCACGATATACGAGAATAGCAGACCCGAACTCATACGCCGAACGATAGAATACATCACTCCAGACAACCATCTACGACTTGTTCCTGAGGCATACTACGAGTGGATAAAGCCTCGATCTGTCGGCACTACAGCAATGTTAGAGATGCTGGATAGCGTCTATAATATTGTGAGCGACTGGTGCGAATGCCGCCAAAATCACAGATCATTTCCCCCAATTGTAATCAATATTACAGATGGTTTGGATGATTTGGAGTACACTTCACTACATTATCACAAGAGTAATCGCATCAAAGAGCTTGGCACAGACGATGGTAAGGTAATATTTATCAATGTCTGCATAGACTCTTGCCCACGCGAGGAGCGACTATACTTCCCATCTGCAAAGGATATTGAGTCTTCGCATCCCGCAGCAATGCTTGCCCGTATGTCAAGTCCTCTGCCGCCGCTCTTTAACTCTCTACACAAGAAACATAACGGAAAGATAGTCTCAAATCCGCCATATGCCGCCGTCTGCTACAACGAAGCGGTGCTCGACATTATCCCAATGCTCAATATGGCAGTCAAAATGCCTGATAATAAGTAGGGGAGAACTATTAATAAAATCAACACAGTGCATAGGGGACTCGACCGGCAAAGCCGAAGCGAGGATACCTTATGCGCAGCATAGCGAGCAATAATATATTTATCCTCGCAACCCCTGTTTTACGTGAGCAGTGCCATATGCAGCGCTGTATTCGAGGGCAAAATCGCAACGCGATGTGTTGTGCAGAGTGACAATGGTGGGCTTGCACACAAAATGACACTATGCACAACACGCTGTTGATGTAATCAACATTGCCCTCGCCAAGATACAGACACAAAAAAAAAGAAGACAACCTTTCGATTGTCTTCTTTGGTGCGGTGCGTAGGGGACTCGAACCCCTGACCCCGTGCGTGACAGGCACGTATTCTAACCAGCTGAACTAACGCACCAAGAACCTTTTGCTTTTCAGTAAGTCTTGTTCCTTCCTGATTGCGAGTGCAAAGATAAGGCAATTTTTTTAATCTGCAAATAAAAATGCACCATTAGTATAGAATTTTTATCTCTATTGGTAACTACACAATACTGAGTTACACTTTTGTTCTGTTTATCTCTCGTTGCAAAGCGTCAAGGAATTTTGCGGCGTGGGCACCGTCCATCTGAGTGTGGTGGAATTGAAACGACACGCTCAGCGTTGTCTTAAATAGTCCTCGCTTATACTTGCCCCAAATCATAAAAGGATTATTGAAAACGCCGCTATACATACCCACAGCCCCATCTATTTCGTACTGCGCCAAAGCCGAGGTGCCGATAACCATGCTCTCTGCCGAGAGGTCGTGGTCAGTGCAACTCTCTGCCACCTGCTTCGCTAGGCGCAAGTAGTCGCTATTGAACTGCTCCAATTTCTCGCTATAAGGCAGGTCGCACGAACTCACCTCGCCCGCCGTGTTGGCAACAATCGTATTTACGGCAATGGTGTCGTACTGCATCAACTTATCACCCACGGGAAGCATATAAAACTCCTTGATCTGCGTAGCAGCACGACCGATGCAGTAGCACATCAGCATATTGAATTTCAGTCCTTTCTTGCGGCTAATTCTCGCAAGGCGCGAAACATCGAGCGTCTTGAAAAATGTAACCATCGGCATCGGTGCTTGCATCCACATATCAAAGGCGTATGCACGGGTTGTCTGCTGGGGATTTATCTCTCTCATAGCTGCAAATTTTTGATATATTGGTAGAGTCATCTGTTGTATAGATACAAAAAAGAAGACAACCTTTCGATTGTCTTCTTTGGTGCGGTGCGTAGGGGACTCGAACCCCTGACCCCGTGCGTGACAGGCACGTATTCTAACCAGCTGAACTAACGCACCAAGAACCTTGCTTTCAGTAGTGTTATCCCTTCCTGATTGCGAGTGCAAAGATAGAGCAAATTTTTCAATCTCCAAACTTTTTTACACTTTTTTTTCAAAAAAAACACTACTTTTTGAAGAAAGAAAACTGCACGCTACCGTAACTTCTTGATTGCCAAAAATATGGATGATTTTCAAAGTTATACTTATCAGAATGCTCAAAGATGAAAATTCCATCATCTTTCAATATTTTCTCACCGAGAACCATATCTACCACCTGATCCAGACCCTCTAAATCGTATGGAGCATCAGAAAATACGATATCAAAACTCTTTGGACAGCTACGCAAATATAGAAAGACATTGGCCTTTACCGCAAAGATATTATCAGCACCAAGTGCTCGAGCGGTTGTGCGAATAAAGTTGTGGTGCACAGCATTTATCTCGACAGATGTAACACTCTTAACGCCACGAGATGCAAACTCATAACTTACAGAGCCTGTACCAGCAAAGAGGTCCAACACCTCGCACTGCTCAAAATCTACGAGGTTTGTCAGAATATTAAACAAATTCTCCTTTGCAAAATCCGTTGTAGGTCTTGCACGCAGATTTTTCGGCGGATTGATAGCTCGTCCGCGATATTTGCCACTGATTATTCGCATATAACTTTGTAGTACTTCTTGAACAGTTTAATAGTATCTTTTGCCGCACCCTTTATATATATATAAGGTATATTCACCGCTGCAATCTCCAATATATTTGCCACATAGTAGAGCAACTCCTCGCCAGAACCAAGCTCAAGCGCCTCTGCCACCTGGAGCCCATCGTTGTATAGACGAATATAGTAGTTATTATCGCTCACCTCGATTACCAATGCCTTCTCATCGCTATGTGAAGCCGATAGTAGGGGAGTGGTAAAATGCAAACGCTCAGCATAGGTGTTTGCAAGTGACTCAAAAGCAGCTTTATCTACAGCAATAACTGCAATCTTGCCATCTACCTCTTCACTAACCACAGCAACCTCGCCTGAGAGTAATGCCTGTCCGTTTATTGCCAGAATATCCTCTGCAGAGAGCTCTGAAACAATCTGCGGAGTGACAAGAGTAACACGCGGAGTGTCAACAATAACGGAAATATCACCGCTTTCTACAACAACACCTAAGTTTGTTGCAGAAAAAAAGCGTCCACCCGAAGCAAGACGGATGGACGCTTTATTTGTGGAGTTATTAGAGCTCCTCCCAGTTACCTGCCTCATTGTTACCACGGTCCATAGCACCGAACTTGATGCCCGGATACTTGTTAAGAACATTCAGACACTGGTCAACCAAGTTGATAACCTCCTGACGGTAAACTACAGTGTCGAGGAAGTTGATATAAGGTGCACGGCACTCGATAGTAGGGATAACGATCTTAGACTCAGTTGTGATAATTGCAGCCTCAAGATAGAACTCCTTATTGTCTGAGTATGGAATGTAACGAAGGTTCTGTACATCCTCTACAGAGAGGTGCTTGAACAGAGAGTCCTTGATAGAGTAGGTAAACTTCTCTACATTCTTAAACTTACGACCATACTTCTTACGAGCCTGAGCCATTGCTACAGAGTCATCCTCGTCAATAAGACGACGCTCACCCTCCATTGTCTCGTTGAGAACGAAGTTGATAAGCGAATCAAAGTCAGCAGTAAAGTGCTGATACTTGCTCTTAAACTGACGCTCAGCAGTACGGATATCCTTAATACGAGTGATAACCGCCTTCTCACGAACCTTCTGCTCCTCAGCAAACTTGATTGGAGTAGAGATAAGTACATAGACATAGAAGCCCAGACCTACAACCGCCAGAGCCAGCACTAATTGAAGTAATTTCTTTCCCATTTTTAGAAATGTTTTTAATTTATAATTTTTTGTTTAGTTGCAATAGTGCGAAAAATAGGTTAAATTTGTAACCAATTAAAAACAATCGAAAATGCAAAGCATCACAATTGCGACCCAAATTTACGAAAAATTATCGGTTCAACCAACGGAAAATCAAAAAAAAATCATAGAATCATTCTCTGATTATCTTTCTGAAGATAATTCTTCGACTTTTTTTGTCCTAAATGGCTATGCTGGAACGGGAAAAACCACTATTATCGCCGCAATTGTCGCTGCCCTCAAATCATTGGGTATCAAGACAATCCTACTTGCACCAACAGGTCGTGCAGCCAAAGTTTTGTCACAATACTCAGGCGAAAAGGCCCTTACAATTCACAAACGCATTTATAGAGAGCAGACAAATGCTGCATATGAGTCAAAATTCTCGCTTAACATCAATCGCGAGAATGAAGCCCTCTTTATTGTCGACGAGGCTTCGATGCTCTCATCTGGAACGAATGCCGACAAGACCCTCTTTGGTAGTGGCTCTCTGCTTGACGACCTTATCCAGTATGTTCGCAGTGGCAAGCGATGCCGACTAATGCTTGTTGGTGACTCTGCACAGCTTCCGCCTGTTGGGGATAGCTACAGTCCAGCTCTTTCACCTGCCGAATTTCTACCATTTGGAGATGTAATTTACGAAACAATGGATGAGGTTGTTCGTCAAGAGCAGACATCGGGCATACTTTTTAATGCGACACTTGTGCGCTGCATGCTAGAAAACAACATATTCGAAATTCCGCATCTTGATATACAATACAATGATATTGAGTCAGTTAGCGGCGGTGAGTTTTTGGAGAAGTTACAGGATTGCTATGACAAATATGGCCGAGATGAGACAATCGTAATTACCCGTTCAAACAAGCGTGCAAATCGCTACAACGAGGGCATTAGGCGTAATATTCTCTTTGCCGAGGAGGAGATTGAGAGTGGTGATATGCTGATGGTTGTAAAGAACAACTACCACTACACCGAGCGCATAGAAGATTGCCCAATGAGCTTTATCGCAAACGGCGATATTGCCAGACTTAAGCGTATCAGACGATTTGAAGAGCTCTATGGGTTTAGATACGCCTCGGCCGTTCTCGAATTTGACGACTACGACAGCACTGAAATCGAGTGCAAAGTGCTACTTGATACAATAAATTCAGAAGCTCCATCGCTAACATATGAGCAGTCACAAAAACTCTTTTACGAAGTTGAGAAAGATTACACCGATATAAAGAGTAAAATCAAGAGATTCAAGGAGATACGCGAAAATGAATACTTCAACGCGCTGCAGGTGAAATTCTCATACGCGGTCACTTGTCACAAGGCTCAGGGTGGCCAATGGAAGGCAGTTTTTATCGATCGTTTTCTCTTTGGCGACGAGCCAATGACAAAGGATATGCTCCGCTGGCTCTACACAGCTCTGACTCGAGCCACAGAGCGAGTATTTTTAGTCAATTTTGACGATAAATTCTTTGAATAATCGCTCAAAAATCGTATCTTTGCCAATTATGGCAACAGAGAAAAAATATGTCGAAACACCCTTGATGAAGCAGTACTACCAAATCAAGGCTGTGCACCCAGATGCGATACTCCTATTTCGTGTCGGAGACTTCTATGAAACATTTGGCGATGATGCTATCGAGGCGTCATCTATACTCGGTATAACCCTTACAAAGCGTGCTAATGGTGCAGCCTCCTCGGTAGAGCTAGCAGGTTTTCCTCACCACGCAGTAGAGACCTATCTGCCAAAGTTAGTGCGTGCAGGTAAGCGTGTGGCTATCTGTGAGCAGTTGGAGGATCCAAAAACCGTGAAGGGACTGGTAAAGCGTGGCGTAATCGAGCTTGTTACACCAGGTGTTACTCTGAGCGAAAATCTTATTGAAAATAAGGAGAATATATACTTAGCATCTGTCTATTTCGGTAAAGAGAAGACAGGCGTAGCATTTCTTGACATTACAACAGGAGAGTTCTTTGTTGCAGAGGGTGATGACAAGTATGTAGAGAAGCTCATCTCAAGCCTTGCACCAAAAGAGATTGTCTATCAGCGTGGCGAGGAGGATCGTTTTGCCAACGCCTTTGGTAGAAAACACTATACATACCGCCTTGAGCAGTGGGTATTCTCATATCAGGTAAATGTAGACAAACTATGTACACAGTTTGGCACGCCTTCATTACGCGGTTTTGGCGTAGAGGGAATGGTAGAGGGTATTACCGCCGCAGGAGCAATTCTCTACTACCTTGAGTTTACTGAGCACAAACAGATTGCGCATATCTCGTCAATCTCTCGCTTAGATCAGAGCGACTATGTATGGATTGACAAATTTACCATCCGCAATCTCGAGCTCTTCAACTCCGCTGGTGGCGACAAGTACTCATTTGCCAAAGTTATTGATCGTACACTAACACCTATGGGTGGCCGAATGTTGCGCCGTTGGATAGCAATGCCTATACTTGACATTGAGAAGATTTCGCATCGTCAGGATATTGTTGCAGCATTTATGGCAGACCGAGATTTAACCTACACAACAGGCGAGCAGTTACGAGCCATAAATGACCTTGAGCGAATTGTCTCTCGCGTAGCATCTATGCGTGTTACTCCACGCGAGTTGGTACAGCTTGGACGTTCACTTTCGGCCATTGAGATACTCAAAGCGGCCTTAGAGTCCACTGACTGCGCGGTTATGCACTCACTTGCCGAGAAGATTGACACACTTACAGCACTTCGCGAACGTTTGGCTCACGACATATATCCAGACCCGATAAATAATCAAATTCAGAAGGGAGGCGTTATTGCCGATGGGGTAAATGCCGAGCTTGACGACCTACGCCGAGTAGCTATGCACGGCAAGGATGTACTGAAGGCTATTCAGCAGCGTGAGAGCGAGGCAACTGGTATTCCATCGCTCAAGATTAGCTACAACAATGTATTCGGATATTATATAGAGGTACGCAACACCCACAAGGACCGTGTTCCAGAGACTTGGATTCGCAAGCAGACCCTTACAGCCGCTGAGCGATATATTACCGAGGAGTTAAAGGAGTACGAGAGCAAAATCCTTGGTGCCGAGGAGCGTATGTTGGCGCTTGAGCAGCAGATTTACAACGAGCTACTTGCCTATATCTCATTACATCTCAAGCAGTTACAGAACAATGCGAAGATTATTGCAACCATAGATACTCTGCTCGGTTTTGCAACTCTTGCCGTTGAACGCAACTACTGTCGCCCAACGCTCGATCAGGGAACAAAGATTGAGCTTAAGGCTGCTCGACACCCTGTAATCGAGACCCTTATGGGTATTGGCGAGGAGTATATTCCGAACGATCTTATGCTTGACAGCGACAGCGAGCAGGTGATAATTATCACTGGTCCGAACATGTCGGGTAAGTCGGCGTTGCTTCGCCAGACTGCACTCATTGTACTTATGGCGCAGATGGGCTCATTTGTTCCTGCACAGAAGGCACATATCGGTATTGTAGATAAGATTTTCACCCGCGTAGGTGCAAGCGACAATATCTCTCAAGGCGAATCTACATTTATGGTCGAGATGCTCGAGAGTGCAAGTATTCTCAATAACATCTCAAAGCGCAGCCTTGTACTGCTCGACGAGATTGGTCGAGGTACAAGTACCTATGACGGTATATCAATCGCGTGGTCTATGGTTGAGTATCTACACAACTATCGCGACATTCGCCCACGAACACTCTTTGCAACGCACTACCACGAGCTTAACGAGCTGGAACAAATGTGTACTCGTGTAAAGAACTACCACGTCTCTGTACGCGAAGTGGATAACACGATTGTCTTCTTGCGTAAGCTTGAGAGGGGAGGCACCGAGCACTCATTCGGTATTCACGTAGCACGAATGGCCGGTATGCCAACATCGATTGTCGAAAGAGCCTCATCCATACTCAAGAATCTTGAGCAGGTATATGGAAATAATGAGATTGTACCATCTGTATCTCCATCAGCGCGCAAGAAGGGTAGACGTCCATCGCCTTCAGTTAGTGGTGCAGCACAATCTCCAACAGATGGCATACAGCTATCAATGTTTAAGATTGACGATCCAGTCCTTATCAAGATACGCGACCAGATTAAAGACTTGGATATCAATAGTTTAACACCTTTGCAAGCTCTAAATCTCTTATCAGACATCAAGAGTTGGGTATAAAGAAAAATCCCGTAAGTTTCCTTACGGGATTTATTATTTGTAGTGCAGAACTACTTCTCAACAATCGAGCGGATATTCTGAATAAGCATCTGCACTGCCACAGAGTTAAAGCCACCCTCTGGAATAATCACATCTGCATATCTCTTACTTGGCTCTACAAACTCCTCGTGCATAGGCTTTACCGTTGTGGTGTACTGGCTAATAACAGACTCCATACTACGACCTCTATCACGCACATCGCGAAGAATACGACGAGCCAAACGAAGGTCAGCATCGGTATCTACAAAGACCTTGATATCCATCAGGTCACGCAACTCCTTATTCTCAAAGATAAGAATACCATCAATAATAATAACCTTTGACGGTTTTACTGCAACCTTCTCATCTGTACGATTATGCTCCACAAATGAGTAGACAGGGTGCTCGATTGCTACATTGTTTTTCAATGCTCGAACATGCTCTACAAGCATATCTGTATCGAACGCCTGCGGATGGTCGTAATTAAGTTGAGTACGCTGCTCATAGCTAAACTCTGGATGAGCCTTATAGTAGTAATCGTGGCAGAGTGTCACCACATCCTCACTACGAAATGCCTCCTGCAATCGCTTTACAAGTGTACTTTTGCCCGAACCTGTGCCGCCTGCGACACCAATAACTGTAACTTCCATAGTTTTGGGTATAATAAAAGTGGGGGACAGTGCTGACCGTTCCCCACTTTGGTTACATTATATTAAGCATCAATGTTTGCGTATGTAGCGTTAGCCTCAATAAACTCACGGCGAGGGCCAACCTCATCACCCATAAGCATTGAGAAGATACGATCTGCCTCAATAGCATTCTCGATAGATACCTGACGGAGAATACGAGTCTCAGGGTTCATAGTTGTCTCCCAAAGCTGCTTAGCGTTCATCTCACCAAGACCTTTGTATCGGGTAATCTTAACACCCTTACCCATCTCATCTACAAGAGCATCGCGCTCCTCATCAGACCAGCAGTAACGCTCACGGTTACCCTTCTTAACAAGGTAGAGTGGTGGGGTAGCGATGTAGATGTGGCCATTCTCGATAAGCTCACGCATCTTACGGAAGAAGAATGTAAGCATCAGAGTTGCGATATGCGCACCGTCGACATCGGCATCGGTCATAATGATAATCTTATCGTAACGAAGTCCCTCAAGATTAAGTGCCTTGCTATCCTCTGCAGTGCCAATCTTAACACCCAGAGCGATAAACATATTCTTAATCTCCTGATTATCCCACATACGGTGCTCAAGAGCCTTCTCAACGTTAAGAATCTTACCACGCAACGGCATAATAGCCTGGAAGTTACGGTCACGACCCTGCTTTGCAGTACCACCCGCAGAGTCTCCCTCGACGAAGAAGATCTCAGCGATTGAACGATCGCGGCTTGAACAGTCTGCAAGCTTACCTGGAAGACCCGCACCTGAAAGTGGCGACTTACGCTGAACAGACTCACGCGCTGCACGAGCTGCGTGGCGAGCTGTAGCTGCAAGGATAACCTTCTCTACAATAGCCTTTGCGTTCTTTGGGTTCTCCTCAAGGTAGTTAGACAGAGCAGAAGACATCGCTGCATCTACAGCAGCTGCAACCTCGTCATTACCGAGCTTAGTCTTTGTCTGACCTTCAAACTGAGGCTCGGCAACCTTTACAGAGACAACTGCAGTAAGACCCTCACGGAAGTCATCACCCGAAATCTCAAACTTAAGCTTCGAGAGCATACCTGACTCCTCCGCATACTTCTTAAGAGTACGAGTAAGAGCACGACGGAAACCAGTAAGGTGAGTACCGCCCTCGATAGTGTTGATATTATTTACATAAGAGTGTACATTCTCGCTAAATGAGTTGTTATACTGCATAGCAACCTCTACAGGTACACCCTTACTCTCTGTATCAAGATAGATAATAGACTCAATGATAGGCTCGCCACGGTTTGTATCGAGATACTTTACGAACTCCTGCAGACCATTCTCAGAGTAGAATGTCTCAGAACGAGGATTGCCCTCCTCGTTAACGTCGCGCATATCAGTAAGCGTCAAACGAATACCCTTATTAAGGAATGCAAGCTCACGCAGACGATTCTCAAGAGTCTCGTAGCGATAAGTTGTAGTAAGGGTAAAGATAGAGCTATCTGGCTTGAAGGTAATGATAGTACCACGGTCATCGCAATCGCCAACAATCTCAACCTGCGAAGTAGGAACACCTTTTGAGTAGCTCTGCTTGTAGATCTTACCGCCACGGTGAATCTCTGCAACAAGTAGGGTAGACAGAGCATTAACGCACGATACACCTACACCGTGCAGACCACCAGAGACCTTATAGCTACCCTTATCAAACTTACCACCAGCGTGAAGTACGGTAAGTACAACCTCAAGCGCGCTCTTTCCCTCCTTCTCATGAAAGTCGGTAGGGATACCACGACCGTTATCCTTAACAGAGATCGAGTTATCCTCATTAATTGTCACGTAAATATCGTTACAGTGACCAGCCAGAGCCTCATCAATAGAGTTATCCACAACCTCATATACAAGGTGGTGCAGACCCTTCTCGCCGATATCGCCGATATACATAGCAGGACGCTTACGAACGGCCTCAAGACCCTCAAGCACCTGGATATTCGACGCGGAATACTCCTCTTCGCCGACTCTCTTTACATTTTCTTGTTCTGTACTCATATTTATAGTTTAATTTTCTTCCTAAAAAACGTACAAAAGTAATGTTTTTTTCTCAAATAACCAAATCTAAATCATAGATTTAGGCAGTTATTCGTTACTAATTTCAACCTCTTTAACCTCACCTTTCGAAAATAACAGTGTTCGAGCAGGATAACTCTCCACAAAAGAGGTGTTATGAGTCGCCATAATTACCGTTGTACCAGATGCCGCAATGGAGTGAAACAACTTCACAATCGACTCCGCTGTTACAGGATCAAGATTACCCGTCGGCTCGTCCGCAAGAATCAAACGAGGGCGATTAAGCAGAGCACGAGCAATCATAAGTCGCTGACACTCACCACCAGAGAGTTCAAAAGGCATCTTGTGATGCAGATTTTCCAATCCCACCTGACGGAGAACATCTGCTACGCGCTCATCAATCTCAGACTTATCCTTCCAATCAGTTGCACGAAGCACAAATGCAAGGTTTTCAAAGACATTATACTCCGAAAGCACCGCCACATCCTGAAAGACAATACCAATATTGCGTCGTAGCTGAGCAATCTGCTTACGCTTTAATTCGCGTAAATCAAAGTCTGCAACAACACCTGAGCCCTCAAAAAGGGGCAACTCACCATAGAGCGTCTTGAGCAGCGAACTCTTTCCACTACCAGTACGACCAATCAGATAGACCAACTCTCCCGCTGCAACACTCAACGAGAGGTTATCCAAAACACGCTCACCCTCTGTATGATAGTTCTTTGCAGTAAGCTCCTTATATGGATCAATATTGTGATATACAGCCGCTCCACGCAGCTCCACGACATATTTTGCAGTATCCGACATAGTAATTACAATTAATCCTCAAAGGTAGTAAAATTCTACGAATTTTCAAAAGAATATTAGAGAAATAACACCTCAAATTCACACAAATTTTCATTTGTTCATTACATATTTTATTCGTACTTTTGTATGTCGTTAAGACATTGGGCGGAGTCAGGCGCAAATATTTCTGTTTGTTGCAGCTTTCAACCTCTTACCCTACGAGCCACCAGCGGTTAGTCTGGCTATGTCTCGTAGGGACTTTTTTCGCTTTATAAGAACATAACAATCTCACCATCCCACAAACAAAAAAATCATCCAGCACCATTCCAAAGCCATTTAAGATAGTCAAGAGAGTCGAATGACCGCAGCAGGTTTGAGCAGAGCAAGAAAGGTTGTTGCAATCGAAGATTGTCGGGATTGATGAACGATGGGGCGAAAATTTATTTTCAGACACATCCGTTCAGCAAACACGATAATTTGCATAGCAAACAACAACCGACCGCAGACAACTCTGCCACACCGCCACCGGTTAAGCGACTCTCGCCATCTCCACAAACAAAAAAAGACGGATAAAATCCGTCTTTTGAAGTGGAGGTGGCGAGAGTCGAACTCGCGTCCAAACAAGGAACCCAAAAGCTTTCTACACGCTTAGTTGTCGTTTAATCCTTCTGTCAAAGCTAGGCAGACAACAGCCAAAACCTTGACCCCAGCCCCTAAATTTCGCACGATAACCGAGGCACATATCGCACTATCTCTCAAAAGATGATACCCCATATGAACAAACCATCAGAGAGCGGGACAGCTGTTCGGGATACTCGTTGACGCAGACCTTGTGTGCATCAATTAAGCTAATTTTCCCTGAAAATTAAGCAGCGAGTGCATAGCTATTATTGCCATTTGTAGTTTGAGTGTTCATATTAACGAGCTCCCACACAACGCTCGGCGTGCTTACAATCAAATTCTACCTGCTGTCAAAACCGGTCACCCCCAAAATTGGGCATTGATTGTAAAATCGGTGCAAAAGTAGTGCAAATTAGGTAATTATCAAAACAATTTTTCGTACTTCTCGCGAATTACAGCCCAAGTATAGATAGTATTTGCAATGCGCTGCAACTCTTTATTCTCGCTTATCGGAAGGCTAAACATAGCCGCAAGCGACTCTGCATCAGAGAAATAAAGAGCCTTATTTTGTGTCGATTCGCGATTATAGACCACATCAAAAGCAAATATCTCTCGCCCAAAGAACATCGCCTCTACAAGCGAAGGATTTGTTCCTCCCGCACTATGCCCGTGAATGTATCGCGCAGCATTCGAGCGCAAAACATAGAGCTGTTTGAGGTCATAAATAGGGTCGAGGAGTGAAATATTGTCATATTTCTCAAACTTTTTACGCAGTTCTACGCCATAACTACTGCGATTCCAATTACCCACAAAGAGCAACTTTGCGCCACTTTTAGCCGCCGCCTCAATGACAACATGGCAATTATTTTCAGGTTCTATGCGACATAATGCAAAGCTATACTCAAACGGCTTAACTCCATATTTATCAAGCACTTGTGCAGTAAAATAATCATCCACACTCTGCATTACATGGTCACCACCATATGCAATAAGCTCAGATTCTGCACCATACTCCTCCTTAATATAATCGACAATGCCTTGATTATCAGCAATTATCCTATGCGAGAACTTCACTGCACATCTCTCTGAGAACTTAAGAAACCATCGCGCAAGTTTTCCCCACTTTGCTCTACGGTGCTCCAAACCATCCACGTTTGTCACAACTTTAGCACGACTCAGCAGACGAAAAATCGGCAGAAATATTGCACCAGAGACACCCAAAATAAGCACAACATCATAACCCCAAAGTGCAGAGATAAGTGAAAGTATATCGTAAGGTATGCTCTGTACGCCATTGGCTCTCAGCGGTATATACTTCAACTTTGCACCCTTATAGTTCTCCAACTTAGAGCCCATATCCTTAGAGCTACAATAGACCGTGTAGTCCATCTTGTCACTATCTATAAGATTCTCAACAAGTGACTCAAAACCACCATAATTTGCTGGAACGCCCTGAGTTCCAACTATCGCAACACGCCTCTTCATTATCTTCTTCGCTTATCGCACTCCTTTGTGCAACCCTTACACGGATTTCTAAATTCGAGCCAAAAATATCTTATTAGCAGTAGCACTGCAACAACTACAACTATCAGAGTAACAATTGTTTGCATCATATCAATTGAACTATATGATAAACCACAAAAGCAAGCACCCACGCAACTGCAGTCGAGTAGGCAACCGAGGCTATAGCCCATCGTTTGCCATATTCAGAGGCTATCGTAGCAAGTGTCGCAATACAAGGGAAATAGAGCAACGTAAAGACAAGCAACGCAAGCACTGAAGCCTTTGAAAAATCACCACTATTCACAAGTCGAAGGTGCAAATTTTGACCATCCTCACCCTCATTTTCTCCATTATATAACACACCTATAGTGCTAACAACCACTTCTTTAGCCGCGACACCAGAGATAAGCGCCACACTACTCTTCCAATTAAGGCCCAGCGGCTCAAACACTGGCTCACAAGCCTTACCGAGTCTTCCAATATAGGAGTGCTCAAAGTGTTGCTGTTGACTCATCTGCTCATCGCTACGAGGGAAATAACTCAGAGCCCAGATTATCACAGATGCCGCCAGAATAACACCACTCAAGTTCTTTATATACTCCGCACAACGGCTCCACATATGCGACAGAGTAGCCCTAAGTGTCGGCAGTCGGTATGGTGTCAACTCCATAACGAATGGTGTCTCATCTGCCGAAAAACAGAATTTACGCATCAGTAACGAGGTCACCATCGCAACGACAATACCGAGCAGATAGAGCCCAAACAATATAGTTCCCGAGTTACTACCAAAGAAACAGCCCAAGAAGAGAATATAGACTGGCAGTCGAGCGCTACACGAGATAAATGGCAATATAAGGGCCGTAATAATGCGAGAACTTCGGCTCTCTATACTCTTTGTAGCCATAACCGCAGGTACATTACAGCCAAAGCCCATCACAAGCGGAATAAACGACTTACCGTGCAAGCCTACCTTGTGCATCAACTTATCCATAATAAACGCAGCACGAGAAAGGTAGCCCGAGTCCTCCATATAGGCGATAAAGAGGTAGAGAATCATAATATTCGGTAGAAAGACTATCACGCTACCCACTCCACCTATAACTCCGTCAAGAATAAGGTCTTTAAGCACTCCTGCAGGCATTATGCCATCAATAAAACGGCTGAGTAGCTGCACTCCGCTCTCTATCCACTGCTGCGGATACTCACCAAGCGAGAATGTGCAGTAGAACATCACCCACATAGCGATAAAGAAGATAGGGTAGCCCCAAATACGATGTGTAACCACCTCGTCTATATGCTTAGTCAAATCGCGACGACTCTGCGGGCGAGTAAGTGTCTGACGCAATGCGCCGGCTATATATCCGTACTTCTGGTTGGCAAAGGTATTTTCGATACTCTCCGACGATCCTAAGTCGTAGTGCAAGTGATCCTGCTCCTTTCGCACAACAACCATCCAGTTCTTAAACTGCGGCGCCTGCTGAAGCATTGATATTATCTGCGTATCACCCTCAAGCAGTTTAGTGGCATAGTAACGAGGTGGAAATGGCTTTGGGAGCTGTTCACGATGCTCCTTAAGAGCCTTTGCAACAACATTAACGCTCTGCTCGGCAATACCTTGATTGATATGAATATGCTTAACGCTACTCTCTTTACCCTCATAGACATCGACAATAGTATCGAGCAGTTGCGCTATACCTCTGTCGTTATAGCTCACAACCGGCACCATAGGCACACCCATCATCTGACCCAAAAGTTTATAATCAAGTGTACAACCCGTAGCCTCCAGCACATCATACTTACTCAACGCAACAACTACGCGCTGATCCATATCGATAAGTTCCGATGTAAGATAGAGACTCTGCTCGAGAGTAGAGGCTGTGACTAAATTGAGCACAATATCGTGCTCTGCACGTGCTATATGCGCCTTCACCTCACGCTCTTCTGCTGTATGAGAGGTGAGCGAACTAACTCCAACGAGTTCTGATACTTGTAGTTTATAACCTCGATAGAGGCCATTCGAGTCATCGCAAAGTCTTAAGATAGAGTCATATAGAGAGCTCTTGCCACTGCTCGGATTACCCACAAGCGCAATGACAATCTTCTTAACAACTGTCTCACTCTGCACTAAAGTGCAGCTATCAACACCACCTCTATTGCTCATAATGGCTACAAAGTTATACTTTGTAATCCAAAAAAGCAAATATAATCACACTATTCGACTCCTCCACCCAAAGCCTTGCAGAGATTTACATAGTTTATATACTGCGTTGCAATCAGATTTGAGTACTCCATCTGTGAATTATAGAGAGTTCGCTCCGCATCTATAACGTCAAGATAGGCGCTCAATCCATTAAGATAGAGTTGATTTGTGAGCCTATTTATCTGTTCGTTAGCGTCTACAAGGCGCTGATAACGCTCCAGCTGTTCACGATAAGTAGATATCGCCACAAGCGCCGTCTCCACATCCGAAAGTGCAGTTAAAAAACTCTGTCGATACGCTATTAACGCTTGATTATACCGCTCTACTGCAGCTCTCTCACCACTTCTTAAAGCCCCAAATCGATAGAGCGGCTGAGTGAGCGATAGTAGCACATCCCAAGCCCACGAACCCTTAGTAAATAGTTTGGAAATATCACCTGAAATTAAGCCCCCTTCACCCGTAAGAGCAAGGGTTGGAAAGCGTTCTACTCGTGCCAATTTTGCCGATGCAGCAGCCGATTTAAGCATAACATAACTACTCATAACATCAGGTCTACGATAGAGCAAATCTGACGGCACACCCGTTGGTATTGCAATAGGTATATATTTGGTAGATATTACATTATCATTGGTTATATAATCCAAAGGTTTAGGCTCTTGACCCATCAGTACATTGAGCGATAGTTTTGCCTGCGCAACGGCTCGTTCATAGAGGGGAATATCTGCCTCTGCCGTATAGAGCAGACTATACGCCTGTTCCCTATTGAGTTTCGTTGCCATACCGTGTACATAGAGCGAATCTACAAGCACAGCCGTCTGCTGTCGCAAGCGAAAACTCTCCCGAGCGGTATTCAAATTTCGCTGATACTGCAGCAGTGTAAAGTATGTCGTTGCCACCTCTGCCGCAAGGGATAGCTTTACACCCTTATATTGCCACTCAGCATACTCTACATCAGCCTTTGCTATAGTCGTAGTTGCTTTGAGTGAACCAAAAAGAGAGATTTCCCAACTCATATAGGGCTCCAAAACATACTGCTGAACAACATCGCCATCACTCTGACTTACAGCTGCGCTACGGCCAAAGTCAAAAGAGGGGAGATATTTCGAGCGAGCAACCTTCATATTAGCCTTCGCCTCCTCAATTTTTGACACTGCGCTCTGTAGATCATAGTTAGACACCAAAGCCTCTGCAACTAAACGATTGAGCACCGTATCCCCAAAGATTTTCCACCAATCATCTTCAATAGCAATACTATCTCTACATCCGCCATACAGATAGTTGTCTGGTACAACAATCGTTGGTTGTTGCAGTTTCGGATTACAGGCGACTAACAGCAGCGCAAATATTATAACTATCTGTCTCATAATTTCTTAATTAGATAATACAAAGCGGGGTAGAGGAGTATTCCGATAGTTGTTGCGGCAACCATACCACCCACAAGCGCAATACCCATAACATTTCTCGCCGTATGAAATACTCCACTTGCAAAGACAAGAGGCAATACACCCAACACAAAGGCCGAGGCGGTCATAATTATCGGTCGTGCTCTGAGTTTTGCAGCCTCGACAGTCGCTGTCAAAAGATCAGCTCCATTCTGAAAACTCTTATCCGCATACTCAACCACAAGAATTGCATTTTTTGCAGCCAAACCAATCAGCATAACAAGAGAAATCTGCATATATATATCATTGATTATCTGTGCATTAAAAAGGTGAATAACACCTATTGCTATCAGTGCTCCAAGTATAGCAAGCGGAACTGATAGAAGGATTGCAATTGGTAGTTTCCAACTCTCATAAAGTATTGCCAAAATGAGAAATACAAAAACTAATGCTACCAAATAGACAAGCCAATTTTTTCCGCCCTCCTTACTCTCAAGCAGCGACACTCCGCTCCAAGTAGTCGCCATATCGTCGGGCAAAACACCCTTTGAAATAGCCTCAATCTGCTCCATTGCTTGAGCCGTGGAGACACCCTTAGCAGGGGTTGCTGTAACTTGCGCCGCATTATAGAGGTTAAACTGCTCAACAAACGACACACCGACTGTATCCTTAACCGTTACAAATGTCGACAACGGAACACTTTGACCATCAGAACTTGACACAAAATAACTCTTCAAACTCTCCTCTGTCTGACGATACTCTGGAGCAGCGGCAATATAGCTGCGATAAAGACGCCCAAATCTAGTAAAATTATCGATATATTGACTACCAAGCAGTGCTGAGAGTTCATTGTATAACTCCGACAAATTCACACCCTTCATCATAGCGTGCTCTCTATCAACAACAAGTTGTTTCTGCGGCACTGAGTTATTAAACTGCGAATATGCAGCCGAAAAGTTGCTATTTCGGTTAAGTGTATCGAGTAATTTTGCAAGATTTTCACCCAAATATTCACTACCTCGACTCTCTGTATCAAGCAGAGCAAATGTCACTCCCGAAGTCACACCCAATCCAGGTATTGCAGGTTGTATAAATGCATAACTCTCAAAATCTTGAAATGTTTTACTAAACTGATAGTTTAACTGTTCTGATATCTCCTCTGACGACAGTTTTCTATCGTCAAAATCTACCAGTCTTACAAATATAACACCGCTATTTGTTGCAGCTGTTCCCGATAGCATATTAAAGCCCGCAACTACCGCTGTACTCTCCACATCTTTTCGACTACGAATGACTCTATCAACCTTTGCCATTGACTCTTGAGTAACCTGCAGGGAGGTCGCTGGAGCACCATTTACGGCAACCATCAGATAGCCCTGATCCTCATTAGGCAAGAAGCCCGACGGCAGCAAGTTCCAGAGCAGAACAGCAATAGCAAGTATCGCAAATATCGCCCATTTAGTCACCCTTGTTCGCTGCACACCTCTCTCCGTTGCACCGCCATAACGCACCATAAATCTATCAAAGGCTCTATTAAAACCTCTAAAGATAGTCCTCTGATTGCTCACCTTTGGCTTAAGCAACACGGCACACAGAGCTGGCGATAGAGTCAGCGCATTGATAGTAGAGAAGAAGACTGCAACTGAGATTGTTACGGCAAATTGCTGAAACAATTTTCCCGTAATACCACCCGTAAACGACACTGGAATAAAGACTGCAAGCAGCACCACCGATGTAGCTATAACGGGTGCTGTAACACTCTTCATCGCCGCAACTGTGGCATCAAATGGCTTGAGTCCCTTCTCAATTCCCACCTGCACAGCCTCTACCACAACAATAGCATCATCTACCACAAGACCTATCGCTAGCACAAGTCCGAGCAGTGATATGACATTTATACTAACGCCAAGCAGAGGAAAGGCGATAAAAGTTCCCACAATCGAGACAGGTATTGCCACTAACGGAATAATCGTTGCGCGCCAGTCCTGGATAAAGAGGAATATTATCGCCATAACAAGCAATAGCGAGGCTATAAGTGTCCAGACAATCTCCTCAATACCAGCCTTAATGCTTGATGTACCATCGACAATAGTCGCATAGTTCAATCCATCAGGAAAGCGCTCTGCAGCCTGCGACATCTGCGTTTTTACTCTATCTGCCACCGCTACAGCATTACTGCCGGGCTCTTGATAGACGACAATTACCGCTGTAGGTCTATCTTCAAAGAGTGACTGAGTTCCATAACTCTGACTACCGAGGGTAACATCTGCCACATCTGAGAGGTATACTTGACGACCATCATCTGTAGTTCTAAGCATAATCCTCGAAAACTCTTCAGCCGTCGAAAGCTGCCGTGGCAGGGTAACGGTAAATGTCGATTGAGTTCCTTTGAGCGCTGGCTCTGCACCAAACTGACCTGCGGGGTAGGCTCCAGCTTGAGTGGCGATAGCATCCACAATCTGGTCTACCGATATTCCATAGTAATCCAGCACATCAGGTCTGAGCCATATTCGCATAGCATACTCGGCCGCACCCATAATCGACACCTTACCGACACCATCTACTTTAAGTAACTCGTTTTGAAGATTGATATATGCATAGTTAGAGATAAACTCTCCATCATAACGACCATCACTATAGAGTGCATAGACCATCAAAAATCCCGTCTGACTCTTTCGCGTAATAACACCCTGCTGAACAACCGACTGAGGGAGCAGCGAGGTTGCCGCAGCGACATTATTCTGCACAAACACTGCATTCATATCGGGATCCGAGCCCACATCGAATGTCACTTGCAGACTCATTGTGCCATCCGAACCACTTATCGCGTCAATATAGAGCATATCACTCACTCCCATAATATTCTCTGCAATAGGGGTAGCAACACTATTTGCTACCGTCTGAGCATCTGCACCATTATATGTAGCACTCACCTCCACCACGGGAGGCGTAATATCGGGATATTGTTCTATAGAGAGGTTTATGATAGATATCACACCAAGCACGAGAACTATTACCGACAGCGATATTGCAGCAATAGGTCGCGATATAAATATGTTTTTCATAACAACTTAACCTTCTGACCATTAGACAACTTACTTCCACCATTTGTCACAACCTTTTCTCCACTCTTAAGACCAGAAAGCACAACTCTGCGATTACCATCTACAACATCCCCAATAGCCACCTGGCGATAGTGTGCAGTAGAGTCACTATCTATCACCCACACAGAGTATACTCCTTGAATCTCACTAATTGCAGAAGCTGGGACTACAATCTGTTGTTGTGCAACGCCTATATTGGTCTTTACACGAGCAAATTGCCCCGATTTAAGCATATAGTTGGGATTTGGAAAGCAAACGACAAGCACTATTGTTCCCTCTGTAGATGCAACTGCGCTCTTTGTATAGCTATAACTACCACTAAATGGATATTTAGTTCCATCTGCAAGATAGAGCTCTATATCCGAAAGCAGATTTTTATTGTCATAGGAGAAGGATTTACGACCCGACAGCGCAAGATACTGGCCAACGGGTATCGCAACATCCGCAGATAGGGTATCAATATTCTCAATCTTGGTAAGTGTTGCAAATTTAGTTCCTGGGCCTACATAGTCACCTACATAGGCTTCAGAGGTGGATATAATGCCATTTATAGTCGCTTTTATCGTCGTATACTCCACATCCAACTCTGCATTTCTTAGTGTCTGTTCTGCAGATTTTACCGCCTCTCGTGCCGCTCTATACTGTGCAGTATATTGATCCAATTGTGCTTGAGAGATAGCATCTATTGCTGCAAGTGGCACTGCACGATTGTAATTATTTGCCGCTTCAATAGCTTGAGCTTTAGCTGACTCAAGCGAAGCCTTTGCAGCGAGCATATCGGCTCGTTGACGACGATTATCTATCTTAAATATAGTTTGCCCCATCTTTACAGGCATTCCATTCTTAAATAGTTTTGCAGAGAGGTATCCAGCCACTCGTGGCTGAACAATAGCCGTATAGTTAGGGGAGAGGGTGCTTATAAAACTCTGTCGTGCAACAATATCAATCGCTTCAACGGTAGTAGGTTCAACCACAATAGGCTCTGGGATAGTCCGCTTTGTAGGTTGTAGACAAGATAGAGCAGATGCAGAGATAACTAACAATAGGATAACTTGTACTTTCATAACTTCACACGCTTTACCGCGCAGAAAGTCAAAAAACATACCGCAAAGGGAATAAAATTGTATTTATTTATCTTTTTTTAAGAAATTTCAAGAAAAAAACTTGTTTTTTATAGAAACTGTTCATATATTTGTGTAAACAAAACCGTTTTAATTAACAAATACTTAAAAATTATGAAAGCATTAGTAGAGAAGATCAACGCACTTATCGCAGATTTCCAGGTTAACGCTGCTGCTCAGGTAGAGAAGGGTAATAAGGCTGCAGGTACTCGCGCACGTAAGGCTGCCCTCGAGTTGAGCAAGGAGCTTAAGGAGTTCCGCAAGGTGTCTGTAGAGGAGGCTAAGAAATAAGCAACTCTCATTAACAAATGATAAAGGGATCTGTTTACAGACCCCTTTATTTTTTTAGAACGCGCCACCTATGCAGAATAGCGGACCATTTATTATCTTTCCACCCACCTTGGCTCCAAATCCGTAGTCAAAGCGCAGAACAAGGCTCTCTTTAGTAACCCACCTTACACCCACACCATACGTTGGCAGAGTCTGGTTCCAACTAAAATTACTAAAGTCGCTAAAACAGTTTCCCGTGCCCGCCCAAGCAGCAACACCTAAGCCACGCCAGACATTCTGAGTTATCTCAACCTGCAGAGTAGCTAAGTTTCTATCCGTAAATTGTCCTTCATAGTATCCACGCATACGGCTACCACCGCCAACGGTTGCATAAAACTGCCACGGAGTATAGCGTGAGGATAATAGGGTATAGAGCTCTGCTGCAAGCGTCGCACCCTTCCACAATCTCTGATAACCAGCTATAGATCCCTCTGCACCAAATGAAGTGTGCTCGCCATTCGAGAACGTACGCGGCCTTACAAATGGTCTAACCGATATATATACACCTTTTTGAGGGTTTTGTTTCGAATCTCGAGTATCGTACTTTAGTATCGCAGAGATTGTTGTAGCGATTATCTCACCCTTTGCCGCATCTGGCAACAACTCCTCCATTGCACTAAAACCATCCACACAATGGCCGTAATCAAACTCAACAGAGGGGCCTAAATAGAGGTTTTTAGCAACTCGGCAGATATACTCAACCTGTGCAGAGTACTCTCTACTTGTATAGTTTAGAGCACTATTTTGCATTGCCGCATCATATCCAATACCCCAAAACTTTGTAGGCATTGATGATGCCGATAACGACACCGTTAGACGATGTTTTCCCTTCGAAAAATAGTTGACATTATCAACTCCCACACTATACATACCTCTGACAGAGGCCATTGCAGCAATAGTAAGAATTGAATTCTCGCTACTCTTAGTCGAATATGCGCCCTGCATAGAGGCACCGATTGCAAAACTTATTGCAGGCGTATAAAGTGGTACGACACTAAATGTTGTCTTGATTTTTTGCTGTTTTGTTTGCTGTGGAATAGGTAGGTAGTTATAGTAAATAGTATCTCTACCATTTACCATTGCTTTATACTCTTGAGCCTCAGTAAAACCACTGATTATCAAAGACATAAGCAGTATTAATACTACCTTTCTACGCATCAACCTACAACTCTTTCTCTAACTTATCAAGTAGATTTTCACAACCATTCTCCAGCATATTGAGCACCAAATAGAAGCCCTCAGCACCCTCGTAATAAGGGTCTGGGATATAGCTATAATCTGGATAGTCAGTCACAAACTCAACCATACGATGCAGCTTATCTAGATACTTTCTCTCTGGCGCAAGACGACTAACTCGCTCGTAGTTGCTATCATCCATTACGATAATCATATCGAAGTCGTAGAAATCATCCTCGCTCACGGTTCGTGCCCTATGTGTAAGGTTATAACCGCGCTCTAAAGCCGCACGACGCATTCTCGGATCTGGAAGTTCGCCGCGATGCCCTGGATACGTTCCCGCCGAATCAACAACGATTTTATCCTGCAATCCTCGCTGAGCAACCATCTGCTCAAATATTCCATTAGCTGCTGGAGATCGGCATATATTTCCGAGGCAGACAAAAAGTACTTTTTGTTTCATATTTTACTCTGCAATAATCATATATTTTCCTGACGACAGAGTGAGTTCTGGTGCGTGAACACCATTACACTCTAAGACACTATATCCTTGTGGCACAACCACTTGCGCAGTAGTACCTTGAGGAACAGTTAAGGTCATAATAAGCTGAGAATTGACTCTCTCTGCACGCATCTCAATATTGCCAAAAGTTGTAGGGACAACGCTCTCTACAAACTGCAATGTAGCAAGATTTGGAGATACACTAAAACGCTTAAACTCAGGCTCAATAGGGGCAATACCTGCAATATACTGAGAGAGAATAGTAAGTCCACCGCCACTCCACGCGTGGTTGTAAGTGCCATTACCCGACTTGTACTTCATACCTCTTCCGCCAGTGTACTCCCAGCCCTCCCATAAGGTAGAGTAGTGAGAGGCAACCATCTCGCCGAAACGCTGCTCCATACGCTTCAATGCATCCTCATAGTAACCCATAACACACAGAGCCTCAAGGACATACTTCTCCATATATGGGCTGGCGTTATAATACTGAGTAAAGAACTGACGCACAGTCTCATACCTCTCCTTTGGCACAAATCCCGCCAAAACTGCCATTGCTTGTGCTCTATCATCTGGAACATCTTTGTAAGATGGCGTCTTATAGTGCTGCAGCTCCTCATTCCAATACTTCTCATTGAATGAGTAGTACATCTTATCCAAAATCTGCTCCGCCATCATCGCATCGCTATAGTGACCTGTCAGTCGCGCCATCTGAATAAAGCCCTTCAGAGCCACCGCATACCAACACTGCTGCAAGACCTCTTTATCAATATTCTTGCCCCAGTCGCCCCAGTACCAGCCACCACGGCGCACCTTTATCAGTCCACTATTCTGAGGCTCCCACACCTCAAACAGATACTTATACACTCTATCATACACATCCGCAATAGTCTGACTATCAGCCGTAAGTATATAGTATGTATAGAAACCATAATAGCCAACACTTGCCAACATCTGACACGGAAGCTCGCTCTTATACCAACCTGGAACTGGCGATGCAATAACACCATTTGGCTGCTGCCAGTACATCAGCTCAAGAATAGCCTTGCGGGTCAGCAGATGCGCCTTAGAGTCAAACACATATCCAGCCTCCCCAAGTTCAACGACAGCATCGCCCCACCACTGAGCACGCTCACGGTCTGGGCAGTCCATATAGTTATCACGCATAGTCACATAGAGCGTTCTCTGTGCCTTCTTCCACAGCTCGTTACAGAAGTTATTATCCGAGTTAAAAGAGCCTACAAAGTCACTATCATATCCACTCTCGCGATACTTTAACTCAAGCACTTCAACTCCCTCTGGCACAGTATATAATACCGTATGACCATTTGTCCAAATTGGGGTTTCAAACTCCTGTTCTCCCTCACGAGCAATATACTGGGTATGAAAACTACGTGCAACACCAATCCAATAGTCATCTGTGCACATAGTAATCAACTCACCACCCTTTGCCTTAAGACGAATGTATGGAGTTACGTGAGCATTGTAGGGTAGTGCACACTCTATAACACCATCCTCCTTATCTGTTATACCCTGATAATCAACAAGTTCACTCCAACGCCATTGAGGTATAGGTCGTTCAAAAAATGCACCCCATTCTGCATCTCTTGCAGAGACCTCTACAGCGTTATTCCAACCGCTATCATCAAAATCATCTGCCCAAAAATCTATAGCTTTACGAGCATCGTAGCCCACATTTGCACCCGCTAAGCGATACTGGCGCGGACCTTTCGGATTCTCATCCTCTGGAGCCCAGAAGGCATCATATCTGATAGCTTTCCAACTCTTATCGCTGACCACTCGACCCAACTTTGTAGCCAAATCGAAGCTAATACCTGGGCAAGCTGATGGTCTATGACTAAACGAGTTACGTCCGTAATACTGAACAAGCACAACGACTCTATTTTTACCAAATTTAAGATTGGGCACTTCACTCAGTACATCGCAATAACTATCAGTCGGTGTTGGGCCTCGCTTAAGACCACCTTCACGAACAACAAGTTCACCATTGACAAAAAGCCAATACTTAGTATCGGCTGTAATACGCAACTCTGCACTCTTCGGGGCAAGAAGCACAAACTCCTTAGTGAAGCACTGCCACTGGCCATCTGCAATCTTATCTACTGTGGTGATAATCTGCGGATTATCCGCACAAGAACTGCAAAAAAGAGCAGCTAAAAGCGAAAACACAAAGTACAATCTCTTCATAGTTTTTTAGGTTTTCTACAAAAATACAACAATTTCCAATATCTACACGATTTTTTCCGATTAAATTAATTTTTCAACCATTCACAAGCCTTTTTACACCAATACACCTTTGTTTATTGAATTTATAAAATAGTTTTTATACTTTTGCACAAATATATTTTTCCAAACCAAAAAATACACAAAAAACTATGAACAGAAAACAGCATTACAACGCTCCTTCATTGGAGAGTTACAACTGCTTGGCTGAACAAGGCTTTGCAGTGTCAAGCGCTGAGGGTGGCTTCACTCTTGGTGATGGTACAGGTTTTACCGATGAGAATGTAGATTGGTAATCAGAGTTTAATCGTAAAAATTTAGAACAATGAAGAAATTTTGGTCAATTTTTACTGTTGCTCTGGTTGCTTTGAGCGCAGTATCTTGCAGCAACAACTATGAGGATGTTGCTACAATCGAGGGTAACACACTCTCTTTCAATGTCAACATTGACAACACCCGTACAGCTCTTGAGCAGACTGAGAAGGGTTGGAACACAGTTTGGGTTGGTAACGAGACTCTCGTTGTATCTGATGGCGAGAAGAGTTACAACTTTACTAATACTGTAGAGAACAAGAATAAGTTCTCTTGCGAGGCTGTAGGTATCCGTTCACTTATCGGCAAGAAGGTAAGCGTAGTCTACAACTCAACTATCAACAGCGCCGCTGGTGCAGCTGGTATGACTCTTACAGGTGCAGCTGAGAGCTTCAGCGAGACTGTAGCAATCGATATGGTTGCTGGCAACGCATTCTTGAAGCTCACATCTGAGGCTGACGTAACTCTTACAGCATCTGCTGACATCTTCGGCGACGGTACAGCTCGCCAGAACAGCATCGTTGTAAAGGGTGCTGATGTGCTTGTTCCTGTATATGCAGCAGCTGAGGTAACCCTCACAGCTACTATTGCAGAGGCAAAGGTTAAGGAGACTGTTATCACCCTTGCAAACAACAAGATCTACAACCTCGGCACTATTGAGGAGGTTAAGGAGCCTGTTCAGATTATGTCTGCATTTAACAAGGTAGAGTACTTTGCTGAGCCTATGATGGTAGGTATGCCTAATATCTTTATGCTTGCTATTTCAGATGCTGCTGGCAACTCAGCTGAGTTCTACTTCTACAACGAGACTGCATTCCTTAATGGTGAGTACCCAGTAATCACCATGGAGCAGATGGGTACCGTTCCTGCAGCTCTTCTCGGTGGTGCAGATATGTCTAATGTAACTTACGGTGGTATTACTTACAGCATCGCAGGTGGTATGGTTGCTATTCAGACTGAAATGCCTGATATGGACTATAACCTCGTAAACTTCCAGCTCGAGCTCGAGGATGCAAATGGCAACAAGGCTGTTATCACTCAGGGTGGCGAGTCACTTATCTCTGCATTTGGTTACACTGGCGGCTCTTCAACAAGTCCATTATCTTTGAAGGATTGGGGCTTTACAACTTACGAGGCTACTGTAGATGGCACAACTGTTACCCTTAAGAGCACTAACGCATCTGGTGAGTTTGTAATGGTTCTTTCAGGTGTTGTTGATGGCAACATTGCTGCTGCAGATAACTTCTACGTTGTAGGTGACAACCTCAGCGGTTACTACTTCGATGCTCTCGATGGTCAGTTCGACTTCACTGAGGGTGGTATCTGGTTCGAGAAGATGAGTGACAGCAACTATCAGCTCTTCATCAGCCCAATGTATGAGTGGAAGATTGGCAACAAATGGCACGTAGATAACGGTCTTGAGCTTGGAACAGGTCTTGATATTGTTATCAACTTCCCAGTAGCTGAGCCTGTATTGTCAGAGTATGGCGTTGTAGGTTCATTCCAGGGTTGGGATGTTGCAAATCCTATTCAGATGTTTGTAGAGGGCGATTGGTCTATTGCTCGTAGCGTTGAGCTCTACAAGGATGATGAGATTAAGGTTGTAAAGGGTAAGACTTGGGATGTAAGCTATGGTCCAAAGGATGCTGCACAGGTACTTACTGTTGATACAGAGCACACACTTACTAAGGGTGGTCAGAATATAAAGGTGGCTAAGAACGGTAAGTTCGATATCTACTTCAATGCTGCGACTGCTAAGTTTAAGTATTCTTGCGTAGAGGAGTACACAAACCTCAATGTTACAATCACTGTTGACAATAAGGCAAACTGGTCTCCACTCTACATCATCCTCAAGGATGGCGACACTCTGCTTACTGCAGCTGAAGGTGACCTTGTAACTGACAATAAGTTCACTGTCTCTGGCGAGTATATCGGCAGCAGCCTCTCTTACCAGTTCGTTTCTGGTGATAAGAAGAGCGACCCTGCATTTGTAACAATCAGCAGGGGTGGCGCAACCGTAACCCTTGAGGAGAACGTGATTAAGCTCTACTTCCAGCTCGATACAGACAACGCAAAGCAGTGGTGGGGTACTACCTCAAAGATTCACGTTTGGAATACAGGTACAGCATTCGATACAACCTGGCCTGGTACAACAATGACTTCAGAGGGTAACTACACATGGTCTGTTGTTGTTCCTTCCGAGCTTGTTGGCAAGACTATCAACTACCTTATCCACAACGGTAACAACTGGCAGTCAAAGGACTCTAAGTTGACTATTAGCGCTGAGGGCAACACTGTTACTGGTAGTTCTATTGGCATCAACTAATCCACAAAGGATAATCAATTAAAGCCACTGAGTTTTCAGTGGCTTTTTTATTGCTGCAGATAAATGAATAAGTCCCGACAGTTGCCTGCCGGGACTTAGTTTTAAGCTACCTTATTATATGTTACAGCAGTGCTGCAGGGCGAGTAAACTCTTGAGTATAAGTCTGACCCTGTGGGGTAGTGAAGGTAATTGTAATAGGAGAGGTTGCGCTTGTCGTCTTTGCGCGGAACATATTTATAGCCGTAGCAAGGAGATTATCCTTCTTGCTCTCCTTTGTCTTTTTCAGCACAGATGGCTTTGCATAGACAACCTTTGCTGCGAGTGGATCTGAGTGTGTAACCTTCTCTACAGCAAGTTCTACACCATTCTCAGAGATTGTAATTGTACAACCCTCCTCCCAAGTCCAGCAGTTTACATAGATATAGTCTGCATACTGAGCATCGGCATAGTTAATCTGTTTTGTCTGAAGGTTGCACAGATACTGCAGAGTTTCGCTTGTTGCATACTCCTTTGCCACCTCGTTCATATCGTAAGCACGGAATGGATATTGACTACCATTTACAGCACTATACCACTGCTTTGACAACTTATCGCCCTCAAAAGAGCAGAGGAAGAAGCCTGCATCTGCACCGTCCTCACCGATAATGATACCAGCAGTATTAGCGCTATTCCACAACGCACCACAAACAGATGTTATGTTATATTCAACAATATTTGGGTACTCAGGGTGCACAAACGACGCCATGCGGTGTGAATGGCCAGTAAAGATTGTAACCTTCTCAAAATCCTTCAACAATTCTACCATCGGCTCTGCCTTCTCAACACCGAAGTTATAGACCTGCTCAAGATCGTAGTTGTATGTAAAGAACTGCGCGTGCATACAAACCACAACTGGGGTACTCTTATCCACTACAGACAAGTCCTTTGCAAGCCAAGCGAGCTGAGCATCATCTACATACATCTTGTAGTTACGGCTACCAACAACACCCTTTGCAACTTTCTGACCCTCTTTAACCTCATTTTTATAGACAATATCATCGAGCATTACAAAGTGAATACCACCCTTATTCATTGAGTAGAATGTAGGACCAAAGACATTGCAAAAACGCTGAATAGCATTGTAGTTAGGGTTATCTGTAGCCGGTACAGATGGATCGTAGTCGTGATTGCCGTGCACGCAGTAGAATGGCATAGGGAAGTTATGGTTTGCCAAATGCTGAGGAACGCCCTCAATATCCATTCCTGTTGCGTACCAGAAGCGATCCCAAGTAATATCGCCCAATGCGACAGCAAACTTATAACCATCTGCATCTGCAGCAGCGCGATTGATTGACGGCATCATAAGCTCGCGGAAGTGGGTGAAATCGTTTCGCTTTGGATCGTTACAGAAGTGAGTATCAGCCATAAACAGAACAGACAACTTGCTATCATCCACCTTTTTAAGCTTAAAATCGTGACGCTCAAGTTCTGTAGGCTCTGCAGTTGTTCTTGCCCAGAACGCCTGACGCACAGAGTCCATAGCCACAGGCTCATAGCCTGATGGGGTAGTGATATACACCACGCCATATGGCTTTGTTGATGCGATATTGTATACACCATTCTCGTCAGTGAGTACAATCTGCTCACCATCGGTAACTGCCACGCCCGAAAGGGCCTTGCAGCCACACTTTACAACACCCGTAAGGGTAGTACCCTCAGGTGAATTAAGATTAGTGCACGCTGCAAACGAGATAATCGCAGCAACTGCAAATAGTTGGGTTAGTAGCTTTTTCATTACGCAAAGTATTTATAGAACAACGGAATAGACTTAAGACCGAGGTCGAACTGATCAAGACCATAACTCTCATTTGGGGAGTGGATTGCATCCTTTGACAGGCCAAAGCCCATCAGAATAGACTTAATACCCAGCACCTGCTCAAAGCAGCTGATAACGCCAATTGAGCCACCAGAGTATACTGGCACAGGTTTCTTACCAAACACCTCGCCGATAGCCTTCTCTGCAGCCTTATATGCTGCCATATCTGTAGGAGATACATATGGCACACCTCCGTGCATAGGTTTAACCTCGACCTTAACACCCTTTGGAGCAAGAGTTTTGAAGTAATCCTTAAAGAGTTTTGTAATCTTATCTGGAGTCTGATATGGCACAAGACGCATAGTAATCTTTGCGCTTGCAACAGCCGGAATAATAGTCTTGCTACCCTCGCCAGTGTAGCCACTCCACATGCCGTTAATCTCAAAAGTAGGGCGGACACCCACACGCTCAAGGGTTGTATAACCCTCCTCGCCATATGTTGCACCAACGCCAAGTGACGCCTTATACTTACGAGAGCAGAATGGCACACGATTAAGCGCCTTGCGCTCAGTTGCAGAGAGTTCGCGAACATCCTCATAGAAGCCAGGAATGTTAATGTGGCCATCCTCGCCAACAATCTGTGAAAGCATCTTTGAGAGCACCATAGCCGGATTATAGACCGCGCCGCCATAGATTCCAGAGTGGAGATCTGCCGCGCCATTCGATACCGACACCTCTACGCCCGCAAGACCTCGAAGACCGCAAGTAATAGACGGAGTATCGAGTCCGAGCATAGATGTATCCGATACCAATATAATATCGGCCTTAAGCTGTTTCTTATGAGTTGCGCAAAACTTGCTAATCTGGGTAGAACCACTCTCCTCCTCGCCCTCAAGTAGGAATTTTACATTACAAGGCAGAGAGTCGGTTGCACACATCGCCTCAAAAGCCTTAATGTGCATAAATGACTGACCCTTATCGTCATCTGCACCACGACCATATATTCTACCATCCTTAATTACAGGCTCAAATGGCTCTGTAGTCCACTCATTGAGTGGCTCTGGTGGCATTACATCATAGTGGCCATAGACCATAACGGTCTTTGCCTTTGGAGAGATAATCTTCTCACCATATACAATCGGCGCACCCTCTGTTGCAATTACCTCAGCGCTATCTGCACCCGCCTTTACAAGGGCAGCCGCCAGATGCTCAGCACAACGCTGACGAGCCTCAGCATACTCAGTTACAGCGCTAATAGAAGGGATGCGAAGAAGCTCAAAAAGCTCCTCCAAAAAACGCTCTTTATTGGCGTCAATATACTCTCTTACTTTGTCCATTTTTGTTAGTTATTATAGGTTACAAATTTCACTAATTTCTGCAATAAATCTCTCTGCCAAAGCATCCGCTTCTGCAGCCGATTTTGCCTCGGTATAGATGCGAATAATAGGCTCGGTATTTGACTTACGAAGGTGTACCCAACTCTCGGCAAAGTCAATTTTTACACCGTCTATATCGTTCACATTTTCAGAAGCATAACGACTCTTCATTTCAAGCAACACTTTATCTACATCTATAGCTGGTGTAAGCTCAATTTTATTCTTTGATGCAAAGTACTGCGGATAGCTTGCTTTGAGCGCTGTCATCGTCATATTTTTACCCGCAAAATAGGTCAAAAACAGAGCCGTTCCCACAAGCGCATCACGGCCATAATGGAGCTCAGGATAGATCACTCCGCCATTGCCCTCACCGCCGATAATTGCTCCTGTTTTTTTCATCATCTCAACGACATTTACCTCACCAACTGCAGAGGCAGAGTAGCTACCACCATGAGCAACTGTAACATCACGCAGAGCGCGCGATGAACTGAGGTTTGAAACGGTATTACCCACCTGCTTTGAGAGAATGTAGTCAGCAACCGCGACGAGGGTATACTCCTCGACGAACATCGTTCCATCTTCATTTACAAAGGCAAGGCGATCCACATCTGGATCAACCACAATACCGAGGTCTGCACCCTCACGAACAACCACCTCCGAAATCTCCGTAAGATTCTGCGGCAGCGGCTCTGGATTGTGGGCAAAGTGGCCTGTAGGCTCGCAGTTTAGCTCCACAACCTCACAACCAAGCTCGCGAAGTAATTTAGGGATAACAACACCGCCCACAGAGTTGACAGCATCAACCACAACCTTGAATTTTCGAGCGCGTACAGCATCTACATCCACAAGTGACAGAGCAAGCACTTGGGCAATGTGCGTATCATTGAAATCTTCTCTTGAGATAACCTTTCCAATATGGTCGATATCAGGAAATTCAAAGTTTTCATCTTCTGCAAGTTCGAGCACTCGCTTGCCCTCTAAATCATTCAAAAATTCACCCTTCTCATTGAGCAATTTCAGTGCATTCCACTGCTTAGGATTGTGCGATGCTGTGATGATAATACCGCCATCCGCCTTATGGGTTATTACGGCCATCTCTGTTCCTGGAGTGGTACAAAGTCCGACATTAATAACATCTGCACCACAACCAAGCAGGGTACCCTCGACAATATCATCAACCATAGCACCCGAAATACGGGCATCACGACCAACAACTATTTTGAGTCTTTTGCCGCCATTTTTCTCGCTCATAAAACGAGTGTAGGCCGTTGTAAACTTCACTATATCAATTGGTGTCAGATTGTCACCTGGCTTAGAACCTATCGTTCCACGAATACCTGAAATAGACTTAATCAGCGTCATTTTTTTATTTTTAATAAAAAAGTTCGAAAAATCTTTTGAAATACGATGTAAATATATTACTTTTATGCCAATTATCCAACAATAACCGGACATAAAACGTACCAATATGACAACTAAAAGAACAATACCCGCTTCAGAACTCATTATCAATGAGGATGGTACAATATTCCATCTGCACCTACTTCCAGAGCAAATCGCCGATATTGTTATACTTGTTGGCGACCCTGGTCGTGTTGAGATGGTAGCATCTTTCTTCGACTCTCGCGAGTGCGAGGTTGCAAATCGTGAATTCAAGACTATCACTGGCTCATACAAGGGCAAGCGCATGACCGTTCTCTCTACAGGAATCGGCATCGGAAATATCGACATCTGCGTAACAGAGCTCGATGCGCTCGCAAATATAGACTTTACAACTCGTCAAGTTAAAGACAATTTCCGTCAGCTGACACTCGTACGCCTTGGCACATCAGGCGCTCTGCAGTCGGATATTAAGGTTGGTGAGGCTATCTTCTCGCGCACATCTGTCGGTTTTGACGGCTTACTGAACTACTACGCAGGCAGAAACGAGGTTTGTGATCTTGAGATTGAGGAGGCATTTATCGAGCACACCGCATGGAACGAGCTTCTGCCAAAGCCATACTTTATCGATGCAGACTCATCGCTCGCCGAGTTATTCAAAGATGTAACCCGCGAGGGTATCACCATCGCTGCACCTGGTTTCTACGCTCCACAGGGTCGTTGGGTGCGTCTGCAGCCACAGGATTTGAAACTCAACGAGAAGATTGAGTCTTTCGAGTTTAACGGTCGCAAGATTACAAACTTTGAAATGGAGAGCTCTGCTCTTGCCGGCATGGCAGCCCTTATGGGTCACAAGGCGGCAACCATCTGTACCATTATTGCACAGCGCATCGCACTTGATGCCTGCACAGACTACAAGCCATTTGTTCGTCAGATGATTGCAAATGCACTCGATAAACTCTCAACACTTTAGGGATAAATTAGAATTACAAATATAAAAACAGAAAAGAGATGAAATTTACAGTATCAAGTTCAGCTCTGTTGTCAGTACTCTCGATGACAGGCAAAGTAATCAACAACAAGAGTTCACTTCCAATCCTCGAGCACTTCCTCATGGAGCTTAAGGATGGTGTTTTGCGCGTAACAGCATCAGATTCAGAGACTACACTTATCGGCACTCTCGAGGTAGAGAACGTAGAGGCTGAGGGTATGGTTGCAGCCCCTGCAAAGGTGCTTCTCGACGTACTTAAGGAGTGTTCTGAGATGCCGCTCACTTTCGATGTAAACGAGAACACTTGGGAGATTAAGATTACATGGCACAGCGGTGGCTCATCAGTTCCTGGTGCAAACCCTGTAAGCTATCCTACAAACAAGACCCTTGCAGAGGACAAGACAGAGGTTACTATGAATGTTGACACCCTTGTAAATGGTATCAACAAGACTATCTTCGCTACTGCAGATGACGACTTCAAGCCTATGATGAACGGTGTATTCTTCAACATCGAGCAGAATGGCATCACTTACGTTGCAACTGACGGTCACAAGCTCGTTAAGTTTACAACTGAGCACAGCGGCGAGCAGGCTGCATCATTCATCCTGCCAAAGAAGCCAGCAAACCTTCTCAAGACTATGCTTCTCAAAGAGGAGGAGGATGTTACCGTAAGCTTTGACAAGAGCAACGCAGTATTTACCTTGAAGAACTACATCCTCATCTGCCGCCTTATTGAGGGTGACTATCCAAACTACAACGCCGTAATTCCTACAGGCAACCCTAACAAGATTCTTATCGACCGTATCGAGTTCCTCAATGGTATTAAGCGTGTTGCCGTTTGTGCTAACTCTGCTACAAACCTCATCCGTCTGGATGTTGCAGACAACAAGTTGACACTCACTGCACAGGACGTAAACTTCTACGTATCTGCAAATGAGAGTCTGAACTGCTCTTACGATGGCACTCCAATCTCTATTGGTTTCAAGTCTATATTCCTTGTTGAGATTCTCTCAAATATCGAGACCCCAACAGTTCTGGTAGAGCTTGCAGACTCTACTCGTGCAGGTGTATTCAAGCCAGTATATGACGACGTTCAGAGCTCAGCTACTCTGATGTTGCTTATGCCAATGATTATCAGCGCTTAGTAGATGAAATTAAATCTTAAAAGGCCGATGATCTTCTTCGATTTGGAGACCACCGGCACAGATACTTCTCGCGATAGGATTGTCGAGATCTCTATGGTCAAGATCTCTCCAGATGGAGGCCAAGACATCAAGACTCGCCGAATAAATCCCGAGATGCCAATCCCTGCGGAGGCTTCGGCAGTTCATCACATCACAGACGAAGATGTGAAGGACTGCCCAACCTTCAAGCAGATTGCAAAGTCACTCAAAGCCTTTATGGAGGGGTGTGATTTTGGCGGTTTTAACTCAAATCGTTTTGATCTTCCGCTATTGGTCGAGGAATTTTTACGCGTTGGAGTAGACGTAGATTTCAAAAATAGACGTTATATAGATGTCCAGAACATCTTCCACAAGAAGGAGGAGCGCACACTTGTTGCTGCATACCGCTTCTATTGTGGCAAGGAGCTTGGCGATGCGGCTCACGGGGCTCAGGCCGACACTCTTGCCACATATGAGGTACTACTAGGCCAGCTTGAGCGCTACGATGACTTGAAGAATGATGTAGAGTACCTCTCTGAGTTCTCGACTCGTGAAAAGACCGCCGACTTTGCAGGTCGTATAGCCTACAACGAGAAGGGGGAGGAGATATTTACCTTTGGTAAGTACAAGGGTCAGGTTGTCTCTGAGGTATTTACAACGGAGCCAACCTACTACGACTGGATGATGAAGGGTGATTTTCCGCAGTATACCAAAAAGGTTATCACCGAGATTAAGTTGAGAAACAGAAAGTTTTAGTGTAGCTCAACATTTTTTTGCTAACTAAACCGTATTTGAATGAATAGACGAATCGGTATTGCTGCTTTAGCGGCGATGTTCTGCTGTGGAGTTACATCCGCACAAAGTGAACAAATTGTATACATAGACGGCGTAAAATACACCGCATATACCGTTGCTCAAGGCGATACGCTCTACTCGCTATCAAAGCGCTATGGCGTGGCTATCGATACTATCGAGAGCGCTAATCCCGTGCTCGCTGAGGGGTTAAAGGCTGGACAGACTATCAAAATTCCACACTCTGCAACCCCTAACAAAAAACAGAAGCAGCCTAAACGCTCCAAAAAGCAGTTTAAGAGCCATACCGTTCGCAAAGGCGAGACGCTCTACTCAATTGCTCGACAGTATGAGATATCTGTCGCAACACTTATGGAGGATAATGCAGATATAGACCCTGCACACCTTGCCATAGGTCAAACCCTCTACATCCGCAACAGCCAGATTGGTAAAACTACCGAGTTGGAGGTTAGTGCAGAGATTGAGGAGCAGAAGCAGATTATGAACAACGTCACCGTTACAGAGCAGTACAGCTACCACGTCGTTCATCGCGGCGAAAATGCCGAAAATATCGCATCCAGATTTGGGACAACCGTCGATAAACTTCTATCACTCAACGGTTTTAGCGAGCCGAATATGGTTCGCGAAGGCCTTATTATCAAGGTTCCAAAGCCTACAAGCGTAACAGAATCTCAGGGTGAGCAGAGTACAACAACCGAGCAAGAGAGCGTACAAGAAGAGGTAAAGCCTCTTACTTTTACCACGCTTGCAGCAGGGGATAGAGCTAATGTTGCCTTGATGTTGCCAATGTCGGTTAATGGAAAGGTGTCACAGAACTACCTCGACTTCTATCAGGGATTTTTGCTTGGTGCAGACCGTCTAAGAATGGACGGTTTTCAGATTCACATCGACCTTTTCAACACTGCTCATAGCAATGAAAAGGTTGCTCAAATTATCGAGAGCGGCAAACTTGACGGCGCTAATCTGATTATCGGCCCTGTATACGAGGATACACTAATCCCAGTTGCGAACTACGCCGAGCAGCGTGCAATACCCGTTGTATCGCCACTTGCAAACCTTACCCAGGCCAGCAGTGCAAATATTTTCCAGATGTCACCACGTCTAGAGAGTAAATACAACAAAGTAAGCAATCTGTTTGATGGTAGTCGTAGGGTAGTACTCATCTCATCTGACACAGTCGACAGCGATTTTGAGGCTGAGATAAAGCAGATGTTAGGCGACAGAGAGTATATCTCTCATAAGTACATCTACGAGCATCCATCTGTAATCGAGAAACGAGAGAAGGCTCGTCAGGAGGGCGAAGAGGTGCCACCATCACCAAGCGACCTTTCGCCACTACTTAACGCAGAGCAGTCAAGTCTCTTTATCATTACTGCCGCAACAGAGGTTGAAGTGGACCGTATCCTTGCAGCCCTTGCATCAGCAAATATCTCGCTCAAGGCGCGCTCTATGACCGCCTCGCCATATGTGGTGTTTGGCAATAATAAATGGAATAGATATCGCAATATCGACCGCTCTCTATTCTTCTCAAATAACGTAGTGATGCTCTCTACATATCACATCGACCGTAGCAATCCGCTTATTCAGGCGTTTAGTTCGCAGTATGTAAAGGCATTTGATATGTTACCATCGCTCTATGCATATCGTGGTTACGATGCGGCTCAGATTTTTATTCGTTCGCTCTATAATAAGATTAAGGATGGACTTAATGGCGAAAACTTCTCACCATTGCAGACCCCTTACACCTTCACCAAGAGTGAGAATACAAACCTCCACATCAACGAGCAGTGGGTTCGAGTAAACTACAATAGTAACTTTACAATTACAGCCGAGTAGTATGTCCAATATTCCGACCAATATACCCGAAAAGACCATCGAGCGACTGAGTGAGTATCGTCGTACGCTGCTAAAGTATCACAAACAGGGTGTAACACACATCTTCTCGCACGTTCTTGCTGGTATTCACGGCATTACCGCTGTGCAGGTGCGTCGTGACCTTATGCTGATAGGCTTTTCGAGCGATACTAAAAAGGGTTATGACGTAGGTATTCTTATTGAGTTTATCAACAATATCCTATATGGCGAGAGTACAATGAACATCGCCGTAATTGGTATGGGTCATCTCGGTCAGGCTATTACCAAGTACTTCAATAGCAAGCAGTTGAAATTGAAAATCACTGCAGCATTCGACATCGATCCGGACAAGGTTGGCAAGACCATTGACGATATTCCTTGCTATGCAATGAGCGACTTTGAGGAGGTAATGGAGAATAACGATATCAGCATTGTCGTACTCTCTCTGCCTGCAAAGGCCGCCACAGAGCTCGTTGTGCCGATTATCAATGCGGGTATTAAGGGTGTACTCAACTTTACATCAGCGCCTCTCAACTTCCCGCAAGGTATCTTTGTTGAGAACTACGACATTACAACCATCCTCGAGAAGGTTGCCTACTTTGTTAAGGCATCCGAGGAGAGTGAAAACAACTAAGACAATGCGTATCATTCACGGATTCGACAATATTCCATCAATCCCCCACGCCGTAGCAACCGTCGGCTCATACGATGGTGTACATAGCGGCCATAGAGTGCTTATCGAGCAGGTTATTGCCCGTGCAAAGGCTCGTGGTGGGGAGAGTGTCGTTATAACATTCGAACCACATCCGCGCATTACACTTGGCAAAGCAGAGGGGTTAAAGCTCCTTACAACACTTGAGGAGAAGGCTCTGCTGCTTGACCGACTTGGGGTTGATGTTATGGTTGTCATACCTTTTGATACACACTTTAGCCGACTATCTCACGATGAGTTTATCGATAACTATCTGATTGGCAAACTCGGCATTGAGGAGCTTGTTGTGGGATACAACCACCACTTTGGCCACAATAAATCTGGTGACTACGACTATCTAACAACCCAACAATCATCTCTAACAGTCTACAGAGTTGAACAGCAGATGGTAGAGAATGAGAAGGTCAGTTCAACCGTTATCCGCCAAACTATCGAAAGTGGAGATACTAAGGGCGCTATCCACCTGCTTGGGCATACCTATATTATAATGGGGGAGAGTGATCCTAATGGCGTGCTTACTATAGATAAATATAAATTACTACCAGCTCAGGGTAGTTACAGAGCTATAGTAAATGGGGTAGAGGATAGTATAACTATCTGTAACAACGCCATTTACACAAATACGAACAATCGAAAAGTTATTGTCGAGCTATGATTTGTCACGATACCCAGATCCGCGTACTATATCGCGACACTGACAAGATGGGCGTAGTCTATCACGCCAACTATATTGTCTTCTACGAGGCTGCACGCAACGAGATGTTTCGCGCAATCGGCCTGCCTTACACTCTGCTCGAGCAGCAGGGTATAGTTATGCCTATTGTTGAGATTGAGTCGAAATACAAGGCTCCTGCATACTACGACGAACTACTTACCGTTCGCGCAACAATCAAGGAGTTGCCCGTTGTGCGTGCCATTGTTGAGTACGAGGTATTTAACGAGAAGGGGCAGCTGCTCAATACTGGAAAGACCGTTCTTGGATATGTAAACACCGAGCGCATGCGTCCTTGCCGTGCGCCACAAGAGTTTATCGATGAATTGCAGAAGTATTTTGAATAATCGCACCGTCTCTCTGCTATTTTTAGCAGCGGTTGCACTCTATTTTGGTCGTGGAGTCTTTGGCGTAGAAGGTTGGCTTTGGTCAGACTTCACAAAGGCGCTACCCGTAATGCTACTCGGCTTAACCACTTGGTTATATGGAGGTAACAAGATGTTACCTATAGCAATGCTTTTATCGGCTGCGGGAGATATTGCAGGCGAGCACGGAGAGTTTATCTACCAGATTGCTCTCTTTGCAGTTGCCCACATCTGTTTTATAGCATATTTCTGTCGCAAGGCAAGTTTTAAGCGTGAAAGGTTATGGCAACTCGCACTTTGGTGCATTATTTTGGTGCTATTTGGCGGTTTTATCATCAGCAATATCGATCATACCGCTTTCCGAATTGCCTGCTCTATCTATATCCTTATCATCGGCTCTATGGCAGCCGTAACACTATTTATTGACTCTTCAAGAAGATGGTGGTATACCGTTGCAGCACTTATATTTGTCTTTTCAGACAGTTGCATTGCGTGGAATAAGTTTATAGACAAGTTTGCTTATTCTGGCATTGTAATTATGACAACCTACTTCGCTGCACAGTTAATCTTTGCTAATCTCTACCTAAAAGAGGATAAATAGCATCTATAGAATAGATGCTAAAAAAATTATCTTCAAAATAACTAAGGAATTAGTTGATTAACTAAATATTTAGTTATATATTTGCAGTGGAAAATGGTTTGATTTTATACACATTAATTAATATGGCACCAAAAACACAAGAGCTCACAAGAGCCGAACTTGAGATTATGCAGATTCTTTGGAGAATAGAGAAGGGTTTTGTTAACGACATACTCGAAGCTATGCCCGAGCCTAAACCTGCATACAACACCGTCTCAACTATTGTTCGCATCCTTGAAAAGAAGGAGTTTGTGTCACACACAGCATTTGGAAAAAGCCACCAATACTATCCACTCATTGACCACAAGAGCTATACAAAGGGCTTTATGGCAAATGTATTGGACAACTTTTTCGGCGGTTCAGTTGGCAATATGGTCAACTTTCTCTCTGATGACAAGCAAATCTCGGCAAGCGAGGCGGATGAAATTATCAAGATGTTAACCAAAAAATAAGCAGTATGTATCCTCTCGAAGTGATAATCTGCAGCGGATTGCTATATGGTCTCTACCGTCTTCTTTTAGAGGGTAGGGTAGCACACCGTTTTGCACGAGCATATCTTGTATTATCAGCTCTATTTGCTATAGTTGTACCTCTGCTCGAGTTACCTATTCTACCAGCAGAGCCTGAAAGTAATATCAATATTGCTTTGACTAATAACGAAGTAGTCACAGACACGGTTGAGAGCGTGGCAGTAGCAACGCCAGAAAATGGTATTGATTGGTTAGTAGTTGTTCTTGCCCTATACGCATCTATTTCGGCAATAATGGTCATTCGAATGGTTGCAGGAGTTGTTAATATTCTACTATTGCGCCGCAGATGCACAATCGAGCACTACAGAGAGTACAATTTGGCCGTAAATAGCTCTATTACAAAGCCATTCAGCTTTTGGAGAACAATCTTTATCAGCACTGCACACAAGGATATTGAGCATATCCTACTGCACGAGCTGAGCCATATTGCACATAGACACACCATCGAAAAACTATTTATCGAACTGGTGCGTAGCATAATGTGGTTTAACCCATTTATACATCTTGCAGCACGTGCACTCTCTCAAGTTCAAGAGTGGGAGGCAGATAGCGATGTGCTAAATCAGGGTGTAGATATTGACCAATACAGAAAAACCATTTTCCACCAACTTTTCGGGTATACTCCGGATATTACCTGTGGGTTGAATAATAATTTAACTAAAAAGAGATTTATTATGATGACTACATTTAAGAGGGGAAAATCTTCTCTACTGCGCATCTTGGCAGTAATTCCGATTGTGGTGGCTACAATTCTTATCTTCGGCAGCGTACACGCAAAGCCAAAGCAAGAGGTCACAGAACCTGTAATTATCGACTCCTTTGACATCAAAAGCACTATCCAAATACGCGACGGTGGCAAGGAGATCATACTCAACGAAGAGCCCGTAACACTTGAACAACTCGGCGAGGCTGCAAAGCAGATCATAGACAAAGTGGTTACAATCTCTGCCGAGAACGATGTGCCAATGGGTACGGTTGCAGACATTAAAGAGACTCTGCGCCAGAGCGGTGTAACAAAAGTTAACTACAGCAGAGCTGACGGCGAGATAGAGCAGGGTAATATCTCTGTAACTATCAGCAGCGACACCCAGCCAGAGGAGGTTGCAGAGGTTAAAGAGACTCTGCGCGAGAGCGGTGTAACCAAAGTAAACTACAGGAAGGCCGAGAGCAAGCCTGAGACCACCACAAAGACCATTAAGGCGCGCAATATTCTGATTGTCGATGTCAAGGCCGATGGTAGTGTATTTGTTCGTGGCGAGCAATTTACAAACGAGAACAAGCTCAAGCGCGAGGTAAAGAGGTTTATCCACAACTTCCGCCTTGTTACAATCAACACTCGAGTATTACGCATTGTCAAAATTAGCGGTGGTAGGCAGTATGAGAAGAACTCAGAGTTTACAACAACAGCTGTTAAAATGGGTGAAGGCGTACATATGGCTTGCCCTGTAAGCAAGGGCATTGTGAGCATCAATAGCGAACTACCAATGGGAAGTCCTGCACTCGAGAGCGTTTCAAACACCATTTACGAGGCCTTTATGGAGCTACGCGAAAAGATGGCGCACAGAATATACGGCAAGAGTTACGACAAGATAGACGAGGCACAGAAGGCGGAGATTGACAAGGTTGTACCTATCAATATCTCGCTTGCGTTAAAGGAGTAGCAACAAACAATATTGTCAGAAGGGGTGCTGAATTTCAGCGCCTCTTCTGTCATTGTCTGCCAAAGTGGCAGAGAGGGTAGTTGTGGCACAGCGTTTGAGATATAGTATTGCAAAACAAAGCAAACAAAAATATCTAAATACTATGACAAACATCAAAAATGGCACTATTGGGGTAACTACTGAAAATATCTTCCCCGTAATCAAAAAGTTCCTATACTCTGACCACGAGATCTTCTTGCGAGAGCTCATCTCTAATGCTGTTGATGCTACACAGAAGTTGCGCACACTCGCCTCTTCAGGTACATTTAATGGAGAGCTAGGCAATGTAGATATCCACGTTGCTGTAGATAGCGACAAAAAGACCCTCACAATCACCGATCGCGGTATCGGTATGACCGCCGAGGAGGTAGATAAGTATATCAACCAGATTGCCTTCTCTGGCGCGGGCGAGTTCTTGGAGAAGTACCAGAATCAGGCAATCATCGGCCACTTCGGACTTGGTTTCTACTCAGCATTTATGGTATCTGACAAGGTCGAAATATTTAGCCAGTCATACAAAGAGGGTACAAAGGCTGCACATTGGAGCTGCAGCGGCTCGCCAGAGTTTGAGATGGAGGAGCTTGCTGAGGCACGCGAACGCGGTACAACTATCGTTCTCCACCTTTCAGAGGATTGTGCAGAGTATGCATCTGAGAGCAAAATTGGCGAGTTACTGAAAAAATACTGTCACTTCCTGCCTGTACCAATCGTATTTGGCAAGGTTAAGGAGTGGAAAGATGGCAAGTATGTGGACACCGCTAACGATAACATTATCAACAACATATCTCCGCTCTGGACTCTTAAACCTGCTGATATTACAGAGCAGCAGTACAAGGATTTCTATCAGGAGCTCTACCCGATGTCAGAGGAGCCACTCTTCTACATCCATCTCAATATTGACTATCCGTTCAATTTGACCGGTATTCTCTACTTCCCGAAGATTCACAACAACTTCGAGATTCAGAAGAACAAGATACAGCTCTACTGCAACCAGGTTTTCGTAACAGATCAGGTTGATGGTATCGTTCCAGAGTATCTGACACTGCTGCATGGTGTTATCGACTCTCCAGATATTCCGCTCAATGTATCGCGTTCTTATCTGCAGTCAGACAGCAATGTCAAGAAGATATCTAGCTACATCACCCGCAAGGTTGCAGACCGTCTTGCCGAGCTATTCAACACTATGCGCGAGGAGTACGAGCAGAAGTGGGATGATCTGAAGATATTTATCCAGTACGGAACGCTCACAGACGAGAAATTTGCCGAGAAGTCGCCACAGTTTATGCTCTGGAAGACCATCGAGGGCAAATATTTCACTCCAACCGAGTTTACAGAGGCCGTTAAGGAGAACCAGACCGACAAGAATGAGACACTTATTCTGCTCTATACAGATGATATTGAGGGTAAATACTCGTTTATCGAGGCTGCGAAGGCTAAGGGATACCAGGTACTCGAAATGGGTGGTCAGCTCGACAGCCACTACATCAACTGGTACGAGAGCAAGAACGAGAAGGTACGTTTCGTTCGCGTAGATAGCGACATTATCGACCGACTGATACAGAAGAAAGAGGAGCTAAAAATCTCACTCTCTGAGAGTCAGCAGTCTATTTTGCGCCCTGTTTTCGACAGTCAGTTGCCAACCGACGAGAAGATTCACTACAACATCACCTTTGAGGCGATGGATCAGAACGAGCAGCCTGTCATCATCACTCAGGACGAGTTTATGCGCCGTATGAAGGAGATGGCTGCTACCAGCGGTGGCAGTATGAGCCAGTTCTACGCACAGATGCCAGATAACTTTACAATCGCAGTCAACGGCAACCATCCGATTGTTCACTCAATCCTTGAGGATGTCGAGAAGGCGTATGGCGATAAGCTGAAGAGCATCACCAAGAAGATTGACGCTGCAACAGCCGAGGAGAGCCGCTTTGAGGAGCTTATCAAGGATAAAAAGGAGGAGGAACTTTCTGCAGAGGAGAAGACAATGCGTACCGAGCTCTCGGAGAAGGTCGTTCGCCTGACTGATGAGCGCAACACCCGCCTACAGGAGATTGGCAAACAGAACAACCTCGTTCGCCAAATCATCGACCTTGCCCTGCTCTCAAACGGTATGCTGAAGGGCAAAAACCTCACCGACTTTATCCAGCGCTCAATCTCGCTGATTGAGAAATAGGGTAGAGCAAACCCCGCTAAACACCTCTTGCACACCGCAGGGGGTGTTTTTGTTTTTTCGCCATTGCTTTTTGCAAAAGATTTCGTAACTTTGTAATAATTATTCAAAATAGCACTATTTCTCCCAACAAAAACAATCACATTTCGTTAATCTTCAACAAATTACAAATTTAACAAACCAACCAAATATGAAAAAACTTTTCCTTTTATTGACTTTGGTCGGAATAATTTTCACAGCTTGCGAGAGCGGAGGCGAAGTCGAAGAAGAAGTCGGTGGTGAGCAGACTCTTAAACTCGAACTGTCCTGTAGTGATTTATATATCAATTATGAGACTAACATTTACACCGTGTCGGTTACTTCGACCTGCCCGTGGACAGCTACAAGCAATTGTAAGTGGATTGTTATAGATAACGAAAGCGGCGATGCGGGAACAAAAGAGTTGTCGTTCAAGGTTGAGAGCAATAGCGAGGAAGATGATCGCATGGGTAAGATTATTGTAAAAAATAGTGACTATAACCTCGCGGCAGATTTGTTTATTTTCCAAACAGCATATAAGCCTACAATTATCGCAGAGCCTGAAGCGTTGCATTTTACAGCAGATGGTGGAACGGAAGAGGTAGCTATTAAAGCTAATTGCGAGTATCAGATTATTAGAGTTGATGAGTGGATAAAATTAACTAAAACGGATAATGGCATTATTATAGAAGTCCCTGCTAATATTGAGACCGAGGAGCGTTTTGGCCTTATAGTGATGAATAATAAAGAATATAGCATCGATTTAACAATCGAAGTAATGCAAGATGGCTCTGCCCCTCAGATTGACATTGAGACTGAAACTATAAACTTTGCAGGACAAGGCGGAACGCAGGCAGTTGCCATAAACTCAAACTTCAAATATGATGTATCTACAACTGTTGATTGGTTATCCTACGCCATAACAGAGAGTGGTATAGAGATAATCGCATCTAACAATTTCAATATTGACGGGCGTAGTGGCGAAATTACTATTTCGAGCGAAAAATATAACCTCTCTAAAACCATAAAAGTTACGCAAGACGGACTAACCGAAGAGGAGTATGCAAAACACCTTATAACTTATACCTCGACAGATGGTGCAGTAATTGACGCGGCGAACTCTTATCGCTTTGGAGCAAACATTATATCTAACACCTATGAAAACGGTATAGGCATAATTAGGTTTGACGCACCGGTTGCTTTGATTGGAGAGAATGCATTTTGGAATTGCGATAATTTGGAAAGTATAACGATTCCAAATAGCGCTACATCGATTGGTAAGAATGCATTTATTAATTGCAGTGGTTTGAAAAATATAACAATCGGAGATAATGTTACTTCGATTGGGTTTGGTGCATTCTCTGGTTGCATTAGTCTGACTGGCATAACAATTGGTGATAATGTTACTGAAATTGGAGAACGTGCATTCTTTAATTGCTCTAGTTTGGAAAGTGTAACAATGGGAAATAATGTTACCGAAATTGGAGTGAGTGCATTTGAAAATTGTACAAGTTTGACCAGTATAACCATTCCAGATGGTGTTACTACTATGAGAGAGGGGGTACTTAAGTCCTGCAGTAGCTTGACAAGTGTAATAATAGGTAAGGGCGTTACTACAATTGGAGATGCCGCATTCGGTGCTTGTGTCAGTTTAACAAGTCTAGAAATTCCCGATAACGTTACCTTGATTGAAGAGTTTGCATTCTATAGTTGTATTGGGTTGATAAGTATTACTCTACCAAATAGTATTACCGAGATTAAGAAAAACACATTCAATGGATGCGAGAATCTTATATCGGTAACAATTCCTGATAGCGTTACTATAATTAGAGAGCGAGCGTTTGATAGTTGCGGTTTGGTAAGTATAACAATCGGAAATAACGTTACTACGATTGAAAATTGTGCATTTACATGGTGTCGCAGTTTGAAAAATGTAACTATTTCCGAGAGTGTTACTTTAATTGGAGAGTTTGCATTCTATGCGTGTACCAGTTTGGCTGCTGTATATTGCAAGCCTACAACTCCACCAACTGGAGGTTCTAATATGTTTAATGGCAATGATCCAGATCGCAAGATTTATGTACCTACCAATTCGGTAAATGCATATAAGCGTGAGATGTATTGGATGAACTACCATCAGTATATCGTCGGCTACGATTTTTAGCACGTTATTGTAAGTTTGTTATAGGCGTACAAAAATGTACGCCTATTTTTGTATTGCGGGCAGGTTTGAGATTTCTGTTTATTTTGCTAACTTTGTCTAAAATTTAGGAGTATGGAGAACCAGAGAGTTATTTTTCTTGATTATCTGCGCGTGGTGGCCTGTTTTATGGTGATTTTGGTACACTGCTGCGAGCCATTTTATTTGGGCGGTTTGGGCACATATATTGCCAATAGTTATGACGCATTTTGGGTGACTATTTTCGACTCGGCATTGCGTTGCGCAGTACCTCTGTTTATTATGACATCGAGCTATCTACTCTTTCCGCTCAAGACCGATACTGCATCATTCTTCCGCCGTCGCGCGGTGCGAGTACTCATTCCGCTTGCGGTTTGGAGTCTAATCTACGCGTTTATTCCAATGTGGGGGTGCAGCGAGGGCTTTGACTGGAAGCAAAACCTGGCAAATCTGACACTTAACTTCAATATGCACTCTGGACACCTCTGGTTTGTCTATATGCTTATTGGTGTATATATCGCAATGCCGCTCCTCTCGCCGTGGATAGAAAAGGTTTCAAAACGTGGCGAGCAGATATTCATTGCTGCGTGGGCTGTAACGACCCTAGTACCATTCCTTCATCAGGCAGCCCTTGCGCTCTTTGGCAGGGCAGAGGTCTATGGCGAGGCGAATTGGAACGAGTTTGGCTCACTCTACTACATCAGCGGCTTTATCGGCTATGTTGTAATTGCCCACTACATCCGCACATACATTGACTGGAATTGGAAGAAGACCCTTGCCGTAGCAATCCCTATGTGGGCAGTAGGTTACGCCATTGCTGCGCTCTGGTTCTGGTCACAAATTCCGACTCAGTATCCTGTAAACGAGCCAATTGACCTCGCCGTACTTATGGAGCAGAGCTGGCGTTTCTGCTCTACAAGTGTAGCGATGACTGCGGTGGCGCTCTTCCTCATTTTCAAGAAGATTAACTGCACTAGCGCGCTCTATCGCATAGTTGCGCCAATCTCAAAGGCAAGCTACGGCATATATCTAATGCATATGTTTGTACTTGTTGCTGCACTTGCGGCCGTATCTACTTGGGGCCTTGTAACGCCGTGGACAATAGTTCTCACAGCGGCTATCACCTTTGTAATCTGCTCGGTTGTAGCGGTAATAATCTCTAAACTCCCTGGCGGAAAGTATATTGTAGGCTAATGAGACGCGCACTGCTACTGTTCATACTCGGTATTACACTCCACCTTGCAAGTGGAGAGCAGTGGCGTGCTGGCACAGAGGTAACAACCGAAGAGTTAGCGAGTTATGATATTGATAAGTTCTTTGTATCTGAGCCTATTTCCGATACTATTTTTGCCCGTATGTGGAGAAAGAGCTACAAGAAGGATTGCACAATTCCTCGCAGTGAGCTACGTCACATCAAGGCTCTGCACATCACGCTTGATGGCAAAATTAAGAGGGGAGAGATGGTGGTTAATCGCGCCATTAGTGACGATATTGTAACCATACTCCGTGAACTATACAAGGCGGGATATCCGATAGAGCGTATGGTGCTTGTGGACGAATATGGCGCAGACGACGAAGCATCTATGACGGCCAATAACTCCTCTGCTTTCAACTACCGCACCACACCAGGCGGCACACGACTCTCGGCGCATAGCAGAGGTATGGCTGTCGATATAAATCCGTTCTACAACCCGTATGTCAAGGTGAGCAACGGCAAGGTTATTGTCGCTCCAAAAGCTGCTGCGGAGTATGTTGAGCGCAGCGGCGCTTTCCCGTACAAGTTAGATAGCGACGACATCTGCTGCAAGCTCTTCAAGGCACACGGCTTTGAGTGGGGTGGCGACTACAAGACAATAAAGGATTATCAACACTTTGAAAAGTAAAAATATGCTGAAAATTGGAGATAAAATGCCGCACTTTGAGGTCGTTGACCAGGACGGCAAAGTTGTAACATCCGAGGAGTTACTGGGTCGTAAAACCATTCTGTATTTCTACCCAAAGGATAACACAAGTGGCTGTACAGCAGAGGCTTGCAGCTTGCGCGACAACCACGAGACACTTATTGCAAATGGCTATAATGTAATCGGAGTGAGCAAAGACAGCGCAGCATCACACCGCAAGTTTATAGATAAGTACGAGCTGCCATTTACGCTGCTTGCGGACACTACTACACAGATGCAACAAGCATTTGGCGTTTGGGCAGAGAAGAGCCTCTATGGCCGTAAGTATATGGGCACACTCCGCCAGACATTTATCTTCGACGAGCAAGGCATCCTAACCGAGATAATCGAGAAGGTCAATACCAAAAACCACGCAAAACAAATCCTGAAATAAAAACAGCGAAGGGCAATTAAAGTGACTTCCGTTTTATCGTCAGAACGCGGTAGATACTCCGCTCGGCGAAAAAATCCCAGCGATGGATAGTACTAGACGTACAGCCATTGCTGGGATTTTTGCTAGCGGAGATAAGTATCCGCGTTATCACGATAAAACTATAGGAGGGCGTCAATCTTAGCCTGAAGATCATTCTTCGAAATAGCACCTACGTGCTTATCAACAACCTGACCATCCTTGATAAATACAAGGGTAGGGATGTTGCGAACGCGGTAGAGCGCAACTACATCGTCAGAGCTATCTACATCGCACTTACCGATATTTACGCGGTCAGCATACTCCTCTGCCAACTCCTCTACAATCGGTGCAATAGTGCGGCAAGGGCCACACCACTCTGCCCAGAAATCAATAACCATAGGCTTAGACTCAGCTACTAATGCCTCATAATTCTCATTTGTAATGTTTAATGCCATAACTGTTTATGTTTTAAGTGTTTATAATGATTACATCAATGTATACTGTATATTATTTTTCTCAAGGAATTTACGCAATTCATCTGTAAAGGTTACACGACGTTTCTTGGCGTGCATATTAACACCAACGCCATCTACCGGATCGAAAATCGAGAAGTGCAGAGTCGTCTTTCCCTTCGAGTGTTTTACAACCTCCAATAGCTCTGCAATAAAGTCCGCAGTAAGTGTTGTAACATCTATCCAGAGCGTAATCTGCTTAAGTCCCTCTACAACCTCTGAAAGTTGAGTGATAGAGCTGATGTTAAAGTAGTTACGCACAATTGGATTCTGTTTGTGTACATCATCCTTAGCAAAGGTTGTAAACTGCTTAACCTCACCACGAATGAGCAGATAGTAGTCAGGATGCAAGAAGTTTCTGAAACGCTCAAAATCCTTACGGCGCAACCAGAAGTCGTACTTATCGGAGTAATCCTCTACACCCATTATACCATACTGGGACTTTCCATCGGCAGTAGTTCTCTCCTCGCCAGACACGGTCACACAAGAGATTGCAAGCTCCTTACCTACGTGATCCTCAATATGGTTCAAATCGGTAAGTGTCGCGTTACACAATCTGTCAATAATCGGTTTATAATCATCCAGCGGGTGGGATGAGAGGTAAAGGCCTACCACCTCACGCTCCTTACCTAGGCGTCTAAGGGTACTCCACTCCTCACATACAGGCGGATTTGGTCGCTGAATAACACTTCCTGCGCCGCCGCCAAACATTCCAAATAGGCTCTGCTGTGCATTCTGTTTCTCCTCAATCTGTCGCTGTCCATACTTTACAAGCTGCTCGAGGAAGGTTACTGAAGAGTCCTTACTCTCTGGAGCAAAGAACTTACAACGAGTAAATGTCGCTATAGAGTCAAAACCGCCCGCATAAGCAATACTTTCAAGACACTTTCTATTTACAACCGAGTAGTTCACACGCTCAAAGAAGTCGTAGATATCTTTATATGGGCCATTCTTCTCACGCTCCGAGATAATCGACATCGCCGCAGCCTCACCAACACCTTTGATAGCACCAAGACCAAAGCGAATATCGCCATCACGGTTAGAAGAGAAGTTAAGCATAGACTCGTTTACATCAGGGCTGAGCACCTTGATACCCATCTGCTGACACTCACCCATATACTCGGTAAGGGTAGTGATGTCGTTCAAGTTACTACTAAGCAACGCCGCCATATACTCTGACGGGAAGTTTGCCTTTAGATACGCAGTCTGGTACGCCACCCACGAGTAGCAGGTTGCGTGCGACTTATTGAAGGCGTAAGATGCGAACTTCTCCCAGTCAGCCCAGATCTTCTCAAGGACATCCTTATCGTGTCCATTCTTGATACCACCCTTAATGAACTTCGGTTTGAGCGCATCCAGCTTATCTTTCAGCTTCTTACCCATAGCCTTACGCAGGGTATCTGACTCACCTCGAGTAAAGTCGGCAAGCAGACGCGAGAGAAGCATCACCTGCTCCTGATAGACGGTAATACCATAAGTATCCTTTAGATACTTCTCCATTATCGGAATATCATAAACAATTGGCTTACGTCCCTGCTTACGATCGATAAAGTCTGGAATATAGTCCATTGGACCCGGACGATAGAGGGCATTCATCGCAATAAGATCCTCAAAGACACTCGGCTGGAGTTCTCTCAGATACTTTTGCATACCCGGCGACTCAAACTGGAACGTACCGACAGTATGGCCCTCGCAGTAGAGACGATATGTTGCAGGGTCGTCTATCGGAATTGTATCGATATCGACCTCCACACCCTTAATACGGCGAATATTCTCCACCGCCGCCTTCATAATGGTAAGGTTCTTCAGACCGAGGAAGTCCATCTTAATCAGACCCGTATCCTCAATCACAGAGCCCTCATACTGTGTAACGAGCATCTTCTCGCCAGTCTCCTTATCGTCCGCAGTCGATACTGGCACCCAATCGGTAATATCATCTCGGCAGATAATTGTTCCGCAGGCGTGCACACCCGTACCACGCACATTGCCCTCCAACTTACGGGCATACTTAATCGTATCGCGCAATATCGGATCATCAGAGTTCTCGGCGGCCTGCAACTCGGCAACGTGTGCAATAGAGTTTTCAAGGTTTACCTTGAGCTGTTTATCCTTATTTTTCGGATCTGGAATACGTGCAGGAATAAGTTTACAAAGACGATCCGCCTCGGCAAGTGGCAGTTGTTGCACACGCGCAACATCCTTGAGCGCCATCTTGGTAGCCATAGTACCATATGTGATAATATGGGCCACCTTCTCCTTACCATACTTATTTGTCACCCACTCAAGCACTCGACCACGACCCTCATCGTCAAAGTCGATATCAATATCGGGCAGTGAGATACGATCCGGATTGAGGAATCGCTCAAACAGCAGGTCATACTTAATTGGGTCAATCTGCGTAATACCAAGACAGTATGCTACAGCCGATCCAGCCGCAGAACCACGACCTGGGCCTACCCAAACACCAAGTTTTTCACGCGCTGCAGCGATAAAGTCCTGCACAATAAGGAAGTAGCCAGGGAAACCCATCGTCTTCATAATGTGCAACTCAAACTTAAGTCGCTCGGCCGTCTCTGCATCCAGCGGATCACCATAACGCTTCTTAGCACCAATCATCGTAAGATGCGCAAGGTAGTCAGCCTCAAATTTTATTCTATAGAGTCGGTCATAACCGCCAAGCTTCTTAATCTTCTTCTCTGCATCCTCGGCAGACATAATCTCGTTGCCGTTCTCGTCACGAGTAAATTCGTCAAACAGATCCTTCTCTGTAAGACGTGCTCGATACTCCTCTTCCGTGCCAAACTCAGCAGGGATATCGAACATTGGCATAATAGGGTCGTGATCGATAGAGTAGCTCTCTACCTTATCACAAATTTCAACCGTATTTGTCAGCGACTGAGGTACATCGGCAAAGATTTCACTCATCTCCGCACGCGACTTCATCCACTCCTGCTTTGAGTAGAGTAGACGATCTGGACTATCAAAGTCGTGACGCGAGTTGATAGTAATAAGGCGATCGTGCGCCTCTGCATCATCCTCCTCGACAAAGTGAACGTCGTTTGTTGCCACAAGTTTGATATTGTGCTTCTCTGCAAGGGCTATAAGTTGTTCATTTACAATGCTCTGCAGTCTATAAGTCTCGTGATTTGCACGCTCAACAGTCGCCTTATGGCGCTGAAGCTCAAGGTAATAGTCCTCCCCAAAGAGATTCTTATGCCATAAAATAGCCTTCTCTGCATCATCTATTCTACCTGCAAGGATAAGTTTTGGAATCTCGCCACCAATACACGCCGAGCAACATATAAGTCCCTCGTGGTAACGCTCCAAATCCTTATGGTCGGTACGCGGACGGTTATAGAAACCATCGGTCCAAGCACGAGAGACAATCTTAATTAGGTTTTTGTAACCCTGAATATTCTTAGCAAGCAGAATAAGGTGCCAACCACCAATATCGCTCTTTACCTCCTTACGTTTAAGGTGCATCGCCTCGCGCGCCACATAGACCTCACAACCGATAATCGGCTTAAAGTCTGGCACTGCAGCGAGTTTTGTAATAATCTCGTCTGCCTTCTCGACGCTAAAACCAAACTCCTTATCCATAGACTCTATATTAGAGAGTCGAGACTTGAGCTTAAGCAGAGCCTCATTATCCTCCATAGAGTAGACCGTAGCAGAGTCTATCTGAGCCTGTTTCTGCGCAATAGTGGCCTTAAGTTCAGATAGATAAGACTCAATATCGGGGTGCTGCTCCAAAAGAGCAACCAACCCATCACGCAACTTTGTTAGCTCCTTCAGCCTATCTCGCTTCTGACCATTCTTCTTCTTAACATAGTTCCAAAACTCCTTGATACCAAACATATTACCGTGATCAGTCACAGCAATACCTGGCATACCGTCTTTAATGGCCTTATCGACAAGACGAGGGATACTCGCCTGGCCGTCAAGGAGTGAATATTGAGTATGTACGTGAAGATGTACGAAGTTGTGCATAGTCTATTTATATCGTAATTATCTATCGCTCAATGTGTTAGTTTTTCACTGGCGACACTATCCATATTTGTTACAAATATATGATTTTTTACGGAAAGCGAAAAGATTTTTGGCAAGAATATTGCAACTTTTCGACAAAATTCCTAAATTTGATAGACAAACCAAAAACCACAATCTTATGCAGACACAGGAATTGGTAGTTATTGCTGAATTCAACTCATACTTAGAGGCTGAGTTGGCGAAGAGTATCGTTGCAAGCGCTGGTATCTACACAGAGATTAGAAATGAGTATATGTCAACAGCCTATGCAGTTGCTATACCTCCACAACTGCTCGTACCTTACGATGATGCAGAGCAGGCAAAAACCCTACTGCGACTGCATCCATAGCCCGTCTTATCTATTCCAAATCTCCCACGACGCCTCCGCCTGACGACGAAACATCTCGTCGCCACTTAAAACTTTTGCGCCTTGTTGCTCACCTCGCTCAAGAAAGAGAGTCTTAGCAGGATTATATATCAGATCAAAGAGGATATGATTAGCCGTAAGGGCAGAATAAGGCAGCTCTGGAGCCTCGTCAGTATGCGGATACATTCCAACAGGTGTTGCGTTGACAATCAGCGTTGTAGATGCAATTACCTCATCCGTTACTTCACTATATGTCATCCTATTTTCTCCCGCTGTACGCGACACAGACACCACATCCATTCCCAGTTCTTCGAGAACAAACTGCACCGCAGCCGCAGCACCTCCAGTACCCAAAATAAGTGCCTTGCGACCCGTCAAATCGTATCCCGACAAGGTTGCACGAATACCAACTACATCCGTATTGTAGCCGTGCATATCGCCTTTGCTATCAATCTTCACGCAATTTACCGCACCAACCTTTGCAGCCTCTTCGCTAATAGTTGCAAGATAGGGTAGTATCTGTTTCTTATAGGGAATAGTGACATTAAATCCACACAACTTTACGCGCAAACTCTCCACCTGCTCGATAGACTCAAGCTCATAGAGTGCATAGTGTGCATCAATTGACTGCACAGCAAACTTCTCAGCAAAGTAGCTTGCCGAAGCTGAATGTCCCAACGGACGACCTATAAGACCAAACTCTTTCATAACAATAAAAAAGCGACACGGTTATCCGCATCGCACATAACCCTCAATGCAGAGTTACTCCTCAAAGAACTCTGGTTTCTGCTCCTTGATAAACTCTATAACCTCATTTAGGCCTGCAGTAAACTTCATAAAATCCTCCTTATAGAGAAAAATCTTATGACGATCAAACGACTGCGAACCATCCGCGCGACTGACTTTACGTGACTCGGTGATTGTCAAAAAGTAATCACCGCCGCGAGTAGCCTTTACATCGAAGAAGTATGTTCTGCGACCAGCCTTAATCGACTTAGAGAGAATCTGATCTCCATAATCATCTCCCTCAAGTTGGTGTGTTAATAATGCCATCTCAATAATTATGAATGTGTGTTGTGTGTAGAGTGCAAATATACCATTTTTTATCGACATTCAAAATAGCAGAACATTTTTTGTTCCAAAAAAAGATAGCCGAGAATTGCATTCCCGGCTATCCTCTCTATTTTGATACACCATATTACGCAATATACGATACAATATCCGCAATTGCTACAGTGTTCTGCTCGCCACTATTCATATTCTTAAGAGTTACAACACCCTGCTCCAACTCATTGCTACCAATAATGGCCACATAAGGGATTGCACGACGATTTGCAAACTCCATCTGCTTCTTCATCTTAGCACTATCTGGATAGATCTCGGCAGAGATACCCGCCTGGCGCAACTTATTCACAGCGCAGAGTGACGCCATAGCCTCAGCCTCGCCCAAGTTTACAAATAGAACCTTTGTTGAGCAACCAATCTCAGCAGGGAAGAGGTCAAGACCGACCATAACGTCATAGATACGGTCTGCGCCGAATGAGATACCCACGCCTGATACATCTGGCATACCGAAGATACCAGTCAGGTTATCATAACGACCACCACCGCAGATAGAACCGATAGCAAAATCATTTGCCTTAACCTCAAAGATAGCACCAGTATAGTAGTTTAGTCCGCGTGCAAGCGAGAGATCAAGCTCAATATTGAGTGTATAACCAGCCTTAGCAACGCAGTCAAATACTGTACGCATCTCCTCCACACCAAGCAGACCGGTAGGCGAATCGGCAAGGATTGTCGCGAGAGTATCAAGTTTCTCTGCTGTAGTGCCGCTCAGCTCAAGAATTGGTTGCAGTTTTGCAATAGCCTCATCCTCGATACCGCGCTCAGAGAGCTCTGCCTTGACATTATCAAGGCCAATCTTCTCGAGCTTATCAATAGCCACGGTAATATCAATCATCTTATCTGCGTGGCCCATAACCTCAGCGATACCAAAGAGTATCTTTCGGTTATTCATCTTCAGTGTCACACTGATACCGAGCTTCTCAAATACACTCTGAACAATGCCGACAAGTTCCACCTCATTGAGCAGTGACTTTGAGCCTATAACATCGACATCACACTGGTAGAACTCACGATAACGACCCTTTTGAGGACGGTCAGCACGCCATACTGGCTGAATCTGGTAACGCTTGAATGGGAAGACGATATCGTTCTGATGCTGAACAACATAGCGAGCAAAAGGAACGGTGAGATCATAACGCAGACCCTTCTCACAAATCTTTGATGCTTCAGTCAACTCCGATGGTTGCAACTTAGCTGCATAGTCGCCAGAGTTAAGGATCTTGAAGAGCAACTTATCACCCTCATCGCCATACTTACCCAGCAGAGTCGAGAGATTCTCCATTGCAGGAGTCTCGATAGGCGAGTAACCATTAAGGCGGAAGACTGAACGGATTGTATTGAAAATATAGTCACGGCGCATCATCTCTACAGGAGAGAAGTCGCGCGTACCCTTTGGAATTGACGGTTTCTGTGCCATATTATTTAGTTTTCTTCTGTTAATTTACGATACTTAACACGCTTTGGTGCGGTATCAAGACCCTGAGCCTTCTTCCACTCCTCATACTCTGAGTAAGAGCCCTCGTAGAACATTACATTACCATCGCCCTCAAATGAGAGAATATGTGTTGCTACACGGTCGAGGAACCAACGGTCGTGCGAGATAACAACTGCGCAACCTGCAAAGTTCTCCAGACCCTCCTCAAGCGCACGGAGTGTGTTAACATCGATATCATTGGTAGGCTCATCGAGCAGGATTACATTACCCTCCTCCTTAAGTGCAAGGGCAAGGTGGAGTCGGTTACGCTCACCACCTGAGAGTACGCCACACTTCTTCTCCTGATCAGCACCAGTAAAGTTAAAACGAGCAACATATGCACGAGCGTTTACCTGACGGTTACCAAGGGTAATAAGGTCGCTATTCTGCGAGATAACCTCGTATACAGTCTTCTCTGGGTCAATTGATGCGTGCTGCTGATCCACATAGGCAAGTTTTACAGTCTGACCTACAGTAAAAGTACCGCTTGTAGGCTGTTCAAGACCCATAATCATACGGAATAGGGTAGTCTTACCTGTTCCATTAGGGCCAATCACACCTACGATACCTGCAGGTGGCAACCTAAAGTCCAGACCCTCATAGAGCACGCGGTCACCAAAGGCCTTTGATACGCCATTTGCCTCGATAACAACATCACCCAGGCGTGGACCGTTAGGGATGTAAATCTCCAGCTTCTCCTCCTTCTGCTTTGTATCCTCATTGAGCATCTTATCGTATGCAGACAGACGAGCCTTGCTCTTTGCACGACGACCTGCAGGTGCCATATTAACCCACTCAAGCTCTCGCTCCAAAGTCTTACGACGCTTGCTCTCCTGCTTCTCCTCAAGGGCCATACGCTTGGTCTTCTGATCGAGCCAGCCTGAGTAGTTGCCCTTCCAAGGAATACCCTCACCACGGTCAAGCTCAAGAATCCAACCAGCCACATTGTCAAGGAAGTAACGGTCGTGGGTTACAGCGATTACTGTACCCTTATACTGCTGCAAGTGCTGTTCCAACCAGTCGATAGACTCTGCATCGAGGTGGTTGGTAGGCTCATCAAGAAGCAATACATCTGGCTGCTGCAGAAGCAGACGGCACAGAGCTACACGACGACGCTCGCCACCAGAGAGAACTGCTACGCTCTGATCTGGCTCTGGGCAACGAAGGGCATCCATAGCACGCTCAAGAACGCTATCAAGCTCCCAACCATTTACCTGGTCAATCTTCTCATAAACCACGCCCTGACGCTCGATAAGTGCATTCATCTCATCGTCAGACATTGGCTCACAGAGTTTCATATTAATCTCCTCATACTCCTTCAGAAGAGCTACAGTCTCGGCACAACCCTCCTCGACAATCTCTCGAACAGTCTTGTTGTTGTCAAGCTGAGGCTCCTGCTCAAGATAACCAACGGTATAACCAGGAGAGAAGACAACCTCGCCCTGGAAGTTTTTATCAATACCTGCAATAATCTTCATCAGGGTAGACTTACCCGAACCATTAAGACCGATAATACCGATCTTTGCACCATAGAAGAATGAGAGGTAGATGTTGTTCAAAACCTTTTTCTGATTGGTAAAAGTCTTAGAGACACCTACCATTGAAAAAATAATCTTTTCGTCTGCCATATATACTATTTATTATAATTATTCCTTATTTGGGCAAAGATACAAAATTTTGAGCAATCCCAAAGTCGTTTTGCAAAGTTTTTGCAGCAGACTCTCCGAATAATTCTAAAACACGCAATATGAAGAGTATTAAAGGTACACAGACAGAACAAAATCTACTCAAAGCATTTGCTGGTGAGAGTCAGGCTCGCAACCGATACACCTATTTTGCATCTGTAGCAAAAAAGGAGGGATACGAGCAGATTGCAGCCATCTTTTTAGAGACTGCAGACCAAGAGAAAGAGCATGCAAAACGTTTTTTCAAGCTACTTGAGGGTGGTTGCGCAACAATCTATGAAGCGACCTACCCCGCAGGCAAAATTGGCTCAACTGCTGAAAATCTCCTCGCCGCCGCAATGGGAGAGAAGGAGGAGTGGGATATTCTCTATCCGACATTTGCACAAGTGGCCGAAGATGAGGGATTTACAGAAGTAGCCGAGGCATTTAGAAAGGTTGCTGGGGTAGAGGTTGAGCACGAGCGCCGATACTTGAAACTACTCAGTCGTATAACCGATGGCGACTTTTTCCATCGCAAGGGTGAAATTTGGTGGCAGTGTCGCAACTGCGGATATATCGTAAAGGCAAAAGATGCACCAAAAATATGTCCGACTTGTCTACATCCTCAGCCATTTTTTGAGCCAATGAAGGAGAATTACTAAACAAAAAGTGGGTATTCGACATTTTTCGATACCCACTCTTCTTTGAATTATATAAACTTACTTCTTGTATTGTACAATCTTACGCGCCTCCTTTGAGATACGGTCATCAATACGATAGAGTTTCTCAATTTGCAACGGCTCGATAACCTCAGCAAAGATGAAGAGATACTTCTGCTTTACAGATGTAGTATTGATTGTATTTGACAGACGAACAGCCATCATCTTGAGTGCATTCTCATTTGTCAACTCATCCTTCTTTATTCGCGCGCTCTTATCTGACACGCGACCAAGAGCCTTGCGATACTCGCGATATACAGGCTCAAATGCTGCATACTGAGCATCTGTAAGGTTGAGTTCGCTCTTGAGCATATCAAGGCGAGTATTCATAATCTGCTCTGCAACGGCCTTATTTGCCTTTGCAGGCTGCTCCTGAGCTGTTGCATCTATCACAAAGAGTGATGACACGGCAAAAATTGCCACTAACAAAATCTTTTTCATAGTACAATAGTTTTAAGGTTTTACTTACAATAAAGTTATATCTGACTCATACTCAACAACATCCACGCTCATATCGTAGAGCACATCTACCGGCATATCAGCAAGTTGTTCGATAAAAACATCATAATTCCCTGCCGGTGTCAAATAGCTAACTGCCACAAACAGCAGCAACACACTCATTGCCATAGCAATCGACACTCCCCAACGCAGAGCACGACGTCTATCTCTTGTTGCTGCTGCGCGCACAATGGCAGCCGAAGAACGAATCTTCATCAACTCAATTTCACCCTCCGCAATTCGGTAGGGCATACTCTTTATTTTACTCTCATTGCTCATAATCTAACTCCTCTACACTCTCTTTTATTCGTTTTACAGCATAATGGTAATTGGTCTTCAGTGTTGCAACACTCTGCCCTGTAATCTTCGATATTTCAGCAAATGGCAACTCATCGTAATAACGCAAGTTAAAGACCAATTTCTGTTTTACTGGCAGCGCCACAACGGCTCGTTGCAGCCTTACAGCTATATCATCCGCATCAGGGGCAATCTCTCCCTCAAAGTCCGACACAAGTTGGTTTGACAGCGAATCGAGCGACATAAATATATGCTTTCTACGACGTTTTAACTCTCTGAGAGCCACCGTGGTCGCTATCTTATACAACCACGACACAAACTCAGCCTCCGTAGTTCCCCGAAACCCCTTTACCGCTAAAAATGCCCTTACAAAGGTATCCTGCAGTGCATCCTGGCTCTGCTCGTGCTGCACCAATATACGGCGAATATGCCAATATAGGCGCTCACTATACCGCTCAATAACCAGATCGAACGCATAAGTGGCGCTATCTGACGACTTCAGAGTCTCAATAATCTGCAGCACATCTATATCCATCTTCTGTATGCGGTTTCAATTAATAGAGACCCAGTATGGGCAAAGGTTAAAAATCAGATGAGAATATTTTGCGAGTATCCTCAAAGAACAGATTGCAAGCAGCGCGCTCTGCTGTATTTAGATTAGTGGTATCTGCCACAGATTGCGGAAAGACTACATAGCCCTCTTTTCGCACCCACACGGGTAGAATATCGAGGTCGAACTGACAACCTACAGAGTCCTTCTCGACCGTAACCTTAGCCATCACGCCACCATCCGAGTAGCGCATACGCTGATTAGAGATAAAGTTACCAAGAGAGTAGACCGTAATAGAATTTCCAGCACACTCTGCACGCTGAACCGTATGGGGATGTGAACCTATAACCACTTGACAACCAGAGCGGTGCAGAAAATCAGCCAATTCACGCTGCTGACGATTTGGTCGACGAGAGTACTCCGTTCCCCAATGCAAAAAGGCTATACGACAATCAGCATCAGCCGCCCTTGCCAGGTCACGACTCATAGCAACTGTATCTATTTTATGTACCGAAACACCCTCTGGCACAGGTATACCATTTGTACCGTATGTATACGCCATAATGGCAAAATTCACACCCTCAATACTAAAGCGTAACACACTATCCTCTGTAGTACCAACAGCCGAAATACCACTCTTACGAAGTATATCTAATGTACTTTCAACTCCCTCTCTACGATTATCAAGCGAGTGGTTATTTGCCGTCACAGCGATATCTACACCCGCATCAGCAAGGGCTGTTGCAAGTGCCGCAGGTGCTCTAAAGCATGGATAACCGCTATATGGAGGAGACTCAGCAAGTGTTGTTTCAAGATTTGCCACAACACAATCCACAGAGTCAAAAATCGGCTTTACATACTTAAAGCAAGAGGTGAAATCATAGCCGTTATCTCGTTTTGCCACAGCAACTTGCGGAGAGTGAGCCATAACATCACCTACAAAGAGTAATTCCACCTTTGCAGGAGGTGGTGGTGGCGTGTACTCAACAAGAGGCTCAACAGGGACAATAAACCTCGCTACGCACCAGACTGACAACAGTGACGCGCAGAGCAGATAGAGTATTGCCACAAAGTTTCTCAATCTCGCTTCTCTCGTTTAGGAAACCAACCTCGCTCCACACGCTTGCGCTGCTCAAAGAGCTCCCCGATACTCCAGAATGAGGATGCACCCCAGACTGCAAGCAGGGTAGAGATAAGTACATTTTCAACAAAGAGTGCAGCAACCACCGTAACCGCACCCATCAGCGCAAATACCCACCAGCAACGCGTGCCGATATAGTACTCCGCCTTGATTACAATCGGATGAAAAAGTCCGATAATCAGAAAGGTTGCAACACCTATAATTATACCTGTAAAGTTCATAATATCAATAGTTTATTGAGCCGACACAGCAGGAATCTCCGTTACAAGCTCCTCGCCCTCGATATATGCCTTCAGAGCTCGTGCTATGCCGTGGCCAAACTTACGCATCTTATCGGGATATACGAGCTTTCCATTGGCATAAGCGAACGGAATCTCAAATGTGCGGCAGATTTCGATACCCTTTATATTGTTAGATACCCAGCCCGTAACATTAAGGCCGTCGGTGTAGTTTCCACCCTTATTCCAGCTGACGCCATACGGCATATTATCGGATGCTCTATAGTCCAAATCACCCTCCTGATACTTCTCGATAAGGGCAGAGAAGTTATACTCTGCAACGCCGTTAAACGCCTTATACGGGGTGTAAATGTAGTTATCGTTATACTTGTAGAGTTTCGGATTATGGAAATCCATAAAGACCTGAGGCTCAGTCTCTGCCATAAGGCTTGCAAAGGCAGCAGTTTCGGGATAGAGGAACTCTGTATAGTCGCGGTTATGATCGTGCGGCAGTCGCCACTTACCCTGATCGCCATCCACAGCACCATCCATATCCACAAAAGGCACTACGGTAAGCTCAACATTCTCTCGCAACCAAGCTCCCAGCTGACTATCCTCAAGAAAAGCGGCCACAAAACCCTCCATAACGTATGATGCAGGGGCCTCCGAGCAGTGATGACGGGCACTGACAACAACAGACTTCTTCGGCAGAGAGTTCTTGGTCGTCATTCTAAAGAACGGCACATCTCGACCTTTACGGGTCTTGCAGAGCACACCTGTCTCAAAGTCTCCCTTATGGCTGCGCTTACTCAAAAAAGCCTCCCACATCTGTGGGGTATATGGATGACACTCATAGAACCACACCTCCTTGGCATCGTCTGGGAATGTATAGGTAAAGGTGTGCGGAGTAGAGCCCTCCTCTGCCAAATATTCGTAGCTCTTACCCTTATCGAGCGAGACAAGCGGGCCACGCTCACAGAGGGCAAAGCTCTTTGTAAATACAAATGTCAGCCTCTTTCCCTGCGCACCACGAACACGAAATGCCCAATAAAACCAAGCCTTCTTTGAGCCGCGCAACGACTGATGAACATAGACCGTATCGTTAATTATACGCTCAAAGATGATATTTCCTGCAGGCAACTGGTCATCCACCACCACTTGCTTAGGGGTACAGGAGGTCACAAAACACGCCGCAACGAGGGCAGCAATAGCCAAACAGACAGTTCTCATCCTACTCAATTTAGGGTTATAACACGCAAATATACGAAATTTGATTAACATCCGCAAGTCGGCTTCAAACAAAAAGAGCCTGCCCGACAACGTCGAACAAGCTCAATATTACACACACTGAGGCGTGGCGAATAGTCTAAAAGGCATACTTAAGTAGCAGATTGATACGATTTGCGTGGTTGTGGTCGCCATTCATATTCTTGCGAGCGGCCCACAGATACTCTGCAGCAATCTGAAAACGATTTGTAAAGCAGTAGAAGACATTTCCGAAGGCATACTGACCGCGGCGATACTGATCGTCGGCATAATAGCCGTTCTTATGCTGAATCTGCACCATTGAGTAACCACCTGATACAAAGAGATTTGGAAGAATATTAACCTGCGCAGCTGCCTGGAAACCCCACATCGGCATAGTCTGAATACGGGTCGCATCCATCGGATTTGGCGTAAAGTCGAGGCCAGAGCCTGTCAGATCCTGAATATACGGAGTGATACCTTCACCATAAACGCCATTCATAAAGAACTGCAACATCTTGTTAACGTGGATATTACCGCTAAACTGCACACCCCAACCGAAGAGATCAGTAGTGGTCTGTCGTGCATCGTTATAGAGATACATATTTCTCAACACCGCTGATGCTCGGATGTGACTCTGGCGATGCTTACCCCACATATACTGCAGATAGATAGGAAAATCTGGTACTCGCTGCGGAACAGACACAAACGTCTCTCCATAACTACCTGAAACTGCTGGCAGCTCAGCCGCAACACCCGCCTTCATATGGTTATTGAGGAATGGTATCTCGTAGCGAATAACTGTCGAGAAGTTGAAATTATAGGCATTCGGACCCTGAAAATCGATAGTCGTTGGAGCAGCATTAAGATCGCAGAAGGTAGTCACATCACGACCAAAAGTAAGGCCAGCAATACTTACATATCCCGAACGCAAACGAGGCGTATAACTACCTTCAGCGCCACCGCGGAAATCGGAGTCAAAGTAGAGCACAATAGGGTGGTTACAGTGCTTTGGATTGATTATCGTGCGCATATAGATACGCGAGGTGGTTGCATCCATGCCAAGTGCCTGTCGCGATGCAAAAGATGAAGCTATAGGCACATTGAATGGCACCATATCTATATTATTCACCGCATCATCAAAGCTATAGCTCGCCCTCATTGCCACAAAACCTCCAAAGGCAAATGAGACACGATTATAGTTTGTTGTAAATATCAGGCTCGGTTCTGCAACAGACTGAAAACCAGTTCTATTTGCCTTGCGATGGTCTGATATTGCCGCTTTTGCATCAACACTTCGCTGGTGTGCAAGCGCCTTAGCATCCACAAGTTCACCACCCTTAGCCGTCATATCGGGCTCCTTTACCGATATAATATATACGGATGGTTCGTCAGCCTTCAAGTAACGCTTCCAAGAGTGCTGAGCAGATGCAGTCATTGTCATTATGACTGCCAAACAGAGAGGTAAAAATTTTTTCATAGACTTAAAAATTTAATTACACCCTCCGTAGAGCAAGATATGTGCCAACAGCTACATCAATAAACAAAGTATCCGAGTGATTTTCACCACCCGGATACCCGCTGCCACCCGAAGGTGACATCCACACACTACTATAAACAACCTTACAAAAAGGTTTACCTTCTCATCATCGGTGGGCCCATACGCATACCACCGTTTGCCGCACCCATTCCTACCGAAGACTTGCTCTCACGATAGTCATAGTCAGACATCTGCTTGCTACCTCGCTTACCGAAGTGGCGCAGATTGTAGACAAACTGTATGCTGTAATAACGACCGATGACGCTATTTGTCATATTCTGAGTATATCCTGAACCAGTTGAGCGGCTAAATGCTGTATTCTGATTAGCAACATCGTTTACGCCAATCTGAATCTCACCGCGCTTATTCTTAAATATCTTCTTACCCAAGTAGAGGTTGCAGAGTACATACTGCTCGTTATAGTCCTGAGTAATACCGATATACTGATTATAAGATGCTGAAGCTGTGAATGTAAAGCCCTTCCAGAATACCCACTTCAGATTTGCCGAAGCAGAGTGGTTGAAGTAGTCGTTCTTTGCGCCACCCTTAGCCGCAGTATTCCACGCCTGGTTGAATGTTCCACGCCAAGAGATAGTAAAGTCGATATTCTCAGAGATATTACTACCCAAAGTGATGCCGGCATTATAACCGAGGTTTTTAGCAAAGTTGGTAGTAAAGTTATGGTTAAGGATATTATCAACCACATCCCCTTTTGTTTCGTATACTGCAGATGGAATAATGCTATAGTGTACACCTGCCGAAAGGTTCAAATTACACTTCATAAATGAGAGTGGCAGACCATAGTTAACAAATGTACGCAAATTCCAGTATCCATCCATATTCTCATATGAGGTAATGCGCTGTGGACGATAATTCTCACCCTTTGAGTTGGTTGGTACAGATACCTCGTCACCAAATCGGCTCAACTCAAAGCCTGTAGGGCAGTAGAGGGTTGCAGAAGAGATATAATTCTGCTGAGTCTCTGCATACGCCATCCACATAAATGTACGACCTTTCTCGATATTCGAGTGCACGTAATGGATATTCAGGCTGTGCGAGAATGATGGATCGAGCGCCTTATTACCAATACTGAGGAACTGAGGTGTAGAGACATCAAAGATGCTCTGCAACTGTGTAACTGATGGAGAAGAGGTGTTTGAACGCAGGTGGATACGCAGTGTATTCTCCTTATTGAACGCATAGTTCAACATACCGAAGTAACGGATATTATGGAACTTTCTGCCGATTTTATCACCTTGTTCACCATTCTCCTTAACAATATTACCAGTCAACTCAGAGTACTGATAGTAGACATTTGCCACAATAGTATTTCTATTCTTCGAATAGCGGTAACCAGGACCTACGCGATGAGTCCAATAACCGCTTTCGTACTTGGAGGTCATCTGGTTATTTGGTACTTGGGAAGATGGATCGAAAGCCTCGCTATCAAAGTAGAATGCCTTCTGATCTTTGAACTCATCCTCGTACGAAAGACGGTATTGTAAACTAAGTGAACTATACTGTGACAAAGGCTCGTTATACGAGAGATTACCACGAACATTATACTCCGATGTTGGAGCAGTAATAGTCTGATAAATAGGGGAATAGAGTGCAGCATTATTGCTCATATCTTTCCAATTCCCACCCTTTACATACTCTGCATACAGGTCGTTGTACTCCTCAGAACCATAAGCTATAGCAGCAGACTCGTTCGAGATAAGCTGGCGAGTATTATTGTTATTTCTGTAGTTAAAGCTACCATCAACAGTCAGTGTACGACCAGGCTTTGCAATCTTTACACGATACTGGAGGAACTCTCGGAAGTTATAACCGCGCGAATGGCGAGTAGTATTATCAAATTGATAGAGCAAGCCGCTCTGGCCATACTGGTAACCTTCGCTCTCGGAAATCGGGTCATTACCCTGGAAACTGAACGATGTACGCGACATCAGCGACTGATTACGAGAGATCTTCCAATCTAAACGTGCATTCAGACGATGGTTGTTGTTCAACGTATTAGAATTGCCAACCTTGTAGAGTGTATCTACAGGCGACGGATCCTCATACCAAGTCTCAGTTTCAGAGAGGTTCTTTGTGTTGGTGTTATTGAAGAAGTAACTACCCTGGAACTTCACCTGATCCTTACGACCCCACTGGTCTGAATAGTTGAGACCAATAGAGTTTACTGCAGCCACACCGCTCTGTGGACGAACCATATATTGGCCGAAGCCACGACGACCACCGCCGCCACCCTGACCGCCACCAGAGACGCCCAGAATATCCTCAAATGAGAAGTTCTGCTGATTGATATTGTTAAACAGAGCTAATAACGACACACGACTATCACCCTGGAAAACATTCACATTTCCACCAACGATATACTTATGGTGCGATGTAATATCATCAGTCTCAGGCTGATAGCCATAACCAGCATACATCTTACCAAACTGACCCTGACGCATATTAGACTTGGTTACGATATTGAGAGCCTTATAACCCTCGCCATCATCCATACCAGAGAACTCTGCCTGATCTGAGAGTTTGTTGAATACCTCTACACGATCTACAGCCTCCGCTGGCAGCGACTTGATAGCTGCACTAACATCCTCGCCAAAGAACTCCTTACCATCGACAAAGACCTTCTTAATAGTCTCGCCCTGAGCCTCTACCTCACCATTATTGATATTGATACCAGGCATCTTCTTCAGCAGGCCCTCGACATCTGCATCAGCAGAGACCTTAAATGCTCCTGCATTGTAACTCAGTGTATCACCATTCTGTGAAGCTCTGAGCGACTTTACCTCCTTAACGACGGTATCAATGCGGGTTGTACTCTCCTTCATCTCTACCTTTCCAAGATTGAGCGTAGACGACTTTACGGTAAAGGTCTTGTTAAGGTCGTCATAACCCAGACTTGTAGCCACTACCGTATACTCACCGTACTCAAGCGAAGGAAGAGATACTGAGCCATCTACATTTGATGTATAGTAGCGCTTACTTGCGGGTTTAGCTGTAGGGTAGAGCTCCACTACAGCACCAATAACAGCCTGCTTCGAAGCGCTATCAATGAGTACCAAACTAACCTTTCCCTTCTGCTGTGCAAAAGCAGTAGAAACAGTTACTAGAAGTGTAAAAATCAACAACAAAAATTTTCTCATAATCTTCTGTCTATTTTTTCCGATGCAAAAGTAAAAAAATAATCGTTCCACAAATCTCTAAAATCTGTGAAACGACCAAATCTGAGGGTGAATCGCCCTATATAATCGGTGAAATTTCAGTTATTTACTGCACACTGCACAAAAACACCGAAAAACGGCTACTCTTGGCCACTTTTCAGCCACTGCTTAAACTCCGAAACACGCGCCTTTGGCACGATAATTTTCTCAGGAATCTCGACCTTCAAATTGACCGACAATCGGCTACCAAACCATACCGATACATCGACAACTGCATCTCGAGAGATGATAAATTGGCGATTAGCGCGGTAAAACCTCTTTGGCGATAACATACCGTGCAACGCCTCCAAAGTATACTCCATCTGATAGCGCTCCCCATTGTATCCATAAGCATAAACCTTCTCCTCACAAGTGTAGCAATAAGCTATCTCATTCTGCGATACCGGAATGAGTTTATCGCGGAAACGAACCAAGAAGTTCTGACGCTCATCGTGATGCTCTGCGACCAATTTATCCACCTTACTTGTGTAGTCACTTCTATCTACACCCGTCAGCAATCGCCACTTTTCAACCGCTCGACGCACCTCCTCCTCCTGAATAGGCTTGAGCAGATAGTCTATACCGTTTGTCTGAAACGCCTTGAGAGCATACTGATCGTAGGCTGTAGTAAATATTACTGGCGAGACAACATTCACCATCTCGAATATCTTAAACGACTCGCCATCCGAAAGGTGAATATCCATAAACACCAAATCTGGTGCTGGATTGCTCTTAAACCACTCTACACTGTCTACAACCGTATCTATAGTATCCAGAATTTGAGCATCCGGGGTCACACTTTGCAGTATGCTGCGCAGATTTTTTGCTGCAGCAGTCTCATCCTCTATAATCAACAACTTCATATCTACACACGCTTTAGCGGCAACTTAACTATAAACTGAATACCATTATTCTCCACAACAATCTCTCTATCCAACATCAACTGATAACGACTATTGAGATTTTGCAGACCAATTCCCGTACCAACCTCAGGCTCTAATAGCGGACGAATAGGGTTTGAGACAACTAAATAGCCATCCTCGACAGTAATAGTTACACGCAACGGATTCTTTGACGTTATCGTATTGTGTTTCACAGCATTACCAATCAGTGGTTGAAGCGATAGTGCAGGTAAAAGATAGCTCTCATACTGCTCATCCACAGCTATATCAAAGAAGATCTTATCAGCATATCTTATCTGGAACATATAACAATATGCCTCTGCAAATTTCAACTCCTCTCTCAACGGCACAGGCTCTGCATTATTACCATTCTGCGTAATGTAACGGAAAGTGTATGAGAGCTGGTCGATATACTCAAGCGCACGCTTTGTATCCTCCTCACGCACAAGCATTGAGAGCGAGTTGAGCGAATTGAAGAAGAAGTGCGGGTTTATCTGACTAACAAGCATATTATAGCGCGTAGTAAGATTCTCATTTTGCAGCTGCTCATTCTCTATAAGCATCTGCTGACGCTGATAGACAAGCACATAAATCTGCGAATAGAGCACAACCACCGCAAGCATAAATAGACACTTGAGCATAACCACAAAATCGAGCATATTATTTGTCTGACAGACAAGTCTTATCTCGTCAGTGTAGTGGTATGTCACAGGAGAGAGTAAGTAGGCTATAGATGCGAAAATCAATGCAATAGCAATACGCGCAGTAAGCGGCAGATGCATAACCTTACTACCCGTACGACGGAAGGTCATAACCATCAGCAACAACAGCGACACCAGCATATAGAACAGTATCTGATAGAGGATAACTTCCCACTGGTCCGAGCTGTTGTACAACGAACGATAATCAAACTCCTTTCCGTTTCGCTCAAGCAGTCGGCTCATTATCAGGTGGGCACCCTCATAGCGCGACTGATCTCGCGCCTCAATCTTCAGCGTATCGCCATTTACCAACTCCAATCGACGCACCGAGCGACGATCTACATAGATACTATCGCCCTTGTCGTCTATCACATAACCAAAACCATCGACACTCAAACTAATAACGCCATGCGCCACTACAGCGGGGCCTTGGTCATTCGGGCTCTTTGTTCCCCTAATTTCAGCCGACTGATTTACCACCATCAGCAACATATACGAGAAGTTGACAATCAGACTGATAGCCAACGCCACCAATGTATACGACACGATAGGGGATTTGCGTAACTGTTTGAATTTCATAGTTTTGGAAATGTTATTTAGTTTTTACTCCTCTTCGTACCAAGATGCATAGAGACGGTAATCATTAGCAATACGCTGAATGATTGTCTCACGCTGCTCTGGAGTAACCTCCTTTACCTTCTTTGCAGGAACACCTGCATAGACTGAGTTTGGCTCTAACTTAGAGTTCGAGAGCACCAATGCATTTGCTGCAATAATACAACCTGATGCCACTACTGCATTATCAAGAATAGTTGCGCCCATACCGATAAGGCAGTTATCCTCGATAATAGCTCCGTGAATGGTTGCATTATGTCCTACCGACACATCGTTACCAATATGAGTCTGAGATGGCTTTGGCGACTTATCGTAGAGGGTGTGAATTACTGTTCCATCCTGAATATTTGTACGATCACCAATGGTAATCTTATTTACATCACCACGCAGCACAACATTGTACCACAAAGACGAATCCTTACCCACGGTAACATCACCGATAAGCACGGCTGTTTCAGCCACAAAAGTACCCTCACCAACCTCTGGCGTATGGTTACGAACAGATTTTATATATGCCATATTTTTTTGTTTTTTACCATTAGCCATTGGCTATTGGCGTTTTATATCAATTATATTTCTCACAAAATCGGTTTAAGTCCTATCTCTTTGCCTCCTGCCAGTAGCTTTCGAGTTCATCAAGAGGCAATTCGCTTACCATCTTACCCTTCTCCGCAGCACGAGCCTCGACGTGACCAAAGCGCTTGATAAACTTCTTATTTGTGCGCTCTAGTGCATTCTCAGGGTCGATACCGTAGAGTCGGCAAGCATTGATAAGAGCAAAGAAGAGGTCTCCAATCTCGCCCTCCATCTTATCCTTATCGTTTGCTGCAATCTCGACATCTATCTCTGCAATCTCCTCTCGAACCTTATCCCAAACATCCTCCTTCTGCTCCCAATCGAAGCCTGCAGATGCCGCCTTCTCACCAATTCTAAAAGCCTTAACCATTGCTGGCAACGAACGCGGAACACCGCCAAGGATACCACTCTTGCGAGCCTTCTTTCGCAGTTTAAGGGCCTCCCAATTCTGCTTAACCTCCTCTGGAGAGTCTGCAAGCACATCACCATAGACATGCGGATGGCGATATATCAGCTTATCACACAGCGCATTACAAACATCTGCAAAGTCAAATTTTCCCTGCTCGTCTGCCATTTTTGAGTAGAAGACAATATGCAGTAACACATCACCAAGTTCCTCCTTTATGCCCTCCATATCACCATCTGTAATGGCATCAGTCAGCTCAAAAGCCTCCTCTATGGTGTTATTTCGCAATGAGGCAAAAGTCTGCTCTCTATCCCACGGGCACTGCTCACGGAGGGTATCCATAACCTCCAACACTCGCGCCGTAGCCTTTAATTTACTTTCCATACTTAAAAACGATCTTTTTACGTTTGTTATTTTAGTGCAAATATAGTAATTTTGTATCAAATAGTATAATTATGAAGAAGTTATTGTTTTTTATACTCTCTGTTTTCGCACTTAGCTCTGCAACTGCTCAGATTATCCCTCAGCCAAAGAGCGAGAGTTACGGAAATGGCAGTTTTACGATTACCAATAAGAGCTGTTTGGTCTACAATAGTGCCGCGCGCGAGTCGGCACTATACCTACTCAACTATCTACCATTCAAGCAGATACTCAGCTCCACAAAGGTTATGGCGGGCGATATTGAACTCAGCATTAACCGCTACCTAGACGAGGAGGGCTATCGCCTTATTGTTGACAAAGAAAATATCCGAATTATTGGTGGTAGCAATGCTGGTGTATTCAACGGAATACAGACTCTGCTACAACTTCTTCCTCCTCAAATCTATAGTGGCAACGTAAAATTACCTATATCTGTCCCTTACTGCACAATTGAGGATAGCCCAAAGTTTGCCTATCGAGGGTTTATGCTCGATGTGGCGAGAACTTGGATTAGCGCAGATAAAGTAAAGCGTTACATAGACTTAATGTCATATCTCAAGCTCAATAAGTTACACTTTCATCTAACAGACGATGAAGGTTGGCGTATTGAGATTAAATCTCACCCTGAATTGGCTCAGATTGGCGGTTTTAGAGGTGGCGACAGCCCCGTATTCCCTCGATATGGAAAATTTGACGAAAAGTGGGGTGGTTACTATACACAACAGGAGTTGAAAGATATTGTTGCTTACGCTGCACAGCGCAATATTGAGATTATCCCAGAGATTGATATGCCAGGCCACAGCAAGGCTTTAGGGGCGATATATCCGGAAATTCTATGCAACTACATACCCGACAAGAGCAGAACAAACGGTCTTGAGATTCGTAACGTTTGGTGTGCAGCCAAAGAGAGCAACTACGCACTTATTGATGACATCATCCGTGAAATGAGCGATATTTTCACATCTGATTTTATCCACATTGGCGGCGACGAAGTCAACATGGAGCAGTGGCGCAAATGTCCTGATTGTCAGAAACTTAAAGCCAACAAGGGCCTTGAAAACGAGAAACAAATTGAGGACTACTTCATTGCTCGTGTAACAGAAATACTCACAAAGTATGGCAAAAAACCAGCCGTTTGGAATGAGGCAATTGATGGCGGATTGCTACCAAAATCAACACGCGTACACGGCTGGTCAAGTATCAAAAAGTGCCTTGCATCAACATCTAAGGGTTATCCAACAATCATTATGCCTGGCCACTACTTCTACTTCGATATGAAGCAGTCGCCATCTGAGCCTGGTCATAATTGGGCTGCGATTTTCGACGCAAAAAAGGTGCTCTCATTTAACTTTACAAAGGAGGGCTTCACACCTGAGCACATGAAGAATGTTGCGGGCATCGAAGCATCGTTCTTCAGCGAGATTTACATTGCCCACAACCCTGAGAGCAGCGAATATCTCGACTATATGCTCTTCCCGCGCCTTACAGCTCTCTCGGAGGTTGCGTGGAGCCACTCTGTTCGCAGCTGGGATGAGTTTTACAACATCCTCAAGGGTGCACACTATGCACGTATGGATGCAATGGGCATAACATACCGTTTAGAGACACCCAAGGTCGAGTATGCGAATGGCACGCTGACTGCATCTACAGCCGATGGCTCTACCTTATATTATACAGACCTGCGCACAAACAAGAGCGCCCGCTACACAAAGCCGATTACAACATCAGCTCCTTATGCCTACGAATTCTACAGCAAAAAGGGTAGTGGTATAAGCAAAAAGACAGGTAGCAAGGAGTACTTCGCACGCCTTAAGCCATCTGTAACCGTCACAACATCAATACCTTGCAATCCAAAGACCCCGCTGACAAATGCAGCAAAATATACAAACAGCATTGTCCGCACATCCCGCGCAGCAAAGGTGGGCGACTGGATTGAGTATCGCTTTGCAGAGCCACTAAACTGCCGAGAGATAGAGGTACAGACTGGACACATCCATCTGCGCCGTTGCCATCTACTCAAGGGCTACGTAGAGGTTAGCTACGACGGAAAAAGCTTTACACGCATCGCCGAACTATACGAGGGTGGCGCGACTATCAAACCAGCGCCTGCATTGCGAGCTATCCGCGTAGTTGCGACCGACAGAAGCGACGCTGAGGATCAAATTGTAATTCAATCACTAAAAATAAAGTAAACAATGAAGAGACTTTTAATCATTGCAGCGCTCTTTTGTGCCGCAGTATCGTGCGCACCAAAAGATGCAAATCAACGCCTTGCAGAGCAAGCCGCTAAAGAGTATCTAACACCTGTACATCCAGGAAGCTCTTCACAGCCCTTCTGGAACGGCTTTGCAAAGAAGTTCATCTACGCGCCATCATTCGATTTTGCTGCTGTAGAGGGAGCCGTTGAGTATCTCTATACCGCAACTGCAGAGGATGGAGCATCGTGGAGTTTCAAGGCAAAGTGCCCGCAGCAGCCACTCACTCCAATTTGGAACTCAATTCCTGACGGTACAAACATCACCCTTACCGTCGAGGGTCTTGCAGCAGATGGTACAGTTGTCGGCAAGGCTGGCGAGCGCAGTTTCTGGCGAGATTACGGTTTTAATCCGCCATACAACGGTGCAGTACGCAGCTATCGCGAGTCGGCAATTCTCGGACTGCTCTATGTACACAAGATGCCACAGGTGCAAAACTTTGCGACCTCTGCAGAGCCAGATATGAGCTACAAGCACTTCACCTATCCATGCAAGATTATCGGCGCTGTAATCAAGACTGAGGTTCTTCTGGCAGAGTTACTCCCACACTACCGCGAAAATGCAATTGCTATTGCTCGTGGTGCAGCACAATTTCTTATAGACCAGTCTCGCAAGATTGATGAGCCTCTTGCATACTTCCCGCCAACATACTACAAAAACCTTATCCACTCAAAAGAGGTTTGGAATCAGGGTAAAACTATGGCTCTTGAGGCAGCATCGGCAGGTGAAGCATTCCTCGACCTATACAACGCTACTGGCGACGAAATGTATCTCAACCACGCACTGGGTATTGCTGACACATATCTCCGCCTGCAGTGCGAGGATGGCTCTTGGCATATTAAGTATGATTTTGCAACTGGAGAGCCTGTAAATAACAGCAAGGCTATGCTCCATCCGCTACTGCGTTACTTCCTGCGCCTTGAGAAGGAGTTTGGACAAACAAAGTACACCGAGGCTCGTATCGCGGGCGAGAAGTGGATGGCTGAGCACATCCTAAATCGCTTTGATATGACAGGTCAGTTTGAGGATGTAACTGTTGTAGGACTCCAACCTTATGAAAACTTAACTAACTGTACTGCAGCGCCTTATGCCACATACCTTCTTAGCAGAGAGGCAAGTGCTGAGGATATAGCAACAGCCTATGAGTTAGTACGATTTAGTGAGGATCAGTTCGTATATTGGGATATGCCACTTGGTAAGGATGGTTACAAAAAGGATTCTACACCTTGCGTCTTTGAGCAGTACAAGTATGCTATGCCAGTTGACAACAGCTCTTGCAATGTAGCAAATGCTATGTTGAGTCTTTATGAGCAGACTGGCGATGAGTTGATGCTTGCCAAGGCAAAGGCCCTTATTGACAACATTACCGTAACTCAGTGCGTCAATACAGGTAAGATCCTCACCACTTGGCGTATTCGCCACAACTACAAGCCATCTTTCTGGATCAACTGCTCTTATAGTTCTGCTTGCACACTACTTCGTTTGGACGAGATGACAAAATAACTCTCTATAAACTGTAATAATCGGTTGTATCTGTCGTCTTATATACAAACGATATATAGAATGACCGACAAAGAGCTGATAACCCGAATAATTTTGCATAACGACACCGAGGCTTTTGCCGTCGTTATGCATAGATATTCGGGTTTTATATTCTCTACAGCACTATCAATAGTAAAAGATTACGCCCTTGCCGAAGAGGTTACACAACTCTCGCTGATAAAGGCATACAAAAACCTGCACCACTGGCGAGGTGGTAGTGATTTAGCTCCATACTTGAGGATGATTACCCATAATCAGGCAATAGACACCCTCAAGGAGCGAAAAAGAGAGCGACATAGCGATATAGACAACCAATCTATTGTCGATGATGACAGCACCGCCGAACATCACAAACTACTCGATGCGATGGATAGGGCAATAGGGAAGTTATCTGATGGTGAGAGGCTGATTATAGAGCTACACTACTACCACAAACTAAAGGTAAAAGAGATTGCAGAGCAGACAGGGCTAAGCGAGTCAAATATTCTTGTCCGACTCTACAGAATTCGCGAAAAACTAAAAACGATGATTGAGAATGAAAACGATTGATGATAAACAACTCGACGGGCTTATCTCTGATAGTCTGCAACGCCAGCACACCATCGAGAGTATCAATACCCAGGTGCTTGCAGAGGTCAAAAAGTACAATAGAACACGCAAGTGGAGAGGTATTGTACGTATTGTCGCATTTTCGTTTGGAGTACCGACAATGCTAGCTGTGATGGGCTATTGTGCATACCGAATATTGGTTTCGGCGGATGGTATACTGAGCTATGCATTAGTCGCTACAACTATCATCTCGGCTATTGGAATGGCTACATACTCGATTGCAAATTTTTCGTTTGACGAGGTGTAATAATCAGCACTAACGGCAGTCTTTAATACGAAGTTAAACCTTAAAAACACAACTATTATGAATTCAGAAGTTTACAGATTAGTCAATTATGTTCTCGGGTCGCTTTTGACCTGTGCCTGCATCCTGACACCGATTGTACTCTTTTTTGTAGCCTATATCCGCAATAAGAGAGCAGAGCACGAGATGCGTATGCGACTACTCGAGAGCAACGCAAGTCCAGAACTTATCAAGGCGCTTATCGAGGCCAAACAAAAGACCGCTCCAAAGCTCGTTCTACTGCGTGTAGGGCTGCCGGCTATCTTCGCCTCGATCTTTGGCGTTATCTTCTTCTATGTAATGAACAATCTCTATGAAGATAGAGGCTTTGAGGGAGCATTGATAGCATTCATCTGCGTACTTATTCTCGGCATCGGAATCGGCCTTGTATCGGCACTTTTCATCGAACGCAAACTGCTCAAAAAAGCAGAGGAGACAAAGTAAGACGTGTCTCGGAGTCCGATTGTCGGGCTCCTTTATGCGTGAAAACAAAAAAAACATCCAGAAGGATGTTTTTTATTTCCCCAACAGCACTACGATTACACTTTGCACTCATTTGTCGTCAAAATGCGGTAGTGGGCGTGCATCACAAAAGAAACCCCTTTGGGATAGTAGTAAAACCTACAGCCCAAAGGGGTTTACTTTTAGGGATGTGCGGCAAATGCCGCGTTTTCACGACAAATTATCGGATAGCGGCGCCACACTGCTTCTCAAACGCCGCCTGCAGATTTGCCATTGTACGCTCGATAGCCTTATCGGTCAGAGTCTGGCTCTTATCCTCAAGGATGAACGAGAGTGCGTAAGACTTCTTACCCTCTGGGAGCTTATCGCCCTCATATACATCGAACAGAGCAACGCTCTTGAGCAACTTCTTCTCTGTTGCAAATGCAATAGAACGCAGAGTTGAGAATGCAACACTCTTATCAACGAGCAGCGCAAGGTCACGCTTAACCTCAGGGTACTTTGAGAGCTCAGTTACAGTAATCTTATGCTTACGAGTAGCCTTTACAAGCATATCGAAGTCAATCTCAGCGAAGAATACATCCTGCTTAATACCCATTGTCTTGCAGAGCTTGCCTGCAATCTGACCCATCCAGATAAGTGGCTTATTGTTGATATAAAGGCAAATAGCATCACCAAAGATGTCGAAATTACAACTCTCGCACTTAAGGTCGTATATATTAAGACCAAAGCGCTTGAGCAGTAGCTCTACAGATGCACGCAGGGTGAAGAACGATGCAGAGTTTGCCTTGCAGTTCCAAGATGGAGCGCTATCGTTACCTGTAACGGCAATAGCAAGGCGGTAGTTCTCAGAGTATGCTGCAAGTGGATTCTCCTCTGTAGCAGCCTCGGCGTTGTAATAATAGCAGTTACCAGCCTCATAGAGCTTAAGGTCTGCATTCTTGTGGTTAATGTTAAGAGCCACAGCCTCCAAAACATTGAAAGCAAGGGTCTGACGCATAACATTAAGGTCTGCCGAGAGTGGATTAAGAATCTTCACGCAGTTCTCAGCCTTATAGCACTGCAAATTCTCGTAGTAAGATGCCTTTGTGAGCGAGTTAGACATAATCTCAGTATAACCACGCGCAGTAAGCATATCTGAAACCATATTCACAAGGCGGTTCTTGTCTGGCTTCTGAACATACGAGAGGGTAGAGTTTACGTGCTCAGGGATCTCGATATTGTTATAACCGTAGATACGGAGTACATCCTCAATAAGGTCAGCCTCACGCTGAACATCTACGCGATATGGCGGAACAGCTACAGAGAGAACACCATCCTCCTCCTTCTCGATTACTACATCAAGAGCGGTGATAATGCTCTTAATAGTCTGGTCAGCAATATCCTTACCAATAAGCATCTTTGCACGAGAGAGCGAGAAGTCAAAGCGGAACGGTTCAACCTTAACAGGGTAGAGATCTGTAATCTCACTGCTAATAGTACCACCTGCAAGCTCCTTAAAAAGCATAGCGGCACGCTTGAGTGCGTATACCTGCATATTTGGATCTACACCACGCTCAAAACGGAATGATGAGTCGGTATTCAGGCCGTGACGCTTTGCGCTCTTGCGTACAGATACTGGATTGAAGTATGCACTCTCAATAAAGATATCTGTTGTAGTGTCACTCACGCCTGAATCAAGGCCACCATAGACACCGGCAAGGCACATTGGGCGCTCTGCAGAGCAGATCATAAGGTCTGCAGCTGAGAGTTTACGCTCAACACCGTCGAGAGTTACAAATGGTGTACCCTCCTCGCAGTTGCGAACAACGATTTTACCACCCTCGATCTTGCTCGCATCAAATGCGTGCAGCGGCTGACCGAGCTCAAAGAGTACGAAGTTGGTAATATCGACAAGGTTATTCTTTGGATTAATACCCGCAGCACGCAGATAGTTCTGCATCCAATCTGGTGACGGAGCAATCTTACAACCCTTAACAGTTACACCTGCATAACGAGGACAAGCAGTAGTATTTGCAACCTCTACATCAATCTGAAGGTCATTATTCTCGACTGCAAAGTCATCTACGCTTGGCAGACGGAGCTCTGCACGCTGACCTTGACTCTTAAGATATGCCACAATGTCACGTGCAACACCGATGTGTGAAGCTGCATCTACACGGTTTGGAGTAAGACCAATTGCAATGAGATAGTCATCCTCAATATTGTAATATTCGCGAGCTGGAGTACCTACAACGGCATCCTCTGGCAGCTCAATAATACCTGCGTGATCAGAGCCGATACCCAACTCATCCTCTGCGCAGAGCATACCGAGCGACTCTACGCCGCGAATCTTGCTACGCTTAATCTTAAAGCCCTCAGTAGCATCAATAGGGTAGAGCACTGCACCAACAGTTGCACACATAACCTTCAGTCCCTGACGGCAGTTGGCTGCACCACAAACAATATTCAGCGGAGCCTCAGCACCCACATCTACGGTAGTGATATGGAGGTGATCAGAGTCTGGATGATCCTCACAAGTGAGCACCTGACCCACAACAACACCCTCAAGACCACCACGGATAGTCTCAACCTTCTCAAAACCCTCTACCTCCAAACCGATATCGGTCAGAAGTGTCGCTACCTGCTCTGCCGAAAGGTCAATATCGGCATAATTCTTAAGCCACTTAAACGAAATATTCATATCTTGATTTTTATATTATTCTCAATCTTATTTTATGACGCGCAAAGATAGTAAAAAAGTTGGAAATCAGAAGCACTTACAGAAAATATCTGCCATTCTCTGCTGAATCTCCGAATCTCGACCCCTCTTTGGATGCCAACCATACTCCACTCCATCTATAATCTCGTTAGCATTTGCATCGGGATGAGCATAGAAAACGGACATCTGCTTACCCGTCTTTGGGTCGGGTTTATTCATCGAAAAACCTATCTGCTCATCAAATTTACAAAGTCGAACACAATCCCACTTTTGGTCGAGTTTACGCACCGAACGATTGAAAGTCCTTCGTGCATCGTGCCAATGGGTACAAACAATAATATCCACAGGTTTGCCACCCTCTACTCCAAACCACTTCGAGGAAGTATCATACTCAAGTGACTGACACATAGCCGTATAACCCTTGATAACATAATCATATGCCTCAGCAAAAGGGGCGTGCACACCCTCATTAGAGCAGACATTCACATTGTGCGTATGCATAATTACAAAAGTAGCAAAACTATCAAGCTCCTCTCGAGTAAAAAGAGTATTATCCTTCATACTCTGAGCTGTATCAACGATATCTGTACCCGAGATAGCTTTATTTATCGGTTTAAGATTAAGTTTTTTGCACGCCATCTCAAACCAGCAATTTTCCGGATATGCAAACGATGCACCTACAATACATAGGCTATCCATCTTAGCCTCCTCAAACAGTTCCTCTGTACTACAGCCACACAGAAGTAGTGCAAAAAGTATTGTAAGTACTCCTCTCATATCACAAAGGTACAAAATTTACCTGAACATTATCACGCGATTATCAACTTTTTACTACTTTTGCGCTATGAAACAGATTTTTTCCAAGATTGGGGACTACATGGGACTTGTAAAGTTCTCCCACACAATATTCGCCATGCCATTTGCGCTGATGGCGTTTGTATTTGCACTCAAGACAGCAAATGTGCAGTTTAGTTGGATTTTACTGCTGCAGATTGTTGGCTGTATGGTCTTTGCCCGCAATGTTGCAATGGGCTTTAATCGCTGGACAGATTGGAAGATAGATCGTGACAATCCACGCACCGCTTCTCGCGAAATTCCTGCAGGAAAAATTTCGCCAAAGAGCGCCATTATTTTTGTTATCATCAACGCATTACTCTTTATCGCAGTAAGTTCAAGTATTAATTTACTTACAGCAATCCTTTCACCTGTAGCTCTGGCAGTTGTGATGTTCTATAGTTACTGCAAACGCTTCACATCTCTTGCGCATATTGTACTAGGATTATCACTCGGAATTGCCCCATCTGCCGCATATATTGCAACTACCGGCACATTAACTTTTGCACCTTGCCTAATCTCGCTTTTAGTACTTACTTGGTGTGGTGGTTTCGACATTATCTACGCCCTGCAAGACCTCGATTTTGACCGACAGAACGGACTACATAGTATTCCTGTTCGCTTTGGTGTCAAAGGGGCTCTATACATCAGCATTGCATTGCACGCGATAAGCATCGCATCGCTCATTCTCTTCTCACTCTACTGCCCACAGGGTTGGTTGCTCTGGATTGGCGAGGCTCTATTCTGCGGATGTATCATCCTTGAGCATATACTCGTCACACCAACACACCAACGCAGCATCGGCATTGCTTTTGGTACACTAAATGGCATTGCAAGCCTTACACTTGCAACATTCATAATTTTACAACTGATTGTAGGTTAGCGTTTTGCGCCTGACTTGGTCTTAATTGAGATAACACCACCCACACCCTTAAATCCATAGAGTGTACCGTCGCGCTGTATCTCAACACTTGCCACATCGTTGATATTGATGGCATTTATCGTTCCGACCTCCATTCCATCACAGATAATAAGTGCTGGAGCAGGATTTCCTATGCTATTAATACCTCTAATATAGACATCTCCAGATGGCTCAATAAGCAGACTTGTAGCCTTTGCTCGTAACGCGTCTGCAAGATTTGTAAAACCCTCACGCTCAATCATTTCAGCAGTAAGTACACCACCTTTTGACGGCAACTCACGACGCAGGACATAATCCATACCTGCAGCAACAAGTTCTTGATCATCAACCACAGATTGTATCGTACCTTCATCCGAAATGACAATTTTAGCACTCTTGCAACCCTCTACAGCCACTTCTAAGCGATACTTCTTATAGCGCAACTGCAAAACATCATCTGCCTTAATATTTGTAAGTCCAAACTTACCATCCTTACCCGAAATGGTACGCTTCTCTGAGCCTTTAACTGATATTTGAACCTTCAACCCCAGTCCATCAACATCACAAATAAGTCCATTAAACGGCACATTATCAGCTACACAAACCGACACTGCAACGACCAAACTCAGCAGACAAACTAACAATCTTCTCATAGCAATCAGTATTAAGTTAGTCAAAGATAGTAATTTTTTCTCATTTTTTACTACTTTTGCCGCCTATGTGGATAATTCTTGCATTTATATCAGCTTCACTACTCGGACTTTATGACGTAGCAAAGAAGCAGGCGCTAAAGGCCAATGCAGTACTTATGGTACTGTTACTCAACACTTTATTCTCAACTTTACTATTCTCTCCAGTCATTATCAATTCACTTTTTGACCTCGGTTGGTTTGAGGGAACACGTTTTGCAATATCTGTAGGATCTGCAGCAGAACACGGTGCAGTTATGATTAAGGCCGTACTCGTTCTCACCTCTTGGATTCTTGGCTATTTTGGACTCAAAGAGTTACCACTAACCATCGCCGCACCAATACACGCCACTCGCCCAGTTATGACACTGGTTGGTGCAATGATTGTCTTTGGCGAGAGACTCAACCTTACACAGTGGGCAGGTGTACTACTTGCCGTTGGCTCGCTATTTATGCTCAGCCGCTCGGGCAAGAAAGAGGGCATTGATTTCAGACACAACAGAGGTGTTCTTTTAGTCGGATTAGCAGCTGTAACAGGTGCTTGTTGTGGACTATATGACAGACACATAATGCACTCATTAGAGCCGATGTTTGTACAGAGTTGGTATGTACTGTATCAGGCTGTGTTAATGTCTATTACGGTCAGTATATTAACCATTTTTAAGGTAAAAAAGCAGGGTAACTCTGACCCATTCCACTGGTCGTGGGCAATACCTCTTATTTCACTCTTTTTGTCTGCTGCCGATGTTGCATATCTTTTCGCGCTTTCAGATGCAGATGCGATGATTTCTGTAGTATCTATGATACGCCGCTCAAGTGTTCTGGTTTCGTTCACTTGCGGTGCGCTGCTCTTCCACGAACGCAACTTGAAGGCTAAAGCCTTCGACTTAGCCCTAATTTTCATCGGTGCGATACTACTTTATATAGGCTCACGATAGGATTATTGGAAAATAATTACTATCTTCGCGCCGTTATGAAGAATATACGAAATTTTTGCATCATTGCACATATTGACCACGGCAAGAGTACACTTGCCGATCGTCTGCTTGAAATGACTGGCACACTGAATCAGCGCGAAATGCAGAATCAGGTGCTTGACGATATGGATTTGGAGCGCGAGAAGGGTATTACTATCAAGAGCCACGCTATCCAGATGGAGTACAAAGCTAAGGATGGAGAGGTCTACACCCTCAACCTTATCGACACTCCGGGACACGTCGACTTCTCGTATGAGGTATCACGCGCAATCGCCTCTTGTGAGGGTGCTCTGCTTGTTGTAGACGCCACACAGGGTATTCAGGCACAGACCATCTCCAACCTCTACCTTGCACTCGGCAACGACCTTGAGATTATCCCCGTTCTGAACAAGATTGACATGGAGTCGGCGATGATTGACGAGGTTAAAGACCAAGTTGTTGATATGCTCGGTTGTGACCACGACGACATCCTCTGCGCATCGGGTAAGACTGGCTTAGGCGTTGATGAGGTACTCGAGGCTATCGTAAATCGCATTCCTGCTCCTAAGGGAGATGAAAACGAGCCACTGCAGGCGCTAATTTTCGACTCTGTATTCAACCCATTCCGTGGTGTTATCGCATACTTCCGTGTATTTAACGGCTCGATCCGCAAGGGCGAGCACGTTAAATTCTTCAACACCGGAAGTGAGTACGACGCCGACGAGGTTGGTGTTCTCAAGCTCAAGATGTCACCTCGCACCGAGATTAAGGCGGGTGATGTAGGCTATATCTGTTCGGGTATCAAAAACTCTAAGGAGATTAAGGTTGGTGATACAATCACCTCAGTATCAAAGCCTTGTACCGAGGCCATTGCTGGTTTTGAGGATGTAAAACCGATGGTCTTTGCGGGTGTATACCCAGTAGAGGCCGATCAGTATGAGGATCTTCGCGCATCGCTTGAGAAGTTGCAGCTAAACGACGCTTCGCTCACATTCGAGCCAGAGAGTTCTCTTGCGCTCGGTTTCGGTTTCCGCTGTGGCTTCCTTGGTCTGCTCCATATGGAGATTATTCAGGAGCGACTCTACCGCGAGTTTAATATGGACGTTATTACCACCGTTCCGAACGTATCATACCGCATTACAACCACCTCTGGCGACGAGTTGGAGGTACACAACCCATCGGGCCTGCCCGAGGTTACAAAGATTGCAAAGATTGAGGAACCATATATCCTTGCACAGGTTATCACAAAGACCGAGTTCCTCGGTAATGTCCTCAAACTCTGCATCGACAAACGTGGTGTGATGAAAAATCAGACATACATCACCACCGACCGCGTAGAGGTGAACTTCGAGATGCCACTCTCTGAGATTGTCTTCGACTTCTACGACAAGCTCAAGAGTATCTCTAAGGGTTACGCTTCATTCGATTACCACCGTACTGGTTATCAGGCAAGTAAGCTTGCAAAGCTCGATATTCTGCTCAATGGCGAGCCTGTAGATGCGCTTTCATCACTCATCTACGCCGACCACGCATACGATTTTGGTCGCAAGATGTGCGAGAAGTTAAAGGAGCTCATCCCACGCCAGCAGTTTGATATTGCTATCCAGGCAGCTATCGGTAGCAAGATTATCGCTCGCGAAACTGTAAAGGCTGTACGTAAGGATGTGACTGCAAAGTGTTACGGTGGTGATATCTCTCGTAAGCGTAAGCTGCTTGAGAAGCAGAAAGCAGGTAAGAAGCGTATGCGTCAGATTGGTCAGGTACAAGTTCCACAGTCTGCGTTCCTTGCTGTGCTCAAGATGGATTAACACAATTTAACAATAAACAGAAAGATGGCAAAAAGAACAATTATCGATCTATTTGAGGAGGCCGTTGCCAAATATGGTGAAAAGACCTTCCTCTTGGAGAAGTTGGACAAGCAGTTTGAGCCTACGACTTATGCTGCTGTCAAGGTGGAGGCGTTAAGGATTGGTGCTGGTCTTGCAGCTATGGGTGTTACCCCTAAACAGACTGTATCTATCCTCGCTGAGGGTTGCAACAATTGGATTATCTCTGAGCTTGGATTGCTCTATGCAGGTGCTATTTCAGTACCTCTCTCTATAAAGTTGGAGGAGGCTAACGATTTGCTCTTCCGTCTGCGTCACGCCGATGTAACAACTATCTTTGTCTCTAAGTATCAGCTGCCTAAGATTCGCAAAATCAAGGATCAGCTCCCGCTTGTTGAGCGTATTATCGTCTTCCAGAACGATGTTGCTCTCGAGGATAAGGAGTACTCTCTTGATGCAGTTAAGGAGTTGGGTGACAAGCACTTGAACGAGCATCGCGACGAGTTCCTCGCTATAGGTACTGCTATTCAGAACGATGATTACGCAACTATCACCTACACCTCTGGTACCACAGCGGACCCTAAGGGTGTAGTTCTTACTCATCGTAACTATACTGCCAATGTTGAGCAGGCACTTACCCGCATCTCAATTCCTTCAACATACCGCACACTGATCATTCTGCCACTCGACCACTGTTTTGCGCACGTCTGTGGTTTCTACATTATGATTGCGTGTGGTGCTGCTGTAGCAACTACACAGGTAGGCGCAACACCTATGCAGACATTGAGAAATATCTCTACAAATATCCGCGAGGTGAAGCCTCACTTCTTGCTCTCTGTTCCTGCGCTTGCAAAGAACTTCCGCAAGAATATTGAGAGTTCTATCAAGAGCAAGGGCGCAACTACAGAGAAACTCTTTAAGTTTGCCCTTAAGGTTTGCTACGAGTACAACCAGGATGGATATACTAAGGGTCGTGGTTGGAGATTTATCCTCAAGCCGCTCGTGGCTCTGTTTGACAAGATTCTCTTCAGCAAAGTTCGTCAGGCATTTGGTGGAGAGTTGCAGTTCTTTGTTGGTGGTGGTGCACTGCTTGACTCTGAGCTTCAGCGCTTCTTCTACGCTGTAGGTATGCCAATGTATCAGGGCTATGGTCTTAGCGAGGCTACACCAATTATCTCTACTAACTCTTTGGGTAAGGGTAACCACCGCTTTGGCTCATCTGGTAAGCTTATTCAGCCTCTCGATATCAAGATTCTCGACAACGACGGCAACGAGCTTCCTGTAGGCGAGAAGGGCGAGATTGTTATCAAGGGTGAGAACGTTATGGCAGGCTACTGGAAGAACCCTTCTGCTACCGCTGAGACCGTCAAGGATGGCTGGCTCTATACTGGCGATATGGGTTATATGGCCGCTGATGGTTTCCTCTATGTCCTTGGTCGTTTCAAGAGCCTTTTGATTGCATCTGACGGTGAGAAATATAGTCCAGAGGGTATGGAGGAGTCTATGGTAGATAAGTCGCCATACATCGACCAGATTATGATTTACAACAACCAGAACCCTTATACTATCGCACTTGTCGTTCCAAATGGCGACGCTCTGAAGGCCGCTGTTGCAGATGCAGAGGACAAGGCAAAGGCCGCAGCCGATCTGCTGCACGCCGAGGTTGAGAAGTACCGCACTGGCGGTGTATTTGCAGACGAGTTCCCAGATCGCTGGCTCCCTGCAGCACTCGCCATCGTAGATGAGCACTTCACCGAGCAGAATGGCCTTGTGAATAGTACTATGAAGGTTGTCCGCAATAAGGTCGAGAGTTACTTCAAGACTCGTATCGACTACGCATACACAGCCGAGGGCAAGATGCTCCACAACGAGCAGAATATCGCTTCACTCAAGAAGTTGGTGGAGTAATAATAGGGGAGGGCAACCTCCCCATTTTGCGGCAGTAGCTCAGCGGTAGAGCATCGGCTTCCCAAGCCGAGGGTCACGGGTTCGAATCCCGCTTGCCGCTCACACAGGCAGTTCTTCAGAACTGTCTGTTTTTATATTGTTACCACAATATAACGACACATATATTCGTTAATATATTAACCTTTGTCGCCATGAAAAATAATATTGGTATTTTTATTATTGCTCTGTTAACAATAGCCTGCAATCCACATTCTGAGGAGCGTTTCTATCTTCAAGGAGAGGTTCTCGGTTCTACTGATGGTGAGATGATTTGTCTATCGTACCCAATAAAGCGTGATGGCATTTGGTACAAGCAGTGCGATACAACATATATCGAGGGTGGGCATTTCCGCTTTGACGGTCAGATTGATGGAATTGTCCCTGCAGAGTTATCATTTCCCAATATGGATATTGTACAACTATTTATAGAGCCTTCAGATATTCAGTTTAATACGGAACGTAATAGTTTGTATGACTATTCAATATCGGGATTGAGTATTGGTAACGAACTCGATGAGTATCGCAAAGTCTTTGCAGACTACAACAAAGCGATATACGAAAAGAGCTATCAAGCATCCCGCAAGAATGAACAGTGGCTGGAGGCTAATAATGTCGGCTCTCCAAATACTAATGAACTATGGGCAGAGTTTTACAATTTGATATTAGAGCATCACGCCATAAGCGACAGATGGCCCGATATGGCGATTAAATATATTGATAGTCATCACGACCAAACCATCATTCCATATTTAATCGACAAGTTAATTCGTTTTAATTACGATATAACGACTATAGAATCATATATCAGCACACTTACGGAGAAACAAAGATATAGTCCTCTTGGTGAATTGATGCAGACTCGCTATAACGTCGCTAAACTAAATGGCAGTAAGGTTGGTAGCCAAGCATTAGACTTTACCCTCCGTTCTGCCAATGGCAAACAGATTACACTCTCGGAGTGCTACACCAAAAGCTATGTTTTGCTTGATTTCTGGGCGAGTTGGTGTGTTCCGTGCATCAACGAGATACCGAAAGCGCGAAAACTACACGAGAAATATGGCGACAAACTACAAATTCTCAGCATTTCGGTAGATAAAGATGAAGCCGATTGGCGTAATGCAGTTGAAAAACTACATCTTACTGATTGGTCGCAGCTGATTATAGACTATCCAGATAATGCCGACAATTACTACTTCGCAGAGCAAGCGGATATATCTCTTGCTTACGGAGTAGAGCAGATACCATGCTTTATTCTTATCGACAAAAACGGCACCATTGCCGGTCGCTGTTCACATTTGACGCCTGATGCTATCAAGGAGATTGAGCAAAAAGTGTTAGAATAGACTACGAATAAACTCTGCCTGTTCGTTGGTCGCAATATTTAACAACTCAAATATCTCATCGTACTTTGTTGCCTCAAACAATCGCAATACTTCACTCTCGCCACCTCGCCGTAGCGCATACTCTATTATAGCGGCCGCAACAACATTTGACAGTTGAACATCCTCTCTCAACGATATGTTAAGATAGACCTTGTTGTCAAAATTAACATTCTGCTGCTCAATAAAGGCCTTTGCAACAGATTTAATTGTTCCCCAATCTTGACCTGCCGTACCACCGTAGTATGTTGCAATACCCTCGTGTAAAAATAGCGGAGTATTGGGATAGAGAGGTATCATAATGGCGTGTACGATTTCGTGAATGTGGTCTAATCGCGTAGAGAGAACAATATTGTTAATTGTACGACCAGCATATGGTTTGTGAGAACGAATTGGAGTGTATGTAAGTCCAATCATAGCAGCACTACAGTCTATACTATTGGCTGCAACATAGACAATTCCGCTATCGGGTAGATTATAGTTTCGGAGAAACACATCCGCAAATTTTGCAGACTCTTTCATCGCCTTAACATCCACCGCAACACCGCTGCCGATATAGAACGATACGCACCCTTTATGATACTGCTCATATCTGTTCTTGATAGCATCAAAATAGTTAATTAGACGCCAACCACCACCTGTTTGCATTGCGCAGACTTTATAGATAGAGTTAATCAGCCCACCTTTTATTGCGCTATCAGGATAGTAGGCTATTGTGTTTATCTCATATATTTCATCAGTGAGTTTGCGAATATTGTATGTATTCAGCAAACCATCTTTATGCAAGCCTACGTGAATATCAGAACCCCCATCTACCCAAAATTGCGAGATATCAGAGCCTGTATCAATAGCATTGATATAACTCTCCCAGACCTGCCTGATTGCGGACAGATTTTCATCTTTATTGAAATACCCCAATTCTGACGAAAAAGTAAGACGTTGAGCATTCGCATCTATACGCAGGAATAAGGATATTACAATAGCAATTATTGCGATATAGAGTCGTCTCATATATATAATCTTTTGGGTATGGAGTAATTATTTCCTCTCTACAAAGATAGCATTTTTTCAATTTCCTACTTCAGCCAGATCTCTACCTCAGAGTAGGCGTAGTCAAGGGGTTGGCGTGGTGACTGGAAATAATCGCCGGTGTAGAGCACCTTCTTAGTAAAACCACAATGCACCTCTACAAAGTTTTCGCCAAAAGTTGCAACCTTTACCTTCGGCAGATAGGAGCAGTGCTCCGAGAGATTCATCCCTTTTCTAAGCTGCTTTGGTGTGTAATCTTTTGGATATGGAGTGATTGTATTGCAGCCCGGATCGCAAGCAACGGTATATCCTCGCACTTCACAGACACTCCACGCAGGGACCTCGTCCAAAGACTTTACAGTCACCTTCTTTTTCTTCTTTGCCATAGTTTATATGATTATAACCTTATTTCATACAAAGTTAACAATTTTATCAGTAAAAATTCAATAATCACACCACTTTTTGGCCTCTATTTTGTAACTTTGTGCATAAACATTTCCAATTATGAAAGTACTGATTATCAACGGCAGTCCACGCAAGGACGGAAATACAGCTATTGCAACAGCTGAGATTGCAAAAATTCTCAAAGAGGAGAGTATTGAGGTTGTCGAGTATCAAATCGGCACAAAGAGTATCCGCGGATGTACGGCGTGTAACTATTGTCGTCTAAATGGAGTCTGCGTTTTTGATGACGACGTGAGAAAGTTAGCAGAGATTTTCGAGGATGCTGATGGGGTAGTGGTCGCCTCACCAGTCTACTACGCCTCAGCAAATGGCTCGCTCATTTCACTGCTTGATAGACTCTTCTACAGCACCTCCTTCAATAAGACAATGAAGGTCGGTGCCTCTGTCGCTGTAGCTCGCCGTGGAGGCTGTAGCGCAACATTCGACCAGCTGAATAAATACTTCACTATCAGCGGTATGCCCGTCGCATCCAGTCAATATTGGAACTCCGTTCACGGACTTATGCCTGGTGATGCAGAGCAGGATGCCGAGGGATTGCAAACAATGCGCACCCTGGCCCGCAATATGGCATTTTTGATAAAATCCATCGCTCTTGGCCGCGCCAAATTCGGTCTTCCCGAAAAAGAGACCCCAACTGCCACTCATTTTATCAGATAAAACAACAGCCGTATGTTTGCATACGGCTGTTGTTTTATTTAGGTCGGACTACAAATTGCACACCGCTCAATCTCTGTACCCGCTTGGCGTCATATTTTGCACTCTGCTTACTCTTTGCACGAATTTGTCGTCAGAGTTTGCACGTCACTTACTCTTTGTACTCATTTGTCGTCAGAGTTTGCACTCCGCTTACTCTTTGCACGCATTTGTCGTCAAAAGGTAGTAGTAGATGTATATCGTAAAAAATCCCCGGATGGGATATACTAAACGTATTTCCCATTCGGGGATTTGAGGGATATGCAGCTAATGCTGCCTTTTCACGACAAATGCTTCTAATATATTTCGTTCAACAACATCGCCAACCTCAAACCACCATAAAGCAGACGCTGCTCGAGACTCTGTGCAAACTTATTTTGGTAGTCGTATGAGAGCTTTTTGTTCTCAGGCGATGCCTCATAGATTGCAGTAGCTACGTGGTGGCTCTCCTCAAGCCAATCGGCTGCAGTACCTGTAGCAATCTGCTTCTTGAGCTTCTTTGGACAGGTCTTATCGAGTTGCTGCTGCCACTCGGTATAGCTCCAGCGGTGGAGGTCCTCAACCATAGGGGTATCCCAAAGGCTATGGAGCTTGGTCTTTCTACCAAAGTAGGTCACATAGGTTTTATTTCCACCAATATCACTCAGGCGACCTGCGTGCATTGGCGCGTGAATATCGCCAACAAGGTGAATGAGGAACTTTAGGTTTACAGCCTCCTCCTCAGGAGTCAGCTCGCCACTCTTGAGCTTAGCTACGATATCATTAATAGCGGTAACTACATCACCCTTCTCGTTCTTCTTCATTGTCTGGTAGGTAAAGCCCTTATCGACATTGGCATAGTGCCAAGTCTTGGTGTAGCGATACTCGTTGGTATTGCTGGCATTATCCATCCAGTTTGCATAGTAGACGAGCGAATGGCCATCAAGCACCTTTGTAACCTTCTTATAGACACAAGGTTTTAGGTTACACTCGGCAATATATGCCACAACATCGTGACCCTTTTGTCCCCAACCAAAACTTGTCAGAGAGTAGAGCGCCGAGATAAGAATAAGTAAAAATCTCTTCATTGTTGATTATTTTTATTGGTTCATAGTTGCAAGAAACTCTGCATTGCTCACAGTCATTCCCATCTGCTTCTGGAGGAACTCCATAGCCTCGACAGTTGTCATATCCGAGAGGTACTTACGCAAAATCCAAGTGCGCTGCATAACCTCACGACTCAGGAGCATATCTTCACGACGAGTACCCGATGCAATAACATCAACAGCAGGGTAGACACGCTTATTTGCAAGGCGACGATCGAGTTGAAGCTCCATATTACCCGTACCCTTGAACTCCTCGAAGATAACCTCATCCATCTTTGAGCCAGTATCAATCAGAGCTGTTGCAATAATTGTCAGCGAACCCTTCTCCTCAGTATTTCGAGCGGCACCAAAGAAACGCTTTGGCTTGTGGAGCGCATTTGCGTCCACACCACCCGAGAGCACCTTTCCTGATGCAGGCTGTACAGAGTTGTAAGCACGCGCCAGACGGGTAATTGAGTCCAAAAGGATAACCACATCGTGACCGCACTCAACCATACGCTTAGCCTTCTCAAGCACCATTTCGGCAACCTTTACGTGGCGTGTAGCCTGCTCGTCAAAGGTCGAAGCAACAACCTCTGCCTTGACGTGGCGCGCCATCTCTGTCACCTCCTCAGGTCGCTCATCAATAAGCAGAACTATCATATATACCTCTGGGTGGTTGTCTGCAATAGCATTTGCAATGCTCTGCAATAACATTGTCTTACCAGTCTTCGGCTGCGCAACAATCAGCGCACGCTGACCCTTACCAATAGGCGAGAAGAGGTCTACAACACGGTTAGAGAGGTCATTATGGCCATTGCCCGTAAGATTAAACTTCTCGTTAGGGAAGAGTGGAGTCAGATACTCGAACTGCACACGGTCGCGTACAGAGTTTGGTTCAAGACCGTTAATTTCAAGCACCTGCACCAACGGGAAGTACTTCTCACCCTCCTTTGGAGGACGAATAACACCCGTTACAGTATCGCCCGCCTTAAGTCCAAAGAGCTTAATCTGCGATGGCGACACATATATATCATCTGGCGAATTAAGGTAGTTATAGTCAGCCGAACGAAGAAAACCGTAACCCTCTGGAATTAGCTCCAACACGCCCTCGCCGACAATCTCGGCAGTAAAGTCATCCTTAGTAATCTCTGGCTCTACAATCGACTCCTCTACAGGCTCTGAAGCCTCCTCTGCAGGCTCTACAACTGGCTCTGTAGTAACCTCTACCACCTCTACAACATCACTCTGCATAGGTTGCTCAACCTTTACCGCCTTCTTCGGACGACCGCGACGCTTAGACTCAGCCTTTGCAACCACCTGCTCAACCTTTGCTTCAATAGTTGGCTCTGCGACAGGCTCTGTAACCTCTACAACCTCTGGCTCTGATGCAATCTCCACCTTCTCTGCCGCGCGCGGACGACGACCACGACGCTTTGGCTGGTTCTGAGTAGGCTCAACCTGCGGAGCAACCTCCTCTGCAGGCTCCTCAGTATCACTACCACCAGATATAATCTTAATAAGTGTTCTCTTTGATAACTTCTCGCTAGCAATACCAAATGCCTTTGCGATCTCACGCAACTCTTTGAGAGTCTTACCCTCCAGGGTAGCCAAATCTTCCATATATGATAAAATGTATTTGCTTATGATTTATAAACAGTCGGACGACTGCCTTAATGACACTGCAAAGATAGTACAAAATCGGGAAAAACAAAAGAATGTTGGTGCTTTTAATTTTTTTAGCTACCTTTGTAATGCAATCAATAGTTGCAGACATATTTAGTGAAAGTGTTTCGCTAACCTTAGTAGTAAAATTTGGCGATTTTAGGATACAAGGAGAGCAAGTTACACTCACTACCGTATATACTCACATTCTCTTTGAGTGAGTATTCGGTGTGAGGTTTTGTTTATTTGTATCCGGGTCACGCCAAATACCTACTACTAAATAGACGAATTGGCCTCACACTTTCTTATTGTGTCATATCTCCTGAGGCCAGAGATACAACACATCAAACAATGAAAAATGTTTATTTATTATTAGGCGTTGTCTCTATTCTACTATTTAGTAGTTGTAGTGTTACTTTCCAAAATGTTGTAAAACGAGACAACTTTGCCAATGAAAATCTTGAACTACGATTAAAATCGGAAAATTATAGAATCGTTCGCACTGTTACTGGAGAAGCTCGTGCAACATACATTTGCTCATTTGGAGGATTATCACCTAAGGCTCAACGAATATTTGCCTCTTCCTATGATGATATGGTTACAAATGCTAATCTACAACCAAATCAAGCTATCATCAACGTATCTGCCGAGAAAAGAGCAAACTTATGGGCCTACGGCATATTTGCAAGGCAAGTTGTACATACAACGGGTACAATAATTGAGTTTATATCATCTACTGATAAAGTTTCTCAGCCTAACTTGCTCACATCACACGATAACACATCAACAATTACACCTACAGACTCTCTTACAACTCAGCGGCAGAATAGGAAAAAGAGCAAATCAAAAAGTGATAGCAAAAAGAAGACTGCAGAGAAAGTAGAGAAAGCAGAGAAAGTAAAACCAATAGCCACCCAATACACTTCATTACCTGTCAACATTGGCGATTTATATACAATTAATGGCATTACTGGAATTGTAGTAGAGACCTATAACCAGGGTATGAATGGCAAAATTATATATAACAACAGATATTTCTTCAATACATGGGATACAGCAAATTCCAATTGTAGACAACTTGGTAATAGTTGGAGATTGCCAAATAAAAGCGAAATGGCATCAATCCTAAAACAAGCCAAACAGCTCAATGCTTCTATTGCAAAGTTAGATAAATTCCCTAAAATCAGCAAAAATGAATATTGGACATCGGATATAAATAACCAGGGAGTTCTTGTTGCATATATCTGGGATGGTGATATAGCTTATGATTATTTAACAAGAACAGAGATTGTAAAATACATCGCCATTGCTGAATTTTAGTAGCTAGTAATTAACACAACAAGGTGGCTGATTAGCCACCTTGTTTGTTTTATATTAGAGATGGTGATGAGTCACCTCAATTCTTCGCTACCAAGCAAAACCCACCTTTACATAGAATGATGTGCCGTGGGTATAATCATCACTGCGCTCAGTCTCAGAGTATGAGCCGCCTGTGACAACATATTTAGTACCCATCTGCTGATGCTGCATTCCGATACCGATATTAACCTTATTATTAAAGAGTTTCACGCCAGCGCCACAATCGCAATAGAAGCCTCCTGTACGTCTTGATTCGGCCTTAACGCCGACAATATCTGCAGATGTATTCAGTCCGCTATAAGGCATTACAGTAGCGCCAAAACTTGCTGAGATATAAGGGGTTATTGACTTCAGTGGTAACTGACCCTTCAAATTAACAAAGAGTGGCAGTGCAAGTGTATCCCACTTCACCTCTGGAACATCAGTATCAACTGCACCAAAGTAGCCCTGCAGACCCAATCCCGCACCTACAAATGCGTACTTTGTGATAGATACACCGTGCACGGTCTCAACAAATGGACGGTGAAGCGACGATTTTGTAGCGGTATTCTCAGTTCTTATCTTACCACCCGTAGCAAAACCTACATTTACCTCACCCGCATACTTAATCACTGGCGATGCCGCAAAAGAGATTGATACTGCGCAAATCGCAGCCGCAATGGTCAATAAAGTCTTTTTCATAGTAGTTTGTTTTATAATAGTTTAACATTCTTGCACACCGAAACAACCGGTTTTGTTACAAAGTTAAGCATTTTTATAATTATTACAATACGAAAATAGAGATTTTGCACTATATTATTTTATTATAGTATTATGAATGTTAATTATAACACCTATAGTACTCTACTCACCGCCACCGACCATATTAACAGAACTTTACGAAAACAATACAACACAAGAGATCGAACGACCGCAGCAGCCGAGAGGTGACCGAAATAGATTAACAGAGTACCCCAAAGGGGATTTGGGGCGAAAATAGCTGGTGAAAATTCATTTTCATAACAAGCTATTATCGACTCAAATAATTGCGCAGCAATGCTCTGTTAATATATGCAGATAAGTCACCCGAGGCACCACCGGTTGAACGAGCCCGGCGAGAGTATAAAAACAAAGTAGGAGAACGATTGTTCTCCTACTTTGTACTCGAAGCCGGGATCGAACCGGCACGGACATTTCTGTCCACAGGATTTTAAGTCCGGCGTGTCTACCTATTCCACCATTCGAGCAACCCTTATTTTTGCGGTGCAAATTTAAGAATTTATATCTGATTCTCCAAATTGTGCATCGATATATTTTACAATCTTATCCTCCTCGCCGCGATTAAACCAAACAATATCTTTATCTCGACCAAACCAAGTCGTCTGGCGCTTTGCATATCGGCGAGAATTTCGTTTTATCAACTCCACAGCCTCTTCAAATGTCACTTTACCGTCAAAGTAATCGAACATCTCTGCATATCCAACCGTACGGAGCGAGTTACAATCTCGATAGGGGAGTACTGCGCGCGCCTCAGCCTCAAGACCCGCCTCAACCATAATATCTACGCGGCGATTTATGCGGTCATACAACTGCTCGCGAGGCATTGTTATACCGACCTTAACAATCTGAAAATCACGCTCTTTACGCTCTGATTTACGCAGTTGCGAATACTTACAGCCGCTCGACAGACATACCTCCAACGCACGCATAACTCGCGCAGGATTTTGCCTATCCACTATCTCGTAGAATTCAGGATCAAGTTCCTTAAGTTGCGCCAGAAGGCCCTCTAAACCCTCACTCTGCAGACGCGCTGTCAGCTCACTACGCAACGCATCATCCGCCTCTGGCAGATCATCCATACCCTCACACAACGCACGAATATAGAGTCCAGAGCCTCCAACTGCCACAACCGTATCGTGCTCTTCAAAGAGGCTATCAAGACGCTCCAAAGCACGTTTTTCATACTCACCGCAATTGAAGTTTTCAGTCAGTTCAAGCTCACCAATAAAGTGGTGCTCAACAGCTTGCAACTGCTCCTCAGACGGATATGCAGTACCTATCGGCAGACCTTTATAGACCTGACGGGAGTCGGTAGAGATAATAGGGGCATTATAATAACGGGCAAGAGCGATACTTAGATCAGTCTTGCCCGAAGCTGTTGCCCCAACGACAACAATAAGTCGTTTAGTACTCATCGTCATAATTATCGTCGCCGTCGAACTCTCCAAACTCGTCCATCATCTCATCGAAGATTGAGCCATCATCTGCAGGAACTGCATCTGGATCGTACTGATCCGGCACGCGAGCATTCTCAAACGATACACGCGGATACTCCAACTCGGGATTTGGCTGGCTTACACTCACAACCTCGAGATAGAAGGCTCTATCTGTCAGCATATCAAACTGATAGATCAGGCGGTTGCACTCTGAAACCACAAGCTCTGCAAGGGTAACCTTCTCCATTGCAATTGGCGCGCCCTCAAACTGCTCGTCACCCAAATCCATCTGCGAGAACTCCTGAATTGGTGTCCACTGCTCATCGGCTGTATAGAACGATGCCATACAGTCGTCATACTCGATAGACTCGATGATAAAGTTGTGCAACTCAAAGAGGTTCATCTCGTGAGAGACCTCAAAATCGCGAACGAAATTATCGTTTTCGTCGCTGAGCATTCTAAGTCTGAGAATCATAGCCTATTACTTTATTTTTACACAACGAATCTGCATTGCATTTGCACGCTTCGATGGGTAATTAAGATTAAACTTGTTGATTGTTCTGGTTGTTGTAAGGTCAAAATACATACAAGTAGACTGCTTACCATCCGCTGTAGCACCTGCAGTCCAATAGTAACCCTCCCATGGCGCAGGCTGTGAAGGGTATACATCTATCTTGTAGTTCATATTGTGGATAACACCATCGTAGTAACTTCTAAAGCCTGCACCGAGGTAGAAGTAGCTATTTGTACCATCTGTAAGCATCCAACCAAAGCGACCGCGAGCTGCAGCAACATCCATACCATCCTCCTCTGTTGAGAGTGACAATACATCAAAATCGCTACCTGCAGGTACTCGCCAACCGTATGGACACGGATCATAGAGGGACTTTGTTGTTCCACTCCACAGTGAACTATCAGTAGTTGTGAGCCAATCGCCAATACCATCAGCATTCTCAGCATCTACACTTGCAGCATTTGTGATAAATGTTGTCGGATGAGCAATAGAGTAGGCAACTGTTCCTGTCTCAGCACTACGCTCTGCAAACTCAAGGTAAGCAGCACTATTTGAACCATTGTAGACATACTCATCGTCACCACCTGAACAATCGTGGTAATATGGACGCAAGAAAGGATCCTTTCGGCCCCACTGATAGTAGAGTCCATAGCTATCGAGAATGAGGTTTGTATTGTCTGTAGCACCATTGCTATTACCATACGCGCCCAAGTTACGATTCATAAAAGTAACGCCATTAGCGTAGGTAGAGTAGTCGTTCAGCGGGTTGTTTGACTCCTTGCTAAACCACAAATGCCAGCTCCACAAGATATTACCAGCAGCATCTGTAGCAGCAATCAGAGCGTTACCATCACGCATTATATACGCGCCGTTCTCCTTAATATACACCTCCTCGTTATCATCCTCAGTCTTTGCATCAACATAGAACGATACAGTGCAGTCGTCTGCATTGAAAGTAAAGTGCTCAAGCATACCATAGTAGCTCTGCCACAAAATCTTCACATTTGCCACACCTGTAAGCGCCTTGCCAGCACCATCTTTTGACACATTGAGCTGATAAGCGGTCTTTGGAGTAGTCAGAACGTAACTATTTGCAGACTTACCATCGCCACCAAGCACTATGAGCGCGTCACCAACAATATAGGCATTGATTGTATAGTAAGAGGTTGTACCGCTCTCACCAGTGATGACAAACTTAAAGTCGGCATCACGCATTTTATCTCGCTTCTCATCTGTACCTGGATCCTGCGGTGGGGTAATGGTGATGGTATTTGCAGCGGTGTTAAGAGTTGCAGTCCAACCCTCAGTTGCCTTGCTCAGTTCCACCTTAACAGCGTCAATAGTTGTGTAAGAGATAGTCTGCGGCTCACCTCCCCACTGGAAGTAGAGTCCCTTCTTTGAGAAGCTCATGCCGAGATTCTCCTCATTTGAGCAACTTGCAAGAAGAATTACCGAGCAAAATGCAAGAAAAATAGTTTTTAATGTTCTCATATAAATATTACACTTTTTCGTCAACATATAAATATTGGTGCAAATGTACCAAAAAAGTTGCAAACTTTACAACCTTTAGCAGCCATTTCTACTACCAATCAACGATTTTTCCCATTTTTTAGTATCAACTGCAATAAAAAAGCCCCCAAAAGTATAACTTTTGAGGGCTACAACAGAGGATATCTACTACTTTTTAGGAATACCTCTCTCGCAAGGCACCTTTACTTGACATTTACCACAGCCAAATCGCGGAGCATATTTCACTCGAGTTGTATGCACATAAGCACTGCACTGTTCGTGCGATTTACCGTTCTCAAGCGTAATAGCACCACCAGGACAACGCATACAAGCGCCACACATAGTGCAATACTCGTATATATCCGTATACTGACGTGGAGTAACCTCAAGCGAAGCATCAACAATCACACTACCAAAACGGCCTGCAACGCCGCGTTTGGTAATAAGACTCTTTGAGAGTCCAAATGTTCCCAAACCGCAAATAAATGCTACATGACGCTCGGACCAATTGCTTGTAAAACTGAGAGATTTATCCGCAATATCCTCACTGCTACCAGCCTCAAAGACATACTTAAAATCCTCACTCGCATATGGCGATAGTGCTTTAACACCCTGACTTTCAAACCATTGCTCCAAAAAGTGATTTATCTCAGTCAAAAAGGCCTGCCCCTCAACACGAGCATAGAGCCAACCATTGCCCACAACGACATTATCAGCATGATTCCCCTCAACGACGTAGTCGCTAAATGGGGCAAAATAGCTTACAACACATCGTCCTTGCGGCATCCACTGCTTTGGTGTACGAAAGATTGCTCCCACAGCCTGTGGCTCCTTCAGCTTGTCCCACAATGGGTCATCTGCAGAGCCTATAGCGATAATTGGATCATCATAAAGGCGCTTACCAACATCCTCAGGCGCAAGAGCCATCTGCTCGCTCACATAGTTGTGTGGCGAAGTACGCACCGCCTCAGCAAGAGCAGCAGTGATATCTTCAATGGTTATCATCTCTACTTCTTATCTGTCTTCGGTGTAGCGATAGACTCACGCATCTGGGTATCGGCAATCATATTCTTCATCTTATAGTAATCCATAATACCCAAATTTCCACTCTTAAATGCCTCTGCCATAGCAAGTGGCACCTCTGCCTCAGCAAGGATAACCTTTGCACGAGCCTCCTGGGCCTTTGCCTTCATCTCCTGCTCAAGAGCAACTGCCATTGCACGACGCTCCTCAGCCTTTGCCTGCGCGATATTCTTATCAGCCTCAGCCTGATCCATCTGCAGTTGTGCACCGATATTCTTACCAACATCGATATCGGCAATATCAATCGAAAGAATCTCAAATGCAGTACCAGCATCCAAACCCTTCTCAAGCACTACGCGAGAGATAAAATCGGGATTCTCAAGCACCGATTTGTGCGATACAGAAGAGCCGATAGACGACACAATACCCTCACCAACACGAGCGAGAACAGTCTCCTCACCAGCACCACCGACAAGCTGACGAATATTTGCACGCACTGTAACGCGAGCCTTAGCGATGAGCTGAATACCATCCTTAGCGACAGCTGTTACTGGTGGAGTGTTGATAACTTTCGGATTTACAGACATCTGCACAGCCTCAAACACATCACGACCAGCAAGGTCAATAGCAGTCGCCTCCTCAAATGTAAGGTTAATACCCGCCTTCTGAGCCGACACAAGCGCATGGACCACATTCCGGAAATTACCACCCGCAAGGTAGTGAGCCTCGAGTGAGTTAGGGTTGAGCTTCAGACCAGCCTTAGTACCCTCAATCATTGACGAAACGATTGTTGAAACTGGAATCTTACGCCAACGCATAAGCACCATCTGCAACAACGAGATATGTGCACCAGAAATAAGAGCGGTAAACCAAAGACCTACAGGCACAAAATAGAAGATTACCCAAATGGCCAAAAGACCAAGAACTGCTACAATAGCAATAACACCAGGTTCTAACATAACTTTTTCGTATTTAATGATTTATAATAGTTACTTAAACTGATACTCCAATTTTGTTATAAACTCTACATCAACTCGCCCCGAAGCTTTTAGTGCTGGGATACAAGCATCAAAACTCTGCTCATAACGATCCAACCACTCAACGATTCGTGTAGGATACTCCATAATAAAGTTTGGGGTCTGCGACACATTCATATACTCATCTGGAAGTAGTGGATACGGATCATAGCTGACCGCATAACGCTCCTTAAATTCAGGCGTTAGCACAACGCAGCGGTTAAAGATACCTTGCTTACCATAGAGTCGAGACTGATGCTTCTGAAGTTCCGCATCAAACTCCAATTCCACAACGCACTCCTTGTCACAATCACACAACTCGGTATAGACAATAGGGGAGAGCGAATAACCATCATATCCCCACTGGCCATCCTTTGCATAGCGAGCATAAGACACCTCTACACCGTTGATTTTAACTACTTTAGCAGGCATCTGGCAAGGGAATCGAAGTTCATACTTACGCTGAGCCAATGCACCGTCATAATTTCCCTGACGTGGAGAGATAACCACGCGAATAGTATTTGCAGTACTACTCTTTACCACCTTTGTAGTGGTATACTTCTCGGTATAGTTTTTCGATACGCCATCATCCTCATAGAGCGACAACTCACCATCTGCACCAGGAATAAATGTCAGCACAAGAGTATCACTCGTCTCCTGCAGACTATTTACAGAGGCAGGATTCATAGGAATAATAGCTCCAGCACGCACATAGTATGGATTTTCAGCAACAGTATAACTCAGCGATAGGGTCTGGTTACCATCTATCAACTTTCCGCTAACCATATCATACCACTGTCCTTCTGGAAACCAAATTGTTCGCTCTGCCAGACCAGTTGCCTTATCCACAGGCTTAACGATAGCTGTTACAAGCATATCATCGCCAAACATATACTGCTCCTTCATATCGTACGCCTCATTACACTCTGGATAGTAGTAGTACATTGGGCGACACATCGAAATACCTGTATCATAACCCTGTCGAGCAGCGTTATATATATAAGGTGCAAGGGTATAACGCAGGCGAATCGCATCTCTCATATAGAAGAAGTGATCTGGAAACTGCCAAATACGACGCTCGATATTCTTATTCTTAGTGCAGTGGGTCTTGAAAATAGGTGTAAATACACCATACTGCAACCAACGCAAGTAGAGCTCAGGATCGGTCTGTGAATTGCGAACTTTGAACGTATGACCACCAATATCGTGACCCCAATAGCCATAACCAACATTCGACGCGGTACTTGTAAACCACGGCAAGAAACTGAGTGACTCCCAATTAATCATAATATCTCCAGAGAAGCCGACCTGGTAGCGGTGTGAACCAAGACCGCCCCAACGGTGATAGATCATAGCTCTCTCATTGCCACGCTCCTCTGAGTGTCTATTAAAGGTGTGATTTAACCAGAAGGTGTTGCTCAAATCCTTTGTCCATTTACTTGTCTTCCACTGCTGCCAATCGAGCCACCAGAAGTCAACACCAATCTTCTCGAACGGACCCAAAACAGCACTAAAGTATGCATCTGCCCACTTCTGCTCGTCAATCTTAAACGGAACACTCTTGCCCTTCTCTGTCCAGCCATACTCCTCTACAAATCGCTCATATGGCTCCTCAAATGGCTGAATACCAGAAGCAGGGTGGAGGTTAAGCGCTGTCTTAAGCTTCTCCGAGCGACACCACTCAAAGAAGTTTGCAGGTGATGGAAAGAGTTGCTCCTTCCAAGTATAACCAGTCCAACCAATGCGCTGACCATACTCATCCTTTTTGGCTCCTGTACGACGAAGTCCCCAAGTCTCGTGCCAGTCCATATCGACAATCAGCACATCTATCGGAATATTAAGGCTGCGCATCTGACCAATCAAATCACGCAACTCATTATCCGAATACTGCCAATATCTACTCCACCAATAGCCAAAAGCATACTTTGGAGGCAGAGGAATACGACCTGCAATGGTAACATAGTCCTTTACAGCTGTCATATAGTCGTGGCCATACGCAAAGAGGTACAGATCCTGATAATCGCCCTCTGGGCGGCACTCTACCCACTTCTGCCAATGTGTTGGAGTATCAACAAACAGGTGGCGAGATGAGTCATCAACTACACTCCAACCTGCGCGAGAGATAACTCCCGGCTCCATTGGATCATTAGGATTAAGATTCCAACCATCCGCTTTGTCAAGAGTGCGAGTAGTACCCATAAGATTGAGCGAGTCGGTATCTCCATAGTGCCAAACTACCTTATTCTCGCCAAGCATAAACTCAGCACGCAGATTGTCTGCCGAGAATTTTGCGCCCTTGTTGTAGACAAGTTTTACCTTATCGGTAGTAATGGTTATACTACTCTTACGCTCCGATACCTTAAACTTTGGCACTTCGGTCTTACGATTAACAAATGTAAGCGTAGCTCGATCCTCAAAATTACCATTTTCACTCCACTCCATACGGATAAGCTGCGGTGTAAGTACCGTAAATCGAGCATTGCCCGATACAACAACTGCTCGTACATCAGCCTTTGGATCTACCTCTGCAGATGCGACCAAAGGGAGCAACAGCATAGCTGCGCTAACTAATCTCTTCAATATATGTTTCATAGGTTAGAAATTTAGTCTATCTTTCTGACTATCAGTGTAAAGTTATCAAAACCGACAACCTCAACCTTACTGCGCTGATCAATAAAGACATCTGCAGACTTTGCCTCAAAAGTCTTTCCATTGACCTCAACCTTACCCATAGGGGATAGGCGTGAAATAGATACACCTACAGCGCCTATAGCAACCTCAGACTCAGGATTTGGCATACTTACAGAGTCAATCTCCTGCTTGAGAGCAAGTCGCTGCCAAGTCTTTGCACGAAGTGAGAAGATGAGCGACAAGAGAGACAATATAGCCACGGCAACAATAGTCCATATGCCAGCCGTAACACCCAGAGCATCAAAGGCATACCATATCGCTCCGCCATAGCAGACCATCGCCAAAATACCACCAATCGAAAGACCTGGGAAGAGCAACAACTCAGCCACCAAGAAGAGCATACCGAGAATAATGAGCAAAACGATGTACCACATATCCAAATTATTTTACAGATTTTACTTCAGCCTTAATATTACTATCCATCGCTACAATCTCCGAAGCGACCAACTCTGCATCCGACTTAGAGGCAAACGAGCCGACAATAAATGCAGCACCTACACGAGAGAAACGGCAATTCTCATTTCTCAACGAGATGTGCGCCTTAACAGCATCTGATAGGGTAGTAATACCTGTAATCTCAATATTAAATCCAAGATTCTTACTCTTCCACTCAGCAATATTTGAGATATACTCGCCATCCACCCACATCACAGGCTGCGGAGACTTAAATCCAAGTTTTTTAAGGTATGCAACACCCTCCATTGCCTCCTCCTCGCTACGGAAGCCGCCCACAAAGTATGCATACTTACCGTCGTGATATTTATCCGTATAAGATAGCGGAGTAATTCCCTTAAGAGCCGACAGATTTGGTCGATTAGTAAAGATTCCTATACGGATACGATACACCGTTCCATACTCATAGATACGCGTGTGCGGAATAGGATTCTTTGTGGTATATATTGTTGGCTTAATAACCTTCAGTGGCTCGTGCTCAATAAATGAACGACGCACAATAGTCACCTTTGGCAGACAGTAATTCTCTTTTTTCATCGCTCTTTGCACCTTCACAAGCGAATCCTTTGCAGAACGGAGCTCTAACACATCTGCCACTCTGCACTCGTAGTCAAGCATCGCATTCTTTCGATAGAAATACTCACTCAAAACAGATGACTCGCAACTCTTTTCACTCTGCTCGGACTCTCTGAGCGCCTTTGTCAGCACGCCATCTGCCGAAGTTAGGATATCGACTCTATCCTTCTGCTCCATCAGTAGGTTGTAAGCGTATATCTTATTGTCGCATATAGTGTGCCAGGTATCGCCAATCACAGCCTCAACACCATTTGCCTCTCTTCGTGCCACCTCAAGCAGGTTGAGCACACTATCTGCAGCAATCTCAGTCTCTACACGACCATACTCAAGCTGCAGAGCCACCATTTTGTCATAATGACGCAAGTACTCCTTAATCTTTGTCTGAACTACACTCTCCTGTCTTTGTGCCTGCAACAGAGTGCGCAAATCAGAGGCTGATATATAATGCTGGAAGAGTTTATTGTAGACCAAGTTGGCAACCTTTGGATAGTTTGGCAGCGTTGCAACTGCTGCTGTATCCTCGCCTTTATATTGTTGCAAAGAGAGGGCAGAGTCTGATGCACCTCTGACATAATTTCGCTGCTGATTGCTAATATATGCTGCTAATGCCTTATCATACGCTCGTTTAAGCGACAAAGCCTCCGCCTCCATTGCAAGCAGTTGGCTCGACAGTCCCTCACGCTGTTCAGGATTGTTTGCATACTTGCTACGAGTTTCAACAAGGACATTATTCAGAGAGTCCAGACTACCCCTTGCTCGCTCCACATTGAGTTCTAACACATTTTGTGCCGACACCGCAGACAGAGCTAAAGAGGTTGCAAACAGACATATCACAAATCTTTTCATTATCTCCACCATTTAAGGAATATCAACTGTATAAAACCAAATATCTCAAGACGACCCATCAACATCAGAATTGAGTTCTGAAGCTTTAGTATCGCCGGAATATTAGCAAAATTACCCATCGAGCCTACCTCTCCAAAACCAGGACCTACATTTCCAATACAAGCCACAGCAGAAGAGAATGCAGTCATCAGATCTTGACCAAATAGGGTATTTGTAAATGTTGCAAAGAATATCAACGCAATGTAGGTTACAATAAAGACCACAACGCTATTGAGCAGGTCACTCTCCTGTACCACACCATCTACTCGAATACGAATAACTGCATTAGGGTGCTGCTGGCGACGTATTCTAGCCATAAGAATCTTACAGAAGATGAGCAATCTGTCCACCTTCATACCTCCAGAGGTTGATCCTGCACAAGCACAGACGATAGATACAAATATCAAGACGATAATAGCAAACGGAGTCCAAAGATTTGTATCTGCTGTTGCAAATCCCGTTGTGGTAATAAGCGACACAACCTGGAAGAAGGAGTGTCTAAGCGCCTCCCAGATGCTTGTATAGACATTTGCGCCAAAAATACTTGTCGCTACGAGGAGTGTTGCCACAACAATTATAGTAAAGTAGGTCTTTACAACCTCCGAACGGAAGACATTGTTCCCCTTACGAATAAATGTGGCATATATCAGTCCAAAGTGCAAACTCGAAATGAGCATTGCTCCTGCAAGGATAAACTCAACGGCCACATTGTCGTAAAAGGCGATACTTGCATTCTTTGTACTAAATCCAGCCGTAGCACAAGCCGACATTGCGTGGTTAAGCGCATCAAACCAACGAAGACCCGCAAATTTCAGAGCAAGCGTTGTCGCTATAGTAAGACCAACATAGACAATGAGCAGTATTCGAATAATAATCTGCGTACGATAGCGGTAATTATCCTTTGCAAGCGACGATAGCTCCACATTTGAGAGCGACATCTTGCTTGTACCAAGCGATGGCAGAATGACCAGCGCAAACATTACAACACCTACGCCACCAAGCCAGTTTGATGATGTTCTATAGAAGAGTAGACCCTGTGGCAGATACTCGATATTGTTAAGGATAGTAGCTCCAGTGGCCGTATAACCCGACACACTCTCAAACCAAGCATTTATAAGCGAGAACTCCCCACCCCAAATAAGATATGGGAACATTCCCACAACGCTTGCCAGCACCCACGAGCCTACAACAATAGTAAATCCCTCCTTATTTGAGATAGACTTTGCACGCGGCACAAACAACATCGGAAAGGCTCCGAGTGTGAGGGTAAGCATTGATGAAAGGAGCAACGGATAGAAGCCCGAATCGACACTATTCATATATGAGATAGCAGCCGACACCATCATAAATGCCGACACGCACAGCATAACTGTACCGATATATCTCAATATGACACTTACTCGCATAGCTTTACTGTCTATTCTGCTTTGACAAGCCTATAAGTCGCTCAATATTATCTGTCAATTCCTTAAGTTCATCGAGCAGATCTCCCTTAACACCAAATGGCAGACGATAGCTCAAATAGTTTGATAATGAGCCATTTATCTTCTCTATCGGTTTTACGCAGTAGATACGGATAAAGTAGTAGAACATCAGCACAATGGCAATCATTACAACCAACGAAATAAAGACTGGTGCAACAGAACGATAGGCGTTCTTATTAAGTTGTTCTGCTCGCGGAGCAAGAGTACTATGTGTATGGGTCATAAAGTCCTGAATCTCCTCCACAAGTGCCTCATAAGCAGGTTTATACGATTCATCATACCACAATTTACCTCGCAGTGCTACCAACTCACTATCCTCAATAGGGGTAGCCACACCGATTGTCTGCAACTGAATTTGAGCAGGCTGGTCAGTAAATACAAACTGATCTGTCACCTCGCGCAGATGTGTCGCACTAAGCAGCAGTGAGTCCAAGCACGAGAGATCCACAGCCTCACTACGTGCCGTAGCAATCTTGCCATCCAAATCACTCATAACCCTGCGGCAAACATCCTTCTGAGCATGCTCGTCAAAAATAGCGACGTGCATCACCGCCTGACTATGCTCGTGTGCAGATTTAAGCATATCCTTTGCAAACTCCATATTGCGACGAGATGCAGCCAAAATAACCTCAGTATCATTACTCAAGTTACTCAACTCAAATAGCGAAACAATTCCTGACGCAAAGAGCAACGCTACAATGCTCAGAAATCCTATTGTCACTCTTCTACCTAATCCTTTCATAATACGCAAATATAGATATTTTTTTGCAATTATTCTACAATTTGGCCAAGAACATCACAATTTTCCTCCATAGAGAGTAGTTTAACCCTTACTATTTGGTTGATATAATTGCGATTATAAGGCACCTTGACCTTGATGTAATTGCTTGTAAATCCAGTCATAAAGCCACCTCGCTCTGTACTCTCAAAGAGTACATCCGCCTCGCTACCGACAGCCTTTGAGCAGAAGTCGTAGTGCAATTTACTGCTCAAAGCCTCAAGTTCCTTTACACGCGCAGTAGATACCGACGACTGAACTTTGTTCGGTAAATTTACAGCAGGAGTATTGGCACGCTCTGAGAACGGGAATATGTGCAAAAAGGCAGGGGATATACTCTCCAAGAAGTTGCGCGAGTCCATAAAGTCAGCATCTGTCTCACCCGGAAAACCTGTAATAACATCAATACCGATAAAGGCGTCTGGCATAGCTTTTTTCACCGCCGCAATTCGCTCTGCAAACTTCTCGACCGTATACCTACGACGCATCAGTGCAAGTATCTTATTCGAACCGCACTGGATAGGGATATGGAAGTGATGTTGAAATTTAGGTAAACGTGCACAAATGTCTATAATCTCGTCAGTTAGCAGGTTCGGCTCAATTGACGAAATACGATACCTTTCAATACCCTCAACCTTATCCAATTCGCGGAGCAAATCGGCAAAACTCTCACCCGTAGTACGACCAAAATCACCAGTATTGACACCCGTAATAACAATCTCCTTCTGACCCGCAGCAGCAATAGCTTCAGCTTGTCCAACGACCTCAGCAATCGGAATGTTTCGGCTACTACCTCGAGCGTTGTGAATTGTGCAGTAAGAGCAGCAGTAATCACAGCCATCCTGCACCTTCAAAAAGGCGCGTGTTCTTTCGCTACTTGAGAAGGCTGAAAAGAAGGTTGTTATCTGGTCTGTCTCACAACTAAAGACCTGAGTTTTTCCCTTTGCAGTCAGTTCAAGTACTCGTTGATATGTTTCGCCTTTATTATTGTTACTCAACACAATATCCACACCCTCAATCTCGGCAATTTCATACGGTTTAAGCTGTGCATAACAGCCCGTAACTGCAATAATTGCATTGGGGTTTCGACGGTGCAATTTTCGGATAATATTGCGACATTTCTTATCCGCGTGCTCGGTAACAGAGCAGCTATTAATAATACAAATATCTGCAGGCTCAGTAGGGGATACTCGCTCAAAACCTCCCTGTTCAAACTGGCGGGCGATAGTCGAGCTCTCCGAGAAATTTAGCTTACATCCGAGAGTATGAAAGTTGACCTTTTTGCTCATTTTATACAATATTATTGTGCGAAGATACAAAAAAAGGCGGGTTAAGTGGTAAAAATCCCGCAAAAAAAGTGTATTTTTGTGCTTTGATATGGGATTTCTGACTGACATATTTGAGTACCAGTACCTTACAAATGCCGTTATTGCCTGCATACTATCGGGCATAACTTGCGGCATTGTAGGCACTTACATCGTTGCTCGTAGAATGGTATCCCTCTGCGGAGGTATCACTCACGCCTCTTTTGGAGGTTTGGGTATTGCTATCTACGCAGGCATAAATCCGATATGGGGAGCTCTTACATTTGCCGTTCTATCTGCATTAGGTATCGAATATGCGGGTAACAAGACAAAAATCCGCGAAGACTCTGCCATAGGCGTTATGTGGGGTGTCGGAATGGCCATCGGTGCGCTATTTATGAGTCTAAAACCAGGCTACACATCTGGCGATTTGTCGAGTTTTCTCTTCGGAAATATCATCTCGGTAACGACAGAGGATATTGTTGCACTGACAGCACTCACAATTATACTATTTATCGGCGCAGCACTCTACCTAAAGCCTATAATGTATATGGCTTTTGACCGCGATTTTGCCCGCTCTGCAGGGGTAAATACAACCTTAGTAGGGTATATACTCTCGGTAATCACTGCAGTCACTATTGTACTGTCTATCAGAGTGATGGGTATTATCCTGCTCATATCGTTGATGACCCTCCCAGTAGTGATTGCAAATAGTGTAACCAAGAGCTATGGTAAAATCACCATCCTCGCCTCAATTATTGCTGCCATTGGAGCCCTTGCAGGAGTGGTTATAAGCTACTATTTAGAGGTTCCGTCGGGTCCCGCAATAATATTTGTGCTAACTTTGGTGTTGATAATAGTAAAACTATTATCTTTGCAGCGTAAAACAGCAACTAAGAGCTAATGAAGACAATATACAAACTGATACTCAAGTCCTATCTCGGCCCGATGGTTGCCACCTTTTTCATCGTCATCTTTATTCTGATGATGAACTTCGTGTGGCGCTATATCGAGGATTTGGTGGGCAAAGGATTGGATGCAGCCGTGATTATCGAGCTCATCCTCTATGCTACCGTGAATATGATTCAGATGGGTCTACCGCTCGCCGTACTATTGGCAACGATTATGGCAATGGGTAACTTGGGCGAGAACTACGAGTTGCTTGCAATGAAGTCTGCAGGTATGTCACTGCTGAAAATTGTCCGCCCATTAGTATTTGTTGTACTGCTTATCTCTATCGGCAGTTTCTTCATTATCAACAATTTAGCACCATATTCAAATAAGAAGATGTTCAGTATCATCCACGACATTCAGCGTCAAAATCAGGCACTGGAGTTTCAGGATGGACTCTTCTTCAACGGCATTGATAATATGAGTATCCGTGTTGAGCACCAAAACCCTGAGACAAAACTACTTACGGGCGTGCTCATCTACGACAACCGCTCGGCAGGTGGAAATATGACCACAACCATTGCCGACTCTGGCTATATTCGCCTCAGTGACGATAAGCGCTACCTACTTGTAACACTATTCAATGGCTCTACATACGAGCACACTCGTAGTACCCAGTGGTACAACAAGAACTCTCTGCGCCGCCATACATTCGAGCGTCAGGATGGCCAGATTCCGATGACTGGTTTCGACTTTGAGCGTACAGATGCAAATCTATTTAGCGGAAGTAGCCAGACACAGAACATTGTTGAGTTGCAGCACAATATCGACTCGCTTGAGATGGTGGTAAACCGCACAACCACACAAGCTTACAACCCGCTATTGCGCGATCAGATATTCATCAAGGATCCAGATGCTATATCTCCGCCAGATACAATTTTTGTAGATCGTTCTCGCAAGGTCTATGCAAAAAATCTGCTAGATTCTATCGATGGTCTTAGCACTCGTCAGAAGCAAAAGGTCTACTCAAATGCCCGCCAGAGTGCAATCTCGGCACGAAATAGCTTCTCGTTTGACGAGTCTACATCTAAGGAGGCGCTCAACCAGCTCTATCGAAGCAAGAACGAGTGGCACCGCAAGTTGGCGCTGCCTGTATCTATATTTATCTTCTTCCTTATCGGTGCGCCATTGGGTGCAATCATCCGAAAGGGCGGACTGGGTATGCCGATTGTAATCTCTGTAATCTTCTTTGTTATCTACTACATCATCAGTATCTCTGGCGAGAAGATGGCAAAGGAGGGTACTTGGAGCTCACTGCTCGGTATGTGGATTTCGTCGATTATCCTCTTCCCGCTCGCCGTATATCTTACACGCAAAGCGACAAACGACTCGGCTCTGCTCGATTTCGACTGGTACATAGGCCGTTACAAGCACTACAAGGAGATTATTGAGGCAAAAATCCCGCAGTCATGGAAAGATAAGTTTAAGCGCAAATCGAAGAAATAAAGATAGTAACTATATGAATCCTAAGGATATACGCATAGTTTTTATGGGTACGCCAGAGTTTGCCGTACCCTCACTCAAGGCCCTTGTAGAGGGTGGATATAATATTGTGGGTGTTGTCACAACCCCTGACCGCCAGGCGGGTCGTGGACTAAAGGTGCACGAGTGCGATGTAAAGGTTGCAGCGCGTGAACTTGGTATTCAGACCATTCTACAGCCGGAGAAGCTGCGAGATGAGGAGTTTCTGACAGCTCTGCGTGAACTAAAACCAGACTTGGGCATTGTTATAGCATTCCGTATGCTGCCCGCGGTTGTTTGGGGTATGCCGCGCTTTGGCACATTTAATCTGCACGCATCCCTGCTGCCACAATATCGCGGCGCAGCACCTATCAACTGGGCAATTATCAATGGCGACACAGAGACAGGCGTTACAACATTCCTTCTTAATCACGAGATAGACAAGGGTGCGATTATCGGTCAGGTGCGCGAGCAAATCGCTGAAAATGACACAGTTGGCACACTCTACGACCGATTGATGACAATCGGCTCAGAGCTGGTTATCGATAGCGTCAATCGCATTGCTGAGGGCAATATCACACCAATTGAGCAGCCACAGAGTGATGAAAATCTGCGCCCAGCACCAAAGATTTTTAAGGAAGACTGCCTTATTGACTGGAGCAAAAACGGTGTTGATATCGTAAACTTCGTGCGTGGACTTTCGCCATATCCTGCAGCCTGGAGCCGCCTTACAAAGGATGGCGCAGAGGCGGGTAGCGCAAAGATTTTCGAGGTGCACTTTGAGCCCAAATCGGGTATTACAGAGGTTGGTAGGGTAGTTTCTGACGGCAAAAAGTATATGGGTGTCACCTGCGCAGATGGCGTTGTCTATATTGAGGATATCCAGATTGCTGGCAAAAAACGCCTCAAGATTAAGGAGCTGCTTCTCGGCTTCCGTGGCGCAGAGGAGTACAAGTTTGAGTAAAAAAATAGCGAGAATTTCTCGCTATTTTTTTGATATTAGCCGTTAGCTATTGGCCATTAGCATAACATCCGCAATGCGGATGTTTTTTATTTACAACTATCACAGCAAAGACTCAACTCATGTGACGATCTATTTTGTAATCAAAAGGTAGTAGTAGGTGCATATCGTGAAAAATCCCCGGATGGGACATACTCTGCGTATTTCCCATTCGGGGAGTTAAGGGATATGCAGCTAATGCTGCCTTTTCATTACAAAATCTCGAGAGCGCCGCCCTGACCAAATACCTTACCCACGAGAGTATCGAAGGTCTGAGTACGCTTAGCAAGGTCGAAGAGGTTTACTCTCCAGCGCATAAGCTGTACGAAGTTGGTCATGTTCTTCCACTGCTCGCGAGATACACCGATCTGCTCTGGAGCAACTGGTGCGCCTGCAGTTACGAAGAGGTCACGCATCTTCTCGAATGAGTAAACCTGGTTGCGGAGCTTCTCACGGAACTCTGGCCAAGTAGCCTTCACGCGGTTAAGCTGCTCGCGTACCTCCTCAGGGCTCTGCCACTTACGAGCGATCTCAGTTGGGCCGAGCTCAGGTACAGGGAAGTTCTTAAAGAGCTCTGTTGCACGTGCAACCTCCTGCTCCTTTGTAGGCCATGCAGCAACGCAAGCGTCTACGTCGAGCTTTGAAAGGTCGAGCTTAAGCAACTCGTCAAAGAATGCACACATTGTAACGGTACCAACAGAAACCTGGAAACCGTGGAGTACCATACGATCCTCAAATGTGTGGTGAGTCATATCGAGGTAGTGGCTAAAGAGGTGCTCTGCACAAGAGAGTGGGCGAGTATCGTTAGCAATCTGCATAGCAACACCAGAGAGGGTCAAACCTGCAAATACGTTCTCAACAGCCTTTGGAGTACGATCTGCAATACCCTGAGCGTCAGCGAGTACCTCTGGGAGCATATCGTGAATAACGTGCCAAGCATCGTCACGGATAGGCTCTGTACCGAACAGGTCAGCAATCATCCACTCACCACCTGCAGGAACCTTAGCAGCAAGGTCAGCATAACCAGCAGTAGTAAGACGTGCAGGAGCGTTGCAAAGAACGTTAGAGTCACCGATAATTACCAGCGGAGCAGGGCAGGTGAATGTCTGCTTTGCACCATCCTTAACGATAGCTGAACCAGATGCAGAGTAACCGTCAGCAGATGCAGCAGAAGCGATACAGATGTAGCGCTGATCAAGACGGTGAGAAGCGAGCTTACAAACGTCATTGATAACGCCTGAACCTACAGCGATAGCAATAGCATCGTACTTCTTCATTACCTCCTCGATCATCTCTACATACTTCCACTCTGCATGGAAGCTCTTGTCAGGAATAACAAACTTCTCGCACTCTACGCCCTCATTGTTCATAATGTTATAAACATCCTCACCAGCAGCAGTCCAAACGAACTGGTCGGTGATAACCACAGCCTTACGGCCTGGGAAGAACTTCTTAAAGAGCACAGGTGTACTCTTAAGCGCGCCCTGAGAGATCTCAGCACCCTTAGTCTGACCGGCCTTCTCAAGAGCCAGGTCCATTCTTTGCTTAATTGTCATAATTGTATATGTTTAAGATGAAAACTTTCACTTTAATCCTTACAAAGGTAACTGTTTTTTATATAAGGTGTACAATTTTGCGCATATTTATTTTTCACACCACTTTTCGCCACCCAAAACTACACGCTCTGCAACCGAACGAAGATAGGATGCAGTCTGGCTATCGAGCTTACAATCAGCAGGATTTGAACCGAATTTTTCGCCATAGACAGTAAGGTATGCCACAGCTGCTGCAAGGTATGAACCTGCATAAGATTGGTGGTGGTTATCCTTGTGGTAGAGATTGATATCTGGGCGCTCATGCATCACAATCTGCCAAGCGTAACCAACAGGGGTCACCTGCGCATCATTATGCACCGCCTCGGCTGTTACAACCTCAATGAGTCGATTCTGCATAGCATCGTAATCTGAGTAGAAGTGAGGGTAGAGATTGACATACTTCTCATACTTACCGAAGTTATTGTTTCCGTAACGTCTACCCCAAGTTATCTCAAGCATTACTTTAGCATCAGGACTGCTCTTCCTAACGCGCATAATCATCTTTGTCATCTCCATTGCAGAGCCTGCATCGTCAGCTGTTCCGTTGAGCGTCGGAAGGATACTCTGATCCTGCAACATAACATAGTCGTAGCCACCCTTATCAACCTTCTCCATCGAGTGCTTATTTGCCATATGCGCCTTCATTGTATAGCCGCCAGAGATAAAGATGCTACCATCAACATAGTGACCCTCTCGCCAAGCAATCTCCTTCATAATAGCAGGGTAGGTGTGGTAGTATGTATAGCTATTTCCGAGGAACAACATCTTAAGCGTATCTCGCGGTACTGCGTTGTCGTAAATAACAATCTGCGGCTGCTGTCCACGTGGAGATAGACAAGCTATAGCGCTCTGAATCTGAGTCTTATCAAGCTGACGCAGACGCAGAGAGACCTTGTTGTACTTAGGACGCAAATTCTCTAAACGTACAGACTGCCACAGACGCTCAGGGTGCTTGTGCGAGGTTGTTGTGCGAACCTGTGCCACCTCATGCCAACGCTTACCGTCGCTATACTCAAGCATAAAGTTATTGCGCTCGCCCTCATTACCAATAAATGGGATAAACAGGTCGATTACAGTTCCTGGCTGCACCTTCTCTGATGGCACCTCAAATAGCCAATAGTCACCACACTTTGAGGCTGCAGTAGGGTAACCCTTCTCATTTAGCGCCACCTCTGCAATCTTGCCCTTGCGGCGAAAACTGATACCCGCATCCTTAATTCCTGCTACAGTAGGAAAAACACCTGTCTCTAAGTAGGTGTCAGACAACTTAAAACTCTTACTCTTTGAAAAACGCCACTCGGCACGGTTATCCATCTGCTGTGCACAGAGCGGAAGCGATACCAAAAGTGCAACGAGTGCAATAAAAGCTCTTCTCATAACGATATTTTTAGGTTAATACTCTCTTGCTCCGAAGATATATGAGCCTACTCTGACCATAGTCGAGCCATACTCAATAGCGATAGGGTAGTCGTCAGACATTCCCATTGACAGGATATTAAAACTACTATCAAAACACTCTTCAAACTCACGTTTCACAGCCGCAATTCGCTCAAAATCAGCACGAACAACAGTCTCATCATCCGTAAATGTCGCCATACCCATCACGCCACGAATACGGATATTTTTCAACTCCGCAATAGCACCAGAGTTCAGATACTCTCGCAGTTCAGCCACATCCCAACCGCTCTTGCTATCTTCAGCGGTAACATGCACCTCTAAAAGGCAATCTATAACCCTATTACAGCGCTCTGCCTCACGGTCTATACACTCTAAAAGGCGCTGACTATCAACAGATTGTATAAGAGATACGAATGGAGCAATAGCCCTTACCTTATTGGTCTGCAAATGGCCAATCATCTGCCACTCAATATCCTTTGGTAGCTGTTCGTACTTTGCAGTAAGCTCCTGAACACGACTCTCACCAAAGAGTCTCTGACCCGCAGCATACGCCTCCTCAATAGCCTCAACTGGATGAAATTTAGATACCGCCACAAGCTCAACACCGTCTGGTAGAGTTGAGCGGATTTCCAATATTTTAGATGCGATAGACATTATTTACACGGTTTCTTACTGCAAATATAACTTAAAGCCAAGATTTTTCAAATAAAATTACTATTTTTGTAGTGCTATGAAACGACTTATATTTACAATTTTACCATTTTTTGCACTCTTCTCTGCCAATGCAGAGGAGATTAAGGCTCCAAAAATCGTTGCAGGCCCATATATCCAGGCCTGTTCTGATACCGAATTTACCGTGGTCTGGCAGACAGATAGCGATGCGCTGAGTTGGGTAGAGATTGCCCCTAATGACGGCACACACTTCTACAACACCGCCCGTAAACAGTATTTTCAGACAATTCACGGTCGTAGACCTATAGGTCGCTGGCACACAGTGACCATAGATGACCTTGAGCCAAATACCGTCTATCGTTATCGCATACTACACAAGGGTATTATCACAAATCAAGGTAACAAGCGTGTACATTATACAGAGAGCAAGGGTAGTAATGTCTATCGTCGTCAGCCATACTCTGTTCGTACTTTAGGTAGTGGAGAAGAGACAACCCGATTTGCTATCGGTAACGACTTCCACGACAAGCCAGAGCTGCTTGTACAACTCTTCTCTAAAGATATTATCACCCCTGCAGCGTACGATTTCGTGCTCTATAATGGCGATATGGTTAGCAGCTTTGAGAGCGAAGAGCGCCTCGTTAGCAGCGTTATAACCCCATCTGTGGCACAATTTGCCACCGAAGTACCGCTCTTCTTCTCACGTGGTAACCACGAGACCCGCGGTGCGGAGGCAACTACTTACTCGGACTACTTCCCAACCACAACGGGCACGCCATACTATACTTTTAGCGATGGCCCAGCATACTTTATCGTTCTTGATGGTGGCGAGGATAAACCAGATAGCGATATTGAGTATCACGACCTTGTCCGCTACGACACCTATCGTGAAAAGGAGGCTAAGTGGCTCAAAAGCGTTGTTGAGAGCGAGCAGTTCAAGGCTGCAACAGTGAAGATTGTCATCATCCACATTCCGCCAAAGAGCAACGGTTGGCACGGCGAGGCGGAGATTGCGCGTCTATTTGTCCCAATCCTCAACCAGGCGGGCATAGATGCAATGTTCTGTGGACACATCCACAAGTACCGTTTCAGCGAGGCGAATGATCCGACATATGGTTGCAACTTCCCAATTGTTTGCCTACCAAATCGCGTACGAGCAGATATCGAGGTGAGTAAAGAGAAGATTGCCTACACAATCACAACAGCCGAAGGTAATACAACAAATAACGAAATACTTATAAAATAATGAAAAAACTAATTCTTACATTAGCCTTTGCAGTCGGAGCTGTAACAGCCTTCGCCTGCACCAACTTTATCGTAACAAAGGGCGCCTCTACTGATGGCTCGGTAATGGTAACATATGCTGCAGACTCGCACTACCTCTATGGTGCGCTCTACAGATATGTTCCTGCAAAGCGTCCAGCCGCAACAATGCCTATACACGACTGGGATTCAGGTAAATACCTCGGCGATATTGCTCAGGCACCTGTAACTTATGCCACCGTAGGTAATATGAACGAACACTCGCTTATCATCACCGAGACCACTTGGGGAGGACTTCCACAGCTTGAGGATCCAAACGGTAAGATTGATTACGGCTCACTGATCTACACCACCCTTCAGCGTGCAAAAACCGCTCGTCAGGCTATTGCAATTATTGCCGAGCTTGCAAATACATATGGTTACGCATCTTCAGGCGAGAGTTTTTCGATTGCCGATGCTAACGAGGCGTGGATTATGGAGCTTATCGGCAAGGGTAACTCAACTAACGATCCATCTCGCAAGGGTATTGTTTGGGTAGCATACCGTATTCCAGATGGTTACATCTCTGCACATGCAAATCAGGCTCGTATCACCACAATCAACTTCAACGACCCTGAGAACTGCCTCTACGCTGAGGATGTTATCTCATTTGCTCGCAAGGAGGGTCTGTTTGAGGGCGATGATAAGGATTTCAGCTTCTGCGACACCTACGCACCACTCGATTTTGGTGCTATGCGTGGCTGTGAGGCTCGCGTTTGGAGCTTCTTCCGCACCTTTACCGAGGGTATGGACAAGTATATCGACTACGCATTAGGCGTAAATCCTCAGAACAAAATGCCACTCTGGGTTAAGCCAACTGCAAAGATTGCCCCTAAGCAGCTCTTTGATGCTATGCGAGACCACTATGAGGGTACACCTATGGATATGACAACCGACATTGGCGCTGGTGGTAGCCATCTGCCATATCGTTGGCGTCCGATGTACTTCACCGTTGATGGTGTAGAGTACTGCAACGAGCGCGCTACAGCCACTCAGCAGACCGGTTTCTGGCTCTGCGGTCAGGCTCGCGAGAACAAGGTGGGTATTCTCTGGTTTGGTACTGACGATGCGGCTACATCAGCCCTTACACCTATATATGTAAATACTACAGAGATTCCGTGGTGTCTGAGCGAGGAGAATGGCTCTCTGCTCAAGTATTCAGACAGCTCGATGTTCTGGATTACCAACCGCGTAACTCAGTTTGCATATCTGCGCTATGACGTTATCGGCAAGAAGGTACGCGAGTATGTCGACATCTGGGAGAACAATATGCTTGAAACTGTAAAACAGATTGACATAGCTATTGGAAATACTCCAAAAGCAAATAAGAAGGCTAAAATCGCCACTGAGTTTACCCTCAAGGGCGCAGAGCAACTCTTTGACACTTGGGTTAAACTTGACAAGTATCTGATGGTCAAGTACATTGACGGAAATGTCAAGGAGGAGGAGAACGGCAAGTTTATCGATAACGGCAACGGCAAGGATATCCCTGGCAAGGTTAGCCAACCTGGATATAGCGAGAAGTGGAAGAGGGCTGTTGCAAAAGATAACGGCAGAATTCTCGAGGTTGTGAAGTAACAAAAAGAAGGTGACTACAAAAATTAGTCACCTTCTTTTTGTTATGAGGTTGAATAAAAAGATGTAGTTTTAGGCTTGCGAAGACCGAAAAACCGCAGCATACTAAACGTATGTGAGGATTTTGAGGGTGAGCGTAACGACAAAATACACTTTTTATTCTGCCTCTTTTTGCTTTTAGCTACTAGCTTTTACTTCAGCTTATCGCGGAGGATGAAGTAATAAACAGCGATACCAATCCAGCTGGTAAGAAGGATAAGCAGTGCGCACAAAATCTTAGTCTTCATCTCAGTTGCGTTCTTCTTTGTGAAGATCTCATAAACGGCATAGATACCGAGAGCCATACCGAGCAAATAAATCAGTGATCCCATAGTAAATTTGTTTATTAAAGTTAATTATACTAAAAAGTTTTTGTAAAAGTTCCTTCATCATAGACCACATCGCTCAAGAATAGCCCCTGCGCAGGTGCACCAGCACTTGAGAGCGAGAGGTCACGCGCCTCAACGATTTTGCAAAACTCCTCAACAGAGTATCTGCCACGACCCACATCGACAAGTGTTCCGACAATCGAACGCACCATATTTCGCAAAAAACGGTCGGCACGAATTGTAAAAACCAACACACCGTCAGCCTCAACGCTCCAATGAGCATCCATAACGCGACAGATATTGGTCTTGTTGTTTGAGTTGAGCTTGGCAAACGATGTAAAATCATCATACTCAAGCAGTTTTGCCGCTGCACAATTCATCTTCTCAACATCGAGCGTCACATAGTAGAGCCACGCCGAGTAGCGTCTGAATGGATTTTTAGTTGGGCAAATGTAGTAGCGATACTCCCTCTGTCTGGCATCAAATCTGGCGTGTGCATCATCAGACACAGGAGTTACCGAAAAGATTGCAATATCCTTCGGCAACATCATATTGAGCTTATAGAGCAACTGCGGACAATCCACCTCAACCTCCGAGTCGAAGTGCGCCACATAGTAGGAAGCATTAACCCCCGTATCGGTACGTCCAGCGCCCACAATCTCAGTTTGCGTGCGAAGCAACTTTGTCAGCGCCTGCTCAATTGTCTGCTGCACAGTCGGCATATCGGGCTGACGCTGCCATCCGCAATAGGCGCTACCGTCGTATCTGAGCTCTAAAAAATATCGCATACACAAAAGTACAAATTAAAAATAAAATCGCAAAATTTTTCTTATCTTTGTATTCGTAAACACATATGTAAAACGTGTAAATATGAAATTACACTACATTTTATACATACTACTCACCACCATCTTCTCATCTTGCACCATCACAAGAGCCATAAAATATGGCAATGCTGCAGTTGATGATTACACAGTCTTTGAACAAGATATTGTCCACAACAACACGCATCGTTTCAACTTCAAGCCAAAGAGTGAAACAACTACACTTGATACACTGAAATTTGAGGTATACAGAGCCAAGATAGACACTACTTTACATCTGACTATCAGCCAGTTAATGGATTATTTTACAGATGTTCCGTCTGCGGCGATGATAATACAAGACGACAACATTATTTTCGAGCACTACAGCGGTGGTTGGGATAAAAATAGCAAGTCGTGCATCTTCTCTGTCACAAAGACCATTACAAGTATGCTCTGTGGCATTGCCATTAAAGATGGATATATCAAAAGTGTAGATGACTATGTAGTGGACTATATTCCAAAACTCAAGAGCGGCGACAAACGATTCTCGGAGCTTAAAATAGAGCACCTACTCGATATGACTGCGGGGTTGAAATTTGATGAAAACTACAGACTCAACCCATTTACGAAGATGGCAAAACTCTATATGGGCAACAACTCTCTCAAAACTCTTAAGAGCCTGAAATTCAGCCACAACCCTGGTGAAAATTTCTCTTACGACTCTGCTACTACAGCCATCTTGGGTATTGTCATCGAACGCGCCACCGGCAAGCCGTATGCAGAGTATCTCTCCGAGAAGGTGTGGCAGCCACTCGGCATGGAGAGTGATGCAATGATAGGTCTTGACGACAAACGCAATCGCGTAGCCAAAAGTTATGCAGGCCTGACAACAAATATCCGCGATCTTGCTAAGGTTGGTCGTCTTTTCCTCAACAACGGCAATTGGGATGGAAAGCAGATTATCGACTCTACCTATGTAGCTCGTTGTCACAGCCCTCATACGGCAGGTATTAAGGGCAAAGCACAGGGTCGATATTCATACTCTTGGTATTGGAGTTTTACAGATAGCTACTACACTCACAACAGCTTTGATACAAAGAGTGCTATGGATGAGTATTACAGCAAACACCCTGAAATAGAGACAGTTAAAAGCACAAAGAAAAACGACACATACACGACTATCGAGTACCACAGACGTCGTTATTTCGATAGCGTCGAGGCTCTGAAAGAGTATTACCGGGACAGAACCGATATGAAGGTGTATCGAATATGGGGCAATAGCATCGGTTACTATGCCGTTCTGCACAATGGCGGATATTGGGCGTATGGTCTATACGGTCAGGTGCTCTACATCAACCCAGAGAAGAGGCTTATCGGCGTATTTTTGGGTGCTGACCGCTTGAAGGACTTTACCCTTGTCTTTGACGCCGTATGCAGTGGTCGTACAACTATAATGTAGTCGGTACAATTATATTCAATATTTTTCGTTATATTTGCACAGCGAAGAGATAGGCAAAGTTCGAATATTTGAACAAAAGCAAAACTTGATATAAATACTAAAACATACTTATTATGAAGACATTACTAACACTATCACTGCTTCTTTCAACACTCTTTGGAGTTAAAGATACATACTTCATTCTGCGTTTTGACCACTTTGTCGATAAGGTAACAAACAACTACGAGTCTTACGACGATGAGCAATGGAAGACAACTTTAGACAAGTATGCTGAGTTTCGTTCTGAATACAAAGAACTTGCGCCAAATATGCCGAACGAGCAGCGTTCTAAAGTAAATGAGCTATTCTCCAAGGTCAATGCAATAATTATCAAGCATAAAACATCAAAAGCATTTGGCAAGATAGGCGATTTTGTCAATGAAGCATCAGGAACAATCAAGGAGTTAAAGAAGTTAAACGAATAACAGAGGAGGGGTTTATAAACCCCTCTTTTTGTTTTTCCACTTTTTTGATTTATCTTTGTGGGTTATTTCACTCAAAATGGAGAATATTATGAAAGCAGCAATTATCGGCTACGGCAAAATGGGTCACGAGATTGAGAAAATCCTCGTACAGCGCGGCCATACCGTAGACCTTATTATAGACCAAGACAATATTGCCGACCTTAATGCAGAGCGTCTTGCTGGTATTGATGTGGCTATTGAGTTTACAACTCCACAGACTGCCTACAACAACATCCGCACCTGTATAGAGGCTGGCGTGGCTATTGTCAGCGGCACAACAGGTTGGACAGAGCGTCTGACTGAACTGCAGCAGCTGTGCAGAGAGAAGGGTAGTGCAATGATATACTCGTCAAACTACTCTCTCGGTGTAAATATCGCCTTTCGCCTCAACCGTCGTCTTGCAGAGCTGATGAACGGCTGCAACAACTATGACGTACGCATCGAGGAGATTCACCACACCCAGAAAAAGGATGCACCAAGTGGCACAGCAATAACACTTGCAGATGAGGCTATCGCCCGCCTTGACCGCAAAAGTAGTTGGAACTGCATCGAGCCGCAGAAGGGGGAGAGTAGCCAGGCGACTGCCGAGAGTATCGAGATTACATCGCTGCGCGAAGGTGCTGTTCCAGGCACCCACACCGTAACATACGAGTCCGATGATGACATTTTGGTACTCAAGCACACTCTCAAGAGCCGCAGCGCACTTGCAACGGGTGCGGTTATTGCTGCAGAGTTTATATGTGGCAAAAAGGGCGTATTTACAATGGATGACCTTTTTAAGGAGTAGTTATGAGAAAGTTTTGGAGCAATAAATGGTTTAAGTTTTCGGTTGTTTCAGTGCTCTACGTGCTGTTGTGCGTAGTGTGGACCGGAAATCTTTGGATGTTGTTGGGTCTACCGATTATCTACGATATCTACATCTCAAAGCTATTTTACAAATACATTTGGCACTACAACGACCGTCTGCGTGAGCGCTCAGCTCTTTATAATAGCATTTGGGGTTGGGTAGATGCCATTCTCTGGGCAACGGTAGCGGCAACACTGCTGCATCTATTTGTATTTCAGCTCTATAAGGTACCAACCTCATCTATGGAGAAGACAATCCTTATCGGCGACTACCTCTACGTAAGCAAAGTAACATACGGCCCGCAGGTACCAAATACACCTATCGCAATGCCGTTTGTCTTCAATACAATGCCTGGCTCAACTACCAAAAAGTCATACAGCGAGGCTATTCAGTGGGATTATCACCGCCTAAAGGGCTTAAAGAAAATCAAGCGCGGTGATGTAGTTGTGTTCAACTACCCTGAGGGAGATACCGTTCTTATGCCAAAGCGCCTCTATCCAACCCCTGGCGCAAGCTATTACGATGCACTGCGCAGCTATCAGCAGAGCTATGGTCAGACCGAGGGTCGCCGTCGTCTGCTTGAGGACTACAACATCGCTTCACACCCAGTAGATAAGCGCGAGAACTACATCAAGCGCTGCGTGGCTATCCCTGGTGACACCATCACAATCAAGGGCACAACACTCTTTGTAAATAACGAGGAGCAGACAACACTCCCTGAGCAGCAGTTTATTTACTTTGTGCAGAGCTCAACGCCGCTTACCCAGTATATGATGGACAAGGTGGGAGTGCGCGAGTGGGGTGGCAATGCGCCTTACTACTATCTGACAATGACCGACGAGGTTGCAGCCGCAGTTGAGAAGATGCCAACCGTACTCTCTGTAATCAAGTACGACAACCAGGAGTCTGGTTTGGAGTTCTTCCCGAACTGCAACAACTATAACTGGACACAAGACAACTTCGGTCCGCTATACATACCGCAGAAGGGTGCTACAATAGACCTTACAGCTGAAAATCTGCCACTCTATCGCCGAATTATCGAGAAGTACGAGGGCCATAAACTCGAAGTTGCTGATGATCAGATATTTATTGATGGTGTAAAGAGCAATAGCTACACCTTTGCGATGGACTACTACTGGATGATGGGTGACAACCGCCACAACTCTGCCGACAGCCGTTTTTGGGGTTTTGTTCCAGAAGACCACATTGTTGGCAAGGCATCATTTATAGCCTTCTCAATGGGCGAGGAGGGTATTCGTTGGAATAGATTGTTTAGAAAAATCAGATAATCAGCCGTGGAGGAGTTATTAGACAGCTATCTGACTATTGCAGAGCCTGCAGAGTGCACTATGCGCGAGCGTAGTAGCAAGTTTCTCTCGTTTGCCTATCCAGTGACAGATGAGGAGCAAATTCGTGCGCACCTTGATGTTCTGCACAAGCAGTACTACGACGCCACACATCACTGCTACGCTTGGCGCTTAGGGCCACACGGCGAGCAGTTCCGTGCCAATGACGACGGAGAGCCTTCGGGCACTGCCGGCAAGCCGATACTCGGGCAGCTACTCTCACACAATATTACCAACTGCCTTATTGTGGTTGTACGCTACTTCGGCGGCACAAAATTGGGCGTTTCAGGTCTTATTCAGGCATATAAAGAGGGTGCTGCGGATGTTATTGCTGTAAGTAATGTTATTGAGCGCACAGTAGATACGGTTATCAAGCTCGACTTCTCGTATATGGTTATGAACGACGTTATGCGCATAATCAAAGATGAACAACCGCAGATCCGTGAGCAGATATTTGACAACCTCTGCACAATGACACTTGCCATTCGTCAAAGCAAAGCTCCAACGCTGTTAGGTAAGTTAAGCAAAGTTAGTGGAGCGACTATTGAAGTGATTGACAATGAGTTATAACTCTATATACATAAAGGGAGCAAGGGTACACAACCTCAAAAATATTGAGCTCGATATTCCCCACAACAAGCTTGTTGTTGTGACTGGTTTATCAGGCTCTGGAAAGAGTACGCTCGCCTTTGACACCATATTTGCCGAGGGTCAGAGGAGGTATGTGGAGTCACTCTCTTCGTATGCTCGTCAGTTCCTGGGCAGAATGAGCAAACCCGAGGTAGATATCATCTCTGGTATTGCCCCTGCTATTGCCATTGAGCAGAAGGTCAGCTCTCGCAATCCACGTTCAACCGTCGGCACAACAACCGAGATTTATGACTATCTGCGACTGCTCTTTTCGCGTATTGGTCGCACCTTCTCACCAATTTCGGGTATGGAGGTCAAGTGCTACACTACTGACGATGTTGTAGAGTATGTCACTGCGCTTGGCGAGGGTAGTAGAGTAATTATTGCTGTTCCTCTGCAACTCAAAGAGGGTCAAGGGCTGATTGACAAGATGTTACAACTTGTGGCAGACGGCATTCAGCGACTCTATATTAATGGTAGCACGGTGCTGCTTGAGGAGTTTATTCCGACCATTACAGAGAACACAACAACCAATGGGATCTATGTTGTTGTAGACCGTATAAAGGTAGCCACAGATGATGATACGCTTAACCGTATGCGCGAATCTATATCTGGCGCATTTGGTTATGGCACAAATAGTTGCGTGATTATCAGCGATGGAAATATTATAGAGTTTTCGGCTCTGATGACTACCGACGGCATTGAGTTTGAGCACCCAACAGAGCACCTTTTCGGTTTTAACAATCCACTCGGAGCCTGCCCCGTATGCGAGGGTTTTGGTAGGGTAACAGGCATTGACGAGGATTTGGTAGTGCCCGACAAGTCGCGTTCAATCTTTGATAATGCTATTGCCTGCTGGCGTGGCGATTCGATGAGCCGTTTCCGCAACCAACTTGTGCAGAACGCCTACAAGTTCGATTTTCCTATCCATGAGCCATACTACAAACTCACCGAGGAGCAGCGTCGCCTACTCTGGACGGGAAATGAGTATTTCGATGGCCTCAACGCCTTTTTCGACTACCTTGAGCGCGAGAAGAAGAAGCACAAAACCCAATTCAGCATACTCAAGGCTCGCTACACGGGCAAGACTCTCTGTCCCGCTTGCAATGGCGCACGACTACGTCCAGAGGCGCTCTATGTCAAGGTTGGTGGCAAAAATATTGCAGAGCTTGCGGCAATGACCGTAGATACGCTGATTGAGTTTTTCGCCTCACTACAGCTTGATGAGCACGACACAACTACTGCGCAGCGAATTATTGTTGAAATTCGCAACAGATTGCAATATTTGAGCGACGTAGGCTTGGGGTACCTCACCCTAAACCGCCTCAGTTCAACACTTTCGGGTGGTGAGAGTCAGAGAATTAACCTCTCCACATCACTTGGTAGCAACCTTACTGGTTCGCTCTATATCCTTGATGAACCGAGCATTGGTCTGCATCCGAGAGATACTGCACGCCTTATATCTGTTCTCAAGCAGTTGCGCGACTTGGGTAACACCGTTATTGTCGTAGAGCACGAGGAGGAGATAATCCGCGCTGCCGACTATATTGTCGATATAGGCCCAGAGGCGGGCGAGCATGGCGGTAGGGTAGTCTACAGCGGCGATTATGACAAGCTTTGCAGCTGCGAGCAGAGCCTTACGGCAGACTATTTATGCGGCAGAAAGAGTATCTCCGTGCCACAGTATCCACGCCCGTGGAGCAACTACATAACAATTAACGGCGCAAGAGTCAACAACCTGCAGAATATATCGGTCAAAATACCTCTCGGTGTAATGACCTGCGTTACTGGCGTGAGTGGTTCGGGCAAAAGTTCACTTGTAAAGGGTATTTTGTACCCTGCACTGCGCCGACTGATTTTAGAAACTGGCGATAATCCTGGAGATTTCGATGGTCTAACAGGTGATTTGAAGTTGATAAAGAGCGTGGAGATGGTCGACCAAAATCCTATCGGCAAGTCCTCTCGTTCAAATCCAGTAACATACATCAAGGCATACGACGAGATTCGCCGACTCTATGCCGATCAGCCATACGCACAGCGCACAAATATCCAGCCGAGCAACTTCTCGTTCAATATGGTTGGTGGTCGCTGCGAGCAGTGCCAGGGCGAGGGTACAATTAAGATTGGTATGCAGTTTATGGCCGATGTAACCCTTACTTGCGATGCCTGCAATGGTAGACGATTTAAGCAGGAGATTCTCGACATCAAGTATCGCGACAAGGATATTTGCGATGTTCTCGACATGAGCATTGACGAGGCTATAGAGTTCTTCGGGCAGGATAGCGGCGTAAACAAGACATGCCAGAGGATTGTGGAGCGACTAAAACCGCTGCAGGATGTCGGTTTGGGCTACATAAAGCTCGGTCAGTCATCTTCAACACTATCGGGCGGTGAGAGTCAGCGAGTAAAACTCGCCTCGTTCCTTACAAAGGATACGGGTAGAGGAAGTATCGTATTCATCTTTGACGAACCTACAACAGGTCTACACTTCCACGACATCAAACGTCTGCTTGCGGCGTTTAATGCGCTGATAGCCAATGGACATACCGTTGTAATCGTGGAGCACAATATGGACATCATCAAATGTGCGGACCACATAATCGACCTCGGCCCCGAGGCTGGCGATATAGGCGGAAAGGTTGTCTTTGAGGGCACACCAAAAGAGTTATTAGACTGCAAATCAAGTTATACAGGCAGTTATCTAAAGTCACACTTTAAGTAATGAAGGAGGAATTCTACACATATACACTTCCAAACGGTATCCGTGGTATTCATCGCAAAGTCAAAAGCGGTGCAGCCCGCTGTGCGCTGATTATCGGCGCAGGTAGCCGCGACGAACTACCTACAGAGCACGGTATAGCCCACTTTGCCGAGCACGGACTCTTCAAGGGTACTACCCATAGAAAGTCCTATCAAGTAAATTGCCGCCTTGAGAACTTAGGTGGCGAGCTGAACGCCTTTACAACGAAAGAGGATACGACCGTACACGCAACCGTTCTGCGTAACGACTTTACAAAGGCTGTAGATCTGCTGTCGGATGTGGTTTTTCACTCTACATTCCCCGACAAAGAGCTCGACAAGGAGCGCGAGGTGATTATTGACGAGATAAACACCTACAAAGACTCGCCAATGGATATGATCTACGACACCTTTGAGGATATGCTCTTTGAGGGGTCGGAGTTGGGTCACAACATCTTAGGAACTAAGCGCGACCTAATGCGTCACAACAGCGCTGCACTTCATCGTTTTGTAGATCGTACATATACGACCGACCAGATGGTCTTTGCATCTATCGGAAATATATCCGATAGTCGTATTGAACAGATAGCTAATCGTTATTTTGCTGATTATAAACCAACTACGCGCAGTCATACTCGCACAACGCCAGGATTGTACACCGCCTTTGACCGCGAACAGATAAAGCACACCCATCAGGCTCACTGCATTATCGGCAACCGCGCCTACAGCATAAACGAGGATAAGCGAGTACCATTCTTGCTCCTTATAAACATTCTTGGCGGCCCTACAGCAAACTCTCGACTCAACGTGAGTGTTCGCGAGCGTAATGGACTCTCATACAATATCGAGGCAAATTACACTGCATACAACGACTGTGGCATGGCTGTAATCTACTTCAGTTCAGAGCATTGCAACTCTGACCACTGCCGTCAGATTATCGCCGATGAGATTAAAAAACTCCAGACCGTGCGCCTTACAACCCGCCAACTTGCAATGGCAAAGCGCCAATACATCGCCCAGATGACAATCTCTACAGAGGGAAATGAGGGCTATATGCTCGGCGTGGGTCGTAGTATGCTTGTTCACGGCGAGGTGGACACACTCGAAGAGGCGTACAAGAAGATTAATGCCGTTACAGCCGACCAAATTATGGAGGTGGCAAACGAGATATTTACAAACAACTCAACACTTATATATCGATGAGCGCATTAGACCAATATATCGAGAATATGTCCTCTCCAGAGGATGCTCTACTGAACGAACTTGAGCGCGAAACATACCTCAGAGTCCTCAATGCACGTATGATTTCAGGACACGTTCAGGGAAAACTCCTTGAGATGATTGTCCGTATGATTCGCCCGCAGAGGGTGCTTGAGATAGGCACTTTTACGGGTTATTCGGCACTCTCCATGGCCGCAGGACTGCCTGAGGGTGGAGTAATTGACACCTGCGAGGTAGATGATGAGTTAGAGATGTTTATCCTCGACTTCTTCGAGCGTTCGCAGTATGCAGAGCGCCTAAATCTCCATATCGGCTCGGCATTAGATACTATGCAGACACTCAATCAGGTCTATGACCTCGTATTTATCGATGGCGATAAGCGCGAGTACACAGCCTACTATAACATGCTCTTTGACAAGGGTTTAGTACGCAGTGGCAGCTGGATTATGGCAGATAATATCCTCTGGTACGGCAAGGTTGTCGAGCCGGTTGCAAAGGGTGACAAGCAGACGCAGGGCATTATCGACTTTAACAACGCTGTGGCTGCCGACCCTCGCGTGGAGAATGTCATTCTACCTATTCGTGACGGCATTAACCTTATAAGAGTAAAGTAGTGTATGAAGGCGGCGGGCACACTGATACCCATACTATTCCTTGCTATCATTACGGTTGCCGTATGGTACATCTCTCGCCGCAGTGCGTGGATGTTTAGCATAAGGCCGCTGTGGTGTTATATCTTCTTTGCAATTTTGACCTTTTGCTCGTTCTCTGCCGTGCTGGGTTATGGTAGCAGTTCAACAAGCGGAGAGTTTATGCACTATGCGACTGTGACACTCTGCTACATCTGCGGAATACTGATTATTCTGCTGCTCGCGTTACTGTTTACAGATTTGGTAAACCTTATTTATCCGCTCTCCAAGCGAATTTTCGCAAGTTCAACAATAGTCCTAACAATGCTTGTAGCACTCTACGGCTTTTTACATGCAGCAAATCCGAAACTAAAGAGCATAGAGGTTGAACTGCCGAAGTTAAGCGAAGAGATTTCGGTTATTCAGCTCTCTGACATACATTTAGGTCACTTCCGCAGCGGAGCACATCTGCAGAGGATTGTGGATATGGTGAACAGCACAGATGCCAAGATGGTGCTTATCACGGGAGATCTGTTTGACAGCCACTACAACCTCAATTCAGTTACACTTGAGCCCCTCAAGTCGCTCAAGATACCGGCATTTTTCATTGATGGCAACCATGACGGATATACAGACATCAAACGCATCAAGCAGATGGTTGCCGATTGCGGCGTTACTGTGCTCAACAATCAGGCTGTAGAGTGTCGCGGAGTGGAGATTACCGGCTTTGCAATGCCACCGATTACAAGTGCGACGATGCACGCAGTGCAGGGGGATAGCATTATCAGAGGCTATCTTAATTCTGTAGAGTTATCGAAAGAGCTGCCATCTATTGTACTCCATCACAGCCCCGTAGGTGCAGAGCACATCGCTAAGGCGGGTGCAGACCTCTATCTGTCAGGGCATACTCACGGTGGGCAATTCTTCCCGATGACGCTCTTTAACTCGATATTTTTCGACTATAATCGCGGAATGTACCGATTGGGCAACTTGCAGATATATGTCAGCGAGGGCTCCGGAACATTCGGTATTCCGATGCGATTTGGCACCGACAGCGAAATTACACTGCTTAAACTAAAACATAAACAGTAACAATATGGCCATTATCTCAAATCTCGATATTATGCTTGCACGCCGCAGGATGACACTCTCGGAACTTGCCGAAAGGGTAGGGGTATCGGTTGTCAATCTCTCAAAACTCAAGACGGGCAAGTCGCGCGCTATCCGTTTCTCGACTCTCGATGCGATTTGCGAGGTGTTGGACTGCCAGCCAGGCGATATTATCGAACATCGCAGAGGAATGACGCTGTAGAGTAAACAATTTGTACGCTATTTGTGGTAGCTGTGGCGTTTTGGTCAATAAAATGTCAATAAAATAGCCCATTTTAGGTACAACAAACAGAGAAAAACGCTATTTTTGTAGCATCAAAATATCTTTAGGTAGTTATGGATATACAAGCAAAAAAGTATGTAGAGGATTTTATGGCGCAAGTTATCGCCAGAAACCCTAATGAGCCAGAGTTTCATCAGGCTGTTCGTGAGGTTGCAGAGTCTCTTGCACCATACATCGTAGCCGATCCTGCTCTGCAGCAGCTCAAGGTTTTGGAGCGTATCGCAGAGCCTGAGCGTGTAATTATCTTCCGTGTGCCATGGCTTAACGACCGTGGCGAGATTGAGATTAACCGCGGTTTTCGTGTGCAGATGAACAGCGCGCTGGGTCCATATAAGGGTGGTATTCGTTTCCACGCCTCTGTAAATCTGAGCATTATGAAGTTCCTTGCCTTTGAGCAGACCTTCAAAAACAGCCTTACAACTCTCCCTATGGGCGGTGGTAAGGGTGGTTCAGACTTCAACCCTAAGGGTCGTTCAGACAATGAGGTTATGCGTTTCTGCCAGTCGTTTATGACCGAGCTCTATCGCCACATTGGTCAGGATACAGACGTTCCTGCGGGTGATATTGGCGTTGGTGGTCGTGAAATTGGCTATATGTTCGGTCAGTACAAGCGTCTTCGTGACGAGTTTACAGGCACATTTACTGGCAAGGGTCTTGGTTGGGGTGGTTCACTGCTCCGTCCCGAGGCAACTGGTTATGGTCTTTGCTACTTTACTCAGCAGATGCTCGCAACACGTGGCGAGAGCTTCGAGGGCAAGACAGTATGTGTATCCGGCTCTGGAAACGTTGCGCAGCACGCAGCAGAGAAGGCTATGCGACTTGGTGCTAAGGTTGTAACACTATCTGACTCATCTGGATATATCTACGACCCAGAGGGCTTTACCGAGGAGAAGATTCAGTATGTAAAGTTACTGAAAAATGTATATCGTGGTCGAATTAAGGAGTATGTAGAGAAGTATCCTGCGGCTCAGTACTTTGCTGGCGAGCGTCCATGGGGTGTTAAGTGCGACATCGCTCTGCCTTGCGCAACACAGAACGAGCTTAATGGCGAGCAGGCACAGACTCTTGTAGACAATGGTTGCTTCTGCGTAGCAGAGGGTGCAAATATGCCATCTACACCGGAGGCTATCGAGATCTTCCTCGCAAACAAGCTCCTCTACGCACCTGGCAAGGCATCAAATGCGGGCGGTGTAGCAACCTCTGGCCTTGAGATGTCGCAGAACTCTATGCGTATTAAGTGGACCGCTGAGGAGGTGGATGAGAAGCTCCACTCAATTATGCAGAACATCCACGAGGTATGTACCAAGTACGGCAAAGAGGAGGATGGATATATCAACTACGTTAAGGGCGCTAATATCGGTGGCTTTATGAAGGTTGCTGAGGCTATGATTGCCCAGGGTTGCGTATAGTCATATCTATACCTATTTATATAAAAGCAAATCTCTATTGCAGGGATTTGCTTTTCTCTTTTATTTTGGGTATATTTGCATCAAACTGATTATCAAGAGTATGAAAAGATCAATTCTACTTCTTAGTCTATTTACTCTGTTTTGTAGCACTTGCAGCAATAGCCCTGAGGGCACACAACAACCCAGCAACTCAAGTGCAACTCCTACTGTAGGTAAAACTCTCCCAGCTTGGAGTGAGGGAGAGTTAGATATTCACTTTATCAACACCGCCCGAGGCGAGTGTTGTTTCTACATTCTGCCCGATGGCACAACGCTGCTCGTAGATGCCGGAGAGATTGCAAGTAGCGACGAGAATATACCTCAACGCCCAAATGACCTTACACGCCCATATGTGACCTATGCAAACTATATTAACCACTTTATGCCTGCACAGAAGAGTGCTATTGACTACTGCTCTCCGTCACACTTTCATATTGACCATATTGGCGGCGAGGATGTAGTGACCGAGAGCGCAGCGGCTGGCTATCGCAAGGCGGGATTGTTGGCACTCTATGACCGCGTGCCGTACAACCATATTCTCGATAGGGCATACCCGACATATACGGAGGATGATAAGACACCTGCAATAGAGGGTCAGCTTGCAGAGGATTGGGCTACATTTGTCAAGTGGGGCGTAAGCGAGGGCCGATTTACAGCCGAGCGATTTACACCTGGCAAGGAGCAGATTGTACTGCTTAACAATGCTGCAAAGTACGAAAACTTCTCTGTCTTCAACATCTGCGCCAATGGCTTTGTGTGGGGTAAAGACAGTGAGGGCAATGAGACTCTGTTAGGATCAAAACCAAAGGGTAGCGGCAACCCTTGCTCGTGTGGTTTTCATATAACATATGGCAAGTTTGACTATATCGCCTGCGGAGATTTGACAAGTTCGCCTCAAAACCTTATGGCTCTCTACTTCCGCGACTTTATTGGCAACGGCAACCTCGAGGCGTTCAAGTGCCATCACCATCTGGCTTCAAACTCGTGGGGCTCTAAGATGCTTAACACGAATTTTGACCCACAAGTAGCTGTCGGACACTGCTTTGCCTCAACAAAACCGCACCCAGAGAAGTTGGCAGAGATTTTACCAAAAGTAACAGACTTCTTTGCCACAAATATATACCACCAAACACTCAATGACAATAAGGAGTTGATTGATAAAATCGGCGGATATGACGGTCATATCGTGCTGCGCGTAGCCCCTGGCGGCGAAAGTTTTATGGTCTACATACTCAACGACACCAATTTCAACTACAACATAAAGTCTATCCACGGACCATATAAGAGTAAATAACTATTAGCTTTTGGCTATTAGCACAACATCCGCATTTCTGCGGATGTTTTTTATTTACTGCAAACAGCAGTAAACATAATTTCTACTTTTATTGGGCTATTAGAGTGACAACATTTTGGCGTTAGAGTGCTGTAGTTAAACCACTGTGTGGTTTTTCCTCCTTCGCACCTCGGCATAGTTCAAGCGAGCTTGACTCTGCTCTCGGTTTGGCGTCGGTTGCGGTATATCGTGAGAAATCCCCGGATGGGACATACTAAGCGTATTTCCCATTCGGGGATTTAAGGGATGTGGTGCAGGTGCGTGCTTTCCACGATAAAACCAATTTGTCGTCAAAATGCGGTAGTAGGTGTGCATCGCAAAAGAAACCCCTTTGGGATAGTAGTAAAACCTACAGCCCAAAGGGGTTTACTTTTAGGGATGTGCAGCTAATGCCGTATTTTCACGGCAAATTACAGATTGAGCTCTGCCTTAATCGCCTCAAACTTAGCATCAAGAGCTGCCTGAACCTCATCAAACTGATCTACAGATGGCAGGGTAGCCTTAACACCGAAGTAGAACTTAATCTTTGGCTCAGTACCTGAAGGACGAACAGAGACCTTTGTACCATCAGCGGTAACCCACTGAAGAACATTGCTCTTATCCTCAATACCTGGGATTGGGCTCTTTGTACCAGATACGGTATCAAGAAGCTCGAGGGTCTTATAGTCGTAAATCTGAACTACTGGAGAACCGAGAATAGTCTTTGGAGGATTTGCACGGAACTCGACCATCATATTCTGAATCTGCTCTGCGCCATCCTTACCCTTACGAACAACATTCACGAGGCTCTCACGGTAGAAACCGAACTTAACATAGAGATCCTGCAGCCACTCATAGAGGGTCATACCCTTTGTATCGCGGCACCAAGCAGCAGCCTCTGCAGCCAGAGAACAAGCTGATACGCCGTCCTTATCACGAACATAAGAGCCAGCCAGATAGCCAAATGACTCCTCACCACCACCGATATAGGTGTGCTTACCCTCCTGCTCGCGGATAATCTTTGCGATATACTTAAAGCCAGTGAGGCAGTTGTAGCACTTAACGCCATAGTGAGCAGCAACAGCGTCTGGCATCATTGAGGTAACGATAGTCTTTACAACATAGTCGCCCTCCTTAATAAGGCCGAGCTCTGCCCAGCGAGTGAGCTGGTAGCACATAATGAGCACCAAAGTCTGGTTACCATTAAGAAGAACATAGTCACCCTTACCAGTACGCAGAGCAACACCAAGACGGTCTGAGTCAGGGTCTGTCGCAAGAACGAGGTCTGCATTCTGCTCCTGAGCAAGGTCGATAGCCATCTGCATAGTCTTGCGCTCCTCTGGGTTTGGAGAGGCAACGGTAGGGAAGTTACCATCGAGAACGCACTGCTCCTTTACGGTAATAACATTCTTAAAGCCGTAGTTTGCAAGTGAAGCAGGAACGAGGTTTACACCAGCACCGTGAAGTGGAGTGTAGACAATCTTCATATCTGCATTATTTGCCACACACTCAGGAGAGAGAGAGAGGGCCTTGATAGCAGCAAGGTACTTCTTGTCAAACTCCTCACCAAGGATGGTAATATTCTCTGGGTTGCCACCAGTAAGTACCTGGCTAACCTCTGTAATCTTCTCTACCTCCTTAATAATATTAACATCGTGTGGAGAGGTTACCTGCGAACCATCTGCCCAGTAAGCCTTGTAGCCGTTGTACTCCTTAGGGTTGTGAGATGCAGTAACCATAACACCACTCTGACAGCCAAGCTCACGAATAGCAAAGCTGAGCTCTGGAGTAGGGCGGAGAGCATCAAAAAGGAACACCTTGAAGCCGTTTGCAGCAAAGATATCTGCTACACGCTCGGCAAAGGTACGAGAGTTGTTACGAGAGTCGTGAGCAATAGCTACGCGAATCTCCTCGCCCGGAAAATTGATTTTCAGATAGTTAGCAAGACCCTGAGTAGCAAATCCTACAGTGTAGTTGTTCATACGGTTTGTACCTACGCCCATAATACCGCGCAGACCACCGGTACCGAACTCGAGGTCCTTGTAGAAGCTCTCAACCAGCTCGTTCTGGTCATTCTCCATCAGATGGCGCACCTGCGCCTTTGTAGCCTCATCGTAATCTCCGTCGAGCCACGCCTGAGCCTTACTCTGTACTAATGCATCCAAATTACTCATTTTGATATGTTTTATAGTTTAGTGTTTAATAAGTTTTTCTTATAATCAGCCGTTTCGCTATACTTAATTTCTCTAAATGCAAATATAGTGAAAATTTTTCTATTATTCATTATCAGCGAGTTAAATTTTCAATCTATTTTTTGTTGCGCATTTCTATAACATAAAATTTCAAACAAACAATAGGGTAGGCATTTTTTTTAATATAAATTTATTCACAACTTTGCAATGTCAAAACGAAGTCACAACACTCACGACTCGTTCAGCACACTTAACCAAACTTGTAAATAACTGATAATCAACAATATGCTCACAACTTCTGTCGCATACAAAGATGCCTGGCAAAATTGTCTAAGCCAGATTCAGGCTCAGACCTCCGCTGAGGAGTTTGCTAAATGGTTTCTGCCCATCGTACCTCTTGAGTTCGATGGTTCGAAGTTGCGCCTTCGAGTTCCGAGCAAATCATTCGTCGACAAGATTGAAGGACATTATATAAATGTACTTCGTCCACTTATCGCCGAGACTTTTGGTTATCAGACTCGCCTCTGCTATGCCGTTCCAAAGAGCGAACAGACCACCATCTCTTCGACTGACGAGAATAGCAATCAGAGCATACCAAATCGCATCGACCCGACAAAGATACAAAATCCTGTGACAATTCCGGGCATTGTGCGACCAATTCCGCGTTTTGACCCGCAACTTAACCACAACTACACCTTCGAGAACTTTATCGAGGGCGAGTGTAACCGTCTGGTTCGCTCAGCAAGTATGGCCGTTGCAGTCAACCCAGGTAGCAGCACCCCTTTCAACCCACTATATATATATGGTGACTCTGGATTGGGCAAGACCCACGTTGCACAGGCTATTGGCAACGAGATTAGCCTGCGTCACCCAGAGCTTCAGGTGCTCTATGTGGCAATGAGCAAGTTCCAGTCTCAGTTCCAGGCAGCGACTATCGAGAAGAATATTCCAAACTTCATCCACTTCTATCAGGGTGTAGATGTGCTTATTCTTGACGATATTCAGGAGTTGTCGGGCAAGCCAGGTACTCAGAACGCATTCTTCAACATCTTCAACCATCTGCAGATGTCAGGTAAGCAGCTGGTACTTATCTCAGATAAGCCACCAGTAGAGTTGAAGGATATCGAGGAGCGTCTGCTCACCCGCTTTAAGTGGGGACTCTCTGCACAGATTCGTATTCCAGACTTCCAGACCAAGATAAAGATTATCAAGGCCAAGGCTGCTCGTCTGGGTGCAGCTATTCCTGAGGATGTTATCAACTACCTTGCAGACAATATCTCAGCAAATATCCGCGAGATTGAGGGTGCTATATCTTCACTTGTTGCAAACACCTCTTTTATGGGCAAAAAGATTACTATTTCGCTTGCAAAGGAGATTTTGAAGGGATATATCTCACTCTATCAGAAGGAGATAACTATCGAGCACATTATCGACACTGTCTGCAGCTATATGAACATTGACAAGGAGCGACTCAACTCTGCAGAGCGTACTCGCGAGGTTGCTATCGCCCGCCAGCTTGCGATGTATCTGGCCAAGCAGCTGACAAAGATTCCACTATCGGCAATCGGTGCAGCGATTGGCAACAGAAACCACGCAACTGTTCTACACTCGTGCAAGACAATCACAAACCTGATAGATACCGACCAGGCATTCAAACTTCAGGTAGAGGAGCTCGAAAGACTCGTATCGGCATAGTTATCTATGCCGATTTTTGTTTTCAAGCAAATCTTTACTACCTTTGTGGCTATGGATCAGCCTAAAATTGAGAGATTACTGCGTCTAATGAAGATGCTTACGGCAAATGTCGAGTACTCGGTAGATGAGATTGCCGAGCGACTCGATATGTCACGCCGTACAATCTATCGTTACATCGATACATTTCGCGATGCGGGCTTTGTCATCAAAAAGAGCGGTAACTGCATCCGTTTAGACAAAGAGTCGCCACACTTTAAGGATATCTCACAGCTCGTACACTTCACCGAGGAGGAGGCTGTAATCCTTCGTCGCGCCATTGAGAGCATTGATGATACAAATCTACTCAAGCAGAACCTCAAACGCAAGCTCTACTCAGTCTACGATAGCCGAACACTTGCCGACACCATTGTAAAGGGTCAGAATTCGAGCAATGTACACTCTCTGATCGAGGCTATAGAGAGCCACAAGCAGGTTATACTACACAACTACCAGTCCTCTCGTTCAACAAGAGATCGTAGGGTAGAGCCATTTGCATTTACGACAAACTACGTCAATGTATGGTGCTACGACCTTGAGGACAACAGCTGCAAAATCTTCAAAACCGCCCGTATTGGCAAGGTTGAGCTTTGCGACACTGAGTGGCAATACCAGGAGAAGCACAAGGAGGATTTTATCGATATCTTCCGTATGAGTTGTAAGAATAGCAGCAACCTTATCCCAGTAAAACTGCGCCTTGGACATCTGTCATACAACCTCCTAATGGAGGAGTATCCGCTATCAGAAAAGTACATCACACAGATAGATAACGACCACTGGATGCTCAACACCGTTGTTGCCAACCTGCAGGGTGTAGGACGATTTGCAGTCGGACTTTTAGACGATATTCAGATAGTTGAATCGCCTGAACTTAAAGAGTATATAACTAATTACATAAACAACTACTTTAGATGAAATTTTTACTAATTTTACTCTCATTCCTCCTCTCGCTATCTTGTAGCGAATTTGGCGATGACAGAGTCGACAATGCACCAAGCACACCCGACAATGAGCAGGGTAGCGGCGATAACAACAGCGGCAGCAGTGGCGGCAACACACAGACTCCGCCTACAGAGTGGGGCGATGAGCGCAGCTATGTCTTTGATATAACCCACGTACCCGAGGTGCGAATGACCGTTTCTCTTGACGAGTGGAACCGTCTGCTCGCAGCATATGACAAGGATAGCAACACCAAGGAGTATATCCACTGCGACGTCAAGATAAAGATTAAGGGCGAGGAGTACACCGTAACCGATGCCGGCGTACGTCTTAAGGGCAACACATCGCGTCGTCGTCCTGAGAATGGTAATGGCAAACACGTTAAGGATAATGCCGACTGGCAACACTGCCACTTCCAGTTCAACTTCCGTAAGTATCAGAAGGATGAGGAGCACACTATTCGTGGCGTGCGCAAGATGTACCTTAAGTGGTTCAAGGACGATGCAGCATACTGCCGTGAAATATTCAGCTACGACCTTTTCCGTCGTTTTGGCGTCTGGACTGCTATTGAAAACTGTTACTGCCGCCTCTGGGTACACGTAGAGGGCGATAAGAACCCTGCATACTACGGCGTCTACGAGATGAACGAGACCATTGATGATACCTTCCTCAAGATGCGTAAAGACAAGTTCGGCAGCCACAAGGGTAACCTCTGGAAGTGTAACTACGGTGCATCACTCAACTACGACCGCGACAAGAACGCAAGCATGGGCGAGAGTGACGGTAGCTACGACCCCGTATATGAGGTAGAGGAGATAAATAGCGATCTGAGCACCGCAAAGAGCCAGTTGCTCCACTTTATGAAGCAGCTTCGCGACCTGAAGGGCCAGCAGCTCCACGACTGGTTGGGTAAGACGATTGACATCAACCTCTTCCTGCGTACATATGCAGTAAATGTAGCTTTAGGTATGTGGGATGACTATTGGAACAACACTAACAACTTCTACATCTACTTCAACTCTACAGACCCTACAAACTACAAGTTCTACCTTATCCCGTACGACTACGACAACACACTGGGCACAAGCCACAACTGCGGTGTACAGAACGACTCAGGTCGTCACGATCCACTCAAGTGGGGTAATAGCGACACATCGCCACTCGTTGCAAAGATTTTGCAGTTTGATGACTACAAAAAGATCTATGTAGACGCCCTTAAGGAGCTCTGCTCAAGCAATGGAGAGTTCTACTACACCAAGGCTATCGCTCGCATCAAGGCTTGGCACGCAATGATTGGCGACTATGTAGCCAACGACACTGGCGAGGATACAAAGATTAAGGATCGCCCAGCAGGCTGGGGTAACCACTCTGAGTATCGCCTCTGGGAGAGCACCGACACAAATACAAACTTCTTCCGTGTCAAGGCCGCTGCGATACAAAAGCTATAAAAGTAAAGTATATTTTACATTTATCCCCTATAAATTTGCTTTATAGGGGATTTTTATATACTTTTGTATCAGATTCCTCCGCAAGGGGGGGGGTAAAATTAGTGTTAAACAAAGCCTTAACAATGTTTTGGCACCCTAAAACCTCGTTATTATGAAACAGTCGACCAAATCCCGTATTAAGCGAGCAGCGCTCTATCTACTCGGTTTTTCAGTTACGCCTATGTTCTCCGCCTGCTACGGAGTGCCAACCTCTTACGACGATATTTATGATTTCGACCCATTTGACGGCATTAGCGGAACTGTTATGGACCGCAAGACCGACAAACCTATCCCAGGCATTAGGGTAAGGGTTGCAAGCGAGGAGAATATCAGCACAATCACCGATGCTGAAGGCAAGTTTCATATCGACCACAAGTTTGAACATAACGTTGTAATATATGCCGAGGATATCGATGGTGGCGAGAATGGCTACTATTGGCGCCACAGAGAGGATGTAACCAACGAGAACAACATCGGCTTAAATATCTTTATGCTCCCTGAGGAGAGGTAAAAACAACACTTTTTTAACAATTTAGACGCATATCTTAGGGTATGCGTCTTTTTTTTGCACTTTTTCAACAATTTTTTGTTCTCTTTTATTCTGTGTCACAAGTTGACGCAAAACCACCGTTACTTTGCACTCAGAAAGATAAAACAAACAGATAAAACTTTACAATTATGGGAGCAAGTTATTCAATTAAGTGCAAGAAGTGTGGTACATCTTTTATGCACATTGCAGATGATGATTTTGGCGTTATTCGCGCCTGTGTTGGTTGCGAGTGCAGCATCGACACAGAGGTGGCAATACTCTGTCCGGCTTGTATGACTCGCGTAAACCGCAACAAAGAGGAGTTTGAGAGTCAAATAGAGAGCGTAATGACTTGGTAAATTGAAAAGAAATTATTAACTTTGAGTGCAAAATGTTGTTTGTAATATTTTTTAGCAGTATGCTGTTATTCTCAGTAGCTGCAGAGGTTTTTGAAGTATAATAGATAATAATATAAAAATAGACAAAATTATGGCAGAAGTTAATTCAGAGAAGCTAAAGGTATTAAAGGCCGTAATGGACAAGATCGAGAAGGATTTCGGCAAGGGCTCCATTATGCGCATGAGCAGCGACCAGGTGACTGACATTCCGGTTATTCCATCTGGCTCTATCACCCTTGACGTCGCACTCGGCGTTGGTGGTTATCCAAAGGGTCGTGTAATTGAGATTTTCGGCCCTGAGTCATCAGGTAAGACAACTCTTGCAATTCACGCAATTGCAGAGGCACAGAAGCAGGGCGGTATCGCTGCATTTATCGATGCAGAGCACGCATTTGACAGCTACTATGCACAGAAGTTGGGCGTAGATGTTGAAAACCTGCTCATTTCACAGCCAGACAACGGTGAGCAGGCCCTTGAGATTGCCGACTCACTGATTCGCTCAAGCGCAATCGATATTATCGTCATCGACTCTGTTGCAGCCCTGACTCCAAAGGCTGAGATTGAGGGCGAGATGGGCGATTCAAAGATGGGTCTGCAGGCACGATTGATGTCTCAGGCGCTCAGAAAGCTCACAGCAAGCATTTCAAAGACCAAGACCGTCTGCATCTTTATCAACCAGTTGCGCGACAAGATTGGTGTTGTATACGGCAATCCAGAGACTACAACTGGTGGTAACGCCCTTAAGTTCTACTCAAGCGTACGTATCGACATCCGCCGCACATCAGTCATCAAGGATGGCGAGGAGCAGCTCGGTACCCGTGCACGCGTAAAGGTTGTAAAGAACAAGGTGGCACCTCCGTTCAAGAAGGCTGAGTTTGATATTATGTTTGGCGAGGGTATCTCAAAACTTGGCGAGATTATTGACCTTGCAGTAGACTACGGCATTATCAAGAAGTCGGGATCTTGGTTCTCATACGGAGAGACAAAGATTGGCCAGGGTAGAGATGCCGTTAAGGACTTCCTCACCACAAACACTGCTATTTGCGACGAGGTAGAGGCTAAAGTTCGCGAGGCAATGATGGCGAAAGAGTAACTAAAGTATTACTTTATGTAATATGTACTATAGCAAAGAGGATGAAATAGTTATTGATGAGGCCTGGCAAGATCTGAAACACTCTTTAGTCAAGATCTGCAAAGGTGAAGATGACTGGAATCTCATCAATCGTGCATTCTTCCTTGCAAAGGAGGCACATCAAGGGGTAAGGCGCCGATCAGGAGAGCCTTACCTCTTACATCCTATTGCTGTAGCAAAAATTGTCATCGAGGAGATTGGTTTAGGCGTCAAATCGGTCATTGCAGCCCTTCTGCACGATGTTGTCGAGGACACCGACTACACAATCGAGGATATAGAGCGCATTTTTGGACATAAAATCGCCTCTATGATCGATGGACTAACTAAGATGTCAGGCGTATTTAACGCCGACACATCGGCCCAAGCAGAGTATTTCCGCAAGGTTCTACTCACACTTTCAGACGATGTTCGCGTTATCCTTATCAAAATAGCCGACCGTCTGCACAATATGCGCACATTAGGCTATATGCCTAAAGATAAGCAGATTAAGATAACAGGAGAGACCATTCATCTCTTCGCTCCGCTTGCATACCGTCTCGGATTATTCCCGATTAAGAGCGAGTTGGAGGATCTATGTATGAAGTACCGTTTCCCTGACGAGTACAACGAGATACAGCGCAAAATTGAGGAGACAGAACCCGAAAGACAACAGTATATCAATAAGTTCTGCGCGCCAATTCACGCAATACTTCAAAAGAATGGTATCGAATATGAGATATCTGGTAGGGTAAAGAGTGTCTACTCAATATGGTCGAAGATGCAGCGTAAACAGATCTCTTTTGATGAGGTATACGACCTGTTTGCCATTCGCATAGTCTTCAAAGCCCTACCATTCCCATCAGAGAAGACCCAGTGTTGGCAGATATACTCCTCAATTACAGATATTTACACACCTAAACCAGACCGACTCCGCGACTGGATTAGCATGCCCAAGGCAAACGGCTACGAGGCTCTACACTCAACCGTGATGGGCAATGACGGAATATGGGTAGAGGTACAGATTCGCACCCAGCGAATGGAGGACATTGCCGACCGCGGTTTTGCCGCCCATTGGAAGTACAAGCACGCCACACTCTCGCAAAATGAGGATGCTTTTGACAACTGGTTGAGCAAGATTCGCGACGCTCTAAGTGGCTCTACGGAGAATGCTGTTGAGTTCTTGGATAACTTTAAGTTATCACTATATACATCTGAAATAACGGTATTTACACCAAAAGGCGAGCAGCGCAAATTACCATTTGGCGCGACCGCTTTGGACTTTGCATACGACATCCATACCAAGATTGGAAACAAGGCTATTGGTGCTAAAATAAACCACAAAATTGAGCCTGTAACCAAACAGATTAACTCGGGCGACCAGATTGAGATTATCACAGCCGATAACGCCTCACCAAAGCCGGAATGGATAGATATCGTCATCACAACCAAAGCAAAACAGGCGATTGCAAACTACCTCAAGCGCGAGCGAGAGGACAATATAAGCCACGGCCTTGCCATCTTCGAGAAGAAGATTGCAGAATTCGATATCACGCTGAGCGGCAGTATTTTACGCAAAGTAATGCAGGCCTACGGCTGTCACAACAAGGATGAGTTGTACAGCAAAATCGGTGCAGGAATTATCTCATTGGACAACATCGAGAAGATTATCAAGTCAAGTTCTGCAAGTAAAATACTGAAATTCTGGAAGTTATGGCGCGACTCAAAGCCAACAGATGGCGACGAAGAGGGTAGTGATGCTACTAGTTCAGAGTCCGATGACGAGCAGTTTACCATTGCTAGCTGCTGCAATCCACTGCCTGGCGATAGCGTAGCGGGCTTTAAGGACCCTATGACGGGTAAAATTATCGTTCACAAGACCTCTTGTAACGAACTTAACCGCCTTGCAGCGCTTTTTGGCAAGAATATCATCAGGGATCAGATACGCTGGTCACAACATAGAGCTGTATCATACCTCTCCGCAATCGAGATACGTGGCATAGACCGTATGGGGCTGCTTTTAGAGATCTCTCGCGTTGTCTCTGAGGACTTTAGCATTAACATCCGCGAAGTCTCAATACGCAGCCACGATGGCATTTTTGAGGGCAAAATCAGCATATATGTACAAGATGCGGACTCGCTGAATGCTATTATGGACAAATTCCGAGGTATCAAGGGTGTGGAAAGTGTAAAACGAAGTATTGATAATAAAGAGTAGAGTATGGATTACTACATAATGATTGGAGCCATGATTGCAATGATGGTATTCTTTCGCAGATCAATCCTTGCCTTCATAGAGAGAATTACAAGAAACGACAAGTAACAAGCAGTAAATACTATAAATTACTATAGATATGAATGATATGCAAGATATATTAAGCAGTGCTTTAGGTGATATATTGACCGATTTCCAGGTCACTACTACGGCTACGCCCACACCTAATCCAGCTTATAAACCTAAGAAAACCGCAAAAGCCAGAAAAGCAAAGGCACAGGCAGTATCAGCCAACACCCCTAAAAAGCCCGTAAATACCCCTAAAATCGAACCAAATATAATCAATGAGGATGAGTTCGACTTGAGAAAAGCCGTTATTTACGCGGAAATTATGACCCCAAAATTCAAAGATGAAGAGTTTTAACACCATATTTTAATAATAAAGCTATGGCTACCATATTTTCAAGGATCATAGCAGGGGAGATTCCTTGCTATAAGGTCGCAGAAAACGACCGTTATTTCGCATTTTTGGACATAAATCCCCTTGCTAAGGGCCACACACTCGTTGTTCCTAAGTGCGAGACAGACTATATTTTTGACTTAGACGACGACACCCTGGCGGGTATGACACTCTTCGCAAAGCAAATTGCAGAGAAAATCAAGGAATTTAGCAGCTGTAAGAAGGTTGCAATGGTCGTTTTAGGCCTAGAAGTGCCTCACGCACACATCCACCTGATCCCTATGAACACCGAAAATGATGTCGATTTCCGCAAAGATAAGCTCAAATTAACTCCAGAAGAGTTCTCAGAAATTGCAGCAGCACTCAACCGATAGGGGAGAGAGCGATAAAACGTAAAGTCCTTATATCCAATGATATAGGGACTTATTATTTGTTATTAACATCTGCAATTTAACATAATATAACAGGAATTCATAAAATAGCCTCAAAAGAGGTGTATCACTAAGCGAAATATTCAAAAATTTCTCAAATTTGAGCCATTTTACAGATGTAATTAACATTTGTAATCTTAAATTATCAAATCAGCGTTTACTTTTGTAATGTTTCTTACTGTTAACATCTGTTAATATCTATATTTTAATAACATTTGTTACACATCTACAAGACTCAATTTGTTATCATTTTTTCTCGTTCAAAACAAGAGTTCATTTGTTGTACTTTTGTATGTTAAATGCTAATAATCAGGTATTTACGATGTTTATATATTGATTTATTTAACCAAAAACCAATAGTTGGTACTGATAATCACTACTACTGTATTATAATGGATGTAAATATGTATTACATACCTTATTACCAGCATATTACATTATTTAATATAAAGTATAACTACATATATGGTTTGTTTTCAAATTTAACAAAAGAGTTATTATTGACAGTTGTAAACATTGTTAATAACTATTAACATTACTACTTTTTAACAAAAAGGTTGTAAATTTTGTAAAATTTGTTTACCTTTGTAAAAATTACCAAAATGAAGGAGAAATTAGAGATTTTGATGGCAGATACAGGTCTGCGAGTTGGAGAGATTGCAGCGAAGCTTGGTGTGAAGGCTCCGGTGATCTCTCATATTCTCAGTGGTCGCAACCAACCAAATTTTACCCTGACTGCAAAAATCATCTCGACCTTCAGTCAGTACAACCCTTACTGGTGGTTGGGAAGTTCTGAAATAAAGTTGGCAATCGACACATCTGCCCCGTCGGTCAAAGATGAAAATCAAAACACAAACTCTTCCGACTCTTCGACTTTAGAACAAAATGATGAGTCGGCAATCTCGTCACTCTTTAGTCAGGCGAACAGCTCAACTTCCGAAGTGGCAGCTCCGTGCAGACCGTCTTCCGAGATCGAGCGAATTGTAATCTTCTACAAGGATCACAGCTTCGAGAGTTTTACTCCGCGCAAGTAGATTTTAACTTCGCAAACCATTTTTACAGCTAAAAATCCCGACCAACAATCGGGATTTTTCTTTTTACGCAATTCTCAGCACGTTAAACCCATATATAAACAAGGGTTAATTTATTGACAATCAACATTTTAAACTATTTTTATAGTAAAACATACCTCTCTCCAACGAGAGAGCGATATCTGAAAAATGATGCAATATGTGCGTTATGTTAAATTTAGTAAAATTTGCAAGTAGGGGAGGATTGCAGATTTGCCAATTTTGCACTACCTTTGTAGAAACATTGGATGTGATGAAAAAGATAATATACCTATTTATATATATAGCACTTGCGGTAAGTTGCATCGGCAAAAATCAGAGTACCGAGAATATTATCGTAGTTTCGATAGCTCCGATCAAGCCTATTGTCGAGGCTATTGTCGGAGATGACTTTACTGTTGAGGTACTTGTTCCGGCGGGTGCTTCGCCAGAGAGTTTTGAGCCAACGCCAAAGCAATTTATCACACTCAACAAGGCTAAACTTGTCTTAGGAACTGGCCTATTGGATTTTGAGCAACAGTTGTTAAAGCGAGTACACGATCAGAGCAAAGTCATAGACTTAAGCCACGGAATTACCACAATATCAGGCAGTTGCAGTCATACACATCACGGCAAGCATTGCCACCACGGAGTTGATCCACACATCTGGTGTTCGCCAAAGTCGCTAAAGATTATGGCGGAAAATGCGCACAATGCTATTGTTGCTGCAATGCCCGACTCTGTGCACTATACAGTAGCATATAATGCTCTGAATGAGCAGATTACAACGCTTGATAACGAAGTTGCAGAGTTTGCAAATAGTGCATCACTACCCTACTTTATCATCTACCATCCGGCGCTGACATACCTTGCTCGAGACTATGGTTTAGAGCAGATCTCTATCGAAAATGACGGCAAAGAGGCTAGTGCAAAACGCATTGCGCAGATTATATCTGCAGCAAGAACTGACGGCATAAAGAGTGTATTCTACCAGAGCGAGTTTCCAAAATCAAGTGTGCAGGTTATCTGCGAGGATATTGGTGCTAATGCCGTGGAAATCAACCCATTAGCAGAGGATATCTTTACAAATATACGCGAAATAACACGTCTAATAACCGAGTAACAGATGTTGATATGGAGAGCATAGTTTCACTGAGCAATGTCACCGTGCGTTACGACGATTATGTGGCGATTGATGGTGTAAATTTGGATATTTTTGCCGATGATTTTATCTGCATTATCGGCCCAAATGGTGGTGGTAAAACAACCCTAATCAAGACAATTTTGGGCACACTTCCACATAGCGGAGAGGTGCGACTTTCGCAGAGCCTATTTAACGGTAATAAGCGACTTATTGGATATCTGCCGCAACACTCAACATTTGACCGAAATTTTCCAATTTCTATTCTTGAGGTGGTTATGTCAGGACTGCAGAGCGAGAGAGGTTTCTCTACAAAATATAGTCGCGCAGATAGAAAAAAAGCGATGCAACTACTTGAAAAAGTGGGTATTATAGAGGTTGCCGAGCGACAAATCGGTGAGGTCTCTGGCGGTCAGATGCAGCGCGCATTACTCTGCCGAGCTGTAATCTCTGAGCCAAAACTACTAATCCTCGATGAGCCGACGAACTTTATTGATAAACAGTTTGAAAGCGAATTATACGACATTCTCAAACAGCTCAACGAACGTATGGCTATAGTGATGGTTTCGCACGATGTAAACAACATCTCCCCTGCCGTTAAGAGTATCGTCTGCGTCAACCGTAAACTCCATCGTCACAACACCAACACACTATCTCACAACCAGTTACGCGAATACTGCAGCGTAAATAGATAGTTTTGGCTAATAGCAAATCAGAGTTTGTACACCAAACAATCTTCGCACCGTTTTATCGTCAAAAGTGCGTAGGTGTGGGGCATCGTGCAAAAAAATTAGTGGCGGATAGTACAAAACGTACAGTCACCACTAATTTTTAAGGGATGTGCCGCAGGTTTGCGCTACGATTATACTCTGCACTCATTTGTCGTCAAAAGTACGTAGATGTGGTATATCGTGAAAAAATTAGTGTCGGATAGTACCAAACATACAGTCGCCACTAATTTTTAAGGGATGTGCGAAAAGTTTACACTCCGCTTGTTACTTGCACTCATTTGTCGTCAAAATGCGGTAGTAGGTGTGCATCACGCAAAAAGCCCGACGATGGATAGTACAAAACGTACAGCCATTGTCGGGCTTTTAGGGATGTGCAGCTAATGCCGTATTTTCACGGCAAATGCACGATAAAACTATCGTACAATAGTCTCCTCACGATCCGGACCCACTGATATAATCTTCACAGGTACGCCACACTCAGCCTCGATGAATGCTACGTAGTCCTTGAACTGCTGTGGGAACTCGTCATAGTTGCGAACATTGCAGATGTCGCAATTCCAACCTGGGAACTCGCGGTAGATTGGCTCGATAGAGTCATCTGCCTCATATGGGAAGTAATCTACCTGCTTGCCATTCATCTGGTAACCAACAGCAACCTTGATTGTATCGAAATCGTTAAGGATATCTGACTTCATCATAATCAGACCAGTTACGCCATTCATCATAACAGCATACTTCAGCGCAACCAGGTCAAGCCAACCGCAACGGCGTGGACGACCAGTAGTAGCACCGAACTCGTTACCTACCTGACGGAGAGTCTCACCAGTAGCATCGAAGAGCTCTGTTGGGAATGGACCGCTACCTACGCGAGTGCAGTAAGCCTTGAAGATACCGTAAACCTCACCAATGCGGGTTGGAGCAACACCAAGACCTGTACAAACACCAGCACAGAGTGTATTTGAAGAGGTTACGAATGGATATGTACCGAACTCAATATCGAGCAGTGAGCCCTGAGCACCCTCTGCAAGGATTGAAACATCATCCTTAAGGTAGTTATTTACAGTAATTTCGCTATCAACAAACTCGAAACGCTTGAGTGACTCAACACCCTCAAACCACTCCTTCTCATAAGCAGTTACATCTACCTGATAGTCGTACTGACGGAGCTGGAAGAAGTGCTTCTCCTTCAGAGCCTCGTAGCGCTCCTTGAAGTCAGGAAGCAAGATATCGCCTACACGCAGACCGTTACGACCAGTCTTGTCCATATAAGCTGGGCCGATACCCTTCAGAGTAGAACCAATCTTGGTCTTACCCTTAGCAGCCTCAGATGCAGCATCCAAAGCGCGGTGTGTAGGAAGGATGAGGTGTGCACGCTTAGAGATCTTCATACGAGAAACAACATCTACGCCTGAAGCCTCAATCTGAGCAATCTCCTCTGCAAGGATTACAGGATCGATAACAACACCGTTACCGATAATATTCATCGAGCCATCGCGGAAGATACCAGATGGAACTGTGTGGAGCACGAACTTCTCACCGCCGAAGTGGAGTGAGTGACCTGCGTTAGGACCGCCCTGGAATCGAGCAATAACATCGTAATTAGGGGTCAAAACATCAACCACCTTACCTTTACCCTCATCTCCCCACTGGAGACCGAGTACCACATCAACTTTCTTCATATATAGTTTGTTAAATTTATAGTCGTTTAGGCATACGCCCACAAATCAGCCGTAAAATTACATTACTTTTCCCGAACTGCCAAATTTAGTACCCGTTTTTTTCAACAACTTATTGACAAAAGAGGCATACTGTAATTTAGTGCTAAAAAAATCAACAATCAGCCGCTACAAGCAGAGGAAAGCTAAAAAAAATTACTATCTTTGTCCAAATTTAACACCCTATAGATATGATTAAGATTGGTACACCGATGACTTCGGTTGGTAAGAAGGCTCTGCTTTGTGGTTCTGGCGAGCTGGGTAAGGAGGTTGCAATTGAGCTGCAACGATATGGTATTGAGGTAGTTGCATGCGATCGCTACCCTAACGCTCCAGCTATGCAGGTTGCAAATCGCTGCCACGTTCTCAATATGTTGGATGGCGAGGCTTTGAGAGCTGTTATTGAGGCAGAGAAGCCTGACTACATCATCCCAGAGGTTGAGGCTATCGCTACCCCTACACTTGTAGAGCTTGAGAAGGAGGGTTACAGCGTCACTCCAACCGCTAATGCTGCTTGGCTTACAATGAACCGCGAGGGTATCCGTCGCCTTGCTGCTGAGGAGCTTGGTCTGCCAACATCGTTCTACCGTTTTGCAGAGACTAAGGAGGAGTATCTTGCCGCTATTGCAGAGGTGGGTATTCCTTGCGTAGTTAAGCCAATTATGTCATCTTCAGGCCACGGTCAGAGCACCGTAAAGTGCGAGGCTGACGTTGAGAAGTCTTGGACTATTGCCCAGGAGGGTGGTCGTGCAGGTGCTGGTCGCGTGATTGTTGAGCGTTTTGTAGACTTTGACTACGAGATTACTATGCTCACCGTGCGCCACAGCGCAGGTACTACAATTCTCGAGCCTATTGGTCACCACCAGGTAGATGGCGACTATCGCGAGTCTTGGCAGCCACAGCCTATGAGCGAGGTTGCAAAGGCTAAGGCAAAGGAGATTGCACACAAGATTACTGGTGCACTTGGTGGTTATGGTATCTTCGGTGTAGAGATGTTTATCAAGGGTGATGAGGTTATCTTCAGCGAGGTATCTCCACGCCCACACGATACTGGTATGGTTACAATGATCTCACAGGATCTGTCTGAGTTCGCACTCCACGCTCGCGCTGTTCTTGGTCTGCCAATCCCATCTGTTCGCTTCTTCGGAGCAAGCGCATCTAAGGCGATTGTTGTTGAGGGTGACAGCGATAAGGTTGTCTTCGAAAACCTCGATCAGGTAGTTGCTGAGGAGGGTGTTCAGATTCGACTTTTCGGCAAGCCAGAGGTTGTTGGTCACCGTCGTTTCGGTGTTATCCTGGCAACCGACGAGACTATCGAGAAGGCTCTTGAGAAGGCTGAGCGTGCATATGCAAAACTCTCATACAGCGTACTCCCACGATAAATTGCATATTTTGTCATAAAAATCGTGCAATTTCCACCAAAAACCTTTGGTTATTTGGCAAAATTCGACTAATTTTGCACCCAATATAACAGACGGAAAACTATGATGCTTTCAAACAACATATTGTCAGCATACGAGCCTCAAAATTGGGGTTACGAGGTTTCTGTTTCGCATTTTGTTTAATTTACAGGCGGCCTACGGGTCGCCTGTTTTTTTATATGAACGACTATGAGTAAAGACAAGTTGCTGATACGCGGCGGATTGGCTGTAGGTAAGGGCATCTCTCGCAAGGCAGATGTGCTTATTGAGAAGGGCATTATTGCAGCGATTGGTGAGAATATTTTGGTTGGCGAAGATACCGAAATCTTTGATGCAGATGGCTGTGTTGTCACCTACGGACTTGCCGATGCTCACGTACATCTTCGCGAGCCAGGCTACTCTGAGAAGGAGACCATTGCTACAGGTACAGCCGCTGCTGCACACGGTGGCGTGACAACCGTTCTCTCTATGCCTAACCTCAATCCAGCACCAGATAGTGTTGAGAATATCGCTATCGAGCAGGCTATGATAGATGAGCAGGCTGTAGTAGAGGTTCGCCCTTATGCAACAATTACCGAGCGCCGCATCGGCAAGCAGGTAGTAGATGTCAAGGCTCTAGCTCCACTCTGCGTTGGTTTCTCGGATGACGGTAGCGGCGTACAGGACCGAGAGGTTATGCTCGAGGCGATGAAGAGCATTGCCGCAGTAGATGGCATTATCGCAGCACACTGCGAGGATGAGAGCATGCTTGCCGGCGGTTATATCCACGCTGGCGACTATGCTGCGCTCAACGGACACAAAGGCATTCCTGCTTGTTCGGAGTATATGCCGTTTATTCGTGATATAGATTTGATTGCACAGAGTGGCTGTCGCTACCACTTCTGCCATATGTCGGCACGAAATAGCGTCACTGCGCTGCGCAATGCTAAGGCAATGGGTCTACCTGTTTCGGGCGAGACTGGTCCACACTATCTGACAATGGTTGATCTCGACATTATGAACGAGGGTCGATTTAAGATGAATCCACCAATTCGTAGCGAGGCTGACCGTGATGCACTTATCGAGGGTATTATTGACGGTACTATTGAGGTTATTGCAACCGACCACGCTCCGCACACAGCAGAGCAGAAGAGCAAGGGCCTTGCGGGTAGCGCAATGGGCGTTGTAGGCCTTGAGACCTCGTTTGCTGTATGTTACACAAAGCTTGTTCGCACCGGCATTATAACAATTGAGAAGCTCATTGAGCTGATGTGCGACAACCCACGCCGTATCTTCCGCCTCGGTGGTGGTTTGGAGGTTGGTCAGAGAGCTGACATCGCGGTATTTGACACCACTACCCCATTCAAGGTTGATAGCAGCAAGTTCCTCTCTATGGGCAAGGCTACACCGTTTGAGGGCTGGGAGCTTGTTGGTCGCTGTAAGCTGACACTCTTTGGTGGTAAGGCAGTTTGGAGAGAATAATAAGATAAATAATTATATATTTGTATGAAAGAGAAGAGACTTGTACTGAGCAATGGTCAGAGCTTTTCGGGTTACGGCTTTGGTGCCGACCGTCAGACTGTCTGCAACATTGCATTTAACACTTCAGTGGTGGGTTATCAGGAGATTATCTCCGATCCAAGCAACTGCGAGCAGATCGTGGTTATGACCTACCCAACTATCGGTAACTACGGTATTAACGACGAGGATTTTGAGTCACGCATCATCAGCGTTGGCGGTCTTGTAGTTCGTGAGTACTGCACCACACCGAGCAACTTCCGTTACACCAAGACTATTGCCGAGATTATGGAGGAGAACAACATCCCTGGCATCTATGGTGTTGATACTCGCGCAATCACTCGCGCATTGCGTGATGGTGGTGTGATGCGTGCTGCGATTGTTGATGCAGATATGAGCATTGAGGATGCACTCGCACTTATCGAGAGCACCCCTGCAACAAAAAACGTTATTGCTAAGGTTAGCTGCCGCAAGCGTTGGTACTCTCGTACCCCTAACCACAAGTACGATGTTGTAGTTGTTGACTGCGGTGTAAAGCGCACAATTATCGACGAGCTTAACCGTCGTGGTTGCAATGTGGTTATCGTACCTTACAACACCCCTATTGATGAGATTCGTGCATTCAATCCACACGGTATCTTCATCTCAAATGGTCCAGGCTCTCCTGCAGACCTGCCAGAGGTTGTAGAGCTAATTAAGACTCTTCGCGGTGAGCTGCCAATTATGGGTATCAGTCTCGGCCACCTGCTTATCGGTTTGGCTTATGGTGCAACTGTTGATCAGGTTAAGAATGGTAACCGCGCAAGTGCACGTCCTGTACGCAACACCATTACAAATCGTATCGAGATGACTGGTATGAGTATGGAGTACACTATTGCTAACGATGTAGAGAGCAAAACTGCCCTTACTATCACCCACACCAATGTTCTTGATGGCAGCGTAGTTGGCGTAGAGTGCCGCAAGGACAAGGTCTTCTCTGTACAGTACCATCCCGAGGGCGCTCCGGGAGCAACAAATGACAGCGCATACCTTTTCGACAAATTCATTAAACTGATGGAGGACAACAAAAATGCCTAAGAGAACAGATATCAAAAAAGTAATGGTTATTGGCTCTGGTCCAATCGTTATTGGTCAGGCAGCCGAGTTCGACTATGCAGGTACCCAGGCGTGCCTTGCACTTAAGGAGGAGGGTTATGAGGTTATCCTTGTAAACTCAAACCCTGCAACCATTATGACCGACACCTTCATTGCGGACAAGGTATATATGGAGCCGCTGAAGTTGGAGTATGTAGCAAAGATTATCCGCTACGAGCGTCCAGATGCTATCGTTCCAGGCCTTGGTGGTCAGACTGGTCTTAACCTGGCTGTACAGCTGGCAAAGAAGGGCATTTTGGAGGAGTGTCAGGTAGAGATTCTCGGTACTTCATTCAAGAGTATTGAGGAGGCTGAGGACCGCGAGCTCTTTAAGCAGCTCTGTATCCGTCTCGGCGAGCCTGTTATTCCGTCAGAGATTGTTTACTCTGTAGAGGAAGCTGTTGAGGTGGCTAAGAAGATTGGCTATCCAGTAGTTCTCCGTCCTGCCTTCACTCTCGGTGGTTCTGGTGGCGGTTTTGCTGACGATGAGCAGCAGCTGCGCGAGATGATGCGTAATGCGCTGGCCGTATCTCCTGTTCACCAGGTACTTGTAGAGAAGAGTATCAAGGGCTACAAGGAGATTGAGTTTGAGGTGATGCGCGATAAGAACGACACTGCAATCGCAATCTGTAGTATGGAGAATGTGGACCCTGTAGGTATCCACACTGGCGATAGTATCGTTGTAGCTCCTGCACAGACCCTCTCTAACAAGGAGTTCCAGATGTTGCGTGATAGCGCACTCAAGCTTATCCGTGCGCTCAAGATTGAGGGTGGTTGTAATGTTCAGTTTGCACTCGACCCACTCTCATTCAAGTACTATATTATCGAGGTTAACCCACGTGTTTCTCGTTCATCTGCCCTTGCATCTAAGGCGAGTGGTTTCCCTATCGCCCGCGTAACTGCGAAGGTTGCTATTGGTATGACCCTTGACGAGATTTTGCTCGAGGGCACACCTGCTTGCTGCGAGCCAGCTATCGACTATGTCGTAACTAAGGTTGCACGCTTCCCATTTGATAAGTTCAGTGAGGCTTCAAACGAGCTGGGTACACAGATGAAGGCTACAGGTGAGGCGATGAGTATCGGTCGTACTATCGAGGAGAGCTTACTGAAGGCTCTGCGCTCACTTGAGACTGGTGTCTGCCACATTCACCACAAGAAGTTCGACCAGATGTCTACTCAGGATATGCTCGCATATATCACTCGCGGCACTGACGACCGTATCTACGCAATTGCTGAGCTGCTCCGCCGTGGCATAGATCGTTCGCTGATTTATGACCGTACAAAGATCGATATGCTCTTCCTTGAGAAGTTCAAGAATATCGTTCGCCTGGAGCGTCGTCTTGCAGAGGCAAAGGGCGACAAGGCTGCCCTCTATGAGGCTAAGCGTATGGGCTTTGGTGATAAGTTTATCGGTCAGCTTTGGGGTATGACTGAGCGTGAGGTATTCGAGCTTCGCGAGAGCTTCGACATCAAGCCTGTATACAAGATTATCGACTCTTGCTCTGGCGAGTTCGACCGCTATATCCCATATTTCTACTCTACTTACGAGCAGGAGAACGAGTCTATCGTATCAGACCGCAAGAAGATTGTTGTTCTCGGTTCTGGCCCTATCCGTATCGGTCAGGGTGTAGAGTTCGACTACTCGACTGTACACGCTATTTGGGCTATCCGAGAGGCTGGTTATGAGGCGATTATCATCAATAACAACCCTGAGACTGTATCTACCGACTATACCATCTCCGATAAGCTCTACTTCGAGCCGCTAACCGTTGAGAATGTAATGAACATCATCCACCACGAGCAGCCAGAGGGCGTTATCGTAACCCTCGGTGGTCAGACTGCCATCAACCTTGCAAAGCCGCTGGTTCAGATGGGCGTGAAGATTATCGGTACCGACCTTGAGGCTATTGACAAGGCAGAGGACCGTAAGCTCTTCGAGGCTATTATGCGCGAGGTGGGTATTCCACAGCCACAGGCAAAGGCCGTAACTGAGATTGAGGATGGTGTTGCTGCGGCAGAGACTATCGGCTATCCAGTTCTTGTTCGTCCAAGCTTCGTGCTCGGTGGTCGTGCTATGCAGATTGTAGGTAATGAGCAGGCTCTGCGTCACTACCTCCACAATGCGGTAGAGATTAACGAGGACTCTCCAGTGCTTGTAGATAAGTACATTATGGGTAAGGAGGCTGAGGTTGATGCTATCTGCGACGGTACAGATGTATTTATCCCAGGTATTATGGAGCACGTTGAGCGAACAGGTATCCACTCTGGTGACTCAATCAGCGTATACCCTTCATTCAGCCTTAGCGATGCTGTTAAGCAGAAGATGATTGACTATACCGTACGCCTTGGTAAGGCAATCGGCATTGTTGGTCTTTACAATATTCAGTTTATCGTAGACAACGAGGATAAGGTATACGTTATCGAGGTTAACCCACGCTCTTCACGTACCGTTCCGTTCCTCTCAAAGTCTTGCAATGTGCCTATGGCAAAGATTGCAACCCGCGTAATGCTCGGTCACTCTCTTAAGGAGCAGGGTATTACTGAGGTATATGGCAAGGAGCGCAAGCGTTTCTTCGTTAAGACCCCTGCATTCTCATTTGCAAAGATTAAGGGTATCGATACATACCTCTCTCCAGAGATGAAATCTACTGGTGAGGCTATCGGTTATGATAACTCAATGACCCGTGCGCTCTACAAGTCACTTCAGGCATCAGGTATGGATGTAGTAAACTACGGTACCGTGCTTGTTACACTTGCAGACAAGGATAAGCAGGCTGCTCTGCCACTTATCGAGCGTTTCTACAACCTCGGTTTCAATATTGAGGCTACTAAGGGTACAGCGGACTTCCTCCGTACTCACGGCATCCGCACTCGCAAGCTGAGCAAGCTGATTGAGGGTAGCGACGATATCTATCGTTCACTCTGCCGTGGTCACGTGAACTACGTTATCAACACCATTGACCTTAATCAGCACAGCGCTCGCCTCGATGGCTATGAGATTCGCCGTGCAGCGGTTGAGAACAATGTCACTATCTTCACATCTCTTGAGACTGTAAGCGTACTGCTCCAGGTGCTCGAGGAGATTACACTCGGTGTTTCAACTATTGACGCAGATTACGACAAATAGTATGCAACAGACTGTTTTTGAAATAGTTACAAACAAAGCTCTTACTGAGAGTGTATATGAGATGACTCTGGCGGGTGACACTTCGGCTATCACCCGTCCAGGTCAGTTTGTAGAGCTCTCGCTTGAGGGCTACTTCCTCCGTCGTCCAATCTCTGTATGCAACTACGATGAGGGCAAGCTAACACTCATCTACAAAGTTGTCGGTAAGGGCACAGCGCAGATGGCTACCCTTGCTGCAGGTGTAAAGATTGACACGCTGACAGGTCTTGGCAACGGTTTTGACACCTCTGTTGAGCACAACCACGCACTGCTTGTTGGTGGTGGCGTAGGTGTTCCACCGCTCTATCGCCTTGCTCGCAACCTTGTTGATGAGGGTAAGCAGGTGACTGTTGTACTCGGCTTTAATACCGCTGAGGAGATATTCTACCGTGAGCAGTTTGAGGCTTTAGGCGTTAAGGTTATCGTTGCCACAGCAGATGGCAGCGTAGGTGTAAAGGGTTTTGTTACCGACGCAATCGCACAGCAGGTGACAGATGCCGACTACTTCTTCTCTTGTGGTCCGCTGCCTATGCTCCGCGCACTGACAAATAGCCTTACAATCCCTGGCCAGGTTAGCCTTGAGGAGCGTATGGGTTGTGGTTTTGGTATATGTATGGGCTGCTCAATCCAGACCGTTAATGGTGCAAAGAGAGTATGTAAAGAGGGCCCAGTATTCAGAAAGGAGGAGGTAATATGGTAAAAGATCTATCAACAACCCTTTGTGGCGTCAAACTTGACAACCCGATTATCCCAGCAAGTGGCACATTCGGCTTTGGCGCAGAGATGTCGGAGGTCTACGACCTTGATATTCTCGGCTCTATATCGTTTAAGGGTACTACCCTTGAGCCTCGCTTTGGCAACCCTACACCACGAATTGCGGAGTGCCGTTCAGGTATGATTAACTCTGTAGGTCTGCAGAACCCAGGCGTTGATGCAGTAATCAGCCACGAGCTTCCAGAGCTGCGCAAGCGCTTCCACAAGCCTATTATCGCAAACATCAGCGGTTTTTCTATCGAGGAGTACACCGAGTGTTGCCGAAAGATTGACAAGGAGGAGCAGGTAGAGATTATTGAGGTCAATGTCTCTTGCCCTAATGTGCATAATGGCGGTATGGCGTTTGGCACCTCGCCAGAGAGCGCTGCGGCTGTCACCGCTGCGGTAAAGGCAGTGACAACAAAGCCCGTATTTATCAAACTCAGCCCAAATGTGACAGACATTGTCGCTATTGCTCGTGCGTGCGAAGATGCTGGTGCTGACGGACTTACGCTGATAAACACTATGCTCGGCATGAGAATTGACATCGCTCGTCGTCGCCCTGTTATTGCAAATAAGATGGGTGGTTTTTCGGGTCAGGCAATCTTCCCAGTGGCTGTAAGAATGGTCTATCAGGTGGCAAATGCCTGCAAGATACCAGTTATCGGTTGTGGCGGTGTAGCTACTGCTGAGGATGTTATCGAGATGATGATGGCCGGTGCAAGTGCAGTACAGGTGGGTGCAGAGAACCTGCGTAACCCATTTGTCTGCAAGCAGATTATCGAGCAGCTGCCTCAGTTGATGGATAGACTCGGCATTGAGCGTTTGAGTGATATTATTGGAATTGTAAAATAGAGTATATATATGAGAGATGTAATTATCGCTTGTGATTTTTCAAGCAAAGAGCAGACATTGGCATTTCTTGACCGCTTCACTGGTCGTAAGCCATTTGTAAAGATTGGTATGGAGCTCTTCTATGCCTGTGGTCCAGATATCGTACGCGAGATTAAGGCTCGTGGTCACAAAATTTTCCTTGACCTTAAGTTGCACGATATTCCTAACACAGTCCGCAAGGCTATGAACGTGCTTTCAAAGCTCGATGTAGATATGACCAACGTTCACGCTGCAGGTACTGTAGATATGATGCGCGCTGCCCTTGAGGGTCTTACCCGTCCAGATGGCACTCGCCCACTGCTTATTGCTGTAACTCAGCTTACATCTACAAGCCAGGAGCGTATGCAGAACGAGCTACTTATCAACGCTACTATCAACGACACCATTGCCAAGTATGCTGAGAATGCAAAAACAGCAGGTCTTGACGGTGTAGTTTGTTCACCTCTTGAGGCTCAGCTCGTTAAGGAGCACTGCGGTGCGGAGTTTATGACCGTTACCCCAGGTATCCGCTTTGCTGATGCTGCGGCTGATGATCAGGTACGCATCACAACACCAGAGCGCGCTCGTGAGATTGGCTCTGACTTTATCGTTGTGGGTCGCCCTGTAACTGCAGCCGAGGATCCTGTAGCAGCTTATGAGCGTTGCTGCCGAGAGTTTATTGGAGAGTAATTTGAATTAAAAAATATACGACTATGGAGAAAATGATTGCAAAAGAGTTGCTCAAGATTAGCGCAGTATTCCTTCGCCCTGAGCAGCCATTTACTTGGGCTTCAGGTATTAAGAGCCCTATATATTGTGACAACCGCCTTATTCTCACTGCACCATCTGCACGTGAGAAGGTTGAGGCAGGTCTTGCACATTTGGTAAACAAGCACTTTCCTGAGTGCGAGTGCCTTATGGGTACCTCTACTGCCGGTATTGCTCACGCAGCTATCGTGGCAACGCTTATGAACCTGCCTATGGGTTATGTTCGTAGCGGTGCAAAGGATCACGGCCGAGCTAACCGCATCGAGGGTAAGCTCGAGCCAGGAACAAAGGTTGTTGTTGTTGAGGATCTTATCTCTACAGGTGGCAGCTGTATCGAGGTTGTTGAGGCTCTTCGTGAGGCTGGTGCAGATGTTCTGGGTATTGTGAGCATCTTCACATATGGTATGCAGCGTGGCGTTGAGAAGATTGCTGCTGCAAATACCGTAAACTACTCACTCTCTAACCTTGACTCTCTTGTTGAGGTTGCTGTTGAGGAGAGCTACATCGCCCCTGAGTGGAAGGATCGCATCCTCGCATTCCGCAACAACCCATCTGACGAAAGTTGGATTAAGTAACTGATTTAAACTTATTTACTTCGTTCTTTAATACCGTTTTCGACACTTTGCTGCCATAATTCTTGTTACATAGGACACCCTATGCGCCTCAAATTATAGCAGCAAATTGCCACAAAACAGCTATTAAATAATCTCGCAAACAAATTCAAATCAGTTACTAACAAATAATAAATTACAGATAACTAAAACACAACCCATATGAGGCACCTTATTGACCCTACAGACCTGACTCGCAAGGAGACTGACGACATTGTTACTCTTGCGCTGGATATTATCGCTAACCGCGAGGCTTATAGCGAGAAGATGAAGGGTAAAAAGCTTGCTACCCTATTCTACGAGCCAAGTACTCGTACCCGTCTGAGCTTTACAGCTGCAATGATGGAACTGGGTGGCAATGTACTCGGTTTTTCAGATGCGGCATCGTCTTCTGTAAGTAAGGGTGAGACTGTTGAGGATACAGTACGCGTAGTGGGCTGCTTTGCAGACATTATCGCTATGCGCCACCACATTGAGGGTGCACAGCTCGCTGCTTCTGCTGTATCTCCTGTGCCAATTATCAACGCCGGTGACGGTAGCCACTCACACCCTACACAGACTCTGACCGATTTGCTGACAATCACCCGCGAGCTTGGCCATATTGACAATATCACTATCGGCTTCTGCGGTGATTTGAAGTACGGAAGAACCGTTCACTCGCTTATCAAGGCTCTTGTACGCTATACAGGCATTAAGATTGTGCTTATCTCACCAGAGGAGCTCCGTCTGCCTGACTATATCAAGACCGACATCTGCGATAAGTACGGCATTGAGTATACTGAGGCCGACAGCATTGAGGAGGTTATGGGCGAGCTTGATATCCTCTATATGACCCGCGTACAGAAGGAGCGTTTTACTGACGAGGCTGAGTATGAGCGAGTTAAGAACTGCTTTGTACTCGACGCTGAGCGTATGAAGTTAGCCAAGGAGCGTATGGCCGTTCTCCACCCACTGCCACGCGTGAATGAGATTACCCGCGAGGTTGATGCCGACCCACGCGCAGCATACTTCCGTCAGGTTGAGAATGGTAAATTTGTCCGTATGGCACTTATCCTCTCGCTTATGCGCTGGAAGGGTGAGCAGATGGTAGAGCGCCACGAGAAGGGCGAGATAGATGGTCTGCGCTGCCCTAACCATAAGTGCATCACAAACAACGAGCCTATGGAGCGCTACTTCTACACAGCCGACAACGGCGTTCACCGCTGCTACTACTGCGACACAAAGGCAGAGTAAAAGATAGCATTAGCAACAAAAAAGCGCCCTGATAAAAGGGTGCTTTTTTGTTATTAGTTACTCGCGTTTTATTTCATTATAGCATCTATCTCTGTGTAGAAATCTTCAGTCTCACCGACGAACACTTGGTGCAGGTGACCTTCTGGCGTAATGATAACCTTTGTTGGAAAATTAGTGACGGCATAGTTCATCATAATGCTATTGGCGGGTAGAGTATCATCGAGGTGAAAGATATTTATCCAACTCATCTCGTTTTTCTCTACAGCTTTACGCCACTGCTCCTGTTTGTCATTGCAAGCTATGCCGACAATCTCCATATTACTACGATAACGGTCATAATATCTCTTCATCATTGGAATACCGCGCATACAAGGACCGCACCAGCTACCCCAAAAATCCAAGACAACCCACTTACCACGAAGCGATGAAAGCGTAAACTCATTGCCGTTAATATCTTTGCTTGTGAAGTCAAAAGCCGCTCCATTTTCATCTATCATTCTTTGTGCTTTACATCGCACCGCACACATCTGTTTTGTCTTTTCATAGAGAACATTGACATCCTCCCATTCGTGAGATAAAAGTGTAGGATTTAGATGTTCTATATGATTAACAATATCGTCTGGCAAAAGTGTTAGGTTGAATAAAAGGAATAGCGAAGAGGCTCTATCCGGATTGCTTTTGATACTCTCTATTAACGCGTTATCCATAGCATTTAGACTATTCTGAATAGCCACTCCGCGCTCTACTCTGCTTAACTGCTGCCCCTTATCTCCTATAAGCAATGCAAAATAGTCAGCTGCAAGTTTGCGATATTGATTTCTCACATCTGCAACATCTCTATTGGCTCGCGAGCCGCGCTTTACTGCAACCTCAATATGCTTGTCAAATGGTGTTACCTCCATTCTGATTTTGTCGTTGGAAGTAATAAAATTTCTGATTATACCAGCAGGTGTCGGAAGAGACATTCCACCCTCGCGCACAGATAATTGAGTTGCTATAAGCTGAAAATATTTGGCAGAATCATCTGTCGGAATATTTGTCTTTATAACTCCATCTTGAGCCACAAGGGTTTGTGTCTGCATATTATCATAGTTATTTACAATATAATCCGACAATGGCATTACACCCAAAATCAGAGTATCGTTGTGAAAACCTTTTAATCTGATCTCAAGATTATGCTTAGGCGTGCAACCTATAGCGGCACAAATAACAAGAACAAGAGGCAGTAGTCGTTTCATATTGATTTTATCTATTTACTCATTGTACAAAAATAGGCAAAATTTGGAAATAGCACCGCATTTTGTCGTCAGAGTGTGTCGTTAAAGTAACTATTTTAGCGTCAAAATGTTTGCACCATCGATAATTCCTTGCACTATTTTAGCGTCAGAGCGGGGCAGATACTCCGCTCGGCATATAAAGCAGCGAAGGGCTGTACTTATGCGTACTGCCCTTTGCTCGATTTATATGTTAGCGGAGATAGGTGCCCCGCTATCACGCTAAAATACGCGGTTGAAGATGTAATCTACATTCTTAAGATAATACTCAAGAGTAAAGCAACTATCAAGCTCCTCACGGGTAAGGAGTGAAGAGACCTTCTCATTCTCAGCAAGCAGCTCCTGATAGTCAGCACGCTCTGCCATTGCACGCATAGCAACTGGCTGTACGGTGTCGTAAGCCTCCTCGCGAGAAAGACCCTTATCAATCAGGGCATTCATTACGCGCTGTGCGAAGATAACCTTGCGAGTGCGGTAGATATTCTCCATCATAATATCCTCAAAGACTACGAGGTTATCAAGGATACCCTTAAAGCGGCAGAGCATATAGTCAAGAAGCTCTGTTGCATCTGGCAGGATGATACGCTCGGTAGCAGAGTGTGAGATGTCGCGCTCGTGCCAGAGGGCAACATTCTCGCAAGCGGTAGCCATATAGCCACGCATTACGCGAGCGCAGCCGCAGATATTCTCGCTGCTGATTGGGTTACGCTTATGTGGCATTGCGCTTGAGCCCTTCTGACCCTTACCAAACGACTCCTCTACCTCGTGCACCTCTGTACGCTGAAGGTTACGCACCTCAAGAGCCATCTGCTCAAGGGTCGATGCGATAACAGCGAGAGTTGCGATATAGTATGCGTGGCGGTCGCGCTGCATAACCTGTGTAGAGATATTTGCGCTCTCAATACCGAGCTTCTCGCACACATAGTCCTGGATTACTGGTGGGATATTTGCGAAGTTACCCACAGCACCACTCATCTTACCAACCTCTACGCCGCGTGCAGCAGTGCGGAAACGCTCAAGGTTACGGCTCATCTCCTCATACCAGAGTGCCCACTTAAGACCAAAGCAGGTAATATCGGCGTGAATACCGTGTGTACGGCCGATGCAAGGGGTGTTCTTAAACTCGTAAGCACGACGCTTAAGCACCTCAAGAAAGTCGATAATATCCTGCTCAAGGATAGTATTTGCCTGCTTAAGAAGGTAGCCATTTGCAGTATCAACAACATCGGTAGATGTAAGACCGTAGTGTACCCACTTACGCTCCTCACCCAGAGTCTCTGAAACGGCACGGGTAAAGGCTACAACATCGTGACGAGTCTGCTCCTCAATCTCCTTAATGCGGTCGATACTAAAAGATGCCTTCTCCCACAACTTTGCAACATCCTCCTTAGGTACTACACCAAGAGTGCTCCACGCCTCAGATGCAAGAATCTCAACCTTCAGGTAGGCATTAAACTTATTCTGCTCGGTCCATACGTTACGCATCACCTCGCGGCTGTATCTTTCAATCATTTTTGATATGAATTATTGGGTTATTACTTATTCATTCTATTCAAGAAACACTCGATTGTGTTCTGCATAAGCATTGTAATTGTCATCGGGCCTACACCACCTGGAACTGGAGTGATGTGTGCAGCAATATCCTTTACTGCCTCAAAATCAACATCACCACAGAGTTTACCAGTTGCCTGGTCGCGGTTTACACCTACATCAATCACAATAGCACCTGGACGCACCATATCGGCTGTAATCATACGAGGACGACCAACAGCTGCGATAAGGATATCTGCACCACGACAAACCTCTGCAAGGTTCTTTGTGCGTGAGTGAGCGATAGTTACAGTCGCATTGGCATCCAGCAGCAGCTTTGCCATAGGCTTACCTACAATATTGCTACGGCCAACCACAACTGCATTTGCACCTGCCACATTAAAACCACACTCCTCAATCATACGCATAACGCCCTTTGGAGTACAAGGCTTGATGCAAGGCTTGCCGAGCCAAAGATTGGCAACATTGTCTGGATGGAAGCCATCAACATCCTTCTCAAGAGCAATAGCGTCGATAACCTTCTCCTCGTCAATATGCTTTGGAAGTGGCAACTGCACAAGCACACCATCAACCTTCTCGTCTGCATTGAGGCGCTCAATCTCTGCAAGCAACTCAGCCTCAGATACACTCTCAGGCATAGTAATAAGAATGCTCTCAAAGCCACACACCTCGCACGCCTTAATCTTACCGCGCACATAAGACTGTGACGCAGGGTTCTCGCCGACAAGAATTACCGCCAATGAAGGTACTCGGCCATACTTAGCCTTCAACTCTACAACCTGCTCTGCCATCTGCTCTTTGAGCTTTGCAGAGAGCTGTTTTCCATCTATAATCATATTCTGGAATTTTATTAATTCTATCTCGTAGTAACTGTTTTGAAGCCGTTTGCAAGATTATTTTAAGTCTGTTTTTTGGCTATTTTTAACTCAAGTTTGAGGCGCATAGTGGTACTATGTAACGAGAAATTGAGTTAAAAAGAGTCGTAAACAGATTAAAAGAACGCAGCTAATAGCTTCAATACAGTTACTTAAATGCCTTATGTCCTATATCTGTTCTGTAAAACAGGTTATCACACTTGATTTTTGCAACCTCTGCATTTGCCTTTGCGTGAGCTGCTGCAAGAGTCTCAGCCTTGCAGACAACAATCATCACACGACCGCCAGCAGTAGCAACCTTGCCATCCTTTACTGCTGTACCCATATGGTAAACCATACCATCTACAGCCTCAAGGCCCTCAATAGCATATCCCTTATCGTATGAGCCTGGATAACCCTTTGAAGCGAGCACAATACCGAGTGTAGCGAGCGACTCCCAAGTAGGCTCTGCAGCCTCTCGGCCTGTTGCCACAGCCTCAAAGATATCGTAGATATCGCTTGAGATAAGCGGCAGGATAACCTCAGTCTCTGGATCACCAAAACGTGCATTGAACTCGATAACCTTAATGCCATTTGGAGTCTTCATCAGTCCACCATAGAGCACACCTGTCAGTGGGCAACCCTCAGCAACCATAGCCTCTGCTGTAGGGCGCATAATCTTCTCCATAGCGTACTTGTGATCCTCCTCTGTGATAAATGGCAGGCAAGTGTAAGCACCCATACCACCAGTATTTGGACCCATATCGCCATCAAAAGCGCGCTTGTGATCCTGCGCCATTGGCATAGGATAGAGTTTGTCACCACAAACAAAGCAGAGCAGTGAGAACTCTGGGCCCTCAAGATACTCCTCTATCACAACACGACCCTTACCAAAGCTCTCGTCGAGCAGCATATCTCGCAGAGCCTCATCAGCCTCCTGCTCGGTCATCGCTACAACAACGCCCTTACCAGCTGCAAGACCGTCGTATTTGAGCACTGTAGGTACACCTGTGCGCTCAACATAAGCCTTTGCCTCTTCGTAGTTGTCAAATGCCTCGTAAGCAGCAGTAGGGATGTCGTACTTAACCATCAACTGCTTTGCAAACTCCTTGCTTGACTCTATGCGAGTTGCAGACTTTGTGTGACCAAAAATCTTCAGACCCGCTGCGCGGAAGGTATCCACTACACCTGCAGCAAGACCCGCCTCTGGGCCTACAACGGTAAGATCAATACCATTCTCTACAGCAAAAGCCTTCAGGCCCTCAGCGTCTGTATCCTTGATTGCCACACACTGAGCCTGAGCAGCGATACCTGCATTACCTGGAGCGCAATAAATCTTCTCTACCTGTGGTGAGCGGCTCAGAGCATCAACAATAGCGTGCTCACGGCCACCCGAACCAACAACTAATACTTTTTTACCCATATTGGAACAGTTCTCTATTAATGCTTGAAGTGACGCATACCTGTAAAGAGCATAGTGATACCCAGCTCGTTTGCCTTCTTAATCGAATCCTCGTCACGGATACTTCCACCTGGCTGAACGATAGCTGTAACACCATACTGAGCAGCAAATGCTACAGTATCGTCAAATGGAAGGAAGCCATCTGATGCAAGTACAAGACCCTCAGTAAAGCCAGCTGCGTGAGCCTGCTTGAGTGCAATCTCAGCAGAGCCTACACGGTTCATCTGACCAGCACCAACGCCGAGTGTATGACCATCCTTAACAACGGCAATTGCGTTTGACTTAACGTGCTTAACAACTCTCCAACCGAAGTTCATATCAACAAGCTGTGCCTCTGTAGGCTTAGTCTCGGTTACGCACATATCCTCTGTAACCTCTTTAGTTACAGTATCTAGCTGCTGAACAAGCAGACCGCCATTTACGCTGATATACTGGTTGATAGGCTTATCAGACTTAGTCATATCAACCTTCAGAAGTCGAAGGTTCTTCTTTGAGATCAAAATTTCGAGTGCCTCTGGTGTGAACTCTGGAGCCATAACAATCTCAAGGAAGATAGGCTTCATACCCAGTGCAACCTCTGCAGTGAGTGGACGATTTACAGCCACGATACCGCCATAGATAGATACCTTATCTGCCTCGTATGCAGCATTCCAAGCCTCCTCAATAGTTGTGCCGATAGCAGCACCACAAGGGTTCATATGCTTAAGAGCAACGCAGAATGGCTCATCAAACTCACGAACGATATTAAGCGCAGCATTTGCATCCTGAATATTGTTGTATGAGAGTTCCTTACCACCAAGTTGCTCTGCATAAGCAAGTGAGAATGCAGTAGTCTGGTTGTCAGAATAGAACTTTGCGCTCTGGTGTGGGTTCTCACCATAGCGAAGGCCCTGCTTTACATCAAACTCAAGGAAGAGCTTCTCAGAAAGTCCTGCCTTCTCGCGCATAAATGTAGCGATGCAGCTATCATACTGTGCAGTGTGAGTATATGCCTTTGCAGAGAGTGCAAGACGAGTCTCAACCTTTGTATCACCGCCCTCAGCGATCTCTGCAAGGATTGAAGCATAGTCAGCTGGATCACAAACTACAGTAACGTCACGATAGTTCTTAGCTGCACTACGGAGCATAGATGGGCCACCGATGTCGATATTCTCGATAGCATCCTCCATTGCAACATTAGGATTTGCAATAGTCTGACGGAATGGGTAGAGGTTTACACAAACAAGGTCAATAAACTCAATACCATTCTCCTTAAGGGCCTCAAGGTGGCTTGCCTCATCACGGCGAGCCAAAAGACCGCCGTGTACCTTTGGATGCAGGGTCTTTACACGACCGTCACAAATCTCAGGGAAACCGGTTACATCGCTAATACCGATAGTCTTAACACCCTCCTGCTCCAACAGACGCTGTGTACCACCTGTTGCAATAATCTGCCAACCGAACGACTCGAGTCCCTTTACGAACTCAACAAGACCGCTCTTGTCGCTTACGCTTACTAATGCTCTTTTCATTTTAATATCTTTTTAATCGTTTCTACATACAATTTATGCTCAATTTGCTGACCGATGCGGTGTACCTCTTCTGGATCATTACCATCGTAGTTAAAGGCCTGCTGCGCGATAATCTTTCCGCCGTCAAGGGTATTATCTACCCAATGGATAGTAATACCAAAGACCTTGACGCCATACTCAACAGCCTGCTCCACAGCCCTTGCCCCTGCAAAGGCGGGAAGTAGTGACGGGTGGATATTGATAATCCTGCCACCATAGGCACCTAACAGCACGCTACCCACAATACGCATATAGCCCGCAAGGCAGACAAGCTCAACACCGTGGTTATCAAGCAGTTCGACAATTCTCTGCTCATACTCCTCTTTCGATGAGTAATCTTTTGCCGAGAACACAAAGCACTCTATACCGAGTTTTTCAGCCTTTGCAACCACCTCTGCCTGCGGTTTATCGCAGACAAGCAGCGCAACTTGAGCATCAATCTCTCCCCTACTACACGCTGCGGCTATAGCCTCGAAGTTTGTACCCTTACCGCTCGCAAATACAGCTATACGGTGCATAATTACTTAATTACTACACCCTCAGTGTCAGTTACACGGCCGATAACAGATGCCTTCTCGCCTGCAGCTGTAAGGATCTCAACTGCCTTTGCAGCCTCTGATTCATCGAGAACGATAACCATACCTACACCCATATTGAAGATGTTGAACATCTCACGGTGAGGCACCTTACCATACTTCTCAAGAAGGCGGAATACTGGAAGAATCTCCCAAGTACCCTCAGTAATCTCAAGACCCTGACCCTCGTGCAGTACGCGAGGAATATTCTCGTCAAAACCACCACCTGTGATGTGGCAGATACCGTGAACATCGCAGTTGCGGATAACCTCAAGCACCTGACGAACATAGATCTTTGTAGGCGTGAGCAGTGTCTCGCCCAACTTTGCGCCATTGAGCTCCTCATACTCTGCATTAAGGTCGAGGTTATTGTCAGATACAACCTTACGAACAAGGCTGAAGCCGTTTGAGTGAACACCGCTTGAAGCGATACCTACAAGCACATCACCAACCTTAACCTTGCTACCATCGATAAGCTGTGACTTCTCAACAACACCACAAGTAAAGCCTGCGATATCGTAGTCTCCACCCTCATACATACCTGGCATCTCGGCAGTCTCACCACCGATAAGTGCGCAACCTGCCTGACGGCAACCCTCTGCAACACCTGCAACGATAGCCTCAACCTTTGCTGGAATATTGTGACCCAACGCTACATAGTCAAGGAAGAAGAGAGGCTCTGCACCCTGTGCAAGAACATCATTCACACACATTGCAACTGCATCAATACCGATAGTATCGTGCTTATCAAGAGCAAATGCAATCTTGAGTTTTGTACCTACACCATCAGTACCACTAACCAGTACTGGCTCCTTAACACCGAGTGATGCAAGGTCGAACATACCACCAAAAGCACCGATATTACCCATTGTACCTGTACGCTGAGTAGATGCTACGTGTTGCTTAATTCGGCGTACCACCTCGTAGCCCGCCTCCAGGTTTACACCTGCTTTTTCGTAATTTACAGCCATATCTTAAATCTTATTATTTGTTTACATCTTCAATATTCTGATATATAGGTGTCGGATAGTTGCCATCGAAACAAGCAAGGCACATATCATCCCTATTTATTGCTGAGCGGAGAGTCGACTCATATGAGAGGAACGCCAGAGAGTCAGCGCCGATAGCCTTGCAAGCCTGCTCCACATTCATATTTGCCAACATCAACTCCTCAAGTGTCGAAGTATCAACGCCATAGAAGCACGGATGGGTCATTGTTGGACTTGCAATACGCACGTGCACCTCTGTAGCACCAGCCTCACGGAGCATATTTACAATACGACGAGAGGTTGTTCCGCGAACAATTGAGTCGTCTACAAGCACCACGCGCTTACCGTTGACAATCGAGCGCACTGGTGAGAGTTTCATTCTCACACCCTTCTCACGAAGGTTCTGTGACGGCTGGATAAATGTTCGGCCGACATACTTGTTCTTGATCAGTCCCATCTCGTATGGCAGACCGCTCGCCTCGCTATAGCCCTGTGCGGCGCTAAGGCTTGAATCTGGTACACCAACAACAATATCAGCCTCTACCGGTGACTCCTTAAACAGACGACGACCCGACTCCTTACGATATGCGTGAACATTGCAACCATCAATATCGCTATCAGGACGAGCAAAGTAGATATACTCCATTGCACACATCTTACACTTGCAGCACTCCTGCTCGGTGTAGAATGATGAACGGATACCCTTCTTATCGATTGTAACAATCTCACCTGGAGCAACATCACGAACGAACTCTGCACCGATAGTATCGAACGCACAAGTCTCGCTACTTACTACGTAACCATCGCCAAGTTTACCGATAGCAAGCGGGTGGAAACCATACTTATCGCGGCACGCATATAGGCGGTTCTTTGTCATAATAAGGAAGACAAATGCTCCCTCCATCTGCTTAAGTGCCTCGATAATCGAGAAGATACGAGGCTCCTCTGGATTGTCCTTCTTAATAAGGTGAGCCAACAGCTCCGCATCAGAGTGCGAGTGGAACAGAGAACCTCTATTCTCCAATGCTGTTGTCAGAATCTGTGCATTTACCACATTTCCATTGTGCGCCAGAGCAAAATCGCCCGTACCGTGGTGGAAATAGAGTGGCTGCACATTATCTACACCGCGCGATGCTGCACCTGTATAGAGTACGTGGCCGATACCCATCTTTCCATCAAGAGCGGCAATCTTCTGCTCATTGAAGACCTCTGAAACAAGTCCAAGGCCTCTATGACGCTTCATATTACCTTCGCTATCTACGCATACCATTCCACAACCCTCCTGACCACGGTGCTGCATTGTATGCAGACCGTAGTAGAGGATAGATGATGTATGTTCAACTCCGTAAACTCCTAAAACACTCATTATACCTATATATTATATATTACTATGCTTTGAAATAGTTTACTGCATTCTCAAAGATGTTCTGACACTTCTCGCCTGCAATATTCTTAAACAATCCGTCAAGGTAACGCTCTGTATGACCCATCTTACCCAATATCTGACCACTCTTACTGATGATACCCTCGATACCATAAGAAGAGCCATTAGGGTTGTGTGGAGCGTCTGTTGTTGCGTGACCCTCAGCATCGGTGTACTGGAATGCCACCTGGCCATTTGCAAAGAGCTCCTCAGCAAACTCAGGACTTACAACAAACTTACCCTCACCGTGGCTCACTGCAATTGAGTGCAGATCACCCACCTGGAATGATGACAACCAAGGAGAAGCTGTTGTTCCCACGCGTGTTGTAACAATCTGTGAGATGTGGCGGTGAATATCGTTGTGGAAGAGTGTTGGTGACGCTGTAGTAACCATACCCAAACGACCGTAAGGGAGCAGACCTGACTTAACCAGAGCCTGGAAACCGTTACAGATACCGAGGATAAGACCACCACGGTCGAGCAGCGCGTGTACAGACTTTGTAACATCTGCATTATTGAGTACGCCTGCGATAAACTTACCGCTACCATCTGGCTCATCACCAAGTGAGAAACCACCACTCAGTACCAGGATGTGGCTATTGTCGATAGCCTCACACATACGACGGATAGAGTCGAAGATTGCCTCTGAAGTGAGGTTGCAGAATACGCCAATCTCAGTTACAGCACCTGCACGCTCAAATGCACGAGCAGTATCATAATCACAGTTTGTACCTGGGAATACTGGCAGATAAACCTTCACAGTATCAACCTTCTCTCCCTTATACTTAGGAGCTGCAGTTGTGCAGTTAGACTCGCGACAAGGCTCGCCGGCAAGACCCTTTGAAGGATATACGCTCTCGAAACGAGCAGTGTTTGCCTTAAGGAGTGTATCAAGGGCTACAGACTCACCATTTACGGTCAGACTCTGCTCCGCTACGGTTGTACCGATAAGGATTGCTGCAGCATCTGCAATCTCCTCTGTGCTCTCAACCACGATAGAACCGTAATTGTAGTCGAACAACTCGTTATTTGCGATTGTAATCTCTGCACCAATCTCATTACCGAAGCTCATCTTTGCCACAGCCTCAGCAACACCACCAAAGCCTACTGCGTAAGCTGCCACTACGCTACCCTTCTCAATAAGGTCGGTAACGAGTGTGAAGTTACGACGCAGAGCCTCGCAGTTTGGTGTATAGTCAGCCTTTGGAGTGTGCTTAACAAGATAGAGCTTGTGACCAGCCGCCTTGAACTCTGGGCTGATAACTGTACGAGCATCAACGGTTGTGATACCAAACGCGATAAGGGTTGGTGGAACATTAATATCGTTAAATGTACCGCTCATAGAGTCCTTACCACCGATAGATGGCAAACCGAGCGCGTGCTGCATCTTGAGTGCACCAAGCAGAGCAGCCATAGGCTTACCCCAAGAGCTGCGGTCAGTCATACGCTCAAAGTACTCCTGATATGAGAAGCGCATCTTATCAAATCTTGCACCGGCAGCAACAACCTTTGCCACAGCCTCAACAACTGCATACTGTGCACCGTGATATGGGCTCCAACTTGAGATGTATGGGTTGTAACCGAATGCCATAATACTTGCAGTGTTGGTCTTACCGTGACGAACAGGCAGTGTCTGAACAGATACCTGGCTCTCTGTTGTTTGTGTGCGACCACCAAATGGCATAAGCACTGTAGATGCACCGATAGTAGAGTCGAACATCTCAATAAGACCCTTCTGGCTCACTACATTCCAATCCTTCAAATTCTCTGTCAGCTGCTCGGCAACAGTTGTTCCCTCTACTGTACGAGTAAATGGATTACGCTCCTCAACAGCTGGAATAGTTACCTGTGTATAGTGCTTTGCGCCTGCGCTGTCGATAAACTCACGCTTAAGGTCAACGATAAGCTCGCCGTGGAAGTACATTCGCATACGCTGAGTGTCGGTCACGTCAGCAACGTGGTTAACCTCGACATTCTCCTCTGCACACAGAGCCATCATTGTCTCCATATCCTTGCGCTCAACAACTACAGACATACGCTCCTGCGACTCGCTAATAGCAAGCTCTGTAGAGTTAAGACCATTATACTTAACTGGTACGCGATCCAGGTAGATGTCAAGACCATCTGTAAGCTCGCCGATAGCAACGCTCACACCACCTGCACCGAAGTCGTTTGACTTCTTAATAAGGCGTGTAACATCTGCGCGACGGAACAGACGCTGAATCTTACGCTCCTCAGGAGCATTACCCTTCTGTACCTCTGAGCCGCACTCCTCAAGAGAAGCGGCAGTATGCTGCTTTGAAGAGCCTGTAGCTCCACCGATACCGTCACGACCTGTTCTACCACCCATAAGCAGTACAACATCGCCTGGAGCTGGTGACTCACGACGAACATTCTCAGCCTTGACAGCACCTACTACGGCACCAACCTCAAGACGCTTTGCAACATAGTTATCGTGGAAGATTTCGCGTACGTGTGTTGTAGCAAGACCAATCTGGTTACCGTAGCTTGAGTAACCCGCTGCAGCCTTACGAGAGATTACGCGCTGTGGGAGCTTACCTGCCATAGTCTGCGCTACACTCTTATATATATCGCCCGCACCTGTTACACGCATTGCCTGATATACATAGGCACGACCTGACAGTGGGTCACGGATTGCACCGCCAAGACATGTTGAAGCACCACCGAATGGCTCAATCTCTGTTGGGTGGTTGTGAGTCTCGTTCTTGAACTGGAGCAACCACTTCTCGGTCTGACCGTCAACATCTACATCTACGAAGATGCTGCAAGCGTTATTCTCCTCGCTCTGCTCCATATCATCGAGCAGACCTTTGTGACGCAGGTAACGAGCACCGATAGTTGCAATCTCCATAAGGCAAAGGCTCTTGTGCTCACGGCCGAGCTCTGTGCGCATCATACCAAACTCTGCGAGTGCGCTCTCGAACTCAGACTTCATAAACGACTCATCAACCTTAATCTCAGTAATCTCTGTTGTAAAGGTTGTATGACGGCAGTGGTCTGACCAGTATGTATCGAGGATACGAAGCTCGGTCTGTGAAGGGTTGCGACCCTCCTTCTTAAAGTAGTTAACAACCTCACGAAGGTCATCTGCGTTCATCGCAAGTGAGTTTGCCTTGCAGTAGTCAGCAAGCTCCTCCTCCTTCATATCAGTAAAGCCCTCGAGAATTGGCACTGGACGAATCTCAGCCTGCTCGTTGTCTACAAGACGAGAGAGATCCTTCTCGCGAGACTCAACGGCATTGATATAGTAGCGCTTTACAGCCTCAATATCGGCATCTGTTACGCCATTGTCAAAGATGAGCAACTTTGAGCTGCGAATCTTAACATCTGCAGTAGGCTCAATAAGGCGAACGCAATCCACAGCCGAAGAGGCACGCTGATCGAACTGACCAGGCAGACACTCTACAGCCAGGTACTTAAGACCCTCAAGCGGACACTCGTCTGTAACCTTATCGGTAACAATCTCACCAAACACCGAGTAACGGCAACGCTCAATAAGCTCCTCAGTAAAGCCGAACAAGTCATAGACATTCAGCACACGGAGCGACTTGATATTAAGACCGAGGTTTTCGTTCAACTCGCTCTGCAGTGAGTGAGCCTCAACCTGAAACTCGGCATATTTCTCAACAAAAACTCTGTAACTCTTCATATCTGAAATAAAATTTTACAACTCTGATGCAAGCACAGTCTCAGTCTGCTGCTTGCGATACTCAATAAGGCGAGCCTCCAACTCAGGATCGGTCAGTGCAAAGATAGATGCTGCGATAAGAGCCGCATTCTTAGCACCGTTGATAGCGGTTGTTGATACTGGAATACCACCAGGCATCTGAACAATTGAGAGCAGTGAATCAAGGCCACCCAATGCAGAGGTCTTGATAGGCACACCAATTACAGGCACTGTAGTAAGACCTGCTGTAACGCCTGCTACGTGCGCTGCGCCACCCGCGCCCGCGATAATTGCACCAATGCCGCGCTCGCGTGCGGTGGTTGCATACTCAAACATCAAATGAGGGGTACGGTGTGCGCTAATAACTCGCTTCTCATACTCAATACCCAACTGCTCAAGGGTCTCACATGCTGCTGACATAACGCCCCAGTCACTTGTAGAGCCCATAATAACTGCTACCTTCATAGTTTTCTTTATTTAGATTACACTTTTAATTCAAACAAAAAACCACCACAGCAAGTACGCTGTAGTGGCTATTTTACACACTTTTTTTGTACATTTGACACACCGCGCTCTTTGAGCGAATTTTTCGGCGATGTACGCACCCGATTTGCACAACTCGAAGAGTGCTCTTCGAATCCACTACAAACGCCGGATGTGCCATAAATACTTTCATACGGCAAAAATATAAAACTTTACGTGGACTGAAAAATTTTCTGACCACTTTTTTCAACACTTTTTCAACGAAAAAGCAAAAAAATCTTTTTTTGTAAAAAACATCCTCAAAAAGTTGCATCGTTCAAAAAAATATTCGTACCTTTGCGCAAATTATAAACACCCACAGATGAAAAGAATTAACTGCTCTCACATTTTGGGTCCGACAATTTGCAATGTTGCGTTCGGGCTTTATGGTGGAAGAGTGTGCGGTGTGTTCGGAGCTGTGGGAGTGTGTGCGAAATAGAGCGAGGTACGAGTGTGCCTCGCTTTTTGTTCTTTAAGCAAAAAAATATGTTTAACAGATAAAAAAAGTAGAATTATGTCGTTTTTAACAGAGAGAGTTCAGCAAGAGGGTTTGACCTTTGATGATGTTTTGTTGGTTCCTGCATACTCTGAGGTTTTGCCTCGTGAGGTTAGTTTGAAGAGCCGTTTTTCACGCAACATCACACTCAACATTCCTATCGTTTCGGCTGCTATGGATACCGTTACCGAGGCACCAATGGCTATCGCTATTGCTCGTGAAGGTGGTATCGGTGTTATCCACAAGAATATGTCTATCGCAGAGCAGGCTGCTCAGGTACGCAAGGTAAAGCGTGCTGAGAATGGTATGATCTACGACCCTGTAACCATTACTGGTGAGCAGACTGTAGGTGATGCTCTTGCTCTTATGCGCGAGAACAAGATTGGTGGTATTCCTGTTGTTGACGAGAAGGGTCTGCTCGTTGGTATTGTTACCAACCGTGACCTCCGTTTCCAGAAGGATATGAGCCGTCAGATTGCAGAGGTTATGACATCTGAGAATCTGGTAACTATCACCAACCCTGAGACTGAGGATGTAAAGGATGTTCTTCTTCGTAACAAGATCGAGAAGCTCCCTGTTGTAGACGCAGAGGGTCGTCTTGTTGGTCTTATCACATACAAGGACCTTACAAAGGTTCAGGACCATCCAAATGCTTGTAAGGATAGCAAGGGTCGTCTTCGTGTAGCTGCTGGTGTTGGTGTTACTGCCGACTCTATGGATCGTGTTGATGCATTGGTTGCTGAGAGCGTAGATGCAGTTGTTCTTGACTCTGCACACGGCCACTCAAAGAATATTGTAGGTCTGCTTAAGCGCATTAAGGAGAAGTATCCACACCTCGATGTTGTTGTTGGTAACATCGCAACTGCTGAGGCTGCTCGTTACCTGGCTGAGAATGGCGCTGACGGTATCAAGGTTGGTATCGGCCCAGGCTCTATCTGTACTACCCGTATCATTGCCGGTGTAGGTGTTCCACAGCTCACTGCAATCTTTGATGTTGCATCTGCAGTTAAGGGTATGGATGTTGCTGTTATCGCTGACGGTGGTCTGCGTTACTCTGGTGACATTGTTAAGGCATTGGCTGCTGGTGGTGACTGCGTAATGTGCGGCTCTATGTTTGCAGGTACTGAGGAGGCTCCAGGTGAGACCATCATCTACAATGGTCGTAAGTTCAAGACCTACCGTGGTATGGGCTCTATCGACGCTATGAAGGCTGGCTCTACAGACCGTTACTTCCAGGATAGCAACGCTGCTACAAACAAGCTCGTTCCAGAGGGTATCGTAGGTCGTGTACCATTCAAGGGTGCACTCAACGAGACTGTATATCAGCTTGTTGGTGGTATCCGTTCAGGTATGGGTTATTGTGGTGCTAAGGATCTGTCTGTGCTTCGTACAGCTCGCTTTATCCGCGTAACTGCAAGCGGTGTTATCGAGAACCACCCACACGACATTACCATCACTCGCGAGACTCCAAACTACACTCGTGGCGAGTAAAGTAAAAACAGAAATTTAGAAACTTAAATTACATATTAGGTTATGAAACAAGACATGATTGTCATTTTGGACTTGGGCAGCCACGAGAATACTGTCCTTGCCCGCGCTATTCGTGCTCTCGGTGTATACAGCGAGATCTATCCGCACGACATTACTGCAGCAGAGCTCAAGGCTCTTCCTAACGTAAAGGGTATCATCATCAACGGTGGCCCTAACAACGTTATCGATGGCGTTGCTATCGACGTACTTCCTGAGATTTACCAGGCTGGTTTCCCTGTAATTGCAGCTGGTCACGATAAGGCTCTGTGCGAGGTTAAGCTTGCGCAGTTTAATGACGATGTAGATGCTATTAAGGAGGCTGTAAAGAGCTTTGTATTTGATACTTGCAAGGCTGAGGCTAACTGGAATATGACCAACTTCGTAAACGACCAGGTGGAGCTTATCCGTCGTCAGGTTGGCGATCGCAAGGTGCTGCTCGCACTCTCTGGTGGTGTTGACTCATCAGTTGTTGCTGCGCTGCTGCTTAAGGCTATTGGCGACAACCTCGTTTGCGTACACGTAAACCACGGTCTGATGCGTAAGGGCGAGAGCGAGAATGTTGTTGAGGTATTCCGCAACCAGCTCTGTGCAAATCTTGTATATGTAGACGCTACTGAGCGTTTCCTTGGCAAGCTCGAGAATGTAGCTGATCCTGAGCAGAAGCGTAAGATTATCGGTGGCGAGTTTATCCGCGTATTCGAGGAGGAGGCTCGCAAGCTTGAGGGTATCGACTTCCTCGGTCAGGGTACTATCTACCCAGACATCGTAGAGAGCGGTACAAAGACTGCTAAGATGGTTAAGTCTCACCACAATGTAGGTGGTCTTCCAGAGGATATGCAGTTTGAGCTCGTTGAGCCACTGCGTCAGCTCTTTAAGGATGAGGTTCGCGCTTGCGGTCTTGAGCTTGGTCTGCCATATGAGATGGTATTCCGTCAGCCATTCCCAGGCCCAGGTCTTGGTGTTCGCGTACTGGGTGCTATCACTCGCGAGCGTCTTGAGGCTGTTCGTGAGTCTGACGCAATTCTTCGTGAGGAGTTTGCTAATGCAGGTCTTGACAAGAAGGTATGGCAGTACTTTACCGTTGTGCCTGACTTCAAGAGCGTAGGTGTAAGAGATAACGCTCGTTCTTACGAGTATCCAGTTATCATCCGCGCTGTGAATACTGTAGATGCAATGACTGCAACTATCGAGCGCGTAGATTGGGATATTCTCTGCCGCATTACTGACCGTATCCTCGCAGAGGTGCCAAATGTAAACCGTGTTTGCTACGATATGTCGCCGAAGCCTAATGCCACAATCGAGTGGGAGTAGTTTTGGCGTTATAGTGTGTCATCTACGGCACATCCCTTAAATTTCAGTCGCGGCTGTACCTCTTAGTACTATCCGCGGCTGAAATTTTTCACGATGCACCGTACCTAACACACTATAACACCAAAACGGTCATTGCTTAAAATTCAGCCGACGGCTGAAATTTCTCACGATGCACAACTTCTACTACCTTTTGACGCCAAAACAGTCGTCACTTTAATTTTGAATTTTACACTCTTTTTACTACCTTTGAGGGTTATGAAAGTTGGAATTGTTCAGACCGATATAGTTTGGTGCGATAAGGCTGCGAATATTGCACGTGCAGAGGAACTAATTGCTGCATCCGAGCCTGCCGATCTCTACATCCTTCCAGAGATGTGGAGCACAGGCTTTGTCATTGAGGCTCAGAGTGTTGCAGAGAGCGAAAATAGTTGCGATGCACTGCAATGGATGGTCGCAACAGCAAAGAGTCGAGGCTGTGCGCTATCGGGCTCGCTTGTAATCGAAGAGGGCGGAAAGTACTATAATCGACACTACTTTATAACCCCCGATGGCATTGCAGCAAGGTACGACAAACGCCACCTTTTCCGTCTGGGTGGCGAGACAAAACGATTTACTGCGGGCACCGAGCGCGTAGTAGTTGAGTGGCAGGGTGTAAAGTTCCTACTGCAGACCTGCTACGACCTCCGCTTTCCGGTCTTTGTACGCAATCGACTGACAGAAGGTGGCTATGACTACGACGCTATAATCTACATTGCCTCCTTCCCTACTCCGAGGATTAATGCGTGGCGTACACTCTCGGCAGCCAGAGCCATCGAAAACGAGAGTTTTGTCATTGCCGTAAACCGCACGGGTGACGACATCTACTGTAACTACAATGGCGGCTCGGTCGTCTGGGATAGCTTTGGCGAGGTAGTGGCCGAGTGTGGAGATAAGGAGTGTGTTGTGGTGGCAGAGCTTGACACAGATGAGCTTAAGTCGCGTCGCAAGCGATTTCCGACACTTCGTGATGCCGATTTGTTCAATATTGAATAAATTACTATCTTTGCACACAAAGTATATAATTACATAAAACTTAAAGAGATAAAGAAATGAAAAAATTTGTAACCGCTATGGGACTTATTGCCCTTGCTCTGACATCTTGCACAGAGCAGCCAAAGGAGGCGGCTTGGATTGTTGACAAGTTCGACGACATCAAGATTATCCGTTACGAGGTACCTGAGTTCGAGAACCTTCCGCTCAACGAGAAGCTGCTTGTTTACTACCTTGCCGAGTCGGCAAAGTGTGGTCGTGACATCATCTTCGACCAGAACTTTAAGTACAACCTCACCATCCGTCGTGCTCTCGAGCAGATCTACACTACTTACGAGGGTGACAAGAGCGAGGCTAACTTTGTTGCTATGGAGAAGTATCTGAAGAAGATGTGGTTGGCAAACGGTATCCACCACCACTACTCAAACGACAAATTCACTCCAGAGTTCTGCCGTGAGTGGTTTGCTGAGCAGCTTAAGGGTGTTGATACTGGTTGTGTAGCACACGAGGATATTGTTGAGATTCTCTTCAACCCTGCACTCTACCCTTCACGCCTCAACCAGACTGCTGGTGTAGATATGATTGCAGCATCTGCTGGCAACTACTACGAGGGTCTTACTCAGGCTGAGGTAGAGAAGTTCTACAACAAGATGATCAATCCAAAGGATCCTCGTCCAATCTCTTACGGTCTTAACTCTAAGCTCGTTAAGAAGAACGGCAAGATATACGAGCAGACATACAAGATTGGTGGTATGTACTCTGAGGCTCTGGAGCAGGTTGTTTACTGGCTCGAGAAGGCTGAGGCTGTTGCTGAGGAGCCACTCAAGACCACTATCGGTCTGCTGATTAAGTACTACAAGAGCGGTGATTTGAAGGATTTCGATGCATTCAACATCTCTTGGGTACAGGATACTCAGTCTAACATCGACTTTGTAAACGGCTTTACTGAGACTTACGGCGATCCACTCGGCTTCAAGGCATCTTGGGAGAGCGTTGTAAACTTTATCGACAAGGCTGCTTGCGCTCGTACACAGATTATCTCTGAGAACGCACAGTGGTTTGAGGACAACGCACCTATCAAGCCTGAGTACCGCAAGCCAGTTGTTAAGGGTGTATCTGCAAAGGTTATTACCGTCGCTATGCTCGGTGGTGACTGCTACCCTACTACTCCTATCGGTATCAACCTGCCAAATGCAGACTGGATTCGTAAGGAGTATGGTTCTAAGTCTGTAACTATCGACAACATCACCTACGCATATAAGAAGGCTGCCCTGGGTAATGGTTTCTCTGAGGAGTTCGTGCTCCGCGCAGAGGACCGTGAGCGTATGGAGAAGTGGGGCAAGCTCTCTGACGACCTGCACACAGACCTCCACGAGTGTCTCGGTCACGGCTCTGGTCAGCTCGCTCCAGGTACAACTGGTACAGAGCTCGGCTCTTACTCTTCAACCCTTGAGGAGACCCGTGCAGACCTCTTCGCACTCTACTACTTGGGCGACGAGAAGCTCGTTGAGATTGGTCTTATCCCTACACTTGACGTTGCAAAGGCTCAGTACGCATCTTATATTATGAATGGTATGATGACTCAGCTCTCACGCATCGAGCTTGGCAAGAATGTCGAGGAGTCACATATGCGTAACCGTAAGATGATTGCAGAGTGGTGCTACGAGAAGGGCAAGGAGAACAATGTTATCGAGTGGGTTGAGAAGGATGGCAAGAAGTACATCGTTGTAAACGACTTCGACGCCCTTCGTAAGCTCTTCGGCGATATGCTCTACGAGGTACAGCGCATCAAGAGTGAGGGCGACTATGAGGCTGGTAAGGCACTTGTTGAGAACTACGGTGTAACTGTTGAGCCTGAGCTCCACAAGCAGGTACGCGACCGCTACTACGCACTCGGCATCGAGCCTTATGGTGGTTTCGTTAACCCAGAGTACTCACTCGTTGAGAAGGATGGTGAGGTTGTAGATGTTGTGGTTTCTTACCCTGCAAACTATGTTGAGCAGCACCTTGGCTACTCTAAGGATTACTCATTCCTGCCATCAATCAACTAATTGCTTTTGGCTTTTAGCCGTTTGCTATTGGCTTAAGGTATCCGCAGATCTGCGGATACCTTTTTTGTTTATTACGCCTCAAAGAAGACAAAAAAATAGGCAAACTCTAAATATTTTTGGCAAAGTCGGCAAATAATGCCAACTTTTTATTATGTTTGCATAAAGAAAATAGTTATAAGAATGTTAAAACTCGCTAACATATTGAATAACTGTACATTACATACATTAGGGGGTGGGTATAAACCTCTTCCGTTATTGCTTTGTGGGCAGGGCAAGTCAATACAATTGTTGATTTACTCTGCTCTCTTTTTTTGCAAATAAACTAAAAAACAGATAGTCTATGAAACAAAAAACTTACACTTCACCACTACTCGAACTCAGCGAGGTTGTTGTTGAGAGTGGTTTTATTACAACAGGTTACAATGGCGACGACTACAATCCATTTGAAGATGGATGGGACCTTGAAGAGGAACTTAACTAAAACGGCACATACTATGAAAAGAATATTTACCATACTACTTCTCTCTGTATTTACCCTAACTTCGTGCACAGAGAGCAACTTCAGTAACCAAAACGTTGTGCCAACCACCCACTTTGTTGTTGATGATTTTCCAGCTTTCAAGAGTGCTTCTCGTGTAATTGGCATTGCAGATATCGGCAAAACCGATTGGGAAGTAGGTGACCATCTTATGGTTACCACCGACAGCGGCTCGGCTACAATTACCCTATCTGCAGATGGTGTATGGACTCCCGATAGATCTATTACGGGACTTAACAATAATAGTGAAATTTGGGTTACCTATGCACCAAACTGCGAGTTGGTAAACAATGTCATAACAGCGAAGGCTGGCACCCAATACGGAACTGAGGAGTATTTTTCGACTATCGCACAATTTGTCGATGGCGCTGTAACTATCTTTTTTGGGGATATGAGACGTACATACAGCCGCCTGCGTATCGCTACAGAGGCTAAACAAACAATCACTGTTACAACAACAGATTTCTACCCCGCAGGTGCAGTATGGGCTGCACAGACCGAGCCATACACCCTCACTGCCGACGAGAAGGGCAATGCCTACCTCTATGGTACATTTATCGAGGATGCAACAATCAGCGTAAAAGTGGGCGATATAACTCTTAAAGACTATACCTTCACCGCAGATAAGAATCATGGTGGCACCGAAGCGGGCAAGAGTTATGCACTGTACGCAGGTAAAAAGGAAGAGGTGGACTTGTCAACGCTCACCGGAACATACACCATCACGGAGGGTGGATATTATGAGTTTACCGGAGCCGGCAGCTACGGTATCAAGGTAGAAAGCGGAAATCCGAGGATTATTCTGAATAATACAAGCATTACTGTTGGTGAGGGCAGTGCTATTGATGTTGCATCTGGCAACAACGCAACCATATTTGTGTTGGGTGACAATACGATAGGCACTACAAAAACCGAATCTTGGAATGAGCCATGTGGTGGTATTTTCGTTGCAGAGGGCGGAACAGTTAATATTACCTCAAATGGTACGAATAATATTCTTCGTGCTCACGGTACTCTTGCTGCAGCCATTGGCGGAAAGTACGTCTACGTTGGCGAAAGTTATAATGCCGGTAACATTAACATTTCAAATGTCACAGTATATGCATATACTAACAACTTTTTCGCAGCAGCTATTGGTGCAGCAGGCGAAGGTACCTGCGGAACAATCAATATTACAAACGCAGTCGTATATGCCTATGGCGCCGGTGACAGATGGACTTCTGCTCCCGGTATCGGAAGCGCTTGGGATCATGTGGGTTGGGCTGAAACGATTCCTGTTGTGATTATTTCGGGTTCTGAAATACATACCTTTAGATACAACCCGTATTCTGATTATATCGGATATTTGGGGGATGAATCCGGTGACACTTACGCTACCGGCAGCATTAACTGCGGCGATGGTGGTTCGGTAACGAACAGTACCATCTACTGCTACACTGGATTGGATGCCACAACGACGGATAAGGTCGTGACCTACGATGCCGATGGCAATCCGACGGAGAACTAAAATGATTCAGGGCAGGAAGAGGGTGATGCCTCTCCTGCTCACTAACCTCCCAAGCCGAGCGGGAGTAAGTATCCGCATTATCACGATAAAATCACTTTTTTAGTGTCTTATAACTTAATATATGCCAGCAGATTGCTGTGGCGAGCAGTGCCATTAGGATTTGAGCCCAGAGGTGCTCGTCAACAACGGCAAAGATGCAGTAGCCGATAGTAATCAAGACCAAACTGACGGCATAGATTTTGACGCGGAGGGGTATGGCTCGGTGTTTCTGGAAATTTTGGATATACTCACCAAAGACACGGTGGTTTATCAGCCAATTGTAAAGATTGTCCGAGGAGCGAATCCAGAGCGCTGCAGCGAGCAACAGAAGTGGCGTTGTAGGCAGCAGTGGCAGGAAGATTCCGGCAACTGCAAGGGCAAAAGAGATAGAGCCTAAAATTATTAGTAGAATTTTCATAGCGCAAAGGTAGTAAATTAAAAGAATTTACCTAACTTTGTAGCATTAATAAACACTAAATCAGCTATGAACAACAAAATAGGCATCGCTTGTGACCACGCAGGTTATCAGTTGAAGGAGTTGCTGACAGGTTACCTCTCAGCTAAAGGTTTTGAGATTTTAGATTTCGGTTGCAACTCTGAGGAGAGCTGCGACTATGCAGACTTTGCTCACCCGCTTGCAGAGGCGCTTGAGAGTGGCGAGTTTGACCGCGCAATCGGCATCTGCGGTAGTGGCGAGGGTATGGCTATTACCCTTAACAAGCACCAGAAGATTCGTGCATCTATCTGCTGGCTCCCTGAGATTGCAGCAATCACCCGTCAGCACAACGACTGCAACGTACTTGTTCTGCCTGCACGTTTTATCGACAACGACACAGCAATCGCTATCCTTGAACAGTGGCTTGTAACTCCATTTGAGACTGGTGGTCGCCACGAGCGTCGCATTGCCAAGATTGCAGTAAAATAGCCTCAAGGTGAAGTTTCGCACTGAGATAGAAAAATTTGAACTGAAGAGCAAGATAGACTACGGCACAAAAATCTTTGCCGTAGGTAGCTGTTTTGCCCAGAATATTGCTGCACGACTCACTGCAGCCAAGTTTCAAGTAACTCAGTGCCCTATAGGCATACTCTTCAACCCCGCATCTATTGCCAAAGCGCTTACCGCATTTACCCAATGCACTACAGCCTACGACGAGCTTATCGTCGAGCGCGGCGGTGGCTTTGTCTCGCTTGAGTGTCACTCTGACCTTATGCAACCGACCCGCCAGCGCGCTATTGATTGCTACAATAACGCCATTGCTGCAGGTCACAAGGCGCTCTCTGAGGCGCAATGTGTAATTATCACCCTCGGTACGGCGTGGATATATGAGTACAACGCCACGGGAGATGTCGTTGCTAACTGCCACAAACTCCCCCAAAATCTATTCACTCGTCGCCGAATGAGCGTGGAGGAGATTGTGGGCGAATTCAAACCACTCCTTGAGGGCATTTTAAGCGACAAAAGGGTAATTTTTACCGTAAGTCCTGTACGCCATATTGCCGATGGATTGTCAGAAAATTCACTAAGCAAATCGACCCTAAGAGTGGCCATTGCAGAGTTGTGCGAGAGGTTTGACAATGTGGACTATTTCCCTGCATATGAGATAGTTACAGACGATCTGCGCGACTATCGTTTCTATGCTGACGATCTTGTACATCCATCAAATCAGGCGATTGAATACATCTGGGAGAGATTTGTCAGTGGCGCACTTACTGCAGATGCGCAGCAACTCCTTCCAAAGGTCGAAAAGATTGTCGCAGCAGCAGCCCACAGACCCTTCAATCCGCAGAGCGAGGAGTATAAAAAATTCTGTACTCGACACCTTGCAGAGGCAAAAGCTCTATCTTTGATAGATTTTAGCAGTGAATGTGCACTTTTTGAGCAGTATTCCGAGAAAAATTAGTACTTTTGTCGGATAATTGAACACTATGCGTAAATTTCTAACAACAATAGTCGCTCTTCTCGGCACTCTTGCCGTAACCGCAGCACAGCCAAAGTTGGTTGTCAATATTGTCGTAGGCGGTATGAAGGCATCCGATTTGGAGCGATACGAGCAGAACTTCTCTGATGGCGGATTTAATCTGCTTAAAAATAGCGGCGTACTCTTTGCCGAGTGCTACACCGACTTTGTTCCAAGTTCATCGGAGATGGCACTTGCCACAATCGCCACAGGTGCACTGCCATCTATGCACGGCATCTCATCTACCCGTTGGTACGACCGCACAAGTGGCAATACTGTAGTCGAACTATGTCGTGATCGCCACAATCGCCCGACAGCCGACCACTTCACCGCGCCAACCCTTGCCGAGACTATTGCGGCAACAGATAACCGCTCTCGAACAGTCACTATTGCCCATCAGACCAACTCTGCAATGGTACTTGCCGGTAGAAGTGGTGAGTGTTATTGGATTGACGAACTGGGTAACTGGGCAACAACAGATTGTTACACCACAACCCTACCCAACTGGATTGTAAAGTACAACGAGAGTTGCATCAACCGCTCATTTGTCTTGGGAAACTGGTTTGGCAAACTCCCTAAGAGCAAATATCTTAACAGCCGTGTAACCGACATTCAGATCTACGACATCTATGCCAAGGCAAAGAGCATGTTTGCCAAGAAGGTGACCGACAAGTGGGTTACCGAGCTCAAGAGTACCCCTGTCGGCAACGATGCCCTTTTTGCCTTTGCAACAAAGATGGTGGACAAGATGGTAGAAGATGTCGAAAAGAGTGGTTGTAAGATGCTCAACATCTGCCTTGACACTCCGCGCATTATCGCCGAGAAGTATGGTCCAGACTCTGTGGAGTATGAGGATATGCTCTACTATCTTGACGAGAATATCTCAAATCTTTTAGCATACATTGCAGCCAAATATCCAACAAAGAATGACTATCTTATTCTGCTCACCTCTGACCACGGAAATGGAAATCACAATAGTGAGCAGAGTGGTTTTAGAGATAGTTTCAACACCCGCCAGGCTGCAGTTATCCTCAACGCCTTCCTTAGTGCGCAATTTGGTCAGGGAAGCTGGGTGCTGAGTTTCGAGAAGGGTGCGATATACCTCAATCGCGACCTTATCTATGCCAAGCGACTCTCTATTGCCGAGATACAGAACGAGGCGGCAACATTTGCTATGCAGTTCCGCGGTGTGGCAAATACAGCAACCGCGACAGCAATGCTCGGTGGCGTGATGAGCAGCAGCACCTCTCGACTGATGCAGAATAGCTTCTATCCGCGCCGCTCGGGAGATATTCTCTACTGCCTGCAACCGAACTATTATGAGCTTATTGATGATAAAATTTCTATCAGTGGCTCGCCATACAACTACGACCGTCACATCCCGCTCATCTTCTACGGAGCAGGACTTCGAGGCAGGGTTATTGACCGCAAGATCGACAGCTCGTCTATCGCCGTTACAACAGCATATCTGCTCGGTATCACCCGCCCAGATTGTGCCGATGGTCAGCTTATTTATGAGTTAAGAAACAGATAGAATTATGACAGATATAGTACAAAATGAGATTATAGAGGAGTTCTCAATGTTTGAGGATTGGTTGGACAAGTACGACTACCTCATTTCACTGAGCGACTCTCTGCCCGTAATTGATGCTGCTCACAAGACTGAGCAGTATATTATCGAGGGTTGTCAGTCCCGCGTTTGGGTTGATGCACGACTTGAGGATGGCAAGGTATACTACTCTGCCGATAGTGATGCCATTATCGTCAAGGGTATTCTTGCGCTACTTATTCGCGCCTTCCAGGGCCGTACCCCACAGCAGATTGTTGACCTTGACCTCTACTTTATCGAGGCAATCGGTCTGCAGGAGAATCTCTCCCCTACACGCGGCAACGGTGTGCTTGCAACCATTAAACAGATGCGACTCTTCGCACTTGCATTTTCAACAAAAATGTAGATTATGACACCTGAAGAGATTTTAGAGGTAGAAAAGGATATTGTCCTGACACTCAAAAATATATACGATCCCGAAATTCCTGTAAACATCTACGATTTAGGACTGATTTACGACATCGACTACAATCCATCGGGCGAGGTGACTATTCAGATGACACTTACCGCTCCAAACTGTCCTATGGCAGATATGCTTGTCGAGGATGTCAATATCCAGGTGGCAAAAGTTAAGGGTGTGAAGACAGTAAATGTAATACTCGTTTTTGAGCCTGCGTGGGATAAGAGTATGATGACAGAGGAGGCTCTGTTAGAACTCAATCTATTCTAATATGGAGCGCATATCTTGCAGAAATATTATACTTAACTCCGACCCTCAACAGCTCTACTCTGTATTCTACAAAGTGGCTCAAGAGCGTTTGGAACGCAAGCATAATGACATTCTCAAGATATACGACCAGTCGCTCAAAGACTGGAATCAGACCAGTTATCAGATACTACTCAAGATGATGGATATCGGTGTCAATAAGGCCGCATACCAACGTCTTGCGCAGGTCATTCCCTATCGAATTCTACTACGCGAGGTGACCTCTCCGCACGCCGTAGAGTCACTACTTTTAGGCGGCTCGGGGCTACTGAGCCTCTATGATGACGACGAGTACACCCTCGCCATTAAGGAGGAGTGGAACCACCTTGCCTGCAAGTATGAACTCTCCCCTATGCGTCTTACCGATTGGAATCTTGCCCGCGTAAGACCGTATAACCACCCCGTGCTGCGCCTTGCACAACTTGCAACGCTGCTGCATAGCAAGGAGTTTTTAGTCAATCGAATTATCGCCTGCCGCACCCCTGAAGATGTGGTCGAACTATTCAGTGTCGAGGCTCCAGAGTACTGGAACGACCACTTTATTCCCGCCGTTGAGAGCCGAAATATCCCAAAACGTCTCGGCAAGGAGAAGGCGCTTATTTTAGGTATAAATCTCGTTGTACCTATCCAAATCGCCTACTCATATAACATTGGCAAACACGAACTTAGAGAGTCTGCCGAGCAACTTCTACATACCATTCCCGCAGAGAATAACCGCTACACAAATCCGTGGCAAACTGCCGGTGTTCCGCTCGAAAATGCAATGGCTAGCCAAGCGGTAATCCAGATTGTTACGGAGTACTGCCAAAAGGATCGCTGCGAATTCTGCCCGTTGATGGTGAAATAACTAACGGCAAATCCAAGTTTGCACTACGAATATCCTACGCACCATTTTTCCGCTAGAGTTTGTACTCCGCCCAACTTTGCACCCATTTTGTTGACCCACCTGAAGGTGGCTCTTCCTCCTTCGCACCTCGGCATAGTTCAAACAAGTTTGACTCTGCCCTCGGTTTGGCGTCGGTTGTCAAAATGTGGTAGTAGGTGTGCATCGTGAAATAGGAGCGGATGGGACATACTTCTGTATTCCCCATTCGTAACTATGAGGGATGTGCCACAAGTTTGCACTACGATTGCTCTTTGCACTATTTTGTCGTCAAAATGTGGTAGTAGGTGTGCATCGTGAAATAGGAGCGGATGGGGCATACTCCTGTATTCCCCATTCGTAACTATGAGGGATGTGCAGCTAATGCCGCATTTTCACGGCAAAATACTTTGCAAATATTATAATATTTGGTATCTTTGCGCGCATTGTATATGTAAAAACTTTTTAACTATGGATATTTTATCAAGTGTACTTAAATTTTTCTTCGGCAGTAAGGCCGATAAGGATCGTAAGGAGGTAGAGCCTTATGTTCTTAAAATCAAGGAGATATACCCCTCTATCCAGGCGCTGACAAACGATGAGCTACGAGAGAGAACTGCAGCGTTGCGCCGTCAGATTGCAGAGTATATTGCAGCTGATGAGGAGCATATTGCAAAGCAGAAGGTGGCTCTTGAGAATAGTGAGATCTCTATTTCTGAGAAGGAGAGCATCTCTAAGGATATTGAGAAGCGCGAGGCGATTGTTAAGGATAAGATTCAAGATATCCTCAAGCAGATTCTCCCAGAGGCGTTTGCTATCGTTAAGGATACTGCACGTCGTTTTGCCGAGAACGATACTATCGAGGTTACAGCAAACGATTTTGACCGCAACCTTGCAGCTGTTAAGGACTTTGTGACTATCGAGGGCGATAAGGCTATCTACTCAACACACTGGACTGCTGGTGGTAACGACATCAAGTGGGATATGGTTCACTACGATGTTCAGCTCTTTGGTGGTGTTGTTCTCCACTTAGGTAAGATTGCCGAGATGGCGACTGGTGAGGGTAAGACATTGGTAGCAACGCTTCCTGTATTCCTCAACGCGCTGCCAGGCAAGGGTGTGCATATGGTCACTGTCAACGACTACTTGGCACGCCGAGATGCAGAGTGGATGGGTCCGCTCTATCAGTTCCACGGTCTTTCGGTAGATTGTATCGATCTGCACCAGCCAAACTCTGAGGCGCGTCGCAAGGCTTACCTTGCCGACATTACCTTCGGTACAAACAACGAGTACGGTTTTGACTACCTGCGTGATAATATGGCATCATCGCCAGCTGACCTCGTACAGCGTAAGCACAACTACGCTATTGTCGATGAGGTCGACTCAGTGCTCATTGATGATGCGCGTACTCCACTAATCATCTCTGGTCCAGTTCCAAAGGGCGAGGATCAGATGTTCGAGCAGTACTGCCCTGCCATTCAGCACCTCTACGGTCTGCAGCGCGACTTTGTAACTTCACTGCTTGCCGAGGCTCGTAAGCTCGCTGCTGAGGGTCAAATGGAGCAGAGTGGTATTCTGACATATCGCGCATACAAGGGTCTGCCAAAGTATAAGGCACTTATCAAGTTCCTCTCTGAGCAGGGTATCAAGGTTCAGATGCAGAAGACCGAGAATATCTACATGGCGGACAACAACCGTCGTATGCCAGAGATTACCGACGAGCTCTTCTTTGTTATCGACGAGAAGATGAACACCGTCGAGCTGACAGATAAGGGTCACGAGGCACTCTCTCGCTACTTCAAGGAGGAGGGATTCTTTGTTCTTCCAGACATCGGTGCTGAGATTGCCGAGCTTGAGTCTCAGGATCTGACTCTTGAGGAGAAAGCACAGAAGAAGGATGAGCTGATTAACGAGTACTCTATCAAGTCTGAGCGCGTACACACCGTACACCAGCTGCTCAAGGCTTACGCTATGTTCGAGAAGGATGTAGAGTATGTCGTTATGGACAACAAGGTGAAGATTGTCGATGAGCAGACAGGTCGTATTCTTGACGGTCGTCGCTACTCTGACGGTCTGCACCAGGCTATTGAGGCAAAGGAGAAGGTTAAGGTCGAGGCTGCAACCCAGACCTTTGCAACCATCACCCTGCAGAACTACTTCCGTATGTACAACAAGCTTGCGGGTATGACAGGTACTGCTGAGACCGAGGTATCAGAGTTCTGGAACATCTACAAGCTCGATGTTGTAGTCATCCCTACCAACCGCCCTATTCAGCGTGTTGACCAGGATGATGTTATCTATAAGACCAAGCGCGAGAAGTACAACGCCGTTATTGCAGAGATCGAGGCCCTTGTAAAGCAGGGTCGTCCAGTACTTGTTGGTACAACATCAGTCGAGATTTCGGAGCTCTTGAGCCGCATGCTCAAGATTCGCGGTCTTAAGCACAATGTCCTCAATGCAAAGCAGCACCAGCTCGAGGCTCAGATTGTTGCCGAGGCGGGTCGTCCAGGACAGATTACCATCGCTACCAATATGGCAGGTCGTGGTACAGATATTAAGCTTACCGATGAGGTTAAGGCCGCAGGTGGTCTTGCCATTATCGGTACTGAGCGCCACGAGTCACGTCGTGTAGACCGCCAGTTGCGTGGTCGAAGCGGTCGTCAGGGTGATCCAGGTTCAAGCCGTTTCTTCGTATCGTTCGAGGACGATTTGATGCGTCTGTTCGGTTCTGACCGTATCGCTGCAATGATGGATAAGATGGGCATCCAGGAGGGTGAGTCTATCGAGTCGAAGATGATGTCAAATGCTGTTGAGCGCGCACAGAAGAAGGTTGAGGAGAACCACTTCGGTATCCGTAAGCGCCTGCTGGAGTACGATGACGTGATGAACTCACAGCGTGAGGTTATCTACACCCGTCGTCGCAACGCACTCTATGGTGAGCGCATCGAGATTGACCTTAACAACCTTATGTACGACTATGCCGAGGCGTTTATGAACGAGAATGAGGGTATTGACTTCGAGAGCTTCTCATTCGAGCTCATCCGCGAGGTTGGTATGCAGCCATCGTTCGATGCTGAGCAGTACGAGAAGGCTAAGCGCGGTGATCTTATCGAGATGATTGTCGAGGATCTTCGTGCACTCTATGCTCGTCGTGCAAAGGCTGTAGCAGATACAGTTCGCCCAGTTATGACCCGCATCTACGAGGAGCGCAAGGATAACCTTGAGGGCAATATGTACTTCCCACTTACAAACGGTCACTTGGGTTACAACATCCCTGTAAACCTCCAGAAGTGCAAGGATACTGATGGTGCTGAGATCTTCCGTACCTTTACCAAGGTTGTAATGTTTACAATGATTGATGATGCTTGGCGTGAGCACCTGCGCGAGATGGATGACCTGCGTCAGAGCGTACAGAATGCATCTTACGAGCAGAAGGATCCACTGCTTATCTACAAGTTTGAGTCATTCAACCTCTTCTCAAAGATGCTCGAGAAGATTAACCGCGAGGTACTCTCTGTACTCAACAAGGCATATGTTCCTGTTCAGCAGCAGAACCCTGCAGCTATTCAGAACGCACGCCAGCAGAAGGCTAAGGTTGATGTAAACAAGCTCCAGGCATCGCGTATGGCAGCTGCAGCAGCGGCTGGTCAGGGCGATAAGAGCAAGCCTGCACCAATCCACGTAGAGAAGAAGGTAGGCCGCAACGACCCTTGTCCTTGCGGTAGCGGTAAGAAGTACAAACACTGTCACGGTAAATAGTATGGGATACGCAGAAGAGAAACAGCGACAGCTTGATGTTCGATACCTTAAGATGGCACGTATTTGGGCAGAGAACTCATATTGTGTGCGCCGTCAGGTGGGCGCGCTGATTGTCAAGGATAAGATGATTATATCTGACGGTTACAACGGCACACCATCGGGCTTTGAGAACATCTGCGAGGACGATATGGGTCAGACAAAGCCATACGTTCTCCACGCCGAGGCAAACGCAATTACAAAGGTGGCAAAGAGTGCCAACAACTGCGAGGGTGCTACACTCTACATCACCGCATCGCCTTGCCTTGAGTGCTCAAAGCTCATTATTCAGGCGGGTATCAAGCGCGTAGTATACTGCGAGAAGTACCGTTGCGAGGATGGTCTTGAGCTACTTAAGAGAGTCGGTATTGAGTGTGTATTTGTAGAGATATAACTCTTCAAATAGTAAAAAAGCCGTCACGCGACGGCTTTTTTTATTCTCGTATAGGATTTGAGCAAAATTATTGCTACCTTTGTTTGTAAAGTTTTCTATTATGCCAAAGATTTCAGAGAGAGCAGAGCTTATGCCTGCTTCGCCAATCAGACGATTAGCGCCAAAGGCTGAGGCGGCAAAGCGTAGAGGTGTCAAGGTCTATCACCTCAACATCGGCCAGCCAGATATCGAGACTCCGATTGAGGGTCTTGAGGCTCTTAAACATATTGACCGTAAGATTCTTGAGTACAGTCCGAGTGACGGCTTTCTCTCATTCCGCGAGAAGCTTGTCGGCTACTACGACCAGTACCAGATTAAGCTTACTGCAGACGATATTATCATCACCTCAGGCGGCTCTGAGGCGGTTCTCTTCGCCTTTATGTCGTGTCTTAACCCTGGTGACGAGATTATCGTTCCCGAGCCTGCATATGCCAACTATATGGCATTTGCCGTATCGGCAGGTGCTGTTATCCGTCCTATCACCTCGACTATCGACGAGGGCTTTGCACTGCCATCTATCGAGAAGTTCGAGGAGCTGATTAACGAGCGTACGCGAGGCATCCTTATCTGCAACCCGAACAACCCTACCGGATATCTCTACACCCGCAAGGAGATGAATCGTATTCGTGACCTTGTAAAGAAGCACGATCTGTTCCTCTTCTCGGATGAGGTCTACCGCGAATTTATCTATACTGGCTCACCATATATTTCTGCTTGCCACCTGGAGGGCATTGAGCAGAATGTAGTGTTAATAGACTCAGTATCAAAGCGTTACTCTGAGTGCGGTATTCGTATCGGTGCGCTAATTACAAAGAATAAGACCCTGCGCGATGCGGTTATGAAATTCTGCCAGGCTCGTCTTAGTCCACCACTGCTTGGACAGATTGTTGCCGAGGCGTCGCTCGACTGCCCACGTTCATATGCCATCCACACATACGAGGAGTATATCGAGCGCCGCAACTGCCTGATAGATGGACTCAACAAGATTGACGGCGTCTACTCCCCTATTCCGATGGGAGCTTTCTACACCGTCGTTCGACTGCCGATTGATGATAGCAACCGCTTCTGCGAGTGGTGCTTGACTGACTTTGAATACGAGGGTGCAACCGTTATGCTCGCCCCTGCATCGGGCTTCTACTCCGACTCAAATTTAGGTCGTGATGAGGTACGTATCGCCTATGTTCTTGAGAAGAACGAACTCAAAAAGGCACTGACAATCCTCGCCAAAGCCCTTGAGGCATATCCTGGCAGAACAAACAAGTAAGCCAATGACTATAGCAAAAAAGAGTTTCCGAAATCGGAAACTCTTTTGCTTTATGGGCAAACCCCTAAATTTGTATAACAAGACGAATTTAGAATGGGAGGTCGTCATCCTCTGCCATTGGCGCCATAGTTGGTGCTGCAGGCACTGGTGCTGGTGCAGGGGTTGGATACTGCGGTGCAGCGTACTGAGGCTCAGCTTGACGAGCATACTGCGGAGCGGCTGCCTGCTGTGGATACTGCTGCGGAGCAGCGCTACCCTCAGCGCGACGACCAAGAAGCTTAAGCTCAGAGGCGGTAATCTCTGTAGTGAAGTGGCGCTGACCATCAGCACCCTGCCAATCACGGTAGTGGATTGAGCCCTCAATATAGATCTGACTACCTTTACGAACGTACTTATCAACAATATCTGCAAGACCGCGCCAGAAGATGACAGTATGCCACTCTGTCTGCTCTGTGGTCTCGTTTGTCTGACGGTTAGTAAATCGCTCGGTAGTTGCCAAGCGCACGCGAGCGGTCTTCACACCACTCTCAAGTGTTCTGATTTCAGGGTCGGCACCAATATTGCCGACAAGGATAACTTTGTTTATCATAGTTGCTTTATTAATTCAACAAACAGATTACTCATACGCTCACCAGCCTTACGACCCTGCAACTGCACATCCTCGTGGTCGCCCTTCTGGTCACTCAGACCGCAGTTTGTGATTACCGACACACCAAACACAGGCACGCCCATATGACGCGCAACAATGGTCTCTGGCACGGTTGACATACCCACTGCATCGCCACCAATAGCCTTGAAGTAGCGATACTCTGCCTGAGTCTCGAAGGTTGGACCAGTTGTGCCGACATAGACACCATACTGAAGCTTGATGTTGTGCTTCTCGGCAATAGCAGTCGCCTTATCTCTTACAGCCTTGCTGTAGCAATCGTGCATATCCGGAAATCGAGGGCCGAACTCCGCCATATTTGGACCGATAAGCGGATTTGGCAGCAGGTTGATATGGTCTGTGATAATCATTAAATCACCCACGCAGAACGATGTATTGATACCACCGCTGGCGTTAGATACAAAGAGGTAGTCGATACCAAGCTTTGCAAGCACGCGCACTGGGAAGGTCACCTGCTTCATTGTGTAACCCTCGTAGTAGTGGAAACGGCCTTGCATAGCAACGACCTTAACACTGCCAATTGTACCAAAAATCAAACGACCTGCATGACCCTCAACGGTCGAAACAGGCATATTCGGAATATCGCTGTATGGAATTGAGTAAGCGACCTGAATATTATCTACAAAACCACCAAGACCCGTACCCAAGATAATACCTACGGTCGGATTATAGTTAGATGTTACGCCGTTAATATAGTTAACAGCCTCTGATATGTGCATCATCGTTAAAATTCTTTATTTCGTTATCGAGTAAGTCGTATAGCTCACGCTCAATTCTGACAGATGGAGCCGCTGACATATCCACAAACTCCATACCGATACACTCGTAGAAGATTCTGTCGCGCAGCTGCTCTGGGTAGTTTTCGATACTGCTTAACTTGACTGCGTCCTTCTCTGTTGTTATAACAAATGCCGCCTCTGGATGCTCCTTGAAGGCGTTATAGAGCAGATCTGTATCGTCTATGCTATACTTGTAGTGATCCTCAAGGCCAATCTTTGCAACCACCTCGTAGCGCTTAGCAATACCATTGAAGAATGCCTCATTATTACCAATACCCGACATTGCAATAACCTTGCATTTTTCCGGCAGAGCCACAGGTGCACCACTCGACAGCGCACGCACCTCCTTACACTGCGGACGAGAGAAGAATGTCGCCTGCGAAGGCTTCTTCTTAAGACCCGCAATCATAAAGCTCATATCACGCTTAAGCATACCCGGAGGGCACTTGGTAAAGATGAAGATATTTGCCCTATCAAGCGAGTCCAAACTATCGCGCAACTGACCCATAGGCATAAGGCTATCCTTATCCACTGGGCGAGTGTAGTCAATCATAACAATATTCAGATACGGTTTGACCCAACGGTGCTGGAAACCGTCGTCCATAATGATTATCTCGGTATCAGGGAAACGCTCCAAGATGCGCTCCACACCCTCTGTGCGGCGCTCGCAAACAATCACTGGAACGTCAGGGAATTTTCGCTTAATCTGCAGTGGCTCATCACCAACATCAAGGTAGTGATCAAACAGAGCATCTACCTCTCTGTAGCCCCTTGTTCTACGACCATAACCTCGTGAGAGGACCGCCACCTTATGCTTCTGCGACAGATATGCAGTCACAAGTTCCACCATCGGCGTCTTGCCTGTTCCACCAGCAGTAATGTTACCGATGCAGATAATCGGAATGTCGTAGCTCTTGCCATTTAAGATATCCTTATCAAACAGCACATTACGTACGTGAATTGCCATTCCGTACAACAACGACGCTATTTTTCGCAAGATTACATTCATAAATACACAAAACTGCTTTCAAAATTCAAAAATATACATTTTTTTTGATATCTACAACTCGAAACAACTTTTTTATAAAAAAACTACGTTTTTTATAGTTTATTATCTCATTTTTGTTAACTTTGCACGCTATGAAACACTTATTACACTCAATCATACTACTAGCACTTTGCGCGGGTTTTACCAGCTGCAACATCGGCACTAACTCTACTGAAGAGGAGAAACCACGCAACATTGTTTACGGCATTGATGCTGATGGATACCAGCTTGACAATCACGAGGTTATACAGGGCGACACCTGGGGCAAGATTCTCGACAGCTACGGCATTACCGTACCAAAGATTGCCCGTCTTGACGCTCTGACAAAGGATATTTGCCCACTACGCACAATCCGTATTGGACACAAGTACACCACCTTTACCAAGCGCGACACGCTCGACACAACCCGTATGCGACTCGACCACCTTGTCTACGAGAAGAATCTTATAGACTATGTCGTCTTCTCATTCGTGGGCGACTCTGTAGCCGTTCGTGCCGACTCAAAGCCAGTCACCCTGCGCCGAACAAAGAGCAGCGGTACAATCGAGACCTCACTTTGGGGAACAATTATGCAGGAGAATATGCCATATGCCCTTGCCGCAGAGATGGAGGATATCTACCAGTGGACGGTTGACTTCTTCGGTATTCAGCAGGGCGATAGCTTTACGGTTATCTACGACGAGAAGTTTGTAGACACCCTCTCTGTTGGTATCGGTCGTGTATGGGGTGCAAAATTTAATCACGGCGGTAAGGATATCTACGCTATTCCATTCCCTCAGGATGGCAAGGTGCAGTATTGGGAGGCTGACGGTGGCTCACTACGCAAGCAGATGCTCAAGGCTCCGCTCAAGTTTACCCGCATCTCGTCTAAGTTCTCATACGCTCGTCTGCATCCGGTACTGAAAAAGTATCGCCCACATACCGGCGTTGACTATGCAGCTCCTGCAGGCACTCCAGTTCGTGCGGTAGCAGATGGAACAGTAACACTCAAGGGTTACAAGGGCGCTGGCGGTAACACCGTCTATATCAAGCACCCAGGTAAGATGCAGTCTGGATACCTCCACCTCAAGAGCTTTGCTAAGGGCATTGCTGTAGGCAAGCGCGTATCTCAAGGTCAGGTTATCGGCTATGTAGGTAGCACCGGTCGCTCTACCGGCCCGCACCTCGACTTCCGCCTTTGGAAGAATGGTCAGCCGATTAACCCTCTCAAGGTACCACAGAAGCCGTCAGAGCCTATCAAGGAGGCTAATCGTGAGAAGTTTGAGTGGGTCAAGGCTCGTGTTATTGCCGAGCTTGAGGGTGAAGTACCTGACTCAATGAAAATTACCGTAATAGACTCTGTAACCATCAAGTAGTATGCTACCAGAGAAGAAGATAACAGACTTTATCGCCCGCCACCATGTGCTGACGCTCGCCACCTCAACTGCAGATGGTCTACCCTACTGCGCGGCCTGCTTCTACGCATATGACAAGGCGCGAAACCTCTTTATCTTCACCTCTGATGATACAACCTGCCACGCACAGCAGATGGTCGCAAATAGCAATGTCGCTTGTGCTATCACCCTCGAGACAAAGGTTGTAGGCAAGGTGCAGGGGCTACAGATTTGCGGAGTTGCACGACGCGGAGAGGCAGAGGATCGCAGCGTATACGTTAAGCGTTTCCCTTACGCCGCCGTAGCGCCGCTCAATATTTGGGTTGTAGAGCCTACATTTATGAAACTTACCGACAATACGCTCGGTTTTGGAAAGAAACTGATATGGAACAGATAGCAGTTGGTGTAGTAATCGTTGCTGGCGGTAGCGGCAGTCGTATGGGCGGAGCAATTCCAAAGCAGTTTGCCCTTATTGACGGTGAGCCGATACTTATTAGAACAATCAACAACTTTGCAAAGGCTCTGCCTGGTGCAAAGATTGTTGTTGTGTTACCCGCTGCACAGATTGATTTCTGGAAAAACTACTCGGCCCGTTTCCGTGTTGCTCGTCACAAGATTGTCGAGGGTGGAGAGCAGCGCTTTCACTCTGTAAAGAACGGCATTGAGGCTATTACAGATGGCGTCGACATTATCGCAATTCAGGATGGCGTTCGCCCATTTGCATCTATTGAGATGATACGCAATACCGTCAAATGCGCTATCGAGCACGGCTCGGCAATTCCTGTAATTGAGGCTGTAGATTCGTTTAGAGAGGTTACAGAGGATGGCGGCAGCAAGATTGCAGACCGCACAAAGCTCCGCGTGGTGCAGACTCCGCAGATATTTGAGGCGGGACTGATTCGTGCGGCTTACGATACCGACTACGATGCCTCATTTACCGACGATGCATCGGTAGTTGAGCGCACTACCCCACACCGCGTGACACTCTGCACAGGAGAGAGGCAGAATATAAAGATTACAACGCCTGAGGATATGGTTATCGCTCAGGCCATTGCCCAAGCGGCAAAAGAGATTTAGAGGATGTTTGAGTACAAGTATACGACAGATAATAAGACCCGCTACCTGACAGTAGTCCACTTTATTGTGTTTGCTGTTGTGGCAGCCACACTCTGTCTGCTGGTAGATGGTGGCTACATTCTTGCGTGGTTTATATCTATCGCTATTGCCATTGTGGCACTTATGGCACTCTCTATTCCTCGTCGAATAATACTGAGTGACGAGGGCATAGAGATATGCTGTATCTCGGACTATACACACATTGCCTATAAGGAGATTGAGTCGATAAAAGTTGTGTCAAACAAGCAGATGAAGTTTATTATGCCTATTTTTGCAGCATCTGGTTTCTTTGGCTACTACGGCAGTTTCCTCGATTTTAAGAGTTGGGACTTTGTAAAGATATACGCCCTAAAGTGGAGTAACTTTATAGAGATTACCGACATATACGAAGATAAGTATTACATTTCGTGCGACCAAAGTGATGAGTTGATTGAAAGAGTGTTGGGTCGTGTGTCGCAAAAACCTGATAACGATGAATAGAAACCTTCTTGATCAACTTGTTCCAAAGTCGATATTTACATACTATCGACAAGCAATAACCGTTCTATCAATGGCCGTTATTGCTGTTGTCTTCATCCTGATATTCAGACCGTTCAATATATACGAATCACTCGACTTTATCGTTCACGGTGCACGCTTCCATTGGATAGACTCTACTGAAGATGCCTTCTTTTTAGCACTCAGTTCGGTAATTATTGTTGCCGCCACGCTGATTATGATCTCGCGTATGATCCTTGTACGTCGCAACCGTCAGAGCGAGCTCACCTATCGTGGTTACTTAGTCTGGTGCGGCATTGAGTTTGTCATCGTTGCATTGGGTATTACAATCTGGTCTGCAACCCTCTTTCATGAGGAGTATGTAAGCATCTTCAGACTCTTTACAAATGTTCTTGGTCGTACAGCCTGCATACTCTTTATTCCGTATGCCTTCTTTTTGCTCTATATAATTATCGATGATAAGGCGCACCAACTCAAAGCGCTCAAAGAGCGTATCGACAACGATGAAGAGGGGCTACATAAGGCGTATATCACACTCTATGACGACCATAACGAGATGCGACTCTCTGTTAAACGCGAGGATCTGATAATGATTGAGTCGGCAGATAACTATATCTGTGTATGGTATCTGAACAACGAACAGATTAAAAAGACAATGATTCGCAACACTATGAAACGTGTTGCAGGACAGTTGAGCAACTGCAGCATACAGCGCTGCCATCGCTCTTATATGATTAATATGGACCGCATAAAGGTGCTCCGCCGCGATAAGGATGGAGTCTTTATCGAGTTCGGTATCGAGGGGGTATTTGATGTACCAATCTCGAAGACATACATTGACAATATAACCAAATGGTTAGTAAAATAAACTAATTTATTAATCCGGAGGTTGGATTAAACTGTTTGTCGGTTCTTTATTTACGATTGGCGATGTGCCGCCTATTCACAGAATAGGAATTTGTCACAACTTGCATACAACTTCAAGAGGTTGTTTTAGGCCTGTTTACGAAGTTATTTTTTGCGAGGAAGTGACTATTTGGCATTGTGCGCCGAGGAGCATAGTCGATACTATGTGACGAGGCGCATAAAACCGAGGCTACAATTCGCAACTAATACAACAGGATGTTGTTTTGACTCTGTTTACGAAGTGATTTTTTGCGAGTTTGTGGCTATTTGGGATTTTACGACGAGGAGCATAGTGGACCTATGTAACGAGGAGAAAAATTCCAAAGAGGTACGAAATCGCAAAAAAGAACGAGATAAACAGAGTTAATACAACATCCAAAGAAACCACCAATGTGTATGAAGCATTTTGTTGAAAGATTTGCCGAAGCGGCACAGAACAACTGGCATAAGCCGGCTGTATGCGACTATCGTGGCGAGACTTTCCTGTATGCAGACGTAGCAACTCACATTGCTAAGCTGCATATTGTGTTTGAGAGATTGGGAGTAAAGGTGGGTGATAAGATTGCAATTAGTGCAAACAATACTGCTCGCTGGGGTATCTCCTATCTCGCAATTGTATCTTACCGCGCTGTTGCAGTTCCTATTTTGAACGGCTTTACTGCCGAGAATTTACAGAAATTAGTTGACCATTCAGACAGCGTTGCTCTCTTTACCGAGCGTAAGATGTGGGCAAATATGTCGGCAGAGCAGATGCCACAGCTCAAGGGCGCAATCTGCATTGAGGACTTTACCGAGCTCTGGTCAAAGGATGAGATTTTGAAGGATGTTATGCCAAACCTTCAGCAGCTCTTCCGCGCGAAGTATCCACAGGGTATGAAGCGTAAGTTTGTTCACTACGAGGTTGGCGAACCAGATGATCTGAATACTATAAGCTACACATCAGGTACGACCTCATCTCCAAAGGGCATTATGCTCTCGAACAACAACATATCGTCAAACATCACCTTTGGCGTTAATCGCATCAAGATGCCTCTTGGCTCAAGCATCGTATCTATGTTGCCTCTAGCACACCTCTACGGTCTTGCTTTTGAGTTCATCTACCCTATCTGTTCGGGTGCTACAATCTACTTCCTCGGCAAGATGCCGACCCCTACCCTGCTGATGCAGGCATTTAGAGATGTCCGCCCTTATATGCTCATTACAGTACCGCTCGTACTTGAGAAGATTATCCGCAACAAGGTTATCCCTACACTTGAGAAGCCAGCACTCAAGCTCGCGCTCAAGATTCCTGGACTGAGCAACATCATCTTATCATCTGTTCGTAAGAAGATTCTCGCATCTTTCGGTGGCAATATGAAGCACATCATTATCGGTGGTGCAGCTATCAGCGGCCCTATCGAGGTGCTGCTCAAGCAGATTAAGCTCCCTTATACCGTTGGTTATGGTATGACCGAGTGTGGTCCACTGATTGGCTATGAGGATTGGTATGACTTCGCTATCCGCTCTTGCGGTAAGCCAGTAGATGGTATGGAGGTGAGAATCGACTCTACAGACCCACAGAACGTCGCTGGAGAGATTCAGGTGTGTGGCGACAATGTTATGCTCGGCTACTACAAGCAGCCAGATGTTACTGCCGCAACATTTACCGATGACGGCTATATGAAGACTGGTGACCTCGGCGTAATGGATAAGTACGGAAACATTTACATCAAGGGCCGCTCAAAGAATATGATTCTTACCGCAAACGGCCAGAACGTATACCCTGAGGAGATTGAGGAGCTGCTCAACGCAATGCCTCACGTGCGCGAGTCAATTATTATCAGCCGTAAGAACCGTATCATTGCTATCGTAGCAACAGATAACGACGATAGCAACCCACTGACCAAGCAGCAGCTTGAGACCATTATGAAGTCAAATATCATTATGCTCAACCAAAAGCTGCCAGCCTACGCACAGGTCGCTGACTTCGAAATCCTCGCCGACGACTTCGAACGAACCCCAAAAAACTCAATCAAACGATTCTTGTATAAGTAAAAAAGGAGAGCCAAATGGCTCTCTTTTTTTACGCTATTAGCTTTTAGCTATTGGCCTTTAACTTTTCTAGTATCCGCCTGCGGCGGATATTTTTTATTGCTGTTGCACAGTAATATTTAACATTTTACTCTAACGCAAAATTTTGCATCAGAGTATGCCAGGTATGACGCATCGTACAAAAATCCACGGATGGGTAATCTAAGAGTCTTTACAATTTTGGCGTCAGAGTATGCCAGGTATGGCGCATCGTGAAAAGAAGTAGCGACGGATAGTACAAAACGTACAGCCGTCGCTACTTATTAAGGGATGTGCCATAGATGGCACACTATCACGCCAAAATTATGCGCCGAAGTTGTCGTAGAGAATGTTCTCTGGCGGCACGCCGAGTGAATCAAGAAGTTTCTCTACTGAAGCGACCATCATCGGAGGTCCACACATAAGGTAGATACAACCCTCTGGATCCTCGTGGTTCTTGAGGTAGTTCTCGAAGAGAACATTGTGAACGAAACCAACCTTATAGTCTACGCCTGCTGCATCTGCCTCTGGATCTGGGCGGTCGAGAGCGAGGTTAAACTTAAAGTTAGGGAAGTCGCGCTCGATCTCTGCGTAATCCTCGAGATAGAATGCCTCCTTGAGTGAACGAGCACCGTACCAGAAGGTAACAGGGCGCTTAGTCTTCTCAGTCTTAAAGAGGTGCATAATGTGGCTACGCATAGGAGCCATACCAGCACCACCACCGATGAAGATAAGCTCCTGATCATCTGGCAGATTATCTGGCAAGAAGAACTCACCAAATGGACCTGACATAGTGATCTTATCACCTGGCTTAAGGCTGTAGATGTAAGAAGAACATACACCTGGGTTTACAGGGAGCATCTTACGATCTGGGCCAAATGGAGGAGTTGCGATACGTACGTTAAGACGGATAATATCGCCCTCAGCAGGGTAAGTTGCGCAAGAGTATGCACGAACCTGAGGCTCTGGGTTAACCATCTTAAGGTCACGAAGACCGAACTTAACCCAATCCTCCTCATACTGAGGATCTACATCGATATCCTTATAGTCTACAGTGATTGCAGGAACGTCAATCTGGATATAACCACCAGAGCGGAAGTTAAGGTGCTCACCCTCAGGAAGCTTAACGACGAACTCCTTGATAAATGTTGCTACATTGTGGTTAGATACAACCTCGCACTCCCACTTCTTGATGCTAAGAACAGATGCAGGAACAGCGATCTTCATATCCTCCTTAACCTTCACCTGGCAACCAAGACGCCAGTGGTCACGGATCTGTGCGCGGTTGAAGAAGCCCTTCTCTGTAGGAAGAACCTCGCCACCACCCTCCATAACCTGGCACTTGCACTGACCGCAGGCACCCTTACCACCACAAGCTGATGGAAGGAAGATATCTGCAGTAGCAAGAGTAGCGAGAAGGTTACCGCCAGCCTCAACCTCAACGACCTTCTTACCGTCGTTAATGTCGATGCTTACCTTACCTGAAGAGGTAAGTTTTGCCTTTGCAAAGAGCAGCAGAGCCACCAGAAGCAGTGTCACTGCAAGAAAGGCAACAATTGCAATTAAAATTACTTTTCCCATGTTTATACTCTTTATAAAGGTTTACAACTGAATACCTGAGAAGATCATAAACGCAATACCGAGCAGACCTGTAATGATAAAGGCAATACCTGGGCCCTTAAGCGGTGCAGGGATGTTTGAGTAGGTACAACGCTCGCGGATAGCAGCCATCATAACGATAGCAATCCACCAACCAATACCTGAACCCAGACCGTAAACTACAGACTGACCGAAGTTGTTGATCTCGCCAGCACCTACCATCTGCTGCATAAAGAGTGAACCACCCATAATTGCGCAGTTTACTGCGATAAGCGGAAGGAAGATACCGAGCTGGTTATAGAGTGTTGGAGAAAACTTCTCAACAACCATCTCTACCAACTGCACGAATGCAGCAATAACGGCAATAAAGATGATAAATGAGAGGAACGACAGATCAACACCCTCAACAAGAGCATTTGGTGCGAGCACATACTCGTTGAGAAGGTAGTTGAGAGGCACAGTCATTGTCTGCACGAAAGTTACGGCAAGACCCAGACCGAGCGCAGTCTTTACACTCTTAGATACAGCGATATAGGAGCACATTCCGAAGAAGAATGCGAACACCATGTTGTCGATAAAAATCGAGCTGATAAATAAATTCAAAGTCTCCATTGTCTATCCTCCTATTTTTCCTGTAAATCCTTATTGAATGAACGGTGAGCCCAGATAATACAGCCCACGATAATCAGAGCCATTGGTGGGAAGAGCATAAGACCGCAGTTTGAGTAGAAACCACCCTCTGCAATATACCAGCTCTCAGGAATAACTCGGAAACCGAAGAGAGTTCCTGAACCGAGGAGCTCACGGAAGAAGGCGATAATTACCAGAATTGAGCCGTAACCCAAACCGTTACCAATACCGTCAAGGAATGAGTCCCAAGGCTTGTTCTGAAGAGCAAATGCCTCAACACGACCCATAACGATACAGTTAGTAATAATCAGACCTACGTATACCGAAAGCTGCTTTGATACATCATATACAAATGCCTTAAGCACCTGGTCTACCAAGATAACCAACGCTGCAATAACCACCAGCTGAACGATGATACGGATACGTGAAGGTACGCCGTTACGCAGCAGTGACATTACAAGGTTAGAGAATGCTGTTACAACCATTACTGACAAGCCCATAACAATTGCAGGCTTGAGCTGTACGGTTACCGCCAAAGCTGAGCAGATACCGAGGATCTGCACGATGACAGGGTTATTGCCACTGAGTGGACCTGTCAAATTTTTCAAACTCTTACTTGCCATTGTTTTACTCATTTATAGTGTTAGACTCTGCCTCTACCTCTGTAGCGGCTGCACGAGCAGCATCGAAGTAAGGCTTGTAATAGTTCAAGCAGTCTGAGATCATTGCAGTTACACCGTCAGAGGTCTTAGTACCACCAGTGATAGCATCTACCTCGTGTGGATTACTCTTGTCTGCGCCACCCTTCTTCAGAGTTACACCAACAATTGCATCACCCTCATATACGGTCTTACCAGGGTACATAGCCTGGTGCTTTGGAGTGGTAATCTCTGCACCAAGACCTGGAGTCTCGCCTGAGTGGTCGAGAACGATACCCTTAACGGTATTCATATCTGCATCGAGTGCGATATATCCCCAGATTGGGCCCCAAAGACCTGCACCATAGAGAGGCACTACAACACCATTGTTTGCCACGAAGAGTGGGAAACGACCAGCTGCGAAGCTACCCTTAAGGTCGTTAAGAGCTGCGAAAACCTCGTTTACATCCTCAGAAACTACTGCACCTGAAGCGTCAAGGACAACTGCCTTTGCAATTACGCTGTCGTAAGCAACTGTTGCAGGATCCTCGCCAAGTGCCTTAACAATCTGTGTCTTCTTCTCGTTGAGCATATTTGCCTCCTGGCGTGGCTTAAGGCCGAGTGCAGCTACAGAGAGCAATACTGCAACGATTACTACCATTACTACCGAATAGGTAATAATATAGGTATTACTGTTTGTATTAAATTTCATAACTATATCCTCCCTATTTTACGGTTTTAGCACGATTTGCACGACGACGGATGTTCGCCTCAACAACGAAGTAATCAACAAGTGGAGCAAGCGCGTTCATAAACAGGATTGAGAGCATCATTCCCTCCGGATATGCAGGGTTTACCTGACGGATAAGAATTGCAATAGCACCTGTCATAAAACCTACGATATACTTACCAGTAGATGTCTGTGCTGATGTTACAGGGTCAGTTGCCATAAAGACTGCACCGAATGCAAAACCACCAACGATCAGGTGATAGTATGCAGGGAAGTCGAAGCAACCGAGTGCGCTAAAGAGGTATGCCATAGCTGCACCACCCGCAAATACAGATACCATAGTCTTCCAAGAAGCGATACCGGTAAAGAGCAGAACTGCTGCACCAATCAGGATTGCAAGCGTAGAGGTCTCACCGAATGAACCTGGGATAAAGCCGAGGAATGCATCGAGTGCGCTCCACTGCATCTGGCCCTGAGATGCAAGCTGCTCGAGTGCTGTAGCACCAGTAGCTGCGTCAGTTGCGCCCATCATCTTCCAAGTTGAGTACCAAACAGTCTCACCTGACATCTGTGGAGTGTAGGCAAAGAATACGAATGCACGTGCAAGAACTGCAGGGTTGAATACATTCATACCTGTACCACCAAATACCTCCTTACCAAAGATTACCGCAAATGCAGTACCCAGAGCAACCATCCAAAGTGGAGTGCTTACAGGCATAATGAGCGGAATAATGAAACCTGATACAAGGAAACCCTCGTTTACCTCATGGCCACGAAGCTGTGCTGCCACAAACTCAATTGCAAGACCTACGATATACGAGGTTGCAAGCATTGGAAGGAAACGAACAAGACCATAGAAGAATGCTGTCCAGCCCTCGAGGTTAACCTGCAGACCGGTGTTGTAACAACCGAAGAGCATTGCAGGAACAAGTGCCAAAACAACCATAATCATAGTACGCTTCATATCGTTACAGTCACGAATGTGAGCACCACTCTTGGTTGTGTGGTTAGGAACGAACAGGAATGTCTCGAAAGCACCGAAGGTCGATGCGAGGAAACCGAGCTTACCGCCACGGGTAAATGTCGGCTTGATTTTATCAACAAGTGTACGAAGTGCCTTCATTACTCACCCTCCTTAATCATTAAGTTAATACCGTTGCGGATAACCTGCTGCATATCGATCTTTGATGGATCAACAAACTCGCAGAGTGCGAAGTCCTCCTCAACTACCTCGTAGATACCCAGAGCCTCCATCTTATCCAGGTCACCAGCCATAATAGCCTTCAAAAGGTGCATTGGGTAGATGTCCATAGGCAGATACTTCTCATAGAGGCCTGTAACTACAAATGCACGCTCCTCACCGTTTGTGTTGGTGTCGAGGTTGTACTTGCGGTTAGGGAAGAGCCAAGAGAAGTAAGCACGAGATACTGAGAACTTGCTGAAGCGTGGCATAGCCCAGCCCATAAACTCGTAGTCGTCACCCTCAGGGATAACAGTCAGCTGATTTGAGTAGTAACCCAGGTAACCCTCTGCGCCAACATTACGACCAGTAAGTGCATTACCAGAGATGTAACGTGCGTGAGCGTTAGCAACAAGATTACCAGCAAGGATTGAGTCAAGCTTAGCGCCTGCAACAACCTTTACATAAGCTGGAGCTGCAACCTGAGAACCGGTAACAGCGATTGTGCGGGTCATATCAACCTTACCAGAGAGGAAGAGGCGACCGATAATAGCTACATCTGCATAGCCTACAGTCCAAACCTTCTCACCCTTGTTGATTGGGTCGATGTGGTGAATCTGAACACCTACATTACCTGCTGGGTGCTTACCCTTGAATGCGTGAAGCTCAACGCCTGCAAACTCAGGGGCAGCGTCACAAGCGTTGTAGCTCAAGTGAACCTTACCCTCTGTCAGACGACCGAGAACCTCAAATCCCTTCTGCAGTGCCTCCTTATCGCCGGCAAGTGTGTAGCCGTAGTCAGGAGCAAGCGGAGCAGAATCAAACGCCGAAACAAAGATCGACTTAGGCATATCAGCCGGATTGGCGATAATACCGTAAGGACGCTGAATAAGCAGTGTCCAAAGACCCGATTTGAGCAAAAGTTCTACAATCTGGTCGCGAGATGCACTCTTAACATCGAGAGTAGCAAACTCCTCGTATGCGATAGTTGAGTCAGCTGCAATCTCTACTGCAAGGATACGACGCTTCTCTCCGCGAACTACAGCAGCAACAGTACCGCTAACAGGCGAAGTGAAGAGTACAGAGGCGTTATTCTTATTAAAGAACAACGGTGTACCTGCCTTAACTGCATCACCAACTTTAACCAGCATCTTTGGAGTAACACCCTGGAAGTCAAGCGGAGAAACGGCATAAGTAGAAGCCAACGGAAGAACTGTTGTCTTCTTCTCAGCTGCACCCTGCAACTGGATGTCCAAACCTTTGCACAGTTTAATAGTTTTTGACATTGTTAAAACTGTTTTAATGATTTGATGTTTATTGTAAAAAAATTAATAGACATTTTCGCTCGCGAAGATACGACTTTTTTCTCATTTTTGAGCATATTTTCGCACTTTTTTTGCTACTTTTGCAATATGATAGTCAATATTCATACTCACAGCCCGAAAAAGGGGGAGCTAACACTCTCAACCATTGGTATTCACCCCTACGATGCAGAGGGGGCGAGCACCGACAGTATCTTTGCCATTGAGAGGGTCGCAGACCACTACGACGCCATTGGCGAAATTGGTCTTGACTACGCTTGTGGTGTAGACAGAGATAAGCAACTTTTGGTATTTCAAGCACAGCTTGAGATTGCACAGAGAGCTGGAAAAGGTGTGGTTCTACACTCAGTTCGTACCTTCGAAAAAGTGATGGAGTGTCTAAAAAACTACTCGCTAAAGTTTGTGATTTTCCACGGTTTTATCGGTTCTACGGAGCAGGCTGCGCGCGCAGCAGAGCGTGGTTACTACCTCTCTTTTGGACATCGCACTTTTCACTCCCCAAAGAGCATTGAGGCGATGAAAAACTACCCTACCGAGCTTCTCTTTTTTGAGACAGACGAAAGTGACGTAAATATTGACCAAATCTACTCACAAGCCGCTGGTATACTGGGTATTCCTGAGGCTATTTTGAACTATATTACCAACGAAAATTTCACAAAAATATGTGGTTAGAGAGAAGTGAACTTCTACTTGGCAAAGAGGGTCTGGAGAGGCTAAAAAAGGCGAATATTCTGGTCGTTGGCGTGGGTGGCGTAGGTGCTTATGCCGCAGAGATGCTTGTTCGTGCGGGTGTTGGCGCAATGACTATTGCCGACTCCGATAGCGTATCCGAGAGCAACATCAACCGCCAGCTCATAGCCCTACACTCGACCGTCGGCAGAGTAAAGACCGAGGTACTTGCCGAACGACTCAAAGATATCAACCCAGAACTCAATCTTACCATCGTTTCAGAGTATATCAAGGATGAGAAGACAGACGAGATTTTGGACAGCACACACTTCGACTATATTGTCGATGCTATAGACACCCTTTCACCCAAGCTTGCCCTTATCAAAGGGGCTTTAGACCGCAATATCCCGCTAGTCAGCTCTATGGGTGCAGGTGCAAAGCTCGATCCAACAAAGATGGAGATTTGCGACATTTCGAAGACCCACCATTGCCCTCTTGCACATATGCTGCGCAAGCGCCTGCACAAGATGGGAATACGCCGTGGATTTAAGGCTGTTTTCTCAGCCGAGCCACCGATTGAGGGTGCTATGATACTCTGCGAGGAGCAAAATAAGAAGTCAAATGTCGGCACAATATCATACCTCCCTGCCCTCTTCGGCATAGGTTGTGCATCGGCAGCAATCAGAGATTTAGTAGAGAAATAAAAACGTAACAAATATGGCTAAAATAGTATTTTTGGACGAGTATTCACTCGGTGGAAATGACCTCTCATCTATCGAGTCTTTAGGCGAGTACATAGGTTATGACCGCACCACCCCAGAGCAGGTTTTAGAGCGAAGCAAAGGGGCTACAGTTATCATCACGAACAAGGTCTACATCTCTCGCGAGACGATGTTGCAACTGCCTGACCTTAAACTAATTGCAATCTCTGCAACAGGTATGAACAATGTCGATTTACAGGCCGCTGCAGAGCTCGGTATTGAGGTTAAAAATGTATCGGGATACTCGACCTATTCTGTTGCCGAAGCGACCCTGTGTGACGCCCTCTCGCTGCTAAAAAATAGCACATATTACGACAACTATTTCAAGAGTGGAGCCTATGCCGCAACCACCGATATCTTCCATTTTGGTCGCCCAATTTCGATGTTGCGCGGCAAGAATTGGGGCATCATCGGCCTTGGCGCAATCGGCCGTCAGGTAGCGACTCTCGCAGAGGCATTTGGTTGTAATGTAGCCTACTACTCTACTTCGGGCGTGGCGCGCGAGGAGAAGTACCCTCGAATGGAGCTTTCAGAGTTGCTTGCGTGGGCAGACGTGGTATCAATTCACTCTCCGCTCAATGCCCAAACGACGGGCCTTATCGGCAGTGAGCAGCTACAGCAGATGAAGCCGACTGCCATTATTATCAATGTCGCTCGCGGTGGAATTATCGACGAGGCAGCACTTGCTAACGCACTCAATAACAAAACTATAGCAGGCGCTGCTCTCGATGTATTCTCAAAAGAGCCACTGCCATCTTCGCCACTCTACGACCTTAACGATAACTACTCTCTACTCGCTTCACCGCACACTGCCTGGGCGGCAGATGACGCTGTTGAGAAGCTTATAGAGGGCGTATATACCAATATTAAAGAATTTTTATTATCTTTGCAGGAATAAAAATCTAAAACAACTAATATTAGGTTATGTTAAGCAGACAAGTTGCCGATAAGTTGGCAAAGTACGAAACCCCATTCTATCTCTACGATATAGAGCTTCTCAACCAGACCCTTGAGAGTCTGATGTCTATTGCCAACAAATACGACTACAAGATTCACTACGCCATTAAGGCTAATTACGACGCTCGTCTGTTGCAGATTATCCGCAAATATGGCGTGGGCATTGACTGTGCAAGCGGCAATGAGGTGCGTTGTGCTATCGAGGCGGGCTTTGACCCTAAATCTATCGTCTATGCGGGCGTAGGTAAGCGCGACAAGGAGATTCGTTATGCCATTGAGCAGAATATCCTTGCAATCAACTGCGAGAGCATTGAGGAGATTGACCTTGTGAACGAGCTTGCTGCTGAGGCTGGCAAGGTGGTAAATATCGCCCTGCGTGTCAACCCAGATATCGACCCTAAGACTAACCACTGCATCGATACCGGTCAGGCAGATAGTAAGTTCGGTATTTCGTACGAGGAGATTCTCTCAAGCGTAGAGCACATTCGCTCGCTGAAGAATGTACTTGTTATCGGTATGCACATCCACATCGGTTCGCAAATCCGCGAGTTGCATGTCTTTGAGAATATGTGCAACAAGGTCAATGTGATTGTTGAAAACCTCACAAGCCTCGGCTTTGAGCTTGAGTTTGTAGATGTCGGTGGTGGACTGGGTGTAAACTACGATATGCCTGAGAATGAGCCAATTCCGAACTTTGCATCTGTCTTTGCAATTATCAAGCAGCACCTTAAGGTTGGCAATCGCGAGGTACACTTCGAGTTCGGCCGTTCGATTGTCGCGCAGTGTGGCGAGCTGATTACCAAGGTGTTATACAACAAGACCACAGCCACAGGTCGCCGTCTTGTGATTGTTGACGGCTCTATGACCGAACTTATTCGCCCGGCGCTCTACGGCTCGTACCACAATATCGAGAACATCACCTCAGAGGCCGATCAGCGACTCAAGTATACCATCGTCGGCACTGCCTGTGAGTCAACCGATGTCTTTGATGAGAATGTATCGCTCCCAATCACAAAGCGTGGTGATCTGCTCACAATCAAGTCTGCGGGCGCATATGGTATGTCTATGGCATCGCGCTACAACCAGCACGACCTTCCTGGTGCAGTATATAGCGACGAGTTGTAAGATTTTTACCATTTGATAAAATAGGGGTTGCTCAACTATTGTTGGACAGCCCCTTAACAATTTATATTTTTTGTGGCATAAAGTTTGGATAACCTCTCCACATTTAACAAACTGTGGAGATTATGCATAGAACAACCCTATCAACACCAAAAGATGCTTTTATCAAGGACAATATGACCTCATTTGGTCGTAGATGCAAGCGAGCTATCGATTTTATAGCCTCAGCGGTTGCAATGGCACTCTTTGCCCCACTATTTGCAATCTGCTACATCGCTGTTCGTAGAGAGGATGGAGGCCCCGCAATCTTTGTGCAGGAGCGCATCGGGCGCCACGGCAAGCCCTTTAAGATATACAAATTCCGCTCTATGCGTCTGGATGCCGAGAAGATGGGCCCACAACTAAGCCACAGCGGCGGCCAGAGCGATCCTCGACTGACACGTGTCGGAGCATTTATCCGTGCACACCACCTCGACGAGCTGCCGCAGCTGTGGAATGTATTTGTGGGCGATATGGCCTTTGTTGGCCCGCGACCCGAGCGCAAGTTCTATATCGACCAGATTATGGAGCACGACAACCGCTATCGCTACCTCTACCAGGTACGCCCTGGCGTTACAAGCTACGCCACGCTCTACAACGGATACACAGACACGATGGAGAAGATGTTGCGCCGCCTTGAGCTCGACCTCTACTACCTCTCGCACCATTCGTTTCTGCTCGACATAAAGATACTCTTCAACACCTTCTGTTCGATTATCTTCGGCAAGAAGTTCTAATGCTTCTTATCATAGTAGTCTGAAACATACACCGTAAATATCGGAAAAAACATCATTCCTACAACGGGCAGCACCACGCAGACAACCTTTCCTACGGCCGTCACGGGGAAAATTTCCGCGCCGACGGTCGTTACATTCATCCACGCCCACCAGAGGGCATCACCAAAGCTCTTAAGGCGGCTATTCACCCCCATTTCGCAGTCGTAGAAGAGCAGTGCCGAGATATATGTAAACATCGTCACCGTGAGGATATAGGCCGCCATAAGACGCCGCTTTCGACCCTCTATGAGCCACTCGAGGATAACCACCGTCGCCATAACCGACATTAGTACGGGCGCAAAGGCCACAATACGCTCATAGCGGGCAGCCAACTCCACCCCACCCCACTCCAATATATTTATATAAGGTATAGAGAGCAGTGCAAAGAGCACATCCCGAAACCAATGACGCCTACGGTAGCGAGGTATAAGTAGCCTAAAGACAGCCGTCACAAAAAATATCGAGCAGACCACAAGCTGCAATACCCTATACCACTCTGAGAGCAGATCGTCTGCCCTATCAGCAACCTCAATCGACATCGATACGAGCAGCACCACACTCGCCGCCAAAGAAATGGTATTGAGCACGTTTGCCACAACCCAAATAGACTTTTTTCTCTCTCCCATAACTATTTTGCAACAATTCTGTAAAAAAAGTTGCAAAAACTTTGCAAAACAAAATTTATTATCTATCTTTGCACTCGCAAAAACGCAATGGCGGGATAGCTCAGCTGGTTAGAGCGCATGATTCATAATCATGAGGTCGAGAGTTCAAGTCTCTCTCCCGCTACAAAGGGGTCGGATTTCGACCCCTTTTATTTTTTTGTACGGTGGGCTATTACATAGCCCGTAATGTATAATGCAGAGATGATTATAGGCAAGCCTATTCAACTCTGCATTTTACATTATACGCTACGCGACTCCGTACAAAAAAGGGCGACACAAACGTGTCGCCCTTAGATATTAGACTCAACAGATTACAGAGCCGCACCATTTACGGTAACAACACCTGTAGAAGAACAATCATCTGCAATATCAGTCTCACTTCCGTGAAGACCAACCAAAGCACCTACCTGAAGGTCTGTAGCCTCGGTGTTAGAAATGGTAATGTTACCGCTATTTGTAGAGCTAATAACTTTAGCGCTAGCGCCATTGTTGTGTCCTACAATACTTCCAGCATAGAGTGGGCTTGACGAATTGTAAAGATCTGCTGTAATGTCAGCATAGTTGTGACAATTCTTCAAATTCTGCTTCTGAAGACCTGCGATACCTGAGATGTAGGTCTTGCTACCAGAAGTGTTAAGCTCAGTAAATGTTACACTTACAGGAGCACGGTTTGTACACTCCTCAAGACCGTTGTTACAAGAAGCGATGATACCACCAACGTAGTTAGCCTTCTTGTTGCTAGTTACCAATGATACAGAAGCCTTGTCTGTAGTGTGGCAGTTGATAACTGTAGAAACTGTAGAGCTGATTGTCTTAACCTGTCCAACGATACCTGCGCAACGGAGTGAAGCACCATTGCTATCAGTTGTAAGACCATAAGGAGCATTAAGAGTACAATCCTTAATCTCTACATCACAATAACCAGCAATAGCACCTGTATAGAGAGTCTTGATAGCAATTGAACATGGTCGAGCAATCATTGTTGTAGCTGCGTTGTTCTGACAACTTGATATATATGAAGCACGACCAACAACTCCACCGAGCCAACACTCCTTATCCGCAGTTGTCATACCCATAACCTCAATATTAGTCTCAGCGTTGTTAGTTGCATTGCTAACAGAGGAATTTTGTGCATAACCAACTACACCTGCTATATATGTATTAGCCAAGAAGGTCTTGATGTTTGTCTTAGCATGGTTATGGCAGTCGCTAACAGAGTTTATAGTATAACCAATTACGCCACCAAAGTAACCAGCTGTACCACCACCAGTCTTACAATATACAGTCATATTGATCTCGCCATTGTTGATACAGTTTTTAGCAGGATATTCTGCTTTGCTCTGGTTGTATACACCTACGCAACCTGCAACACCGCCGAAGCTTGATCCAGCCTGAGCACCAGAACCAGCAGCGTCATTAGTACCAGCTGCCCAAACACCCTCAATAAATAGCTCACCGTTGTTTGTACAATCCTGTACTGCGAATAGAGTACAACCAACAACACCACCAGCAGCAGCACGAGTACCAGCATATGCAGGATCTGTAGGAGTTGATGACTCAACACGACCAAAGTTCTCGCAACCGACAATATCAGCCTGAGCATAACCAACAACACCACCAATATTACTGTATGTACCAGATGAAAGGGTCTCGAAACGATACTTCACATTACCCTTATTGATACAGTTCTTAATTGTTCCGAGGTGAGCAGCTGATGTAGAAGCACCCATCTGTGTACCACCGACAACACCACCAACGCAAGACTTCTTTGGCAAGCAATGGAATACTACAGTTACGTTACCAGTGTTTGTACAACCTACAACGAACTCAGTATGAAGAGCCTCAACACCACCTGCATTAGGGTTTGCATAACCTACTACACCACCGATGTTCTGGTTGTTATTTACAGCTGGAGAGGTAACATCAACGCTACCATTATTTGTACAGTTGCGAACAGTACCATATGATGTACCAACCACACCTGCGATACGGTGACCTGCGCACTGAAGATCGTTAACTATTACGCTACCGTTGTTAACGCAATTAGATACAACACCGCTTGATGAGTTGCTTTCAACAACGAAACCAACGTTCTTATCGCCCTCAGTATTGTAAACAGATGTATAAACGCAGTTCTCATCGATAATCAGATTCTCTACTGTACCCTTGTTGATAGCAAACAGACCGCGAGTTGTTGTCCAGTTCTTAATTGCGAAGCCGCAACCATCAAAGATACCGTCAAAACCAACATTTGCACCAGTCTCCGCATCTACTGGACCTACGATTGGAATCCAGAGGTCAGGTGTAACAGCAGCCATATCGATATCGTTACCAAGAACGACCTTACCAGCCTCGTTTACATACTTCTTATAGCGACCCATATTTACGCACTTAGCAAAGTCGATAAGCTCCTCAGCTGTACGAATAGCATCAATCTTAACCTCCTTGTACTCGTAAACGTCTGCAGTAGCAGTCTCACCACCACGAACAGTAACGCCAGTAGGGAATACCTTATGGTTCTCAAGAATACCTACGCTTGAGTAGATATTAAGAACAAGACCATTGCGGATAACACCACGTGGAACTACAAATGAGATATTTACTGTAGCCTCTGGCTCGATAGTGAATGAATCCTCAACCTCAGGCTCAAGAACGATGCTTGACTTACCAGAAACAACGGTAAGAGCATTTGTTCTATAATTAATATGGTATTTACCTGCGATAGCATCACCCTCAGATGTTGCAACCTCAACCTTGTCGATGATGATTGTCTCACCCTCGTACTTGTTAGTTACAGGAATAGTTACAATACCGCAAAGGTTATTGAGAACAACCTCAGTAGTGTTTGAGTAACCAACCATTACCAGATTCTTACGATCGTAACCATCCTTAATCAGTGACTGAGTCTCGTAGAAACGGAGTGAACCAGAAGTTGTATAGTACTCAGCTGGGTAGAATACAGAGTAAGGATAAGCTACAGCCTCAAATGCGAACTCAGCAGACTGTGTACCAACTGCAGTAGCAGCTACAGTGTTTGTAGAGAGAGAGTTGTTACATACGATAGCATCACCCTCCTGCCATACGATACCTGGCTGAGCAATTGTTACGCTAAGAGTTGCAGGAGCCTTCTCGATAACAGTAAATACTGAAGGAGTAAGTTCAACAACTGCACCACGCTCAACTACAACATCCTCAGTAAGGTTGAGAACGAAGTTGTGGTCAGCAGCGTCAGTAAGAACAACCTCAAAACCGCCAGTGTAAGTAGCAGCAGGAACTACGAGGTTGAAGTAAACTGGAGCAACAGTGTCAATAGCAACACCCTCACCGCAATCGAGGTTTGTAGAAGCAGAGCCGTTAGCTACAGTCATCTTAACGTCGTAAGATACAACGCCAGCCTCATCAGTAACAGTTACAGCCTCAGCATTCCAAACACCATTGATAGCAGCACCACCGTTAGCAGTGAATGAAACCTGCTTGATAGAGATTGGGTTCTCAGCAGTTGCAGAGTCGAGGGTAAGTGGAAGTGAAACAACACCCATAACTGGGAGGAGGTTCACGTCAGCTGCGAGATTCTTCTCGTCACCATCAACAGCAGTAAGCTCAGGAGCGATACCTGCCATACCATAAACTGCGCGGTCGAAGCCATCAGCAACATAGTCCTGAGTAGCTGGGAGGGTAACCTCGCCAAGACCTGTCATAATCTCATAAGGAGAAACAACTACCACTGGAGCAGAGGTCTGAGCAGAAACGAATGCGTAAGTAGCACTTCCTGCACCCTCCTCAGTAACAGCTGTAGACTCCAAACCGTTGATTGCAACCTTATCGCCAGCAGCCCAAACGAGGTTTGAAGGCAATGTTGCATTTACGGTAACAACGACTTTTTTGTTGCCTCCCTGTACGGGTTGATTCTGATCTACATCACCAGAACCCTGACAACCGATAGCTAATGCACTGAGCATCAAGCCGATAAACAAGTAAACTTTTTTCATTACGATTGTATTTTAGGTTAAATTTGTTTTTCCGAATTCAAAGTTAAAAATAAATTTTTAATTACACACCTTTTTTGCAATTATTTTTACAAAAAATTACGCATTTCTATTCATTTTTTTATTTCTGATATGCCAATAAAGAAAAAGAGCCCTTTTGAGGCTCTTAAATGTTCTAAATAGGCTAAATCTCTCTACGGTACTCTCCTGGAGTTTTTCCCGTTATTCTTTTGAAGTATTGACCCATAAATGAGGGGTTCGGAAAGTTGAGTTCATAGGATATTTGTTGGATTGACAGATCTGAATATTTAAGCAGATTTTTTATCTCCAGCACTACAAAATCATCTATCCATTGATGCACCGACTTACCCGAATAAGTTCGGACGACCCTCGATAAATGTTTAGGTGTTAGATTCATCTGATTTGCGTAAAATTCAACACTGCGCTCGGTGCGATAGTTCTCGTGCAGTAGGTTTACAAGTTGCTTAAAATAGTCACCACTTCGATCCTTCTGAGCAGGTGTTGCCTCCACCTTATTTACCGCCGCAACAAACTCCCAGAGTCTGAAAATTATAGAGGCATACATATGGCGCATAGACATCTCACGATAGTAATTTTTATCCACCTCGCCACTCTGCGACTCCAAATACTCCTTGTACAAACGGGCAAACATCTCCTTCATATGCATAGTGTGAACTGAGTCAAAACTACGCATCGCAACAGAGGTGTGCAACGAGGAGATAATCGGCATAACTACCTTAATATCAATATTCATCTCAACTGCAAACTCGCTATCAAATGCCATAATATAGAGCTCACAATCTCGACACTGCTGAAAGGCCACAACCGATGCTGGTGCCACCAGAAGAGTATTCTCAGCGAGCGTGTAGTCGTTCATCTGCACCGAGAGCGTAACCTCTCCGCTAGTGCAGAGAATGGCAATGTAACCATTAAACCTCGCCGGGTATTTCATCTCGCCCCGTATAAGTTGTTCGAGCGACGGAATATGCACCAACGCTGCATTTTTACAAGCGAGGTACTCTACCCCATTTATCTGCCTCAATGCATCAATTCTGTACGGAAAAATCTTATTTTCTACCATATTCGATAATTTTTACACAAAAATCTGTATTATTTCGGACATTTCAAAACTTTTACAACAAAATGCGACTTTTAGAACATTTATCCAATAAGCTCTAACACTACCTTTTTCAACATCTTAAAGTTATTTTTGCACTTTTTGAAATTTATAACTAAATTTGCAAGCTAAATATTGTATAAAATTGTAAAAACAACAGTATATGCGAAAAATTCTATTTACACTCCTTGCGTTGGTGTCATTTACTGCAATGGCTCAGGAGCAGACTGTCACTTGGCACAAGGATATCAAGGAGAATGGCAACGGTAACTACACCCTTGTCATCAAGGCAGAGATTGCCGACGGCTGGCACATCTACGACGCCACACAGCCAATCACTCCAACCACTATCGAGTTCACTCCATCTGAGGGTGTTGAGCTTGCGGGCGAGCTTCGTACTCTTTCAACTGCAAAGAAGGTTCAGGATGAGTTCTTTGGCGAGTATGGCGAGTATGAGGGCGAGGCTATTTTTGAGCAGGATGTAACTCTCAAGGGTCAGGGCGGCAGTGTCAATGTACTTGTAAGTTATCAGGCTTGCACCGAAGGTAGCTGCACAGCACCAACCGAGGCTGAGCTTAAGTTTGAGATTGGTAGCACTTCTGCAGCAGAGCCTGTCGCAACAGAGGAGCCTGTAGCAGAGATTAAGGAGGCTAAGAGTGTTGCAAACGCCGGCAATATGTGGGCAATGATTTTGGAGGCGATTATTTGGGGTCTTGCTGCACTGGTTACACCTTGCGTATTCCCGATGATTCCGATGACCGTATCATTCTTTATGAAGGGCAGCGGCTCACCTGCAAAGGGTCGAATTAACGCATCTCTCTACGGTTTCTTCATCGTACTGCTCTACACCTTGCCTATCGCAGCCATTATCCTTATTACCACCTTTATCGGTCAGGGTACTGTTACAGCGGATATCTTCCAGTGGCTTGCTACACACTGGATTCCAAATATCCTCTTCTTCATTGTCTTTATGGTATTTGCAGCATCATTCTTCGGTGCATTCGAGATTACCCTGCCATCTTGGCTTGTGAATAAGAGCGATGAGAATAGCGATAAGGGCGGTATTACCGGTATCTTCTTTATGGCACTTACACTTGTGCTCGTATCGTTCTCTTGTACCGGTCCAATTGTAGGTTCTGTGCTTATCAAGTCTACATCTGGTGAGTTCTGGAGTCCAATTATCACAATGCTCGCATTCTCAACCACATTTGCACTTCCATTTACCCTCTTTGCATTCTTCCCATCTATACTCAAGAAGCTTCCAAAGAGCGGTGGCTGGCTCAACTCTGTTAAGGTTGTGCTCGGTTTTGTCGAGGTTGCTCTCGGATTTAAGTTCCTCAGCGTTGCTGACCAGGTTTACCACTGGGGCATCCTTGATCGTGAGGTATATCTGGCAATCTGGATTGTTGTCTTCTCACTGCTCGGTCTCTACCTGCTTGGTAAGATCCGCTTTGCACACGACAGCGAGCTTAAGCACCTTAGCGTAGGTCGTCTGGCCCTCGCTATTGCGGTATTCTCATTCGTTGTATACCTCATCCCAGGTATGTGGGGTGCGCCACTGAGCAAGCTCTCTGGTTACCTGCCACCACAGACATCCCTCGACTTCGACCTTACACGCAATCAGGGTGTAGTTGTCGAGCAGCAACAGCAGAGCAACACTGGCGTAAAGTATGGCGATGTTCTCCACCTGCCACACGGCTTGCAGGGCTTCTTTGACCTTGCTGAGGCTAAGGCTTATGCGGCAAAGGTTGACAAACCGGTATTCATCGACTTTACTGGTCACGGTTGCGTAAACTGCCGTGAGATGGAGGCTCGCGTTTGGAGCGATCCTGCTGTACTTGAGCTTCTGAAAAACGAGTATGTTATCTGCGCACTCTACACAGACGACAAGATGGTTCTACCTGAGAGTGAGTGGGTTACAGCCGACAATGGCAAGACTCTCAAGTCACTTGGTAAGGTAAATGCATACTATGCTCTGACCCGTTTCGGTGTCAATGCACAGCCTTACTATGTTCTGCAGGGCAAGAACGAGAAGGTTTTGGCAGAGCCTCGCGGATACAACCTTGACGCTCAGGCATTTGTTGAGTTCCTTCGCAAGGGCGTAGAGGAGTACAGAAAGTAGTCCTTCATACAATAAGAGGGTGGATGTTGACTATTCAACATCCACCTTCTCTTTTACCCCTACAAGAGCAGCTGCCCAATCTATCCAACCACGAACAACTCGCGACACGGAGTATATAACACTCAACTCCTCGCCTATCTGCCTGAAATAACTCTTTAGCGACACCCGATAGACCACAAAGGCTATCACAGCCATAAATGCTCCAACAAGCAGACAAGGCTCCTTGAACGAGCCGAATATCTCAGCAAGCCACGAAACAAGCGCCGATACAAAGAGCAGCACAGCCGTAAGTGCCGCAACAACCGTTATCGCCAGCGGTGCAAAGAATGGGCGGTCTACTCTCATAGCTACTACATCTGTGGTTTAGGAGCCTCTGCCGTGTGAGCTGCATCGTGACACTTGCAGCGCAAGCTCTCCATCTCATCGGCAACCAAATCTCGTAAATAGTCGCGCATCTGGCGACCCGTCTTCGGGGTGACAAGCATAGCTACTGCCGCCCCCATCAGCGCACCTCCCAGCAGGGATACAATGCAAAGTCCAGTCTGTTTCATAACAACTTGTTTTAAGAGTTCAACCTACAACTTGCAAATTATAGACCAAAATTTGTGTACAGAGTACACAATTTCAAAATAAATGTGTATCTTTACCAACGTTATGGCAAACTTCAAGGCTCACATACTTACTGCAAGTGCAGGTTCTGGCAAGACATACTCGCTTGCTCGCGAATATATCTACAACACTCTCCGCCCACAGCAGGACGAAGAGCTGCGCGGATTTAACCCCTATGTCTATCGCTCAATCCTCGCCGTAACCTTTACAAACAAGGCTACAGAGGAGATGAAGAGCCGTATCTTGACCCAGATAAACAATCTGGCAACTGGCAACAAATGCGAGTTCGAGGAGGATCTTATCAAGATGACCGGACTTACAAAGCAGTCTCTGCAGGAGCGCGCAATGGATGTACGCAGTGCCATTCTGCACGACTACTCTCGCTTTGCAGTCCTTACAAACGACACATTTTTCCAGCGAATAGTCCGCGCCTTTGTTAAGGAGTTGGGTATAGACATAAACTATGCCATCGAGCTAGATGCTGACCACATTATCGAGAAGAGCGCCGAGACAATAATCGATCGTATAGAGGAGTCTCCAGAGTTGCAGCAGTGGCTTCTGGAGTTTGCTGAAAACAATATCAGCAACGGCAAGCAGTGGAACATCAAAAAGGGTATCTTGAGCCTTAAGAAGGAGCTGTTCAAGGAGCACACAAAGAGCGCTATCGACTCAATAGACCGCAAACATATCAAGGAGGAGGTAACTCGCTACTTCGACCTTGCCAATCAGCAGATGGAGGAGATAAAGCAGGTGGCACGCGACGCTGTAAAGTTAATCACAGACAGAGGCTACTCGCACTCGACCTTCTCCTACTCCTTTACCACATATTTTGACAATATCATCAACTTCCACGAGAAGACTAAAGAGCCCTCTGACCGCGTACTTGGCCACTGTACCGACACCCCTGAAATGTGGTTCAAAAAGAGTCCTAAACCTACTGCGGATATGCTTGCTTTGGCCTCTGAATTACAGCCAATGCTCATTGAGTGTGTCAAAGGCTATCGCCAGTTGATGTATCTGTTCAATAGCTGCAAACTGCTCAACAAGAACTATCGTAGTTTTGCGCTACTGGGTGACCTCTACACCACCGCCAAGACCATCTGTCAGGAGCAGAACACGATGCTACTCTCCGAGACAAAGCACACCATAGCCTCGTTAATCACCGAGCAGGATGCACCATTTATCTATGAGAAGGTGGGCAACCGCTTCGAGAAGTTTATGATTGACGAGTTCCAGGACACCTCGCTCAAAGAGTGGGAGAACTTCCGCCCGCTGCTTCTCAATGCTATCTCGCAGAGTGCCGACATCTCTGTACTACTTGTGGGAGATATCAAGCAGTCTATATACCGTTGGCGAGGCAGTAACTGGAATATCCTCAGCTCAATCGCTCCAAACGACCTTAAGCGAGGCTCTACACCTATTCGACAGAGCAGTCTGAAGGTCAATTACCGCTCGTTACCAGAGGTTGTAAAGTTCAACTACGACACTATGCGCGCCGCTGCAGATAAGACAAATCTCCACCTCAACACCGCTCTAAAGAGTGCAAAAGAGGCAGATGTTATCTCCGACGAGTGCTATAATGAGCTCTTCAATGCTTTAGATACGGCCTACAACGACGAGAGTCTTAAGCAAGATCACAACCCACACCGTGAGTTCACCAATCCAGGTTTTATCAGGGTTACAGCCCACTACGACCAGGAGCCTGATATTGTTGGTTGTGTTCGTGAACTGGTTCACCAGAAGGGCTATAAGCCTTGCGACATTACAATCCTTGTCCGTGAGAATAAGGAGGCACAAGTCATCGCCAAGCAACTGCTCGACGCAGGTGCCCAGGATGAGAGTATGCGCTTTGGTATAATGACACAAGAGGCGCTTAAGATAGGCAGCTCACCTGTTGTGCAGTTTATCATCGCCATTATGAGATATGCAGTCAATCGTAGTGACGTGGTAAGCCTGGCACTCTACAAACGCTATCGCCACAACGACCTCTACCACAAACTCTCTGATGAGGAGATCGCCCTCTTCGACTCTATCCGTAGCAGCTCTGCCGAGATTGCCTTTGAGAAGATACTTATTGAGTATGCACCTCTCTTTAGCGGTCAGAGTGCATATATCGACGCACTGCACGAGAATATTATCAAGTTTTGCGCTACCAAGGCCGTTGATTTACAACTCTTTATAAAGTGGTGGGATGATAATGGCAGTGGCAAGTCGGTCACTATCGACAAGGATTTGAATGCTATCGAGATTATGACAATCCACAAGTCAAAGGGTTTGGAGAATAAGGTGATTATTATCCCATACTGCGACTGGCGATTTACACCAATACCAGCCCTTGCCCCAACCTTCTGGACAAACCCTGCTACTGGTAGTGGCCTTAGCAAAGATACGCTCTTCCCAGTAGCCTCTGTCGCTTCGGCATCCAACTCAATATTTGCCGAGGGCTACTATAAAGAGTATGTCTACAGCCATATTGACGCGATAAATATGCTCTATGTTGCACTGACTCGCCCTCGCGAGCAGCTGCACATCTTCTTCCCAGTAATGGAGCCTGACAAGTATGGTAACTTTAGCGACAAAGCCGAGACCGTCGGTCAGATGCTCTTCCAACTCTTTGATATGCAGGAGCACTATCAGAGCACCACTTCAGAAGATGAACTCCCAGAGCCGATCTCTATCTGTTTTGGTCGCTATGATGGTCCTGAGAAGCAGAGTGTTGCCGACGAGGGTACACTATCTATTGCCGATGCTCCAACATCTGAGTATCGTATGCGTCTAAAGCTCTCTTCACGCCGTTATAGCGAGGCTCTTACCAGCGGAAAACTCACCCCACAGGATGAGGGTATTGTACTGCACGGCATTATGGAGCGTGCTCGCACTATTGAGGATATACACTCGGCTATCGAGAGCCTTGTAATCGATAGAGTACTCTCTACGACAAGCGCACAGATGCTCACAGCGCAGCTTGAGCAGGTTGTAAGCAACCCAGCCGTTGCCGATTGGTTTAGCGACCAGTGGCAACAGATACATATCGAAAACAGCATCATCGCGCCAGGTATCGGTACTCGCCGACCAGACCGAGTGATGATAAATGGCAACAAGGCAATTGTTGTCGATTATAAATTTGGAGAGAGAAACAACTCCTATCGCAAACAGATTGCACTATACTGCTCGCTACTCAAGAAGATGGGTTATAGCGAGACAAAGGGATATCTGTGGTATGTTCGCGAGGGAGATATAGAGGAGGTTATATGATAGATATGCTCAAAATAATACCTCGTGCCTTTCGCACAAGAGGAGTGATAGTTGCCATTACTATCCTCTTTAGAACGCTGCTCAACTTTTTAGGTCTTGCAGCGCTACTACCTATATTGTACTTAATACTCGATAGCGAGAATATCCATTCAAACACTTGGTTATCAGAAGCATACAACCGCTTAGGTTTTACCTCCGACACCAACTTTGTTATCGCTATTGCAGTAAGTGTCGTTGCGTTTATTGCTGTAAAGTGTCTTGTAAACCTGTTACTCTATCGCTTTGAGCGCGACTATATCTACACCCTCTATCGCTATCTATCGCGTAATCTCTATATCGACTACTTCAATCGCGGACTCCAGTTTATCAAGTCGTCAAACTCGGCAGTCCTCTCGCGTAATGTAAATGTTGTCTGCTACACCTTTGTAGCGGGAGTATTGCGCCCGTTGGCTGTAATATGTAGCGAGGCTATGCTCTTTGTGCTGATTTTCATATCTATCGCCATCTACAGTCCACTCTCTGCCCTACTTGTCATCGCGATATTTATCCCTACCGTTGCACTCTATGTTACACTAATCAAGCAGCGCGTAAATCGCTATGGCACAATCGAGAACGAGGCACAACGCCGCAAGTTCCGTGATACTGTCGAGACCTATCGTGGTTATGCAGATATAGAGATTAACAACGCCTTTACCCGAATGCTCGACCTCTTCGACACAAACACCGACACTATGGTAGATGTAGGTGCAAAGAATTCCACAATCTCTACCCTGCCACAGATCTTTACCGAGATTGCGCTTGCAGCAGGTATGGCCCTACTCGTTAGTCTAAGCGTAGGTCTTGAGAGCGGAGATATGAAGATTTTATTCGGCATCTTTGCCGTAGCGGCTCTGCGTCTTCTGCCATCTATCCGCGCAATAATGAGCGCCTGGACATCGCTGCGCTACAACCGTTTTGCAATAGATATTATCCGCGATGCAGATATTGATAGCCCTGCAACCATAAAGGATAGTTCAACCGAGCGATTAGACTTCAAGAACAGCATCGCCATAAACAACCTCTCGTTCCGCTTTGAGGATAGCCAGAGCGACACCCTATCCAACATCAACTTTGAGATTAAGAAGGGTGAGAAGATTGGTATCAATGGCCGCTCTGGTGCTGGCAAGACAACGCTTTTCAATCTTCTGCTAGGTCTATATACTCCAACCTCTGGCACTATTACAATTGACGGTAAGGTGCTGAGTAGCGACAACCGCCGCAAGTGGCAGAACGCCATCGGCTATGTATCGCAGAGTGTATTTTTGACCGACAGCACACTACTCTCAAATATTGCTCTGGGTTGTAGTGAAAAGGAGATTGATATGGAAAAGGTCGAGCGCGCTATTGAGGCGGCATCGCTCAGCGACTTTATCGCAGCGCTTCCAAATGGAATAAATACCCGCATTGGCGAGTGCGGAGCGCTACTTTCGGGTGGTCAGCGTCAGAGAATAGGTATTGCCCGTGCACTCTATAAGGGCTCAGAGGTACTCTTCTTTGACGAGGCGACATCTTCACTTGATAGCAGCACCGAGCAGAGCATAAATGAGGCAATAGTATCGCTTGCGGAGGCAAATAGTTCGCTTACAATCGTCGTTATTGCCCACAGAGATAGTTCACTCGCTTATTGTGACAGAGTTATAACATTAGAATAGATATGGAATACATTGTAGCTCAATACAGAATACGAACAACTGGCAACTTCTCCGACATCGCAGCTTGCGGTGTGAAGGGTTTTGCACCTTTTACGGTCGAGGCAGATGCAACACAGAGTGCCACACTCGACCTATATACCGAGTGTAACATTGACAAGAGCGCCTTTAATTCACTTGCCGAGCTGAGCCGTTTTGGCTTTGAGGAGGAGGTGGCAGAGTGCGCCCTCTATCGCCATAGTTCAGGCTACCTCTTCGAGATGGTTAAGGGCAGTGAGTGCTACCTCTTTGCCAAAGAGGATAACAGCCCACGCGTGGAGTCAAACTACGGATTATACTCTAAGGTCGATGCATCCCTGCTACGATTTGGTCTATGGATGATGTTCGGACTCTGCACTGTACCTCTCGGAGCAATAGCTATACACTCCTCTGTGCTGGTTAAGGATGACTTCGCAGTACTATGCCTTGGTGAATCAGGCACTGGCAAAAGCACCCACACCCGCCTCTGGAGAGAGCATATCGACGGCACAACACTCCTAAATGACGATAGCCCAATTATCCGTATGGTCGATGGTGTTCCGACAGCCTTTGGCTCGCCGTGGAGTGGTAAAACGCCGTGCTACCGCAATTTGAGCTATCCTATTCGTGGCTTTATGCGCCTCTCACAGGCTCCCCACAACAAGATTCGCCGTCTATCTGTCCTCGAGGCTATCGGCGCGTTGCTGCCATCGTGTCCTCCAGCCTTCGCCTTTGACGACTCGCTGCAGGATGCACTCTGCAACACCCTCTCGGATATGATTGCCACAGCATCAGTATATCACCTCGAGTGTCTACCCGATGCAGCCGCAGCACAGACAGCATATAACACAATATTCTCGGGCGTATGCAGATAAAGAGTGTAGATAATAGCGCAACATTCTCTATCGTTAGAGATATTCTGCTCGAGGGGCAAAATGTCACCGTGGCAGTCAATGGACAGAGTATGCTCCCATTCTTCAGAAGCGGTTCAACGGTAACTCTACGACCAATCGTCGCTGCAGATTTTAAGAAGTATGCCGTGGTCTTTGCCGATGCGGGTGGTAGATTTGTGATACACCGCATTATAGCCATAGATGGCGATATGGTAACACTGCTTGGCGACGGAAATATATACGCCACTGAAACTATGCCTAAAAGCAAGGTCTACGGCACTATCGACTGCTCGCACACTCACCTCTTCTTTGCCAAAATATGGCTCTGGATGCGCCCCGTACGCCGCTTTCCACTCGCCTTTTTTCGCCGTGTTATGTAGTACTGCCCGCTTTTTCGAGAAAAAGCAGGGCGTGCAAAAAGCTTTCTGCGAAACTCCGTTTCGCTCGTGGCTATTGCGAGAATAACGTTGTCTGCGACAATATCAAAAACAAAAATAGCACTTCACTTTCAAGCCAGCTTGAGTGAGTGCTATTTTCATTTTTACTATCCTTGCGGATAGCTGTTATTCTCGAAAACAATCTAAACCACAGTTTGCACTCCGCTACCTCTATGCAACATTTTGTCGTCAGGGTGCGATAATTAAAGTGACAAAATTTTGGCGTCAAGATGCGGTAGTAGGCGTGCATCGCGTAAAAAGCCCGACGATGGATAGTACTAAAACGTACAGCCATTGTCGGGCTTTTAGGGATGTGCGGCTAATGCCGTGTTTTTACGCCAAAATTATGCCTCGAGAGCAAAACGCTTATAAGCCACAACAGTAGCCTCCTTATCAGCGCGTGCGAGGAACTCACGGATAGACTCCTTCTCGCCTACAACTGCCTGGTTAAGAAGGGTGTTCTCCTCGAAGAACTTACGCATCTTACCCTCAGCAATCTTCTCAAGGATAGCCTCTGGCTTGTTAGCATTCTTAGGATCCTGCTTCATCTGCTCAAGAGCGATAGCCTTCTCCTTCTCAACGATCTCAGCTGGGCAGTCGTCAACGTCGATTGACAGTGGAGCCATTGCAGTTGCCTGCATAGCGATCTGCTTAGCGATCTCCTCAGAAACCTCCTTGTTGAAACCAAGGATAGTACCGAGCTTCTTGTTGAAGTGAACGTAAGCGCAGATGTAAGCAGCCTCGATACGAGCGTAGTAAGCAAGCTCACACTTCTCGCCAGTCTGACCTGACTTCTCAGTAACCAGCTCCTCTACAGTACGGCCCTCGCCGTTCTTTACTGCAAGCAGAGCATCGCGATCAGCTGCGTCAGCTGCTACAGCGAGCTCAAGAAGCTCGTTAGCAGTTGCAGAGAACTCGCCATTCTGAGCAACGAAGTCAGTCTCACAAGCGAGGCAGAGGATATAACCCTTACCACCTACGATCTTGGTTACAACAACACCCTCAGTTGCGCTACGATCTGCACGCTTAGCAACGATCAGCTTACCCTTCTCGCGGATAATATCCTGTGCACGCTCAAAATCGCCCTCAGCATCCATCAATGCCTTCTTGCAATCCATCATACCGGCACCGGTCATCTTGCGGAGCTTCATTACATCAGCTGCCTTAATTTCTATTGCCATAACTTTTTCTGTTTTAACGGTTGTTGGTTAATAATTACTCTGCAGTCTCAGTTGCAGCAACGATCTCAGCTGCTGCTGTCTCCTGTGCGTCTACTGCAGCCTTTACGCCACGCTTAACGCGAGTCTTACCCTCCTTCTTAGCTGGAGCATCTACGTTAGCCTCAGCCTCGAGGTCAGCCTTCTCACGCTCGAGCTTGCGCTCCTCAAGACCCTCTGCGATAGCACCGCATACTACGTCAAGGATAAGAGCGATTGACTTTGTCGCATCGTCATTTGCAGGGATTACATAATCGATGTCGGTTGGATCACAACAAGTATCTACCATTGCAAATACAGGGATGTTCAAACGCTTAGCCTCGCGTACTGCGTTCTGCTCCTTCTGAACGTCGATAACGAACAGAGCAGCTGGAAGGCGGTTGAGGTCAGAGATAGAGCCGAGGTTCTTCTCGAGCTTTGCGCGCTGGCGCGAAATCTGGAGCTTCTCACGCTTTGAGAAGTTCTCAAAAAGACCGTCTGCAATCTGCTTGTCGATGGTTGCCATCTTCTTAACGGCCTTACGTATAGTAGGGAAGTTTGTAAGCATACCACCAGCCCAACGCTCAGTAACGTAAGGCATAGTGACTGCTGCTACCTTTTCGGCAACAATTTCCTTAGCTTGTTTCTTGGTTGCAACGAACAACACGCGGCGACCGCTCTTTGCGATCTGCTTGAGTGCTGCAGCTGCCTCATCGAGCTTTACTGCTGTCTTGTGCAGGTCGATGATGTGGATGCCGTTCTTCTCCATAAAGATATATGGAGCCATTCTTGGGTTCCACTTGCGCTTCAAGTGACCAAAGTGAACGCCGGCCTCCAATAATGTATTAAAATCTGTACGAGCCATTTTAATTCTCTGTTTTTTTGTTTGTTTTTTACTCTTTATTTCAACTCAGGCAGTAGCGAAATCGATCTGCTGAGTTTTCCGCGACAGGGCAATCAATTTGTAGTACGCGTATATAAATATATATAGGTAGTCGTATTGATTTAATAACCCGTGTCGTGCTTTGCCGAAATAGTTGGTCAGATAAGGATTAACGCTTACTGAACTGGAACTTACGGCGTGCACCAGGCTGACCCGGCTTCTTACGCTCAACCTCACGTGAGTCACGAGTAAGGAATCCGTTCTTCTTAAGAACTGGACGATACTCTGGGTTGATCTCGCACAATGCGCGAGCGATACCCATACGTGCTGCCTCTGCCTGACCCTTGATACCACCACCAACGAGGTTGATAACTACATCAAAGCTCTCGGTAGTCTCGGTTACGAGCAGTGGCTGCTTTACCTCATACTGAAGAATGTTCAGTGGGAAGTAAACTGCAAGCTCCTTCTGGTTGATTGTAATATTACCTGTACCCGGCTTCACGAATACGCGAGCAACAGCTGCCTTACGGCGACCAACAGTGTTTACAACTTCCATAGTGTTTACTTAATCTCGTTTAACTTAATTGACTTAGGGTTCTGTGCAGCGTGTGGATGCTCAGCACCTGCATAAACCTTCAGATTCTTGAAAATAGCTGCACCGAGGCGAGTCTTAGGGAGCATACCCTTTACAGCCTCCTCTACTACAGCTGTTGGCTTACGGTTGAGCAGGTCCGCTGGAGTAGCGAAACGCTGACCACCTGGATAGCCGGTGTGACGAACATAGACCTTGTCGGTCAACTTCTTGCCTGTAAGCTTCACCTTGTCAGCGTTGATAACGATAACATAGTCACCGCAGTCAACGTGTGGAGTGTAGCTAGGCTTGTTTTTACCACACAGGATCTTTGCGACCTGTGAAGCCAAACGACCCAACACCTCGTTTGTTGCATCGATAACTACCCACTCTTTGTTGGCAGTCGCTGCATTTACCGAGATGGTTTTGTAGCTTAATGAATCCATTTGTTGTTAATTAATACTTGTTGTTAATAAATTATAATCCAACCTCGCACTTTGCGAGTGCGCAAAGATACGACAAATTTCTGAAATACACAACTTTTCCCGAAAAATTAAAAATTTTTAATTAGAAAAGTCCTATATCATATCGCTTTTACCCTAAACTTGCTCTGTAACAACAAAAAGAGCGAGAAAAATCCCGCTCTTTTTACCCTATTTTTGACAACTACTTAACTCTAAGCACCTTGCCGATTTGCAGAGTTGTCGTTGGCTTTATACCGTTAAGTCGGCAGATTGCCGAGACAGTTGTGCCGTGGCGTTTTGCGATAAGGCCCAAGTAGTCGCCAGAACGCACCTTATAGTAACGCTTTTCGGCTGAAAGCTCATTCTCCTTCTTCTCTGCAGCATTGCGCTCGGTCTCGGCGTTAAAGTCCTGCTCATACTTCGAGTAGATGCTAAAATAGCTCTTCTTCAGCAGGAAAAAGTCGCGACGAAGCTCACCCGTACGGAAATTTATAAGACGCTCAGGATCAAACGATTGACCGTAGTATCGAGTCTCAAAATGGAGGTGCGGGCCTGTACTTCTACCCGAGTTACCACCCAGACCAATTGGCTGGCCTGCCACTACCCTATCATTCTCCTCTACAAGACGTGCCGAGAGGTGACCGTGGTATGTCTCAAGGCCGTTATCATGGCGGATAATAACGAGTGTTCCGTAACCCGTATCTGTCGCCTTTGAGAAGCGCACGCGACCATCAAAAGCGGCACAAATTGTATCGCCCACCTTGATTGCCATATCGATACCATTATGCGGACGGCGATGGCGAATACCATAGCGCGAAGTGATGCGACCTATATGCGGATAGCAATAGTGCTTCAAACTATCCACAAGGTTGATTGCCACAGAAGATGGTATCGAATCCAACTTCACAGAGCGGTAAGGCGAGATATTGTCGTTATCCCAATATTTACCATAGATAGTCGAGTCCTGCTCGATAGTTCTGCTCTGCACATATCGCCAAGTGCCGTCATTAAAGAGCAGCACCTTCAGCGCATCGCTCTCTGTGGCAAGTGTATCTACCACAATAGGGCAAGCCACCGGCTTAATCGCCTGCACTGCAAGTGAGTCAAGCGCATAAAGTTCTGTTGCAGCAAGTAGTGCCACAACCATAAAAAGAAGTCTCTTCATATATTATTTTTCGTTTTTCAGCAAATCCTCTGCGCACTCCAGAGCCTTGTAAAACTCCTCGCCAAAACGACGGATAATCGGCTCTTTGAGCGACTTATAGACAGGAATACCGAGCTGCTTTCCGTTCTGACAAGCCGAGCGGCAGATACCCCAACGGTGGTAATTCAGACCTACCGTACCATTCGAAAACTCAACCACACGGATAGGATATAGATGACACGAAATCGGCTTTTTGAAGGCACACTTACCCGCACGATATGCCGCCTCAATAGCACAGAGAGTAACACCCTGCTCATTGACAAATGTATAGGCACACTCGCAACCATTTACAAGCGGAGTGGTATAGTCGCCATCACTATCAACAACCATAAAGCCCTGCTGCTCAACGGCTGCAATGCCCTCTGGAGTCATATATGGCTTATAGTTCTCATACTCCTGCTCCAGGATATCCACCTCATCAATATCGAGTGGAGCGCCCGAGTCGCCATCTATACAACACTGACCCTTACACGCTGCAATATCGCAACAGAAGTGCTCTGTAAGCAGGTCGGTGCTTACAATTTTACCATCAATCTCTATCATATGCAAAAAGTGACTCACCGTTATTTGAATCTCTTTAATGAGTCCTCGATTACAATATCATACAACTGGCCGAGTGTCATACCAGCCTCACGCACCTGCTTTGGCACGATACTACCGCTACTCATACCTGGAATTGAGTTTATCTCAATCAAGTATGGCTCTCCCTCCTCGGTAACGATAAAATCTATACGCACAATACCGCTACAACGACAAGCACGATAGGCATCGAGTGTCATACGATTAAGTTTTGCCTTAATTTGGTCGCTAATCTGAGCTGGAGTAATCTCATCCGACAGACCCTCGGTATACTTCGCCTCATAGTCAAAGAAGTCGCGCTTTGAGATAATCTCGGTAATCGGCAACAGAATCTCCTTCTCCTCTGTCACAACCACACCACAGCCAAACTCACGACCCACAATACACTCCTCAATAAGTACCTGATCGCTCTCTGCAAATGCCGCCTCAATAGCCGCATCTATCTGATCTACAGAGGTTACCTTTGTCACACCAAAACTACTACCACTCGCATTTGGCTTTACAAAAATAGGCAATCCCAACTCATCGACAATCGCCTGCGGATCAACCTTATCGCCCTTACATATAAATATCTCACGCGCGAGGTTTATGCCTCTACCGGCAACGGCACGCTTTGTCGAGATCTTATCAAATGTAATGGTCGAGCTGGTCTGTGAGCACGATGAGTACGGAACACCCATCATATCGAGATAGCCCTGCAACTTACCATCCTCACCTGGTGTACCGTGGATGATAATTAGCGCATACTCAAAGAGTGTCTTCTCGCCAGCTACGGTGAGGGAAAAGTCGTTCTTATCCACCTCCCACTCCGTTCCATCTGGGGCTGTGTAGGTCATATTTCTGTAGTGCAGGTCTATAACCTTCACATCATACTTGGCACTATCAAGCGCCGCAGCTATCTGATTTGCACTACCCAGGGCAATCTCTCGCTCAGATGAGTTTCCACCCGCAAGAAGTGCAACTTTCAATCTACTCATATTACCAAAGTTTGTTGTTTCTAATATATTTTTCAACCTCAGGAATAACCTTATCCGATATATCTCGACCCTCGGCTATAGCCTGACGAATCTCTGTGGCCGAGATGTCAAAAATTGGCGCATTCTCGAGATATACTACCCTATCTACAAACTGCGAAGCAGAGAGAGAGTAGCCCGTGCGCGGATAGACGAGTATCGGGTAGTTAGCTATAATCTGCTCATAGCTCTTCCAGCGATGAAAGTTCTCGATATTGTCTGCACCCATAAGGATTGAAAACTCCATCTGCTCGCCGAAATTCTCGGTCAGAAAGTTCAGAGTATCAATAGTATACGAAGGTCGCGGCAGTGTAAACTCCACAGCCGAAACCTGTATCTGTTCTGGATATAACGACGCAGCACAAGCGGCCTGACACATCTCATAACGCGAGAACTCGGGCGCAAGGTCAGCCGACTGCTTGTGAGGGTTTTGCGGAGAGACAATAAGTATCACCTGATCTGCAATATCCTCGGCAATGGCATACTCCGCCAGGGCGATATGTCCGCGGTGCACAGGGTTAAACGACCCGAAATAGAGAAGTACGCGCTTCATTACTCAGCGATAAAGTTGTCAATAATTGCACAGGTCTTTTCGATTGCCTGCTCCAGAATATCGTTTACCACAATGTGGTCAAACTCTGGCGCACGCTCAATCTCCTGCGCAGCCTTCGCCACACGCTTAGCAATCACCTCTGGGGCATCTGTTGCTCGACCAATCAGACGACGCTCAAGCTCTTCTACCGATGGCGGCATGATAAATACAGAGCAAGCCTTGTCGCCAAAAATCTTCTTAAGATTTACACCTCCGACAACATCTACATCAAAGATGATGATGTTACCCTTACCCCAAATTCTATCCACCTCGCTACGCAGTGTACCATAGTGAGTACCAGCATACACAGCCTCCCACTCCACAAAGGCATCCTCGTCTATACGACGCAGAAACTCCTCTTCAGTGAGGAAGTAGTAGTCCACACCATCCACCTCCTGACCTCTCGGCGCACGAGAAGTAGCAGAGATCGAGAACTCAAACTGCGGATATCTCTTCAACAACTGGTGAACAATCGTCGTCTTGCCCGATCCGCTCGGAGCTGAGAATATAATTACCTTTTCCATTTTGCGTTTGGCTATTTGGCATCTGCTATTGCAGATGTGTTTGTTCATTTGTTGTCAGAGTGGTGCAGTTACACCCCCAGCTTCCCGTTTTATCGTCAAAAGGTAGTAGTTGCAACGCTCTCGTTTTTGGTTTGGAGGGAGCATACTGCTCGTATGTGACCTTCAGACCAAGAACGAGGAAGGCGGCAAATGCTGCCTTTTCACGATAAAATTAGAGGATGTTAAGGACTTGCTCCTTAATTTTCTCCAACTCGTCTTTCATCTTTACAACGAGCACCTGAATATCGTGATTATTAGCCTTTGAGCCAGTGGTGTTTATTTCACGACCCATCTCCTGAGCGATAAAGCCGAGCTTGCGGCCTGCCATAGGCTCGGTAGCGGCCACCTCGCGGAAGTACTTGCAGTGGTTAGCAAGACGCACCTTCTCCTCGGTGATGTCGAGCTTCTCGATATAGAAAATCATCTCCTGCTCGAGGCGATTCTCGTCTACCTCCACGCCGAGCTTTGCAATTCCCTCGCGGATACGAGTACGAACAGCATCTGCACGCGCCGCCTCAAACGGAGTTATGGCATCGCGATAGTTCTCAATCTTTGTTACGCGGTCAAGCAGGTCGGCAATAAGAATCTCACCCTCCTGCGTACGGAAGGCATCGAGCTGCTCTGCGGCGAGCTTTACAGCCTCAACAATAGCAGCAAGCTCCTCATCAGATACCGTCTCGCTCTCGGTAGAGAGGACATTTGGCATACGGAGCACTGCTGGCACAATCACATCGTATGCTGCATCAATACCCGAGTAGTTCAGCGCATCAGTCACCTGACCCAGATATGCGCGGAAGATATCCTTGTTAATCTCACCACCAGTCTGTACCGCCTCGCTCTCGTAAGAGATAATCACATCTACCTTACCACGTACCAACGCTTTAGAGATAGCGCTACGCACCTCAAATTCCGCTGCACGATACGCCATCGGCATCTTTACAGAGAGGTCCAACTGCTTTGAATTTAGCGAGCGAATCTCCGCTGTAAACTTCTTATTTCCAACTTTCACCTCGGCCTTACCGAAGCCTGTCATTGACTTTTGCATAATCGGTCTATTTTATCCCACAAAGGTACTAAACAAAATAGAAACTACAAAATACGGAGGGTATTTTGTAGTTTCTATTTGTGGCCATTGCGGATTTAGGATAGCCGTAGGCTATTCAATAAAATAAAACCCTTCACTTTCAAGCGAACTTGAGTGAGGGTTTTATTTTATTGCGCTATCTTCGATAGCATCCTAAATCCGAAAACAAACAGCTGAGCCTAAAACTTTACAAAATATTGACATTCCCTCCAAACCTCCCTTTAATCCACCTAAAAGGTGGCTTTTCCTCCTTCGCGCCTCGGTATAGTTCAAGCAAGCTTGACTCTACCCTCGGCTTGGCGTCGGTTGACAAAGGGGGGACTTAGTCGCTTCGCTTCGGGTGCACAAATCTTTCGGGTTTCCTGGCTACGCAGTACAGCTAACGCAGTAAAAATAGCCAATGGCAAATAAGGTTCGCACGCCGATTACTCTCTGCACTGTTTTATCGTCAAAAGTATGCAGATGTGACACATCGTGAAATATCCCCAGATGGGCTGTACTTGGGGTACTGCTCATTTGGGGATATGAGGGATATGCCGCAGGTGCGTGCTTTTCACGATAAAACCCAATTTGGCGTCAGAACGCGGTAGTAGGTGTGCATCGTGAAAAATCCCCGATGATTAATTAAAGTGATGTCCAATTTGCGGTCAAAAGGTAGTAGTTGCAACGCTCGGCATATAAAACAGCGAATGGCTGTACAAGAGACAACCCAATTTGGCGTCAAAAGATAGTAGTCGCAAATCGCATTTTAAGTGAGGGATTTCCACGCTCGGCAAAAAGTCCCGGCGAAGGATAGTACTTGAACGTACAGCCTTTGCCGGGACCTTTTTGTTAGCGGAAGAAATCACCGCTTAAAATGCGATTTACTCGAGGCCCTTAAGCTTCTTGTAAACAGCATTATACTTATTGTACTTATCCATCACACCTGGCTCCTCGCGAAGAAGGAAGCAAACCTCCTTAAGGATCTGTGCGCAGTCTACATTCTCAGTATTGAGAGAGTGTGCCTTCTCGAGGTAAGGGATAGCCTCCATATATACTGAACGTACACGCTTACGCTCTGCGAGGTACTCCTCCTGGCTTGTGAAAGAGTCGAGCTTGCTGTTGAACTCACGGTTCTCGTGCTCAGCCTTCTCTACATAGAAGTAACCGATGTAGAAGTTGGTGTCATAGTCATTTGGCTTGAGAGTGTCAATCTTCTTGAATGAAGCGATACACTCGTCGAAGTTCTTAAGTTTGTAGAATACACGACCACGACCGAACCAGAGGTCAGCATTGTCTGGAGTCTCAGCAAGGAACTTGTCAATCATCTCAACGAGCTCTGCAGGGTCACCAACGCCCTCCTCAGCAGTATAGAGAGACATCAGACCATCAAGAATACGCTCGTTCTTTGGGAACTTCTCGATACCCTCGAGCAGGATGTTCTTAGCCTTTACAAGGTTCTCCTTGTTGTCCTCACGCTGACCATAGTAGCAGTGGAAGAGGTAGTAGTAGAGGTTACCGGTCTCGTCAGAGTAGTTGAGCTCGCGAGCCTTATCAAGGTACTTCTCACCATCTACAAAGTACTGCTTGTTGTCAGCACCGAGGAATGCAGCCATCTGACCTGCGAAGAAGTAGTACTTAGGGTCTACCTGAGTGTAGATCTTGCTCTCCTGGAGCTTTGCAGCCTTAACGAATGCATCGATAGCCACCTCAAAGCTTGGGATGTATGTACTAACCTCACCGAGCTGTGAGTAGTAGTTGATAGCAGTGTCGAGGATAGGCTTAATCTTAGCCTCAGTCTTTGGATCGAGCTCCAGCGCCTTTGCAGCAGCCTCAACGATAACCTCGAACATACCCTCCTTAAGCTCCTTAGTCTGATCCCAAGCAGCTACGCGGTTGTTCTCAACATATACATTAACCCAAGGGTATACGTGAATCTGACGATTCTTATCATCAGTAGTGGTCTCAGTTGGAGTACCCATTGTATAGCTAAGGAATGTAGCATCAAGAGATGTTGAGAGAGACTTTGTAGGCTCCATCAGAGCATCGGTATAAACCTTAGCACGATTTACCCAAACAGATGCCTTTGCAGACTTCTTTGCATCAACAACCTCAGCGTCGCTCTTTGAGAGCTTTGCAAGAGTTGCAGACTCGTTAACCTTCTGTGCAGTAGCAGTTGGCACCACCAGCGCCATAGCAGCTGCTACCATCAAGATAATCTTTTTCATAATATTAGAAATTTGGTTTAATTTGTTATTCATTACTATTTTCTACAGTCTCTGTAGCCTCAACTACAGCGGCCTCAGCCGTCTGCTCAGTCTGTGGAACATCTGTCAGCTCCTCATCCTTTGCCTCCTCGCTCTTTGGTACTGCCATAACCGATGCGATAGTATCACCCTCACGCAGGTTGATAATCTTCACACCCTGTGTAGCACGACCCGCAAGACGAATCTGATCTACCGAAGTACGGATTGTGATACCTGAGCGGTTGATAATCATCAGATCGTTCAGATCGGTCACCGCCTGGATAGAGATCAGCTTACCGGTCTTCTCGGTAATGTTGATGGTCTTAACACCCTTACCGCCACGGTTTGTAACACGATACTCCTCAAGGTCAGTACGCTTACCAAAGCCATTCTCTGAAAGAACGAGTACATCCTGCTGTGAGTCAGGCTCGATGCAGATCATACCGATAGCCTCGTTGCCATCCTCAAGTGTAATACCGCGAACACCCATACTTACACGGCCTACAGGGCGAACAATCTCCTCATTGAAGCGGATAGCCTTACCCTCGCGTGAAGCAATCATCACCTCAGCCTTACCGCTTGTCAGCTTAGCCTCGATGAGCTGGTCGCTTTCTCTAATAACGATTGCATTGACGCCTGTAGTACGTGGACGAGAGTAAGCCTCAAGTTTTGTCTTCTTGATAATACCCTCTTTGGTACACATAATAATGTAATTATTATTTACATACTCCTCGTCATTGAGGCGCTTGCAATTAATATATGCACGAACCTTATCGTCTGGCTCAATCTGGATAACATTCTGAATTGCGCGTCCCTTAGAAGAACGTGTTCCCTCAGGAATTTCGTATACCTTGAGCCAATAGCAACGACCCTTCTCGGTGAAGAACATCATTGTATTGTGCATAGATGCTACATAAATATGCTCGATAAAGTCCTCATCACGAGTAGCACTACCCTTTGCACCTACGCCACCACGGTTCTGTGTGCGGTACTCAGAGAGCGATGTACGCTTGATGTAACCCATATGCGAGATTGTGATAACCATATCCTCATCTGCATAGAAGTCCTCTGGGTTAAACTCCTCTGAAGAGTAAACAATCTCCGAACGGCGCTCATCTGCATACTTCTCACGCACCTCGATAAGCTCATCCTTAACAATCTTGAGCTGCAAATCGCGGCTACCAAGAATAGCTGTAAACTCAGCAATGCTTGCCTCGAGAGCATCACGCTCTGCAGTAAGCTTACCGTGCTCAAGACCTGTAAGAGCACCCAGACGCATTGCTACGATAGCTGCAGCCTGAAGCTCTGAGAGCGAGAAGCGCTCCATCAGTGCCTGACGAGCATCCTCTGGTGTGCGCTGTGAGCGGATGAGGTGAACTACCTCGTCGATATTGTCCTGCGCGATAAGCAAACCCTGAACAATGTGCAGACGATCCTGCGCAACCTTCAAATCGTGCTGTGTACGACGTACAACAACCTCGTGACGGTGGTCAATGAAGTGTGCAATAAGCTGCTTGAGGTTCAGAAGCTCTGGGCGACCATTTACAAGGGCGATATTGTTCACCGCAAATGATGACTGGAGAGCTGTGTGCTTGAAGAGCATATTTACCACAACATTGGCAACTGCATCCTGCTTAAGCTGAACAACAAGACGGATACCGTCGCGATCTGAAGACTCATCGTTCACATCAGAGATACCCTCAATCTTACCATCCTTAATGAGCTTACCGATAGTATCGCAAAGCTCATCTTTACGAACCATATATGGCATCTCGGTAAAGACAATCTGCTGACGGTTGTTCTTTGTAGTCTCAATCTCGTACTTAGCACGGATAACTACACGACCACGACCAGTCAAAAGCGCCTCCTTGATACCTGCATAACCGTAGAGGATACCACCTGTAGGGAAATCTGGTCCCTTTACAAAGTGGAGCAGATCCTCACACTGGCAGTCAGGATTGTCGATATAAGCGCAGCAAGCATCTACAACCTCACCGAGGTTATGTGGAGCCATATTTGTCGCCATACCTACCGCAATACCGCTCGCACCATTTACAAGCAGCAACGGGATACGAGTTGGCAGCACTGTAGGCTCAAGCTCCTCACCGTCGAAGTTTGGAGTCCAATCAATAGTCTGCTTGTCGATATCTGCCATAACCTCAGCCGAGATCTTCTGAAGGCGAGCCTCTGTATAACGCATAGCCGCTGGAGAGTCACCGTCCATCGAACCGAAGTTACCCTGACCATCCACAAGTGGATAACGCATTGCCCAATCCTGTGCCATACGACACATAGCGTCATAAACAGACGAGTCGCCGTGTGGGTGGAACTTACCGAGCACGTCACCGACAATACGGGCACTCTTACGAGTCTCCTTGTCGTGGTAGAGGTGCAGGTGCTCGCTCATATCGAATAGGATACGACGATGCACCGGTTTGAGTCCATCTCTTACATCAGGCAGAGCACGCGAAACAATTACCGACATCGAGTAGTTGATGTAGGCGGTCTTCATCTGCTCCTCGATATTCACTCTATCGATTCTGCCGACAAGACCATTATTCTTCTCTTCTAATTCCATAATATAAGTTTAAGTTATTTATCACTTACGTAATTACATACTTTTTGCACGCGCAAAAATAGCGTTTTTTTTCGATTTTGACAACTTTATCAAAATCTTTTACGCTCTTTTATTATAAAAAAGAAGAAAAATAGGCGATTTTTGCCCCATTTTAGGCGATTTTGGGACATTTAGTTATTTTTTCGACCCCCTGTCGGGTAGTGAGAATGTCGAATTATCCCCAGCAACTATCTTCTGCTGCTCGGCAAGTGTATAGAGAGTCTGGATAATGCTATCCGACGGAGCCGGTACTCGCTGCACTATCTGACGCAGTGTACACTCCCCCTCCTTGAGCAGTTCCAACACCATATCAGCAACAGCCTTTTCGCTCTTCGCATTGCGCTTAGCGGCAAGACATATATCACAACAACCACACGGTTTCACATCTTCACCACCCAAGTAACGCTCAATAAACACACTGCGACAAGTATCCTCATTTGCCGCATATTCTGCCATAGACTTTAAGCGGCGATAGATCTGCTCCTTACGTTGTGAGTAGGTTGCAGGAGAGATATAGAGGTCAGATATTGGCAGTCGCTCCTCGAGTAGTCGGATTATTGGCGAGTGGTTGGTCGGTACATAGCGGATTATCTTGCGCATCCACAGCTCCTTAAGCGACTCGTGTACCTGAGGAATTGTACACTTACACATTGTGGCAATCACAGCCTCGTCAATAGCCCTAAACTCCGTAAACAGACCGTTATATAGTCGCAACATTGAGAGCACAACCTCCTCCGTGCGTTTACTAAACTCTACTTTGTAGAGATCATCCCTGCTTATGCAGAATATCACACGCGCAGGGCTATCCGACTCCTCGATATATGTCAGATACTCATTTCGTTCCAGCAGATCCAGTGCACCCACCACCTCTGTATGGAAGAAGTAGCCATACTTCTTGCAGAAGTCGTAGATATTGAAGATGTACGAACACCCCTTACCATCACCATTGGCAATCATCAGAAAAGAGCATATCTGGTCATAAATCTTCTTCACCTTCTCCACTGGTGGGAAGTGGTTATCCACACGCTGGCGCATCAGTTCGTAGTCCCTATCTTGCGTCAAAAGCACCGCATAACTTCGCGACCCATCACGACCCGCACGACCAGCCTCCTGGTAGTAACTCTCTATCGTATCACACATCGAGTAGTGGATTACAAAGCGCACATCACCCTTGTCAATACCCATACCAAAGGCATTCGTTGCCACCATCACTCGCACCTTGCCACTTATCCACTCATCTTGCCTTATCGAGCGCTCCTCGCTGGGTAGTCCTCCGTGATAGTACGACGCGCTAACCCCCTGCTGCACAAGCCATTCTGCAAGCGTTTCAGCCTCTCTACGACGACGAGTATACAAAATTCCAGAGCCTGGAACTTTATCCAAAATATTGAGAATCATACCCTCCTTATCGTCAGTTTTTCGCACCACATACCTGAGGTTTGAGCGGGCAAATGAGCTACGGAAAACACTCTTCTCGCCAAACTTCAGCACGCTCATAATATCCTCCACCACCTCATCTGTTGCCGAGGCAGTAAGGGCAAGCACCGGCACATCTGGCAACTGCTCTCTGAGCGAGGCAATATGGCGATAAGCAGGACGGAAATCGTAGCCCCATTCGGAGATACAGTGCGCCTCATCGACGGCAATCAGCGAGACATTCATTCGCCTTACGCGCAGTCTGAAAATCGGCGTATCAAGACGCTCGGGAGCTACATAGAGAAACTTAATATCTCCATAGGCGCAGTTATCTAACAGTCTGTCTATCTTTTGGTTAGAGAGTCCTGAGTGTATCGCCACAGCAGATATTCCACGACGACGCAGAGCATCTACCTGATCCTTCATCAGGGCAATGAGCGGAGTGATGACAATACAGAGCCCCTCCTGCGCGAGTGTGGGCAACTGATATGTGAGCGATTTACCGCCACCCGTAGGCATCAGAGCAAGGGTATCCCTGCCCGACATTACAGACGAAATAATCTCGTACTGCATCGGACGGAAGTCGCTGTGGCCCCAGTATTGTTTCAGTATGGCGGTTAATTTCTCTCTCATCGGTCGCTAAATTACACTTTTTTTCGCAGACTGACGCTGATTTTCCGTAAAAATTGTATCTTTGTAAGCAAAATGGCTTCTATGAAGAGTGAATTACAAAAGATGATAGACGGGGAGCTCTACAACTTCCACGACCCGGAGGTCAATGCAGCCTTTGGCCGCAGCAAGGAGATTCTCGTGCGTCTAAATAGCATGACTCGCCGCGACCCTGAGTTTCCGAAGGTTCTGCGTGAGCTGATACCCGATATGCCCGAGAGTTCAACCATCTCTGTACCCTTCTACTGCGATGTAGGCTTTCAGATTAAGGTTGGCGAACATTCATTTATAAATAAAAACTGTACCTTCCTAGACTCGGGCGGAATTACCATCGGCAGCTACACCAAGATTGGCCCAAACTGCGGTTTTTACACCCCACAGCACCCAACAAACTACCTCGAGCGCCGCAAGCCTATCGAGACTGGTATGCCGATTAAGATTGGTGACGACTGCTGGATTGGCGGTAGCGTTACTATCTGCCCTGGAGTGACCATCGGCGACCGCTGCATCATCGCCGCAGGAAGCGTGGTTACAAAGGATATTCCCGATGATTGTTTGGCTGCAGGAAACCCTGCCGTAGTGAAGAAAAAGTTATTATAACCGTTTGATACACAACATTATGTACGAATATATCACCGGAAAACTCACCGAGATTGCACCCGCCTATGCTATTGTCGAGGCTGGGGGTATCGGTTACTTTATAAACATCTCGCTGCAGACCTATTCCGAGATTGAGAATAGCGAGCAGACAAAGCTCTACCTGCACTACATCGTGCGCGAAGATGCACAAATCCTCTACGGCTTTTCAACAAAGGCCGAGCGCGAACTCTTCCGACTACTGATTGGTGTTTCGGGCGTGGGTGGCAATACAGCACGTATGATTCAGTCAACCTACTCCCCTTCCGAGCTGCGAAATATCATCGGTACGGGCAACGCTGTGCTGCTCAAGAATGTGAAGGGTCTGGGACTGAAGACTGCGCAGAAGATTATCGTTGAGCTGAGCGGCAAGATGGTCGATTTGAAGGCTGACGACAAGGCCACAAGCGGTGCTACTGTAGTAAATAACGAGAGCTTTGACGAAGCGCTCTCTGCACTCATTATGCTCGGCTTCCAAAAGAGCGCCTCGGAGAAGGTGCTGAAGAAGATTTTCAAGGAGAGCCCCGACATCCGCGTCGAAGATGCCATCCGCCTTGCCCTCAAGCAGCTGTAGTATTTTGGCTGTTGCGGATTTAGGATAGCCACAGGCTATTGCAATAAAATAGAGCCTTTGTTCTCAAGCAAGCTTGAACGAGGCTCTTTTTTTATTGCGCTATCTTCGATAGCATCCTAAATCCGAGCACAAACGGCTGATGCTAAAACTATACAAAAATATTGACATTCCCTCCAAACCTCCCTTTGAAAAAGGGAGGCTTAGTCGCAGAGTTCCTCTGCTCCGGGTGCAACGATTAAGCGGGTTTTCTGGCTACGCAGAACAGCTAACGCAGTAAAAAAGCCAATGGCTAATAGCTAATGGCCAAAAGCAATCACAAATTGTACTCCGCATATCCCTTGCACTATTTTGTCGTCAAAAGTGCGTAGATGTGGAGCATCGTGCAAAAAAGTAGTGATGGATAGTACTAAACGAGGTACAGCCATCACTACTTTTTAAGGGATGTGCCACAGATGCGTACTTTTCACGGCAAAATAATTTGCAAATATTGTAATATTTGGTATCTTTGCGCGTTATATGGCTATGAAGAGAGTGATATACGCGGTGATGATGGTTGGTGCGGCGCTAATGTGGGGCTGCAACAAGGATGAGGATATGCTGACAAAGCAGAAGGATGCGATTGTTAGGTATCTCACCTCATCGCGTAGATTGGTGGCCAAGGAGGAGGTTGGCAATACGATTGCGGAGAATCCACCATTCTATACACAGTTTGGTCAGGATGTTTTTCAGCACATTACAAACTACTATGAGGAGGGCCGCTCAGAGTGGGCATTGGTTGAGTCTACAAGCACGCTGGACATCAACTTTGCGGCATACATCTTTAGCGGCAGTGAGCCATCAAAGCAGCAGCTCTACTGGTCGAATATCCCTGCCCTTATCTCCGAGGTTGAGTCGTCAAACAACAACCAGTACGACCACCTTATTTGGTCGGAGGAGCCTCTGACGCTACAGCTTGGCAATGGCTCGGTAGTTAGAGGTCTTGAGGAGGCGTTGATTGGCTGTCACGCACAGGACTCGGTACAGGTCTATATGACAAGCGCTGCGGCATACGGCAAGCACGCATTGGGCATGGTGCCGAGAAATAGCTCTGTGGCGTGGTATATTAAGATTTTGAATGTAACTAAATAGGAATATGAAGATTATTATAACACTACTTGTATCTCTCTTTGCGCTCAGTTCGTGCGTTAACGAGGCGGAGTATTCGGGCGATGAGATGGAGGCGCGTGCGCTCAAGGCGTGGATGAAGAAGAATCACCCTGAGCTTGTGGGCAACTACCAGGAGAAGGGCGGCTACTATGTCGAAGTACTCAACTGGGGTGATAGCACCGCTACTGCCGATACAGAGAACGACTTTGGCAGTCAGGCTATTATGGAGCAGGATACCTGCTGGGTATACTACAACTTTACAGGTTACAACCTCGACGGCAGTGTCTTCTCTACTCGTGACGAGATTATTGCCCGTATGCAGGCGACCTACTCTGACCATACGCACTACGTTCCTTATGGCAACTATAGCGGCAAGGAGGAGTATTACGCCATTGTCGAGGGTAGCTATCTGGCCTCTCGCAACAAGATTACCCTCAGTCCAGAGTACGTAGCAAGCCACTCTGACATCTGTCAGGGCACTGAACTGGCTCTGCGCAAGGGCTCGAAGGTGCGTCTGTATATGTCTTCGACTATCGGTTACACCTCTACAGGTTCATCTGCCGAGGGTGGTTATGAGGGTCAGTACAAGCTCGATGCAAACGTTCCAATGATCCTCGATATGGAGGTTGTACGCGTGGTAAAAAACCCAGCTGACGTGGAGCTTGATATGGTCGAGCAGCTTGTAAAGCAGGCAAATGCCGACAGCGAGCAGACCCAGTGGCACCAGATTGAGAACACCGAGCAGAAGGATGAAAATGACCCAGGCGAGGAGGAGAATACCGACACCCCTGCAACCAATCCAGAGGGGGGCGAAGAGGGTACCACCGAGAAGAAGTACCACGAGGGTATCTACTACAACAACTCTTTCAAGCCAGATATGGAGTATCCACACCTCAAGTATGCTCGTCCAGACCTTGCAGGTATCGATAACCCATACAAGGACTCGCAGCGCTATGCTGATATGGCAGCGTTTGACAAGAAGTTGTGGGATGTTCTGAACAAGAAGTTCGCCGATATGATCAGCAAGACCTCAGAGGCTGACGCTAAGGAGGTTACTGACGACAACTCGGCTATTATCTGGTATGTAGGTCGTTTCCTCGACGGTTTTATCTTTGATACAAACATTGACGAGGTGCGCGAGTTGGCATTTAGCGACGCAGGTAGCACAAGCGGCTCTTCAATCTCTTACTCAGTCTCTTCAAACAAGGACGAGTATATCAACGCTTGGGCACTCGCTATTCCGAAGCTCAAGTACGGCCGTTGGGGTGCAATTATCACCACTTCAGGCTATGCGTATGGTACAAATGGCGTATCGGGTGGCACAAGTTCTACCTCTTCGAGCAACGCTGCAGCTTATAACAGCCTTGCTAACCTATATAATTATTATAGTATGATGGGCTCGGCTTACTACAACCCATACAGCTACTATAACTACTACAACTACTACGGTGGCTACACCAACTACTACGATTACGAGGAGACTACAGCGACCATTGAGACTGAGATTCCGCCGTATGCGCCGCTGGTGTTCTATATATTTATCGAGCCAACCGAGTAGTCGTTGCGTATTTAGGATAGCCTGCGGCTATTCAATAAAATAAAGCCCTTCACTTTCAAGCGAGCTTGAGTGAGGGGTTTTATTTTATTGCGCTATCTTCGATAGCATCCTAAATCCGAGAACGACTGATGCTAAAACTTTACAAAAATATTTACATTTCCCCCAAACCCCCTTTTGGAAAAAGGGGGCTTAGTCGCAGAGTTCCTCTGCTCCGGGTGCACAAATTTTTCGGGTTTCCTGGCTACGCAGTAAAAGCTAACGCAGTAAATAGACTCACATACGCTTTAAGTATGCTGCGGTTTCTCGGATTTCGCAAGCCTTGAAATTCATCTTTTTAATTGCTTGCTATCACACATAAGTCCTGCCAATCGGTGGGACTTTTTATTTTCACCCAACTATCCTCCTGTGAATGGGACTTGGTCGCTTCGCTCCGGGTGTAAAAATCGAGCGGGTTTCCTGGCTAATGCAGTAAAAAAGGGCACCCACTCGGGTACCCTTTGTCGGAATTGTCTGTACAACAAGTTGGACTACTTAACATCCATAAGGCTATAGTCATAATCCTCAGTTATCTTGTCACAGCTATATGTACGACCAAAGCGGTCAGTAGCCTCAACGCGAACCTTGGCGTTCTTGTTCTTCTGCGTATATTTATATAGGTGGAAGCAGCTTGTAAAGTAGTTGCTGCGGCTGCGGTTTTTCACGCCACACAAGTAGCCGATAGCCCACCAATCCTGACTTGATGCTGTAGTTGGCTTTGTCGGATTGTCGATGCCTGTACCCTCTGCAGGGCTCTCCTTCTTGTAGGCAATCTTGGACATTGTACCGCTATAGACACCATCCTCATAGACCTTGATAGTCCATTTATCATCAGCGTTGAAGATATTGGCAAGCAACACTCCGTCGCCGTGCTGCTGTGCAAAGTACTCGTACTGGCCACCGCTCTTGTGGTTACCGCGATAGAGACGAATCTGGTAGTCACGGTCATTCTGGCCTGTATTTACGCCCTGATAGTACCAATTCTTGATTGTATTGCCCTCAATATCGTAGACACCATAGCCATTAGGCACACCGTCACCATTGGTATTTGAGTGCCACCAAGCACCACAAACAGCACCGTGAACGTGCTCAAAGACACCCTTTGAAAGTGTTGGCTCATTACGAGTGTAGTGGGTATGGCCCGCCATAATATGCGCCTCGTCGTAGGCTGCAAGCAGCGAGATGACATTCTGCACATTGGTATTGTTTGAGTTTACGAGCGGAATATGCACGCAGAGGATAACAAGCTTATCCTTTGGCACAAACTTCAGATCCTGCTTGAGCCACTCATACTGTTCATTGCTAAAGCCGAGTGAGTAGTTTCCACCGTCGTTGTTTGACTTCCACAGCATATCACGCATACAGACTATATGCGCATCGCCACGGTTCCACGAGTGGTTTACAGGGCCAAAAGTATCCTCAAACAGACGCTGAGCCTTGATATTGTAGGTCGACGAGGTCTCGTCTGGCTCAATAGGAGCAGAGGCGTTGAAGTAGAGGTAGTCGTGGTTACCCATAGTCTGGTAGATAGGAATACCGGTCTTTGAGATGGCCATATGGTCACGCATATGTGGCATATGCGGTGTGGTGTCAGAAGAGTTACCTGAGCTGACAATATCGCCAAGTGTCACACCATAGCATGGCACACCCTTGCTTGCTGCAAGAGCCTTGATATGTGGCACAGACTCTGTCTGGAAACGAGAACGAGCACCTGCATTTGCACACTGAGGATCGGCAAGGCAGAAGAGTGACCACTTGCTCTCTTTACCTGTAGCGTTTTTGGTGAGTTTGAAGTCGTAGACAAAGGTATAAGGGTCGTACTTTGTGAAGAATGCTGGCTGACCCTTGCTATTTGTTGTAGTTACGCAGTCTGAAGGCAGTGAGTAGAAGATGTACCAAGTATCCTTGTGCGGAGTAAGGGTGTACTTACCCTCTGCATCGGTCTGCACAACCGAAAATCCGTCAGATACAGATACGCCCACCGCAGGAGTACCGTCGGTGTATGTCACGCGACCCATTGCAATTGAGCCTGGCTCTGGGGTATCCTCTGGCATACCCTTGCTGCTGTAGTACTCACCCTCCTTCAGGCGGTCACGCAGCGCAATCTGGGTATACCCCTCAACAGAGAGGTTTACGGTATAGAGACCGCCCGCCTCAAACTTCTCTGTAGGCTTGTAGCAGAAGGTGTACTGGCCATCAGCCGTCTTGATGTCGTAGAGTACGCGGTCTGTGGCATCCTTAAAGTTCACTGCAGCGATAGTCGCCCAACCATCCGCAGAGCGACCCTTTGGTTGATTTTGGTAGGTGAGTGTAAGGGTTTTGTCATTTGCCGCAAGGGCCTGTGGATTGGCAATTGTAAAGCTACCCTTTCCGGTAATACCGAGCTGCTCGGTTGTAACGGTCACCGACTTGATAACCTCATCTGCAGGCAGTGTGATGTTGAAACGGATAGCCGCAGCAAGGTGGGTCATTGTAAAGTTCTCACGGTCTGTAGACTTACCGAAGAAGAGAATCTTATCCTTGATATTTGTGCCGCGTACAGGGTTGAAAGTCTGCTCTGTAGGGATTGTGTAGGTGATATACGAGCCGTTGAGTGAAGCATTTGTTGCAGGATAGAGGGCATAGAGTGTGCTCTTGCTGCTTGCAAGCGAGCCGGCAAAGGTACCTCTAATACCACCATCACCACTTGTCAGGGTAAAGGTTGCGCTCTTGGCCATATCGGTCACAAAGAGTGCATCTCCCTTGCTCCAGTAACCCTGATAGTCACCATCGCTCTCAACAACTAACGAGGCACGGGTTGAGCCCTCAATCTTTGCATTAATCGATGTAACCGTATCACTTGCACCAGGTATTGGATCTGGATTGTCCACGGTCGGAATATCCTCACCGCCTGTATTACACGCCACTACGAGCGCTAAAGCCAAAAAGATAGATAAAAATTTCTTCACTTGTGTAGATTTTAGGTTTTGTGCAAAGATAGTAATAATTATGAAATTATTAACTACTTTACAAAAGAAAAGGGTGCCCACTGCGGGACACCCATAGTCAATGGCTTTTACTGCGTTAGCCGTACTGCATAGCCAGGAAACCCGCGTAATTAGAGTGACACGGAGCAAAACTTGTTTTGCGACAAGTCCCCCTTTGTCAAAGGGGGATTTAGGGGGAATGTCAATATGTTTATATATTGTATAGTTCGAGGTATTCGGATTTAGGATTGTCATCAAAGATGACACAATAAAATAGAAATGCCCCTCAAGTTTGCTTGAAAGGGGCAATTTCTACTTTTATTGTAATAGCCGTCAGGCTATCCTAAATCCGCAGAGGGAAAACTACTTTACCTCCTCGAACTCTACGTCCTCAGGCTGTGCCTTAGTATCGGCACCTGCAGCGCCTGCACCTGAGTTTGCACCTGCGTTTGCCTGTGCGCCCTGAGCGGCCTGCTGTGCAGCGTAGATATCCTGTGATGCAGCCTGCCAAGCGTTGTTAAGCTCTGCAATAGCAGTATCGATAGCGGCGATATCTGCGCTCTTGTGAGCCTCCTTCAGCTTACCGAGAGCAGCCTCAATAGCACCCTTCTTGTCTGCAGGAATCTTGTCGCCATACTCCTTGAGGTTCTTCTCTGTAGTGAAGATATTTGCATCAGCAGCGTTAATCTTCTCCACACGCTCCTTCTCGATGCGATCCTTCTCCTCGTTAGCCTTTGCCTCGTCGCGCATACGCTGAATCTCCTGGTCGGTAAGACCGCTTGAAGCCTCGATGCGGATTGTCTGCTCCTTGCCTGTACCCTTATCCTTTGCAGATACGTTGAGGATACCGTTTGCGTCGATATCGAAAGTTACCTCAATCTGTGGCACACCGCGTGGAGCTGCTGGAATACCATCAAGGTGGAAGCTACCGATGCTCTTGTTGTCGCGAGCAAACTGACGCTCACCCTGGCATACGTTGATAACTACCGATGGCTGGTTGTCTGTAGCTGTTGAGAATACCTCGCTCTTGCGTGTAGGGATTGTGGTATTTGCCTCGATAAGCTTTGTAAACACACCACCGAGGGTCTCGATACCCAATGAGAGTGGAGTAACGTCGAGAAGTACCAGATCATCCTTAATATCACCTGCGAGGATACCACCCTGGATAGATGCACCCAAAGCCACAACCTCGTCTGGGTTTACGCTCTTGTTTGGAGCCTTACCAAAGAACTGCTCAACCACGCGCTGGATAGCAGGGATACGTGTAGAACCACCAACCAGGATAACCTCGTCAATCTGTGAAGCTGACAGACCTGCATCACGAAGTGCAATGCGGCAAGGCTCGATAGTACGCTGTACAAGGTGGTCGCAGAGCTGCTCAAACTTAGCACGAGTAAGGGTCATTACAAGGTGCTGTGGAATACCGTTGATTGGCATAATGTATGGCAGGTTAATCTCTGTTGACTGTGAAGATGAGAGCTCAATCTTAGCCTTCTCAGCAGCCTCCTTAAGACGCTGAAGAGCCATAGGGTCCTGACGAAGGTCTACACCGTGCTCGCTCTTGAAGCTCTCAGCCATAAAGTCGATAAGTACGTGGTCGAAGTCGTCACCACCCAGGTGAGTATCACCATTTGTAGACTTAACCTCGAATACACCGTCACCAAGCTCAAGGATAGAGATATCGAAGGTACCACCACCAAGGTCGTAAACGGCAATCTTCATATCGCGGTTCATCTTGTCCATACCGTAAGCAAGTGCAGCTGCAGTAGGCTCGTTTACAATACGACGCACCTTAAGACCTGCAATCTCACCCGCCTCCTTTGTAGCCTGACGCTGTGAGTCAGAGAAGTATGCTGGAACGGTAATTACAGCCTCTGTAACCTCCTGACCGAGGTAGTCCTCAGCAGTCTTCTTCATCTTCTGAAGGGTGATAGCCGAAATCTCCTGTGGAGTGTACTGACGACCGTCAATCTCAACACGTGCAGTGTCGTTAGCACCACGCACAACTGAGTATGGAGAGCGAGCAATATCTGAAGCGACATTCTCGAACTTCTCACCCATATAACGCTTGATTGAGAATACTGTACGCTTAGGGTTTGTAATCGCCTGACGCTTTGCAGGGTCACCCACCTTGCGCTCACCACCATCTGTGAATGCAACTACTGAAGGGGTTGTACGATGACCCTCAGAGTTAGGAATAACAACGGGCTCAGCACCCTCCATTACAGCAACACACGAGTTTGTGGTTCCCAAATCAATACCAATAATCTTTCCCATAGTCTTTTTAGTTTTAATATTTATACTTATTTATTATTATCAACTTGCGTTTGGCATATTACTGAGCAAACCTCCTGCCAAAGATGTTTTTCTGCCAAAAAAGCCCGTGCCAAAACATAATTGTCAGTCCTCCGCCAAAAAGTATGACAAAATGACAGAATTTGCCGTCAGAGTTTGCACCCTAATTTACTGACTACCCATTTTGGGTAATCGGAGTGAGGGAATGGGTACCCTGAAATAAGGTTTAGTATTGAGGGATGTGCAACCCCTTGCACTACATTTATTTGGAAGACTATTTTATCGTCAAAAGAGTTTGCACTCCGCCCAATCTGTGCACCAATTTATCGTCAGAACGTGGTAGTAGGTGTGCATCACAAAAGAAATCCCTTTGGGATAGTAGTAGAACCTACAGCCCAAAGGGGTTTACTTTTAGGGATGTGCAGCTAATGCCGCGTTATCACGATAAATTAACGAAGAGCTGCAAGCTGTTCTTTAATTGCACTAATCTTCGCCTCCGCATCCGCCTGCTTCGCACGCTCGTTAGCCACAACCTGTGCAGGTGCTGAAGAGACAAAGCGCTCGTTTGAGAGTTTCTTCATAACTGAAGTAAGGAAGCCCTCGTAGTATGCCAGATCCTTCTCGAGCTTTGCAATCTCCTCCTCGATGTTTACATTATCGCCCATAGGGATAAAGTACTGGGTAGTCTTAACGATAAATCCCGCATCGGTAGGGTTTTTCTCGGTTACTGGGGTGATAGCAGAGAGGTTACCCATCTTTACGAGCACAGCCTCGCACTCGCGTGGATAGTTCTCATCAAGGACAACCTTCAGCTCGATAGCCTCCTTCTGTGGGATGTTCTTCTGCTTACGGATATTACGGATTGCCGATACAGCCTCCTGAAGAAGGGCGAAGCGTGAGAGCAGTGTCTCATCAACTGCCTCTGCCTTAGGCATTGGGCTAACCATAATAGACTCACCCGCAGCGCGAGTAGCCAGATCCTGCCAAATCTCCTCGGTTACGAATGGCATAAATGGATGGAGAACGAGCATCAGCTCCTCGAAGAAGCGCTTTGTCTGCTCGATAGTGGTCTTATCTGCAGGGCAACCGTATGCTGGCTTAACAATCTCGAGGTACCAACCGCTAAAGTCGTCCCAGAAGAGCTTATAGGCAACCATAAGTGCCTCCGAGATGCGGTAGCTACGGAAGTTATCCTCAATCTCAGCAAGGGCGGCGTTCATCTTTGCACGGAACCAAGCCACTGCAACTGCGTTGTTGCTGCTCTGGGCGAGGTTTTCGTCGATGTTCCAACCGTTGATAAGGCGGTATGCGTTCCAAATCTTATTACCGAAGTTACGACCCTGCTCGCAGAGTGCATCGTCAAACATAAGGTCGTTACCCGCGCTTGAGCAGAGCATCATCGCCACACGAACACCGTCAGCACCGTACTGCGCTATCAAATCCAGTGGGTCTGGTGAGTTACCCAGCTGCTTACTCATCTTGCGGCCAATCTTATCGCGTACGATACCTGTAAAGTAAACATTGCGGAATGGCATCTGACCGCGGTACTCATAGCCCGCCATAATCATACGAGCCACCCAGAAGAAGATGATATCTGGACCAGTTACAAGGTCGTTGGTTGGGTAGTAGTACTTAATCTGCTCATTATCAGGGTTGCGGATACCGTCAAAGACAGAGATAGGCCAGAGCCAAGAGCTGAACCAAGTATCGAGCACATCCTCATCCTGACGAAGGTCTGCAAGGGTGAGAGTACTATCGCCACTCTTCTGCTGCGCGAGAACAAGTGCCTGTTCTGCTGTCGGAGCAACTACATAGCCACCCTTTGGCAGGTAGTATGCAGGAATTCTCTGACCCCACCAGAGCTGGCGGCTGATACACCAATCCGTGATGTTCTCCATCCAGTGGCGGTAGGTGTTCTTGTACTTCTCAGGCACAAAGCGGATAATATCCTCAAGAACTGCCTTTGTTGCAGGCTTTGCAATCTCCGACATAGACATAAACCACTGCATAGAGAGCTTTGGCTCAATAGCCACGCCAGTACGCTCTGAGTAGCCTACATTGTTGGTATATGGCTCGGTCTTCTCCATAAGGCCTGCAGCCTCAAGGTCCTTCTCAATCTGCTTGCGGCACTCGAAGCGATCTACGCCGACATACATACCAACCTTGTCGTTGATAGTACCGTTATCGTTGAAGATGTCGATGGTCTCAAGACCATACTTCTCGCCCAGCATATAGTCGTTTACATCGTGTGCAGGGGTCACCTTAAGCGCACCTGTACCGAACTCGATATCTACATACTCGTCGCGGATAATCGGAATAGAGCGACCTACCAGCGGAACAATCACGCGAGCACCCTCTGGAACATCCGCATAGCGTGGGTCGTTAGGGTTGAGGCAGACAGCTGTATCGCCCAAAATGGTCTCTGGACGGGTTGTGGCAACGATAATGTTGCGGTCTGTGCCCTCGAGCTTGTAGCGCAGGTAGTAGAGCTTACCCTGCGACTCCTTATATATTACCTCCTCGTCTGAAAGGGCGGTCTTTGCACTTGGGTCCCAGTGTACCATACGCACACCGCGGTAGATTTTACCCTTGTTGTAGAGGTCGCAGAAGACATTAATAACGCTCTCTGTGCGTGCCTCGTCCATAGTAAAGCAAGTGCGGTCCCAGTCGCAAGAGGCACCGAGCTTACGCAGCTGCTTGAGGATAATGCCACCGTGCTTCTCCTTCCACTCCCAAGCGTGTGCGAGGAACTGTTCACGGGTAAGTGAGGCCTTGTCGATACCCTCTGCCTTGAGCTTTGCAACAACCTTAGCCTCAGTTGCGATACTTGCGTGATCAGTACCCGGTACCCAGCAAGCGTTCTTGCCAAGCATACGCGCACGACGCACCAACACATCCTGCAGGGTGTTGTTGAGCATATGACCCATATGGAGCATACCAGTTACATTTGGTGGCGGAATAACGATAGTAAATGGCTCGCGCTCATCTGGCTCCGAGTGGAAAAGGTTGTGGTCCATCCAGTAGTCGTACCACTTCTGTTCAATCTCCTGTGGAGAGTACTTATCTGCGATTTGCATAGTTATATTGTGTTTATTTGTAATTTTTGCCCTTTTTCGTTGCGGATTTTATCACTTTCAGTGCCTTACATTGTCAGATGCTCATTCAAGCAAGCTCGATGGCATCCGCCAATATAAGTCGCCATTTTTAATGGCATAAAATCCGAAAAAAATCGCCGCTAACTTATTTATTGTTTGTGTGTTACCTATCCCCCAAACCCCCTTTCTGTAAAGGGGGCTTGTCGCTACGCTCCACCCTCACCCACAGCAAGCGGAGTTGACGCGCACAACAAGACGATAAACAGCACATTCAAAGAACAAATCATCCAAACCGCAAAGATAGTAACTTTTTTGTTAAAAACAAAAGGCTATGGGATGACTGTCGCAAATTGTTCTATTCAGGTCAAAAGTTGTTCTGTTCGGGTCACGAGTTTGTCAATTGTCACTTGTCACATTTGTCACACATACACGCCCCTGTGACAGCGTGACATTGTGACATCGTTCACTATCAAGCAGTTACGATTGATAGAGTTCAAATATTGATAATTTGTTGAAAAATAATTGCCAAAATACTTGACAAGGGGGTGGTCGATGTATTATATTTGCACTCAGAAAACAATCTATGTCTAACGTGGGTACGGACTCTCTGCTGTACCCCTAAATATCTAACTATTAAATATATGAGTGCTACTGAGTGTAATCAGCAGTTCAGGGATGCTGTATCCTCTGTATTCAACGCAGAGGCTTTTGAACAACTTACTGCGCGAGCGTTTGCAGACGCAAGTGTAAATTTAGAAATTGAACTTCGTGAGGAGCGTATCGCACCCTATTTGGTCGATATTACCAAACCCCTTGCCCAGGTGAAACCCCTAATTTCGATAGGCGGCAAGGCGGTATGCTCGGCGGGAAATATCTCCGCCATTGTGGGTGAGGCGAAGAGCAAAAAGACCTTTCTTACTACCGCTCTTATCGCCTCGGCTATTGCCTACCCCTATCCCGATAGCGAGGCCTTTGAGAATGTGTCTAACGACATATCACTCAAGGTGTTATGGCTCGATACGGAGCAGGGCGAGGCGCACGTTCGTAAGGTCATAGACCGTATAAATCGAATTACGGGAACTAACCGCACGGGCGGTGTTGAGGACCCGCGATTGAGGGTCTTTGCACTTCGAGAGATAGACCCGAAGCACCGATTGGATGTGCTCCGCGATGCGCTCTACACCTTCGGGCCTGACTTGGTAGTTATTGACGGTGTGGCAGACTTACAGTACGACACGAACGACCTACGCGAGTCTGATGCCCTGGTGGGTGAGCTGATGGCGCTGAGTACAAACTACAACTGCCACATACTCTGCGTGTTACACACCAATCCCGGCACTGACAAGGCGCGTGGACACGTCGGTAGTTCGCTGCAGCGCAAGGCCGAGAGTGTACTCTATGTCCATAAGGTTGAAAGCACCTCGATTGTCGAGCCGCAGTTCTGCCGTAACGAGCCATTTGAGCGCTTTGCTTTTCAGATTACTCCCGACGGACTACCCGAGTTGTGCAGCCTGCCAACGGAGTCGCAAAGTAAAGAGGATGAGGTAATTGCGGTGCTCCGTGACCACTTCGGCGGTAGCGTCGAACGAGCCGTTCTCTGCCATAAACTCGAGCAGGTGCTGGGCCTCAACCGCACAACAGCCAGTATGCGTATCCATCGCCTTCTACGCAAGGGACTTGTCACTCTTGAAGACAAGACAATCTCTATAACTACCTGATACAGAGCAATGTCACAATGTCACGCTGTCACAGGGGCGTGTGGGTGTCGCATTGCGACACGCTGTTAGCTATTGGCCATTAGCCTTTCAGAGGTGTCGGCAGAGCCGACTAAATATATATCCGCACAGCGGATACCAGAAAAAGCCAACAGCCAATAGCCAATAGCTAACAGCTAATAGCAATACCCCAAAATGGCCAACTATTAACAGACAACGGCCAAAAGCCTACAAAACCTTTGGTTTTACCAAAAAATTCACTATCTTTGCGTAATTAACCGTACTCGTTTACGAGTACACAAAGCTAAATGACTATGGCAAAGAAAGATGATATGATTTTTGATGACAAGGGTTTTCCTGCCGAGCTTGCCGACCGCAAGTTCCAGGCTATTCCCATTGTTTCGGGCGATGACGACACCATTGAGGATGTGAAGCTGCCCGAGATTCTCCCTATTTTGACCCTACGTAACTCGGTACTCTTTCCGGGTGCAGTGACCCCGATTACCGTTGGCCGAGAGAAGAGCATCGCCCTTGTGCGTGCTGTAAATAGCGGTGACGGACTGCTGGGTGCTGTGTTGCAGCGCAATCCGGAGATTGAGACTCCAACGCCAGACGATATGTACCGCATAGGTACTGCTGCGCGTATTCTCAAGATTCTCGAGATGCCGAATGGCAATCTGACTGTAATTCTCTCGGGCCTTGAGAAGATTGAGGTGGGCGAGTACATACAGACCGAGCCATTCTTCCGTGCGAAGGTCACTACCCTGCTCGACACCGCGCCTGACAAGAGCAACCCTGAGTTTAACGCCCTGGTTGAGGCTGTACGCGATACGGCTATGCGTATTATCAGCATCTCGCCGAACATCCCGAAGGAGGCGTCGTTTGCAATTAAGAACATCGACTCGCATCGCGGCACAATCAACTTTATCTGCTCAAACCTCGAGTTCTCGGATGATGACCGTCAGAGCCTACTCGAGGCACCGGGTCTTTTGGCGCGCTCACGCAAGCTTCTTGAGATTCTTATCCGCGAGCAGCAGCTGCTTGAGCTTAAGCAGGAGATTCAGGAGAAGGTCAAGACCGAGATTGACAAGCAGCAGCGCGACTACTACCTCCAGCAGCAGATGAAGACCATTCAGGAGGAGCTGGGTGACGATGTAAATGGCGATGTAGAGCGTCTGCGCGAGGCTGCCAAGAAGAAGGTTTGGAAGGCAGAGGTTGCCGAGCTCTTTGAGAAGGAGGTTGCCAAGCTTGAGCGCCTAAATCCTGCCATTGCGGAGTACTCTATACAGATGACCTACCTCCACCTTATGCTTGACCTTCCGTGGGATGAGGTAACGAAGGACAACCTCGACCTCAACTGTGCCCGTGAGCAGCTGGATGCCGACCACTTTGGTCTTGAGGAGGTTAAGGACCGTATTCTTGAGCACCTTGCTGTAATCAAGCTCAAGGGCGATTTGAAGTCCCCAATTCTCTGCCTCTATGGCCCTCCAGGAGTGGGTAAGACCTCGCTGGGTAAGAGCGTAGCTACTGCGCTGGGCAGAAAGTTCGGCCGTATAGCCCTCGGTGGTCTGCACGACGAGAGCGAGATTCGCGGACACCGCCGTACATATATCGGTGCTATGCCTGGCCGAGTAATCGAGACCATTAAGCGTTGCGGCTCGTCTAACCCTGTCATTATCCTTGACGAGGTGGACAAGATGACCGTCTCTAACCACGGTGACCCATCTTCTGCCCTGCTTGAGGTGCTCGACCCAGAGCAGAACACAACCTTCCACGACAACTACCTCGATGTGGAGTACGACCTGTCAAAGGTGCTCTTTATCGCTACGGCAAACGATATTTCGGCTATCAACCCTGCGCTGCGTGACCGCATGGAGCTGATAAACATCTCGGGCTATATCCTCGAGGATAAGATTCAGATTGCCCAGAAGCACCTGATTGCAAAGCAGAGCGAGGCACACGGCCTTAAGGAGGGCGATATGACCCTTTCAAAGGAGGTTTTGGAGAAGATTATCTCGGAATACACTCGCGAGTCGGGCGTGCGTTCGCTGGATAAGAACATTGCAAAGCTTGCGCGTCACCGTGCCAAGAATATCGCCTTTGAGGAGGCATACACCCCTGAGATTTCGGCAGCAGATATCGAGAAGATTCTCGGCAAGCCGAAGTATATTAACGACCAGTACGAGATTAAGGATATGGTGGGCGTTGTTACGGGCCTTGCGTGGACCGCTGTGGGTGGAGATATTCTCTACATCGAGTCGCTGCTCACCCCAGGTAAGGGAAAGCTCTCGCTGACGGGTAATCTGGGCGATGTGATGAAGGAGAGTGCAACTATCGCCTTTGAGTGGGTCAAGGCACACCACACAGAGCTGGGTATAGATGTCGAGATGTTCGACAAGCACGACCTTAACATCCATGTTCCAGAGGGCGCAGTACCGAAGGATGGCCCAAGTGCGGGTATTACGATGATTACCTCGATTGTATCGACCTTTACGGGTCGCAAAGTCACCGAGCGAATTGCTATGACTGGCGAGACAACGCTCCGTGGCCGCGTAACCCCTATCGGTGGCGTTAAGGAGAAGGTGCTTGCCGCCAAGCGCGCAGGCATTACCACAATCCTTATCCCCGAGGACAACCGCAAGGATGTGGAGGAGATTAAGGCGGAGTATGTGGAGGGAATTACCTTCCACTATGTGAGAACCAACGAGGATGTACTAAAATTAGCGCTTCAGTAATAGTATGAAATACATTGCAATTATACCCGCGAGATACGCAAGTACCCGTTTCCCTGCCAAGCCATTAGCCCAATTAGGTGGCAAGAGCGTTATTCAGCGCGTCTATGAGCAGGTGGCGGGCGTGCTTGACGATGCAGTTGTAGCAACTGATGACGAGCGCATATACGATGCTGTGAAGGCCTTTGGTGGCAAGGTAGAGATGACCTCGACAGCCCATCGCAGCGGTACAGACCGTTGTTGGGAGGCCTACTGCAAGCAGGGCAAGCAGTACGATGTGATTATCAATGTGCAGGGCGACGAGCCATTTATCCAGCGTTCGCAGCTGGAGGCTCTCAAGGCCTGTTTTGCCGACCCGCAGACCGATATTGCGACCCTTGTAAAGCCATTCTCGGCAGATGATGATATCTCTGCTCTTGAGAATCCGAACTCGCCTAAAGTGGTGATAGACAACACTATGCACGCCCTCTACTTCTCCCGTTCGGTTATCCCGTATCTGCGTGGAGTGGATAAGAGCGAGTGGCTCAAAAAGCACACATACTACAAGCATATCGGCATCTACGGATTTAGGGCTGATGTGCTGAAGGCAGTAACAGCCCTGCCGCAGTCGTCACTCGAGGTTGCAGAGTCGCTTGAGCAGCTGCGTTGGCTGCAGAATGGCTACAGAATTGGCGTAGGCATCTCCGATGTGGAGACAATCGGTATCGATACCCCTGAGGATCTTGCCCGTGCAGAGGAGTTTTTGAAGAGTATTAAATATTAACACACTATAACTATGAAGAGGCTTTTAACTATCATTGCTGCCGTGGCAACCGTTGCTACCGCAAGCGCCGAGTGGAAAATTGCAGGCGACAAGATTCGCACCACTTGGGCAGAGAACATCGACCCAAACAATGTACTTGCAGAGTATCCACGCCCACAGCTCGAGCGTGCTGATTGGGTAAACCTTAACGGTCTTTGGGACTACGCCATTACCGACCTTACTGCAACGCAGCCAACCGCCTTTGACGGTCAGATTTTGGTACCATTTGCAGTTGAGAGTGCCCTCTCAGGCGTGCAGAAGCGCGTTACAAAGGATAACATTCTCTGGTATAGCCGCACCTTTACTGTGCCTGCTGCGTGGGCTTCAAAGCGCGTTATGCTCAACTTTGGCGCAGTAGACTGGAGCGCAGAGGTCTATGTAAACGGCATCCTTGTAGCTACTCACACCGGCGGTTATGCACCATTCTCGGCTGATATCACCGCAGCTCTTACAAAGAAGGGCCCACAGAGCCTTGTAGTTCGCGTTTGGGACCCAACCGACTCTGTGCACCACCCAGTGGGCAAGCAGCGCCTCAACCCAAGCGGCATCTGGTATACTGCCGTTTCAGGTATCTGGCAGACAGTGTGGATGGAGGCTGTATCAAAGGCTAACCACATCGAGGGCATTACTACCGACTGCGACCTTGAGCGCAGCGAACTCTACGTAAACACCGCAACTGCAAACAACAACGGCACACTTACAATCGAGGTTAAGGATGGCGATGTAACCGTTGCCTCAACATCTGTCCTCTGTGGCGTTACTGCAGTGCTTCCGATTGCTGATGCGAAGCTCTGGACACCTAACACTCCGCACCTCTACACCCTGAAGCTCACCCTTACCGAGAATGGCAAGGTTGTCGACAGCGCAGACTCTTATGCTGCTATGCGTAAGTTTGGCAAGGAGCGTGATGCTATGGGCCACCTGCGTATGACACTTAACGGCACTCCTATATTTATGTATGGCCCACTCGACCAGGGTTGGTGGCCAGACGGACTCTACACAGCACCAAGTGACGAGGCTCTGCTGAGCGACGTTATCCTTACCAAGGAGCTGGGCTTTAATACTATCCGTAAGCACATCAAGGTTGAGCCTGCACGTTGGTACTACCACTGCGACCGCGAGGGTATTATCGTATGGCAGGATATGCCGTGCCTTGCACTCTATCAAAATAAGGGAGAATGGGGCCGTAACAACATCGGTGGCGGTAGCGACTCACCTGTAACCCGCGAGGAGAAGGAGTGCTACTACAAGGAGTGGAAGGAGATTATGGATGCCCTCCGTTTCTTCCCATCTATCGGTGTTTGGGTACCATTTAACGAGGCTTGGGGTCAGTTCGACACAGAGACCGTTGCCGAGTGGACAGCAGCCTACGACCCTACACGTCTTATCAATGCCGCAAGTGGTGGTAACCTGCGCCTGTGTGGCGATATTCTCGATATTCACAACTACCCTGCTCCAGCAATGCCATTCCACAGCTCGGAGTTTGTGGTTGTTCTTGGCGAGTATGGCGGTATCGGCTACCCAATTAAGGATCACCTTTGGTGGAACAAGCGCAACTGGGGCTACATCCAGTTCAACAACACCGACGAGGTGACTGCCGAGTATGTTAAGTACGCTACAATGCTCAAGAAGTTCATCCCACAGGGTATGGCGGCAGCAATCTACACCCAGACCACCGATGTCGAGGGTGAGGTAAACGGTTTTGTCACCTACGACCGCAAAGTCACCAAGATGGACAAGGCAAAGGTCAAGGCAATCAATACAGAGATTATTAATTTTTAGGCTATTAGCCGTTAGCCGTTAGCTGTTGGCAAAACCGACTAAATAGACATCCGCGCAGCGGATACCCCTAAAAGGCAAATAGCCAATAGCTAATAGCCAAAAGCATAAACACTACACTATGAAACCAATATTTATTGCGGGCCCGTGCGTGATTGAGAGCGCAGAGTGTCTTGACGCAGTGGCTGAGCGAATTGTCGATATTAACTCTCGACTTGGGGTAGATATTATCTTCAAGTCCTCTTTTGACAAGGCAAACCGAACAAGTATCTCGTCATACCGTGGCGTAGGTATTGAGAAGGGTCTGCAGATGCTCTCGGACATTAAGAGCAAGTGGGGCCTTAAGACCCTAACTGACATCCACGAGGCGTGGCAGGCAGAGGCTGCAGGTCAGGTGGTAGATGTGTTGCAGATTCCTGCGTTCCTTTGTCGTCAGACCGACCTGCTTGTTGCTGCGGCAAAGACGGGCAAGGCTGTGAACATTAAGAAGGCGCAGTTCCTCTCGGGCGTGGATATGCAGTATCCGTACCAGAAGGCTATTGAGTCAGGAGCTACTGATGTATGGCTCACAGAGCGTGGTAATAGCTTCGGCTACAACAACCTGGTGGTCGATTTCCGCAATATCCCAGATATGTTGCAGATTGCTCCACGCGTGATTATGGACTGCACACACTCTGTTCAGCGCCCAGGTGCTGCGGGTGGTAAGACTGGTGGTAATCGTGAGTATGTACCCGCTATGGCGCTCGCTGCAAAGGCGTTTGGTGCAAATGGTTACTTCTTTGAGGTGCACCCAGATCCAGACAATGCTCTGAGCGATGGCCCGAATATGCTTTGTCTTGACAATCTTGAGAATGTGATTAAAACACTATTATAATATGAACAGAGAACTTATTCTCAGCGTAGCAAAAGATGCCCTCCAGACTGAGGCCGATGCGCTACTGCGAATTAAAAATGACCTTGGCGAAGAGTTTGTTGCCGCTGTACAGACCATTTTGGCGTGCAACGGTAAGGTTATTATGACGGGTATGGGTAAGAGTGGCCTTGTGGCAAAGAAGATTGCAGCCACCCTTGCAAGTACTGGTACTCCGAGCTTCTATATGCACCCAGGCGAGGCCTTTCACGGCGATTTGGGTATGATTTCTAAGAACGATGTTGTCATTGCTCTCTCCTACTCGGGCGAGACAGACGAGGTGCTTAAAATCGTTCCATTTATCCTTGACAACGGTAATCCGCTGATCTCGATGACGGGCAACAGCAACTCTTCGCTTGCAAAGAACTCGACAATCCACCTCGATGTGCGTGTAGAGCGTGAGGCGTGTATCCTTAAGCTTGCGCCGACAACATCTACAACAGCACAGCTGGCTATGGGTGATGCACTGGCCTGCTCGCTGATGAAGGTGCGCCAGTTTACCTCTATGGACTATGCTCGTCTGCATCCAGGTGGTAGTCTTGGTCGCCGACTGCTGATGAATGTAGGCAATGTTATGCACCGCACAGAGCTGCCAATTGTGGATGAAAACTGCTCGGCTATTGAGATGATTCAGCGCATTTCGCAGGGTGGTTTGGGACTGATTGTAATCTGTCGTGAGGGTGAGATACTGGGCATTGTTACCGACGGAGATGTTCGCCGCGCAATGGAGAGCCGACAGGCCGACTTCTTCAACATCCGCCCGATGGATATCGCCTCAAAGTCGCCGAAGATGATTCGCCCAGAGGAGAAACTCATTGAGGCAGAGAAGATGATGACACAGCACAAGATAAACTCGTTGCTTGTAGTAGACGAGAATAAGCACCTTGTGGGCGTAATTCAGATTTACGACATTAAACTATAACACAAATAACAACCTAAAAACTTAAAACTATGGGTTTCCTAACTCCTCCGGCAAAAAAGCCACTGATGGCTGCCGACAAGATTGACAAGGAGTACAAGAAGATGCGACTCAAGGTCTTCCTTGGCATCTATTTAGGCTATGCGGCCTACTACCTTGTCCGCAAAAACCTCTCACTCGCCGCACCTGGAATGATTGAGGATGGTCTGATTGACAAAGCTGGTGCTGGTCTTGCGATGTCGGGTATTCCGATTGCATACGCAGTGAGCAAGTTCATTATGGGCTCTATCTCTGACCGTTCAGATGCTCGTAAGTTTATGACCGTAGGTCTTGTACTCTCATCGCTTGTGATGATTTTGGCGGGTATTCTGCCTTACCCTACAGGCGTTGAAGGCAACTACGCAGTGACCGTGGGTCTGATGTTCGTATTTATGTTCCTGGCAGGTTGGCTCTCTGGTATGGGTTGGCCTCCGTGCGGTCGTGTACTTGCACACTGGTTCTCGACAAACGAGCGCAGCTTTAAGATGTCTGTTTGGAACACCGCTCACAATGTGGGTAACGGTACACTTGGTCTGCTTATCCCTGCGGGTGTGATTATCTTTACCACAATCGGCATTACAGATACTTGGCGTGCAGCATTTGTTGTTCCTGCAGTTGTAGCGCTGCTCTTTGCGCTCTTCTGCTGGTGGGCTATTCGCGATACACCAGAGTCTTGCGGTTTGCCTGCAATTGAGCAGTATCGTAACGACCACTCCGGTGCTAAGGCTGCTAAGGGCGAGGAGGATAAGATTCCGTTCCGTCGTCTGTTTGTGGACTACATTCTGAAGAACAAGATGCTATGGCTCATCGCCTTTGCAAATGTCTTTGTATACCTTATCCGCTACGGTATTGCCGACTGGTCACCTACATATCTGACCGAAGTATTTGGTTGGGACAAGGACTCTGCATCTATCGCCTATGCGGTGCGTGAGTATGCGGGTATCCCAGGTACAATTCTCGGTGGTTGGATCTCTACAAAGTTCTTCAACGGTCGTTGCGCCCCTGTAAATGTAATCTTTATGCTTATCGTAACCCTCGGTATTTTGGGTTACTGGCAGGCTGATGTAGTGGCAGAGCTGACACATATTCCGATTACTTGGATTATCTACGGCTCACTCGCCCTTATTGGTGGTGCTATCTACGCTCCTGTAGCGATGATTGGCGTTCAGGGTCTTGCTATCGTGCCTAAGAATGCTGCGGGTACTGCTGCAGGTTTCCTCGGTCTGTTTGGTTATCTGCTGGGTGATGCAGTGCTCTCAAAGATCGTTCTGGGTAATATTGCACAGAGCTCACTGGGTTGGAATGCAACCTTCTGGGCACTTGTTGTCGGTGCGCTGCTTGCTGCTGTTATCTGCCTTGTCTCTTGGGGTAAGGAGAAGCGAATGATGGAGGAGCGCCTTGCTGCTGCACAGAAGTAGTATATACTAATATGTATAGAAATTTACAAGAATTTATTGCAAAACTTGAGAGTGCCGGTGAGTTAATTCGCATCGGCACTCCGGTTTCGAGCATCTACGAGATTGCCGAACTTACCGACCGTCAGGTAAAAAACCCTGGTGGAGGCAAGGCGCTGCTCTTTGAGAAGACCGACAAGCCCTTTCCAGTGCTTACCAATATGATGGGCTCGGAGCGTCGTATATCTATGGCTTTAGGTGTTGAAAAGCCCGAGGATATTACCGTACGCATCGACTCTCTACTCAAGCAGGTTACAACCCCGAAGGATTCGCTCTCTGACCAGCTCAAGATGTTGCCGCTGCTTAGTGAGGTTGCTCGTTGGTTTCCAAAGAAGCTCAAGCGCCGTGGTGAGTGTCAGCAGGTGGTGCTCACGGGGGATGATGCCTCGCTCGACATACTACCAATTCTCAAGAGTTGGCCCTGCGATGGTGGTCGTTTTGTCACTCTGCCGATGGTAAATACGCTCGACCCAAAGACGGGTATTCGCAACGTGGGTATGTACCGTATGCAGATATTTGACGGCAAGACAACAGGTATGCACTGGCACCGTCACAAGACTGGTGCACGCCACTACGACGGCTACAAGGCCGCAGGAAAGCTGATGCCTGTATCGGTTGCCATTGGTGGAGATCCCGCCTATACATACGCTGCAACGGCACCTATGCCCGACAATATGGACGAGTATCTGTTGGCGGGTTTTCTGAGGAAAAAGCCCGTGAAGCTTGTCAAGTGCATCACAAACGACATCTACGTTCCCGATGATTGCGACTTTGTTATCGAGGGCTACGTAGACCCTACAGAGCCGCTTGTAGTCGAAGGAGATTTTGGCGACCATACGGGTTTCTACTCGCTCAAAGACCTCTACCCTCGCTTTCACGTTACGGCAATTACCCACCGCAAGGATGCAGTCTATCCCGCAACCATTGTGGGTGTTCCGCCACAGGAGGATGCATATATCTCGATTGCCACAGAGCGCATCTTCCTTGCGCCAATACGCCTTGTGATGCAGCCAGAGATTGTTGATATGACTATGCCCGCAGCGGGTACGTCGCACAATATCGCCATTATCTCGATGAGCAGCCGCTACCAGGGTCAGGCAACAAAGGTTACGCAGGGTATGTGGAGTGCAGGTCAGATGATGTTTAACAAGTACCTTGTTCTCACTCCTGCCGCTACAGATGTTCGCAACCCAGAGCAGCTTGCAGCACTGCTTAGAAATTGTGATATTCAGAGTGCTGTTATTCGCGGTGAGGGTATCTACGACGTGCTCGACCACGCCACTGCAACCACAGGCTATGGAGGTAAACTCGCCCTTAACCTTACAGAGGTGACGGACAATAGCCGTAAGGGTGCAGTAAGTGCGGATATCACCCTACCAGAGGGCGTTACGATGCGAACAGAGTTTGTAGAGAGGTGGAGTACGCTACTACTTTTTGCAGATAATGCTGCCCAGATAGACCTCTCTCAGATTGCTACGCAGAGTGGCATTGACTGCAACTTTATTGCCCTATTTGACAGCCGAGCTGCCGAGTTTAATGGCGATGACCTACTCTGGATTGCTGCGGCAAATACAGATCCAAATCGCGATATTGCCCTTGCTGGTAACTGCCTTACTATCGATGCACGAGCAAAGGTGCCTGGAGATGCTGGCAACCCGGCTCGCTTCCCGAATGTTGTCACATCGTCAGAGGAGGTTATCGAGGCGGTAGACAGCCGTTGGGCAGAGTATGGCATTGGTGAGTTTATAGACTCTCCATCGCGCAAATATCGCAAATTGTTATTAACCGATAAGGCTGAGTGGTAATGGATAGAGGTCAGAGAGTTGGAGCAGTTGTAGTGGTTGTGGTGGTGTTTGCCATCACACTCGCCATTACTATATTTAATAATGTAAAGCAGGGCACTATTGAGAGTGTTGTGAACTCTACAAAGATGGGTGTCTCTATCCCAACACTCTCTGTTTTCGACCCCAATACGGTCAGTTATGAGGAGCTTTTGGCAATGGGCTTTGACAAGTCTATTGCCGTTTCAATACTCAAGTATCGCGCTCGCGGAAAGGTCTTTGAGATTGCCGAGGAGTTTGCCCTCTGCTATGGCGTTACCGACTCAATGTTCAGGGTTTTACGACCATATATCACCATTGGTGAGCAGTTTAGACCAAAGCCGAAGAGTTATGCAGACGACAACAAGCGTGACTCGCTGCAGCAGATCTCTCGCCAGCGTTGGGAGCAGAAGATTGCCCGTAGAGCACCACATCCATTCGAGAGGTTTAGAATAGATACCGTCGGTATTAACTACCTGCAGAGCATCGGCTTTACATACCGTCAGGCTGAGGGGCTTATAGAGTACCGCAACAAAGGTGCTGAGGGTATCCGAAATATGGCGGAGTTATCAGATTGCTGGGCGGTATCGCCAGAGATGGCAGACTCGCTTGCGCGCTATGTTATCTTCCCCGAGCCAAAGCCATATGGAGGCAAAGTTGAGATAAATTCTGCCGACAGCACTACCCTTGTAGCTGTAAGAGGAATTGGTCCGAAGACCGCTGCGGCGATAGTCGAATATCGCAAATTGTTGGGCGGTTACGTCTCAATTAACCAACTTTCAGAGTTAAAATGCGTTACAAGTGAAAATTTTGCACTTTTTTCACAACAAATTTGCTGCGATAGTTGTGTTTTTTCAAAAATAGATATTAACTTTGCACCCGCCTCAGAGTTAGAGCGTCATCCGTATATGACTCGAGGGGCAATAAACAGAGTTATTCAACTGCGCAAATCGAAAGGAGGCTGGAAGTCGTTTGAAGAGATTGTAGAGGAGAACATATTTACAAAGGAGCAGGCACAATCGCTTGCGCCGTATCTTCATTTCGGCACAACCCCTTTAGAGTTTAGCGAGCAGAATGACTAAAACAGCGGCAGGCTGGAGGTGGTAGACAAGGTCTACAGAGATCTCGAAACTGCAAAATGCAAACAGAATTTAACAAACTAAAAAATAGAGAAAAGATTATGATTATTATGCCAGTTAAGGAGGGCGAGAATATCGAGCGCGCCCTTAAGAAGTTTAAGCGTAAGTATGAGCGTACAGGTGTTCTGAAGGAGCTTCGTGCTCGTCAGTACTTCACAAAGCCTTCAATTGCAAAGCGCGAGAAGATGGCTCACGCAATCTATGTTGAGAAACTTCACCGTGAGGAGGCTGAATAAAGCAATGAGGGCAGTTTGAAATTCAAACTGCTCTTTTTTTTTAATAACCACTAATTGATAAAAATGGATAAAAAGATGAAGTTCAAGGCTTGCGAAGTGTGAGAAAACGCAGCATACAAAAGCGTATGTGAGGATTTCGAACACAAGCGTAACGCAGGAATTCGCTTTTTTGCCATTTTTCAACCTTAAAAAATGTGACCTATGAACAACGCAGCAAAGACAGTATGGGGCCTTGTAGTCCTCTCACTTATCGGACTTGCAGTAATTTTGGGACTTATGTTCGGACTGCCGATGTACAATGTATGGCAGCAGGAGATGAGTGGTCGTGCGGAGCTTGCAAAGGCTGAGCAGAACCGTCAGATTAAGATTGAGGAGGCAAAGGCTAACCTTGAGGCAGAGAAGCTCAATGCACAGGCTGAGATTGAGCGTGCAAAGGGTGCTGCAGAGGCTATCCGCATCGAGAATGGCTCACTGACAACAACCTACATCCAGTATCTGTGGGTACGTCAGCAGAACAATATCCCTAACAAGGTGGTATATGTTCCAACTGAGGCTAACCTCCCTATTCTTGAGGCGAAGAAGTAAAATCAATTCGTACGGAGAAATAAACCCCTTCATTTTTTGAAGGGGTCTATTTTTTAAGTATATTTGTGGTATGAAGAGCATCGTTGATATATTTTCCGAATTAGGAGAGCAACTACAATCTATCCCGCAGAGCATTATCGACAAGGCAGAGCTGCAGAACGAGTGGTTTTGTCAGATACCTACGGCGATAGATGCTATATGCTCGCAGATGCTTGGTAAGGAGAAATTGATCAGTTGGCTTGCGATCTACCCTACCACGCCTCACGTGCCAAAGCGAGTAGGCATTATTATGGCGGGAAATATCCCTGCTGTGGGTTTTGCAGACCTGCTCTATACGATTGCTTCTGGCAACATCCCCGTTGTCAAGTACTCGTCGAAAGATAGCGTACTGATGGGTTATATTGTCGATCTACTACTGCAGATTGAGCCAGGGCTTATAATCGAGCAGATGCAGCAAGGCGCCAAGATTGACGCCCTTATTGCTACGGGTAGCGACACGGCTGCGCTCCATTTTCGCACGATGTATGGCGATATTCCGACCCTTATTCGCGGTTCAAGGCACTCTATAGCGGTACTTACAGGAAGCGAAAGCGAGGAGGAGATTGCGGCTCTACAGCGCGACATTTTCACCTATTCAGGTTTGGGTTGTAGGAATGTGTCGCTAATTTTTGCTCCGCAAGGTTTTGAGTTTAGCCTCACAGTACCACAGATGCCACAAGGATATGCGAACAACTACCGCCACGCGCGTGCACTGATGACAATGCAGGGTGTAGAGTTTAGAGATTTGGGTGGTGCGATTGCAGTTGAGGGCGAGGCGAAGTTTCCACGACATATAAGTTGTATAAATATATATAGGTACAGCGCGTTGGATGAGGTGACAGAGTGGATTGCTAACAATAACTCGCGTCTACAGTGTGTTGTGTCGAATGTGGAGAGGCTTACACGCAGAGTCGATTTTGGTATGGCGCAATATCCAGGACTAAATGATTATGCAGATGATGTGGATGTTATGAAATTTTTATTAACTTTGTAGCAACAACTAATTGAAATGAATATGAAAAAGTTTTTCGCACTTATTATTGCAGTGCTTGCAGTAGGTATTGTATCGGCTCAGCCAGCAGGTCGTGGTGGCGAGCAGGGTCAAAAGAAGAGCCCAGCAGAGCGTATTGCTCACGTTACTGAGGAGTTGGGACTAACAGAGAAGCAGGCCGAGAAGTTCGCACCAGTATATCTTGCATACCAGAGCGAGATTAGCAGAATTCGCAAAGATCTGAAAAAGGTGATGGAGTGGTACAACGGCAAGGAACTCACAGAAAAGCTCGCCTTCCGTAAGGCAATGGATCAGCTCAATGCAGATGCCGATATTGTCGCTTGCAAGAAGGAGTACCTGCGTGTATTCAAAAACCACCTCACCCCAGAGCAGCTGGCAAAGGTCTTTACCATCGAGCGACGCGGTAAGGGCAAAGGCGGCCGAGAGGGAAAAGGTGGCCCACAGGGTCCACAGAGATAACATTGCGGATGTAGGATAGCCGTAGGCTATTCAATAAAATAAAACCCTTCACTTTCAAGCAAGTTTGAGTGAGGGGTTTCTTATATTAGCTATTGGCCATTAGCACTCACATCTTGCACTCCGCTTAATCTCTGCACTATTTTATCGTCAGAACGTAGTAGTAGGTGTATATCGTGAAATATCCCCAGATGGGCTGTACTTGGTGTACTGCTCATTTGGGGATATGAGGGATGTGCAGCTAATGCTGCGTTATCACGATAAAATCACTTTTGCATTATGTGATTCTGCTTGTTTATACTCTCAATATGTATCGCCTCCATCAGGATCTTCAGGAACTCCTCGCTAAGGCCAAGTTCCTGAGAGCGAGCGAGGACACGGTCGACGATTTGGTTCCAACGTGATGGCTGGAGAATCATTACGTTATTTTCGCGCTTGATAAATCCGATACCCTCAGCAACCTCCATACGCATAGAGAGCAGGCGGAGAATCTCGTCATCGAGGCGGTCGATAACACCACGCAGCTCATCGAGTGAGTTCTGATATGCGACAGAATCTGAGCCCTCAGCACGCCAAATGACACTATTGAGCAGGCTGACAAGATCTGCAGGGGTTACCTGTTGCTTTGCATCTGACCAAGCGGCGTCAGGGGTGATATGGCTCTCGACCATAATACCATTAAAATTCAGGTCGGCAGCACGCTGTGACACCTCAAGAAGGTTTTCACGATTACCGCAGATGTGTGACGGGTCGCAGAAGATTGGCAGCTCTGGCAGGCGCTTTTTAATCTCCAGAGCAAGGTGCCACATAGGGGTATTGCGGTATGTGGTGGAGCCATAGCCAGAGAAGCCGCGGTGAATAAGACCGAGGTTTTTGATATTGCACTTTGCAAGGCGCTCGACAGCACCATTCCACAGCTCAATGTCGGCATTCATTGGGTTTTTGACAAGCACAGGGGTATCTGAGCCACGCATAGCCTCTGCAATCTCCTGCACACTGAATGGGTTAGAGGTTGTACGTGCACCAATCCAGAACATATCAATACCGAAGGCAAGGGCGCTCTCAACGTGCTTTGCATTTGCCACCTCAATAGCCACGGGCAGACCTGTCTCTCGCTTTATCTCCGTAAGCCACGGAAGCGCAGGGATACCCACGCCCTCGAAGCCACCCGGTTTTGTACGCGGTTTCCAGACACCAGCACGGAAGATATCGACCTTACCTGTTGCTGCCAGAAGTTTTGCAGTCTCGATGGTCTGCTCTGCAGTCTCGGCAGAGCAAGGGCCTGATATGATTATCGGTTTTTTGGATTTCAAGTCTAACATAGTTGTATCTATTTTTGTAATACTCGTTTTATCTGATTTGCTCTAAGAATAATCTGCTCTATCTCCTTATAATCATCACGCTCAAGGGCCTTACGGAAGAGGTTGAGCTGGTGGATATACTCTCGAAGCACATCGAGGACATTGTACTTATTCTGCTTAAAGATAGGTATCCAGGTCTGTGCAGAGCTCTTTGCAAGGCGGGCTGTACTGTCAAAACCACCACCCGCAAGGTTGAAGATTGCCTCCTCCTCGCGCTCCTTTTCAAGGACTGTAGTCGAGAGAATAAAGGAGGTGATGTGCGAGATATGGCTGACATAGGCAGCGTGCAGATCGTGCTGCTCGGCATCCATCTCAAGCACATCCATACCCAAAGTACGATAGATAGTCTCAACCGTCTCAACAGCCTTAACGTCAGATAGTTCCTTCTGGCAGATAACCACATTTCGACCCGCAAAGGAGTCAGCAGTAGCTGCCTGAGGGCCACTAAACTCCGTACCCCACATAGGGTGTGTGGCAACAAAGCGAGAGCGTGCAGGGTGCTGGGAGATTATCTCGCAGAGTTCGCCCTTTGTTGAGCCCATATCTATAACAATCTGGTGCTCGGTCACGCGATTGAGAATCTTTACTGCAAGTTGCGGAATTGCATCTACAGGAACGGCAATGGCAATAAGTTCAGAGCCCTCAATAGCCTCTGCAAGTGGTAGAACGCTATCTGCAATACCAAGTTCCAAAGCCTTTGCTGCGTGCAGAGGGTTTGCCTCAACGCCCACAACCTGCGAGGCGATGCCATTTGCCTTCAAAGCAAGAGCAAACGAGCCACCGATAAGACCAAGACCTATTACTGTAACTCTCATAATTTCAATATATTAAGTACATTTTCCAAAACACTTTGCGGAGCGCACAGGCTCAGGCGCATATATCTATTGCCCTCGCTACCGAAGATTCCGCCAGGGGTCAAAAAAACGCCCTTGTCGTATAGCAGTCGGTCGCAGAAGTCGTAGCAGTTCTCGCCCTCGGGAAGTCTGCCCCAGAGGAAGAGACCCGCCTGATTTTCGGCATACTCAAGACCCAGGAGATCGAAAATCGCCTTGCCAATACTCTCGCGGCGGTAGTACTCCTCGTTCTGAGAGCTGTACCACTCATCACCAAGAGAGAGTGCAGTTGCTGCGGCAAGTTGCAGCGGCAGGAACATTCCCGAGTCCATATTGCTCTTAAAGCGCAGAATTTCGGTAATTCGCTGCTCCGATGCGGCAAGCATACCGATACGCCAACCCGCCATATTGTGGCTCTTGCTTAAGGAGTTGAGCTCCATTGCAATCTCCTTTGCACCCTCAATCTGTAACAGACTGATTGGCCGATTGTTACGGATAAAACCGTACGGGTTGTCATTGAGCAGAAGGATAGAGTTCTCGCGGCAGAAATCGACGATTTTCTTTAGGTCTGTAAGCGTTGCAACGGCGCCCGTAGGCATATGTGGGTAGTTGACAATCATCAACTTAACACCCTGAGTATCAATATTTTCAAAGTCAGGCAACCAACCGCTTTTAGCTGTAAGGTTATATGGAGTAGGCACGCCACCTGCAAGGGTTACAGCCGATGTATAGGTCGGATAGCCAGGGTTTGGGACAAGCACCTTATCGCCCGCATTGAGGTAGGTCATTGCAATATGCATAATGCCCTCCTTACTACCGATGAGTGGCATAATCTCGCTATCGGGATTAAGCTCCACGCCGAACTTGCGGCCATACCAACCACTAAAGGCATTGCGCAACTCCTGCGCACCCTTATAGGACTGGTAGCCGTGAGTATTAGGCTTTGCACTCTCTGCTGCAAGGCGCTCCATAACCGACGGATGTGGTGGCATATCGGGGCTACCGATGCCAAGAGAGATGATCTTTTTACCCTCTTTTCGCATATTATCTATCTCGCGCAGCTTTCGAGAGAAGTAGTACTCCCCTACCCCATCAAGGCGAGAAGAGAGGGTCGGTTGGAAAGATTTTGTCATAGCTCAAAGTCGGTATTTTTGTTATACACTCCGTAGATATGCACCTCAACGCCCTTGTCGCGCATACGCTTTGTGACGCTGCGCAGAGTCTTTACACAATCAAACTCCATATCCACATGGAACATATAGTGGAAAGGCTGGTCGGCAATTGGCGAAGACTGCAGCTTGGTCATATTTATACCCAGACCATTCATTGCACCCAGAGCATCGTAGAGCGAGCCCGAAGTATCTGCAATCTTGAAGTAGAGCGAGGCCTTATTACCCTCTGTGCGCTCAGTTTCGGGGTTAAAAACCGCTCTGTCACAGCGCTCCAAAATCAGGAAGCGGGTATAGTTGTTGCGGTTGGTATGGATATCTGCCGCAATAATATCGAGGTCAAAGAGTTCTGCCGCCAGCTCGCCCGCAACGGCCGCGGTAGTACGAGAGCCACTCTGCTGAAGTTGCGCTGCACTGAGGGCTGTATCGGCACTCTCAACAAGGCGCCACGGATGGGCATCAAGGAAGTCTGCACACTGCAAAAGGGCCATCTGGTGCGACTCAACCTCCTTAATATCCTCCAGTTTCACGCCGCGATTAACCATCAGATTTTGGCGAATTTGCAGGTATATCTCGCCGACGATATGCACATTGCAGCGCTGCAGAATATTATAGTTCGGCAGAATAGAACCCGCAATAGAGTTCTCGATAGCCATAACGCCATAGTCCACCTCGCCACTCTCAACTGCACGAGCAACAGCGCGGAAGGTATCGCACGGTAAAATATCGACCTTTGCACCCTCATACTGCTGTGCTGCGATGTGGTGGAATGAGCCCGCGTAGCCCTGTATTGCAACCTTTTTCATAGTTCTCAATCAAAAGAGCCGCCCCAAATTGGAACGGCTCTATACATATATTATACTGCACACGGGTTACCGCTCCTTAATCCTTGTTGGTAAAGAAGTAAAAATAACGATAACCAAAAAATCGTGAGCTACCCATTTGTTTCTAGCTTTTAACTATTACAAAGTTAGTTAAATCTTTTCAAAATGCAAACTTTTCGAGCACTTTATTCATCTTCTCGGCAATTTTATCGTTGCACAAATTACCGATACTACCCTCGTGAGTGTGCTCTACGCTGCGTGTTGGGGTGTACTCGCCACGCTGAACAGCCATACCGACCTGCTTGTACGCCTCGCGGAACGGAACGCCCGAAAGGGTCAGGCGGTTTACATCCTCAACGGTAAAGAGGTAGTTGTAGCGCTCGTCATCGAGTATGTTCTGCTTAACGATAATATGCTCGAGCATAAAGTCGCACATATCAAGACACTGGCAGAGAGTTGTTGTTGCAGGGAAGATAATATCCTTAAGCAGCTGCAAATCACGATGATAGCCAAGTGGAAGGTTTGCTGTAAGCAGCGAAATCTCGTTTGGAACAGCCTGCAGACGGTTGCACTTACCGCGCATAATCTCGAAGACATCTGGGTTCTTCTTATGCGGCATAATACTTGAGCCCGTAGTAAGGTTGTCTGGGAACGAAACAAAACCGTAGTTCTGGCACATAAACAGGCAGACATCCATTGCAAACTTGCCGAGAGTAGAGGCCACCGATGCGATAGCGTAAGCTGCTGCGCGTTCGGTCTTACCGCGGCTCATCTGTGCTGCAACAACATTGTAGTGGAGGTCTGCAAACTCGAGCAGCTGGGTGGTCATTGTTCGGTTGAGCGGGAACGATGAGCCATAGCCAGCTGCAGAGCCGAGAGGGTTCTGGTTGGCGATATTATATGCCGCAGCGACCATCTCCAAATCATCTACAAGCGATTCGGCATAGGCACCAAACCACAGACCAAATGATGACGGCATAGCCACCTGAAGGTGTGTATAACCTGGCATCAGAGTATCTTTATGCTCGTTGCTAAGGCTCTGCAGACGGTCAAAAACACGCTTAACGGCCTTTGCCACGCTCTTCATCTCGTCACGCATAAAGAGCTTCAAATCAACAAGCACCTGGTCGTTGCGTGAGCGGCCAGAGTGAATCTTCTTGCCCATATCGCCAAGCTCGCGAGTAAGCATCAGCTCCACCTGCGAGTGGACATCCTCAACACCCTCCTCGATAGTAAACTCGCCACGCTCGATGCTCTGTGCAATGCGCTCAAGTGCCTCAAGAAGCACTGGCAGCTCACTACTCTCAAGCAGACCGATGCTCTCAAGCATACGGATATGCGCCATTGAGCCCTGAACATCATAACGAGCAAGGCGCAAATCGAGCTCACGATCTGCACCAACTGTAAAATCTTCAATAAGTTTATCGGGTTCAAAACCCTTATTCCATAATTTCATACTCCGATAGTTTATCTAAAATTGAGCAGTAGATATCTATACCCTGCTCTATCTCTGATATTTTTACAAATTCGTCTGCTGTATGTGAACGAGAGCTCTCGCCCACACCAATTTTAAGTGCCGCAATGCCCTGCATAAGTGCGCGGTCAGATGTGGTTGGAGAGATAAAGCACTCTGCTCCTGCTGCCATAGCTGCGCGGACAAGCGGGTGGGTTGTCGGGATTGCAGATGCGCGCACGCGTGTTGAGCGCGGAGTGAGCGTAGAGTGTTTTACAGCACCCTGCAACAGCTGAGCTGTCTGCTCGTTTGTGTATGCATCTGTAGTGCGGACATCGACCACAAAGCGGCAGTTATCGGGCACAATATTGTGCTGCGTACCTGCCGAAATCTGGGTAATCGAAACCTTTATATCGCCCAGCACATCGCTGACCTTTTCAAAGTGATAATCACGCAGAAGAGCGATATCCTCAACGGCCTTATAGAGTGCATTATCGCCCTCGTTGCGTGCTGCGTGGCCACTCTTGCCTGTTGCAACACCATCAAGAACAACAAGACCGCGTTCGCCAATAGCCGCCTGCATAGCTGTAGGCTCGCCGACAATCGCCATATCTATCTTAATGCCCTGCTCAGCAAAGTGTGCAAGCATTGCGCGCATACCGTGCTCACCCATAGTCTCCTCCTCAGCCGTAAGGGCAAGGACAAGGTTGAATGGCAGGGCTGTGGTGTCGCTAAAGTTAGAGAATAGCGCAATAAGGCTGACTGCCGATCCGCCCGCATCGTTACTACCAAGACCAAGGATTTTGCCATCCTCAACCTTTCCCGAATATGGGTCGAAGGTGTATCCGCCAGCGGGTTTTACCGTATCGTGGTGTGAGTTGAGCAGAAGGGTCGGTTTTGAAGAGTCAAAGCCCGCGGCAACCGTCCAGACATTATTATAAAGGCGATTTACCTCTGCTCCGTGCTCGGCAAGAAAGGCACAAAGAATATCTGCTGTACCCTCCTCTGCACCCGAAACCGACGGGGTTGCAACAAGGCGAGATAGCAACTCTACACACTCTTTTGCCGAAACTTTTTGCATACTACAACAATATTTTTGTACCACTGCCGAGGTTTGTAAGTGCCTCGGAGTGTTTGATTGTTACAACCTTTACGCCGCTCTCAAGAGCCTTGAATGCTCCGTCAATCTTTGGTATCATACCCTTGTTTACAACGCCATCTGCAAGCAATGTCTTATAGCTCTGTGGGCGAATTTCGGGGATAACACTATTGGGGTCGTCGATATTCTCCATTACGCCCTGCTTCTCAAAGCAGAAGACCAACTCTGTATCTGCCTTCTGTGCCACAGCAACCGCTACTGCAGAGGCAACAGAGTCGGCATTGCAGTTAAGAAGTGTACCCGCGCCATCGTGCATAATCGAGCAGAAGACAGGCACAATACCGCGCTCGGTAAGGCTGATGATAAAGTCAGCATCGACACCCTCGACAGAGATGTCGCCAACAAAACCGAAATCAATAGGTTTTGTAGCACGACGCGTTGCACGAATAACGCCCGCATCTGCACCCGAAAGGCCGATAGCATTACAGCCCGCAGCCTGAAGTTTTGCCACAACACCCTTGTTTACAAGGCCCGCATAGACCATTGTAACAACATCGAGGGTCTGACGGTCAGTTACTCTGCGGCCATCAATCATAGTGGTTGGTATCTCGAGCTTCTCAGCAAGGCGTGTAGCGAGTTTTCCGCCACCATGCACAAGAACTTTCGGACCCTCAAGGGCAGCAAAGTCAACAACAAACTGAGCAAGTGCAGCCTCGTTGTCGATAACATTTCCGCCTATCTTTACAACCTTAATCATCTTAGGTATGTTCTATAAATTACGAAATTAGTATTTCTGTTATAGGGTAGGTTCTGTTTCGGTCGCTTTTTGGCCTATTTCAACATATTGCTCGTCTTTTCTCACTCACAATAGGCTATTGCTCGCTCAAAAGAGCCGAGCAATCTGCCCGAAATATACTCAAAAATCGCCTCGACCTAATTTATAGAACATACCTTTACAAATTCTCCAAAAGTCGCTTGATAACTACCTGCGCCGAAATCTCGCGGTTTGCAGCCTCTGGGATTACAAGGCTACGCTCTGACTCGATAACATCGTCAGTTACAATCATATTACGACGAACTGGCAGGCAGTGCATAAAGTAGGCGTTGTTTGTAAGTGCCATCTTCTCGCTATCCACTGTCCAGTCGCGGTCGGTAGAGAGTACTGCGCCGTAGTTCTCATCTGCAAAGGCAGACCAGTTCTTTGCATAGATAAAGTCTGCGCCTTCGAATGCCTTGCGCTGGTCATACTCAATCTGCTCTGGGCGAACAAAGCGAGGATCGAGCTCATAGCCCTTCGGATGTGTTACAACAAGCTCATAGTCCGCTGCGTTCATCCACTCGGCAAACGAGTTTGGAACAGCCTGCGGCAGCGCCTTTGGATGCGGAGCCCAAGTAAGGACAACCTTTGGACGCGCCTTAGTCTTATGCTCCTCGATTGTAATAAGGTCGGCAAAGCTCTGCAGTGGGTGGCCAGTCGCAGCTTCCATAGAGAATACCGGGCGACCAGAGTAGCGGATAAACTGCTCGATAACACGCTCCTCGTAGTCCTCAGCCTTATTTTTCAGACCCGCAAATGAGCGAACACCGATAATATCGCAGTAGCTACCCATAACCGGAATTGCCTCCAAAAGGTGCTCTGCCTTATCGCCATCCATAACCACACCGCGCTCGGTCTCGAGCTTCCAAGCGCCCTGATTTACATCGAGCACCATAACGTTCATACCCAAGTTCATTGCCGCCTTCTGGGTTGAGAGTCGGGTACGGAGCGATGAGTTGAAGAAAATCATCAGCAACGTCTTATTTCGTCCAAGTTCGGTATATGCAAACTTGTTCTTCTTTATCTCTAAAGCCTCGGCAACAGCCTCTTTCAGGTTGCCAATATCGGCTACGGTAGTAAATTTTTGCATTATAGTATCTCTTTGAAATTCTTAAGGAAAATATCAGCCTGCTCGCGGGTAAGGGTAAGTGCTGGGAGCAGACGAACGGTAGTTGCGCCCGCACCACCAGTGAAGATATGGCGGTCGAAGAGGAGCTTTTTGCGCATCTCTGATGCAGAGCCCTCTATCTCGATACCAATCATAAGACCGCGACCGCGAACCTCCTTAATGCCATCTATCTTTTTCAGCTCCGAAAGTAGGTAGTCACCCACCTGACGAGCATTTGCCACAAGGTTTTCGTTCTCAATAACATCGAGCACCGCGATAGCTGCAGCGCAAGCAAGGTGGTTACCGCCAAAGGTTGTGCCGAGCATACCATACTTGGCCTCAAAGTGCGGAGCGATAAGCACACCACCCATAGGAAAACCGTTTGCAATACCCTTAGCAACGGTGATAATATCGGCCTTAATGCCCGAGTACTGGTGCGCAAAGAAGTCACCACTTCGACCATAGCCCGACTGAATCTCATCTGCAATAAGCGCCACGCCATACTTTGTTGTAACCTCACGCAGAGCCACAAAAAACTCGTTTGATGGGCAGTAGATACCCGCAACACCCTGGATGCCCTCGATAATTACCGCGCAGAAGTCGCCCGTAGAGAGCTTTGCCTCCACAGCCTTGATATCACCCAGAGCTACAAACTCAACATTCTCGGTCTGGTTAAACGGAGCGACAATCTTTGGGTTATCGGTAGCCGCCACAGCGCCCGAAGTACGACCGTGGAAAGCAGCCTTAAAGGCGAGCAGCTTGCGCTTGCCTGTATGGAATGAGGCGAGCTTAATGGCATTCTCGTTTGCCTCCGCACCCGAGTTGCACAAAAAGAGCGAGTAGTTGTCATATCCACTCACACGACCGAGTTTCTCGGCAAGCACCCCCTGCAGAGAGTTCTGCACCGAGTTTGAGTAGAAGCCCAGAGCAGCAACCTGCTTTGAGATAGCCTCTACATAGTGCGGATGCGAGTGGCCGATGCTAATTACAGCGTGACCACCATAGAGGTCGAGATACTCCGTACCCTCGGCATCATATACATAGTTTCCACATCCCCTTACTGGCTCAATGTCGTAAAGAGGATAGACATCAAACATCTTCATAGTCAGTACTTTAGAACGCACTTGGTTTAAGGTTTAGACCCAACTTCTCATCGAGTCCAAACATAAGATTCATATTCTGCACAGCCTGTCCTGATGCACCCTTGAGCAGGTTGTCGATAACAGAGACAATGTGCAGTTTTGTGCCATACTTTGCCACGCGGACAAGCGCCTTATTGGTATTTACCACCTGCTTAAGGTCGATATCACGCTCGGCAACAAAGGTAAATGCCGCATCGGCATAGTAGTTCTTATAGAGCTCTACAGCCTGCTCTGCCGAAAGATCACTCTCGGTATATACCGAAGCAAAAATTCCACGAGCAAAGTCGCCACGCATAGGCACAAAGTTTACTGCGCTATCAAAAGATGGCTGCAGACTCTTCAGTGTGCGGCATATTTCTATAAGGTGCTGATGCTCAAAGGCTTTATAGACCGAAATATTGTCATTTCGCCAGCTAAAGTGGGTTGTTGCACCAGGTTTTACGCCCGCACCCGTAGAGCCAGTAATAGCGGTAATATGCACCTCGTCTTTAAGTAGACCATTTGCTGCAAGTGGCAGCAGTGCAAGCTGAATAGCCGTTGCGAAACAGCCAGGATTGGCAAGGCGAACAGTCTGAGAGATACGTGTGCGATTGACCTCTGGCAGACCATAGACATAACCGCAACTCTCATCGCGGAAGTCCTGTGCAAGGTCGACAACCTTAAGTGTTGCTGGCAGAGGATTCTCCTCCCAGAACTTACGGCTCTGACCGTGTGCCGAGCAGAGGAAGAGAACATCTACCACCGAGAGGTCGTAGCTCTCCGAAAAGCGCAAATCGGTATCCCCAACAAGGCCGCCGTGAACATCGCTCAACAGATTACCTGCATTACTTGTCGAGTGGACAAAGGCTATCTCTACGGCCGGATGGTTGATAAGAAGTCGTATCAGCTCACCTGCTGTATAGCCTGCACCACCGATAATACCAACCTTAATCATTTGCCTTCTTCTTATTGTAGTAAATCTTCATAGAGTTTGCCATAATCTTGGTAAAGCCCTTGACGTCGTCAGCGCTCCAAGCCTTATTTACCTCGCCATACTCGCCAAAGTCGGTCTTCATCAGATCAAAGTTGGAAGTAACACCAACAAGTGTATAGCTATATGGGCGGAGGGTAATCTCTACAGTACCGTCAACCTTTGCCTGTGTGCTCTCAAGGAATGCCTCCATATCGCGCATTACTGGGTCAAGATACTGAGCCTCGTGAAGGAACATGCCGTACCAAGTACCAATCTGATCCTTCCAGTACTGCTGCCACTTTGTCAGGGTGTGCTTCTCGAGCATCTTATGTGCTGCGATAATAAGCATTGGACCTGCAGCCTCAAAGCCCACACGGCCCTTAATACCGATAATTGTATCGCCAATATGCATATCGCGACCAATACCATAAGCGGCACCGATAGCCTCGACAGCACGGATAGCCTCGACCTTATCTGTGTACTCCACACCGTTTACAGCCGACAACTCTCCCTTAGCAAAGGTAAGTTTAAGGCTCTGCTCACCCTCGGCAGTAACCTGGCTTGGGTATGCGCTCTCTGGCAAGGTCTGCTCCGAACGGAGAGTCTCCTTACCACCGATACTTGTACCCCAAAGACCCTTGTTGATAGAGTACTCCATCTTTACAAAGTCAGCCTCGTAGCCGTGCTGCTTAAGGTAATTAATCTCATACTCGCGTGTAAGGGTCATATCGCGTGTTGGGGTGATAATCTCAATCTCTGGAGCCAAAATCTGGAAGGTCAAGTCGAAACGCACCTGGTCGTTACCAGCGCCAGTAGAGCCGTGAGCAACGCAATCTGCGCCTACGCTCTTTGCATACTCGATAATAGCGATAGCCTGGAAAGTACGCTCTGATGATACAGAGATTGGGTAGGTACCGTTACGCAGAATGTTGCCATAGACCATATACTTGATGCTCTGCTCATAGTACTGCTGGGTAATGTCGAGTGTTGCATGCTGCTTTGCGCCCAAATCGTATGCGCGCTTCTCGATAGCAGCGAGCTCAGCCTCAGAGAAGCCACCAGTGTTAGCGATAGCTGTATAGACCTCGTAGCCCAACTCCTCGCTCAGATATTTTACACAGAAAGAGGTATCAAGACCTCCGCTAAATGCAAGTACAACCTTCTTTTTCATATCTTTTATCTTTAATTATTTCAAATGGAAAATCTTCTTAATCTTATTTTTCAGCACCATCCAGTATGGCTGAAACGATGAGCTGCCTGGCAGCGGAGTCTTTGGGTCGTAGAGCATTCCTGTACAGAGGCACATACGACGGTTGTTGCGCTGCAGAATATCGTAGTTACAGCAACCCTCACAGCCCTTCCAGAACTCCTCGTCATCGGTAAGCTCCGAGAATGTGACAGGCTTATATCCAAGACGGGTATTGAGCTTCATAACTGGAAGCGAGGTGGTGATACTAAAGATCTTTGCATACGGGAAGCGAGCACGAGCAAGCTCAAAGGTGCGCGCCTTAATCTGCGCAGCAAGACCCGAGTGGCGATACTGAGGGTCGACAATAAGACCAGATGTTGCCACATAGTCACCGTGACCCCAGCACTCAATATAGCTAAAACCAACAAGTCTATCACCATCCAAAGCCACAACAGCCTTACCTCCACGAATCTTGGCAGAGACATACTCCGGACTACGCTTGGCAATACCCGTTCCACGCTGCAGCGCAGACTCATAGATGAGCTGACAAATCTGCTCCGCATAAACAGTATGTTCCTCCAATGCAAAGAGGACTTTTATTGAATTATTATTCATTATTTATGAATTTTATGCGATTTCTATACCTATCTAAAAAAGATGAGCAAATTTAGCCAAATTTCATTAATATTCAAATAAAAATGGTAAAAAAGTTGCAATAACCGCAAAAAATTAGAGTAGCACCCAGAAGTACTACTCTATAAATATTGCATATTAATCGATTATGAAATATTTTGCATCTTCCGACATAATATAGAGTCCGCAGACCGAAGATTGTGGGTACATAGCACCCGATTCGGTAAGTGTTATGCCGATATCTTTGAGATGAAGCACCCGATCAATATCGAAAATTATCCGCTGATCTGGCAGGCACGAATAGCCGACGGCAGGGCGAATTCCACGATATTTTGCAGCGAAAAGTTGCGGGATTGTGAGGCGATCCTCGGCTGCACAAAGCTCTCTAAAATTATCAAAAGCGTAGTACCAAGAGTAGCGTATCTGGCGGTGCAGATACTCGCTTGCCGCCTCGACAATACGATCCGAAACACTCTGATAGAGTAGCGCCAAGTAGTCATCGCCACGCTCTTTGATACTCTCAATAGCCTGAACTAAGCGCTTTGGAACAGTGACGGCAAAGAGGCAAATAGCGTCGTTAAACTGCTGTGGAGCAACAAAATCGGCAAGCGACAGAGCCACACCATCGGCATTTATCTTGCGCTGGCGAGGGGTTGGAATAGTAATTTGTCCAACCTCGGAGTACTTAATAACAATACTATCCTCTTCTGCCCACGCTCTGAATGCCTCAGCTCGACAACGAATATAGAGCGAGCCAAATCTATCTAACACCTTCTCGGCCTCGGCACGCATAGCCCTACCCTCTTTTGTATGTGGTGAGGTGCGCCAAAAGGCGTGAAAACTGCGCCAGTTTATATATTTACGGACTTTAGAAACAGAGAGTGTAGCTGGTGTCCAACGGTTCATAACCATATCAGGATCCCAACCATTCAAGGCCTGTTGCCAGTCGATAGCAAGGTGTGGAAGTTGCTCTTTTTCAGCAACTTGTCTATTTTCAAAATCCTCTCTTAATCGCTGCTGTTCGCTTCGCAACTCTGAGATTAACTCTTCGCGCTCGGAGCCCGCAAGGCGCAGAGCGATGACTGGATTTTGCGATGCATCCTTGATATGGAACACCGGACCATTATAGAGCGGAGCAATCTTTACAGCCGTATGGAGCGCCGAAGTGGTTGCACCACTAATAAAGAGCGGCACATCAATGCCCGCCTCACGGAGCATGGTTGCGGTATTACACATCTGCTCAAGGGATGGGGTGATAAGGCCGCTGAGGCCGATATAATCGACATTATAGTTCAGTGCTGCAGCAACTATATCCTGCGGGCTGACCATAACTCCCAAGTCGATAACTTCAAAGCCATTACAGCGCAATACTACCGCCGCGATATTCTTTCCGATATCGTGAACATCGCCCTTAACAGTAGCTACAAGGTAGCGACCAGCGCTCTTTGTACTCTGTGACTGCTCGATATATGGTTGCAGAAATGCCACCGCGCGTTTCATTGTTCGAGCCGTCTTTACCACCTGTGGCAAGAACATCTTACCCTCGCCAAAAAGCCTTCCTACGCGCATCATACCCTGCATCAGTGGCTGCTCAATAATCGCTGCGGCAGACGGATAGCGGGTTAGTGCCTCGATTAGATCCTCCTCCAAGTATCTATCATCTCCGCGCTGCAAAGCCTCTGCAAGGCGCTCCTCTAACGGGATACTTACACGAGATAAGAAATCTTCCCTATCAGTTGTACTCTCCAAATATACGCTTGCAAGGCTTGTGAGGCGCTCGGCAGCATCCTCTTTGCGTGCCAAGACAACATCTTCAAGGGCATCCCTCAAATTCTCATCAATATCCTCATACATCACTGATGTAGAAGGATTTACAATAGCCATATCCATACCTACACTGGCAGCATGATAGAGAAAGACTGCGTGCATTGCCTCTCGCAAGTAGTTATTTCCACGGAAGGCAAACGACAGATTACTAACGCCACCGCTAACGTGCGCACCAGGAAGATTTTCTCTAATCCACGCCGTAGCCTCAATAAAGTTGAGCGCATATCTGTCGTGCTCGGCAATACCCGTTGCGACAGTAAGGATATTTGGGTCAAAGATTATATCACGCGCATCAAAACCGACCCTCTCTGTAAGCAGTCGGTATGCTCTACTACATATCTCAATCTTGCGCTCGGTGGTTGTCGCCTGACCTTGTTCGTCAAATGCCATAACCACAAGTGCCGCACCAAAGCTCTTGACAACAGCTGCTCGCTGCAAGAATAGCTCCTCTCCCTCCTTAAGCGAAAGAGAGTTTACAATAGCCTTGCCTTGTATACTCTTAAGTGCAGCAACAATAACCTCAAAACGCGACGAGTCGACCATCCACGGCACACGCGCAATATCTGGCTCTGATGCCATAATATTCAGAAACTCAACTATTTGAGCCTCTGTATCTATCATCGCATCATCCATATTTATATCGAGCACCATCGCTCCATCCTCGACCTGTTTACGAGCAATGGCAAGAGCCTCTTTATAGTTCTTCTCGCTAATCAGACGTAAAAATTTACGACTTCCAGCTACATTACATCTCTCGCCAACATTGACAAATGCACCATTCGGCTCCAGTGCCTCAAGGCCTGCAAGCCAAGCGCTCGGTCTATCTACAACCTCTCGCGGAGCAATACCCTCTACAGCCTCTGCAATAGCGGCAATATGGTCAGGGGTAGAGCCGCAACAACCACCGACAATATTCACGATACCGCGGCGAGCAAAACGGGCAACGGCAGAGGCCATCATCTGCGGAGTTTGGTCGTAACGACCCATTGCATCAGGAAGTCCAGCATTTGGGTAAGCGCTTATATAGCAAGGCGTTAAGGCAGACAATTCACGCAAGAACGGCTCCATATTTTCCGCTCCAAATGAGCAGTTAAGACCGATTGTTGTAAGGTCAAAATGGGCTACCGAAGCCACCACCGCCTCAAGTGTCTGACCCGAAAGTGTACGTCCCGCCTGATCGGCAACGGTGAGCGAAAGCATCACTGGCAGGCGTCTATTTTTCTGCACAAAGACCCTCTCAGCAGCCATCAAGGCAGCCTTTGCATTGAGCGTATCAAAGACCGTCTCAACGAGCAACAGATCCACTCCGCCATCCATAAGGGCCTCTATCTGCTCGGTATATGCGCTATAAAGTGTATCGAAATCTATATCTCGCAATGCGGGATTTTCAACATCTGCAGATATTGTCAAGCTCTTCGATGTAGGACCTATTGATCCTGCCACAAAGCGCTCTTTATCAGGCGTTTGCACACTTATTCTATCCGCCTCTGTACGTGCCAAACGAGCCGCCTCAAAGTTAAGTCGGTAGATATACTCTTGCAGTCCATACTCGCTCTGAGAGATGCGCTGACTATTAAAGGTACAGGTCTCGATTATATCTGCGCCTGCCTCAAGATACTGGCGATGGATTGCCGAGATAATATCAGGGCGTGTAAGCACAAGAAGGTCGTTATTTCCCTCTACGCGATACGGATGGTTAGCAAACTCTACACCTCGAAAATCGCTCTCAGAGAGATTATAGCGCTGAATCATAGTGCCCATAGCACCATCAAGCACCACAATTCGATGCTTTAATATATCAACAAAGGCGTTCATTAGTAGACCTTTTTTGCAATCTGTTCAATACTTGCCACCGCATTCATCGAATAGAAGTGGATGCTCGGCACACCCGCAGACTTCAGCTCCTTTGCCTGCATTGTTCCCCACTCAATACCCAAAGCCTTAACCTCGTCATTGCTCTTACACTTTGTAAGCTCTGTAGCCAACTCCATTGGCAAGTCTATATGGAATGTTTTTGGGAGCAACGTCTGCTGAGTAAGCGAGGTGAGCGGTTTTAATCCTGGGATAATCGGCACAGTAATACCCGCTGCACGACAACGGTTGACAAACTCAAAATATTTGGCATTGTCGAAGAACATCTGCGTTACGACATACTCAGCGCCAGCCTCAATCTTTGCCTTAAGGTGCTCAATATCAACATCTAAGTTCATCGCCTCCTCGTGTTTTTCCGGATAACCAGCAACACCAAACGAGAATGGAGAGTTGGTAATTCCGTGCGTAGTGCCATCTATCAACAAGCCTTTGTTAAACGCCGAAACTTGCTCACACAGCTCTATGGCGTGGTTATAACCACCCGTCTCGGCAATAAATCGGCTGTCAGCCTTCGCCTTATCACCACGAAGCACCAGCAGATCGGTAATGCCGAGATAGGAGAGATCTATCAGTTCATTCTCCAGTTCTGAGGGTGTAAAACCACTACAAATCACGTGCGGAACAGCCGCAACACCATAACGACTCTTCAACGCGGCTGCTATAGCAACCGTTCCCGGGCGCTTACGCTCCGTTGTACGCTGAAAGACGCCCGCAGAGACCTCTTTATAGACAACCTCTGTTCGATGTGTGGTAATATTTATATATGCAGGGGAAAACTGCATCAAACGCTCTACGCTGCTAAATAGCGTATCAATACTATTTCCACGCAACGGAGGCAATACCTCAAACGAAAATGCAGTACTATGTTCAGCCTTAAGAAAGGAAGCTACGCTCATAATTCGGATATTTATTAGACAAAGATACGAATAAACGGGCGAGAAATATCAAGTTTACTTGGATATTTTTCACAGCGAGTGAAAGTATCTAAGAGGTTTAACTCAAAGGTAACAAAATTTCGGTAGAAATTAGACCTACAGAGGAGATTTTGTCCAATAATGGTTACCTATTTTGTTGTTAGAGCAAAATCTTACTCCTCTTAATTTTTGAATAGAGTGTGATAGATTTTGTGCAAAGCGAAACGAGAAAGCCAGGGATAAAGAGCTTACCTTGCCGAAGTAAACAAAAGTCCCCCTCACAGGAGGGGGATTTAGGGGGTGGGTAACACAACGAGTGCGGCACTGCCGCCTCTTTAAGTCTAAACTTTAGATAATCAGGTCTGACTAAATAAAAAAAG
>JAZQYI010000008.1:0-88047 GCA_045633445.1 Alistipes sp.
AGTTCGGTGTATCTGCCATCCACGGAGATACGCATCATAATAGGTGTTTCGCCACTCTTACCAAGTCGGGTGCGACGAATGAAGAAGTTTACTGAAAAAGTGCTCTTTTGCATAATTTTATAAGTTTTAATTGCGCCTCAATATCGGGGCTCGTTGTAAGAATAGTGATGATTGGTGAATAGGGGTTACGGGAAAAAGAAAAAATCGTGTACATTTTTATGACCATATTATCGTAATGCACACGAATAGACGAAAATACCCGACAAAAAGTGCCGGGTATTAAGCGGTTAAAATCGTTGTAAGATATTGAATAATAACGAAATACAGCACGATTAGTGTGCTATTTATGGACACATTGTTGGTATGCACACGAATAGACAAAAATACCCGACAAAATTGCCGGGTAATGAATAGTTGAAATCGCTGTAAGATATTGAAAAATAGCGAAATATAACGCAATTAGTGTACATTTTTGAGGGATCCAAAAAATGTCCATGAATAACACACTAAACTGCTTCATTTTGCACCAAAAGTGCCGATTTTTGACAAAAGAAAAACGCCACAAATCATTGATTTGCAGCGTTTTGTTGATTTTAATCTTTGGTTCAAGTGGTGCCACCGGGATTCGAACCAGGGACACAAGGATTTTCAGTCCTTTGCTCTACCAACTGAGCTATGGCACCATCGACAACACTTTTCGTGATTGCGAGTGCAAAGGTAGGTAAAAATTTCTTATCTGCAAATTTTTTTCAATAATTTTTATAAAAATTTACTATCTTTGCCTCTGTTATCATTAAATACCTATTTTTAATTAATATTATTGGCTATGTTTTGGACCTATATTTTACTCATTATAGGATTTACACTTATCACTGTTGGCGCGACCTGGCTAACGAATAGTTCGGCTGCAATTGCCCAGAAGCTACATATCAGCGAGTATGTTATCGGTATGACCATTGTAGCGGTAGGTACATCGCTCCCCGAGCTGACTGTAAGTGTGGCCTCTACATTTGCGGGTAGCGCCGATATGGCGATTGGAAATATTGTAGGTTCAAACATCTTCAACATTCTGCTTGTACTTGGTCTTTGTGCGCTCTTTACCCCTGTAGCCTTTACAAAGAGCAATGTTCGCACAGACATCCCTATTTGCATTGCTGTTTCAATTGCCCTTGTAGCGATGCTCTTCAACAACTCTCTCAACCGCATAGAGGGTATTGCGTTGTTGCTCTGCTACATTGCAATCATTGTATTCTCTATCCGTTCAGGTAAGCAGAGCGCAGAGGAGGTGGAGATAGACGAAAACTTTTCGTGGATAAAGAGCCTTGCGATGTTAGTACTCGGTTTTGCCGGACTTATCTATGGCGCAGATCTGACGCTCGACTCTGCTGTTGCTATTGCAAGAGATTTGGGCGTATCTGAGCGCGTTATTGCTATTACACTACTTGCGGGCGGCACCTCTCTGCCTGAACTTGCGGCAAGTTTGGCTGCTATACTCAAGGGTCACGGAGCTATGGCTCTTGGAAATGTTGTAGGCTCAAATATTGCGAACATCCTGCTCATTTTGGGTACTTGTTCGACCATTTCACCACTTGTGATGAATGGTATTACGATGATAGATCTGCTTGCAATGGTGGGTGCGGTACTTCTTCTGTTACTCTCGGCACTTGTCTGCGGCAAGGGCAAGATTGTTCGCGGCGAGGGTATTGTCTTTCTTGCTGCCTATGCAGTCTATATTTGGTACTTGGTTGGTTAACCTTTAGAACGATATATATATGAATTACGCACAAATTGATGCGCTGCTCCACAAGGAGGTCATCCCTGCCATCGGCTGCACAGAGCCTATTGCAGTATCGCTATGCGTTGCAAAGGCCTGCGAGGCTCTCGGCACACTACCTGAGAAGATTAGCGTGGCTCTTAGCCCAAACATCTACAAAAATGCTATGGGCGTAGGTATTCCTAATACAGGTATGACAGGTCTGCCTATTGCCGTTGCTCTCGGTGCTGTGGCGGGCAAGTCGGAGTATGAACTTGAAGTACTCAAGGATGCCGATACTGCCGCTGTAGAGCAGGCAAAGGGCTACCTTGAGAGTGCAGATATCAAGATTGACATCGACCGCCAGACACAGCAGATGCTCTATATCCGTGCAGAGGTCTTTGCGGGCGAGGATTGCGCTGTAGCAGTTATTGAGGGTACTCACACAAACTTTACTCTCGTATCACGCAACGGCAATGCGCTCCTCAATGCCGAGGCTGTAGAGAGCGGCAATACAACAGAAGATCAGCAGCCAACCCTTACACTTGCCCAGGTCTATGAGTACGCCACAACTGTTCCTCTTGAGCAGATTGAGTGGTTATCGGAGGCGGAGCGTATGAATATCGGAGCAGCAGAGGTGTCGTTTACTGGCAGCTATGGCCACGGACTTGGTCGTCTGATGCACAACAGCACAAGGGAGTCCATCTTTGGCGATACACTCTTTACGAAGATTCTCTCCTACACAAGCGGTGCGTGTGATGCCCGTATGAGTGGTGCTATGGTGCCCGTTATGAGTAACTCGGGCAGCGGTAATCAGGGTATTTCAGCAACCGTACCAGTGGTAATCTTCGGACGAGAAAAGGGTGTGAGTGAGGAGCAGATGCTGCGTGCGCTTGCGCTCAGCCACCTGACGGTAGTCTATATCAAGCAGAGCCTTGGTCGCCTTTCGGCACTCTGTGGTTGCGTTGTGGCGGCTACAGGTTCAAGTTGCGGTATTACATACCTTATGGGTGGAGGCTTTAACGAGGTGTGTTTTGCTGTAAAGAATATGGTGGCCAACCTTACAGGTATGATCTGCGACGGTGCTAAACCAAGTTGCTCGCTTAAGGTGACAAGTGGCGTATCGACCGCCGTACTCTCGGCAGTACTTGCAATCGAGCAGCGCTATACCACATCTCTTGAGGGAATTATCGACCAGGATGTGGATAAGTGCATCGCCAATCTGACAAATATCGGCCGTAATGGCATGCGCGAGACCGACAAACTGATTCTTGAAATAATGACCAACAAATAATGAGAACTACCCTACTACTAATCTTCTCGCTCTTTATTCTGACAACATCCGCACAGAGCGCAAGCGAGATTGCAGGTTTTGACAAAGATTACAAGTTCGAGCTCTATCGACCATACCCAGCAGAGTTTCGTGATACGAAGTTCACCCCTGCGCCAAAGGGTTACAAGCCGTTCTATATGAGCCACCTTGCTCGCCACGGCTCTCGTTGGCACTCGGGCTTTAAGACATACACATACCCGCTGGATATCCTTGAGGCGGCAGAGAAGGCTGGTGAACTTACAGAGGTTGGTAAGCGCTACCTTGCCGATTTACGTATCATTGTAGACGACGCGACTAATCGCGACGGAGAGCTCTCGCCACTCGGTTTTGAGCAGCACCGCTCCGTAGCTGAGCGTATGGTGGAGAACTATCCAGAGATTTTCCGCAAAAATTGCTACATCGACGCCCGATCAACAACCGTTCAGCGTTGTATCCTTAGTATGGCATCGGCTGTGCGCCAAATCTCAAGAATGGTACCTACATCGAATATCCGCATGGAGTCGAGCGATGACAATGGTTACCTTAAGGCATATGCGGGTCTTAACTCTGTAAAGCAGGATGCACGCGGTCTTAGTGACTCTCTGCACTACGCCTATATGCCTGATATTGAGCCGTTCTTGAACAGAATATTCACAAAGCCACAGCAGGGTTACGACCTGAAAAAGTTTGCCCACTACTCATTTCTGATGGGTGGCATTCTCGGCTCAACACCTATTGCTGAGGTGCCAAATCTCGACTATATCTTTACCGAGGAGGAGCGAGCAGGTATGTGGCGTGCATCAAACATCCGCCGCTATGCCCTCACAGGCCCTTCAAAGCCATATGGCAAGGTTATCGTATCGGGCATCTATCCATTTGTAGAGAATGTAGTAACAACAGCTGACCGCGCTATTAAAAATGGAGACGAGCAGGCGACACTCCGCTTTGCGCACGATGTTACAGTAATCCCATTTGCTGCAATTCTCGGTATAAAGTGTGCTAACACCGTTACCGACGACTGGGCAAACATCAGCTACAAGTGGCGCATCAACGAGGTGACACCTATGGGTGCAAATATCCAGATAGTCTTCTACCGCAGCAAGAAGAGTGATGATATTCTAGTAAAAGTTCTCCACAACGAGCGCGAGCAGATTCTCGATAGCGCCGTGGCAACACCCGTCGAGAGCGTCTACTACCGCTGGGAGGATATTAAGAAGCACCTGTTGTCACATATAAAGTAGTCCCAATATGGTTAAACTTATTATCTCTATAGTCTCTATGCTACTTATAGCTGGCTGTACCGAAAAGAGCCCTGCAGGTCCTGACTGGAGCAAGATTCCACAAAATCCCGACACCGAGGAGCCTACTCCAGAGCCAGAACCAACCCCTGAGCCAGAGCCGAGCGTAGTAATCATCGAGCCGACAACAACCATCGCACCAGAGGGTGAGGATACTTCAAATCTGCAGTACACCCCAGGTATGCAGATTAATGTCGATAACGACACCTTCTCGACCCGTCTTGAGGAGGTTGCAAAGGCTGGTTTTAAGTATGTGGAGCTGAAGATTAAGTACGCATACGGTCTGCATAACTATACCGATGAGCAGGTAAATGCAACCTTTGCCTCTATGCAGCAGCAGATGGCAGAGAAGGGCATTATTGTATGGTCTATCCATCTGCCTTATGAGAATAAAGAATGGACAAGCATCAGCGCTACCGAGAGCATCCGCACCCAGTCTGTAGAGTATATTCTGCGTGCGCTCCGCCTCTGCGCTGCCCACTTTACAACCTGTAAGAACTATGTTCTGCACGCAAGTAAGAGCGTAAATCCGAGCAGTACTGCTATCAGCCAGGCACACAAATCGCTTACCGAGATGGATGCAGTTGCAAAGCAACTGGGCGTGAGATTCTGCGTAGAGAATCTTGTGGGTAGCTTCTGCTTTACCATTGACGATGTGCTGAAGGTTGTAGAGCCATTTGAGAATGTCTATACCACTTTTGACATCGGCCACGCAAACTGCAAGGGTTACGATGTCGTAGAGTTCCTTGAGGCGCTGGGCACAAAGCTCGGAACTGTGCATATCCACGATACAATCTACAAGTCGGGCTCTGACGACCATAAGCTTGTTGGCGATGGCAATTTGGCAGAGAAAAACCGTGCATGGGGCGATGTCTATAAGACTATGCTTACAAAGAATCGCTACCGCGGCGTGTTTATGTTTGAGCCAAAGGACAACCAGAAGGCCGAGGAGGTTATGCGCCGATTTAACGAGGTTATTCTTGCATCCTACGAGAGCCTGGAGAAGTAGAACTCTCTACATATTTATATAGGTATAATCCCCAAATGCGAGATTATACCTATTTTTTTGTAAAATTTTAGTACTTTTTATTGCATAGTACCTAAAAGTGTATTATATTTGCAGTAGAAATTAACCAAACAAGTATACTATACGAAGATGAAAGAGACTATTAGTGCAAATGTTGGCGGTCGTGCATTTACCCTTGACCGTGATGCTTACGACCGATTGAGCGACTACATTTCGGATGTGCGCAATCGTGTAAACGACCCTACTGGCGAGGTTATGGCTGACATTGAGAGCGGTATTGCCGACATATTTAACCAGACGCTCAGCTCTGCGGGTATGGTTGTAACAATTCAGATGGTAGAAGCCACTATTGCTCGTATGGGCAAGCCTGAGGACTTTGGCCCTGCACAGACTACCACTACCCCACCAAAGGACAACAGTTCACAGCTACGCCGTAGCAAGACCGACCGTTCGATTGGCGGTGTATGTGGCGGTATTGCAAAGTATTTTAAGCTCGAATCGTCACTGGTTCGCCTTGTCGTTCTGCTCTTTATGCTCTTCGGCGGACTCTCGCTGTGGGTATATATTATCCTTTGGCTGATAATCCCAGAGGAGGAGTAGAGTAATACGGTTAACAGAGGGAGCATACCAAGCGTATGTGACCTTCGAGAAAAGACCAAACAAGGAGGTAAACACCGCATAAAAACAAAAAAATATGAGAGAAGATAATGCGAAAATACAGATGCGCAAGGGCATTTTAGACTACTGCATACTTGCGATATTGGCAGCGGGAGATAGTTATGCACCAGCAATTATTGCGGAGCTGAAGAAGGCAGAGATGATTGTGGTGGAGGGCACGCTCTACCCTATCCTTACCCGTATGAAGAACGCGGGCTATCTGACATACCGTTGGGAGGAGTCTCCACAGGGCCCACCAAGAAAGTACTACACACTCACTACAGAGGGCAAGGAGTATCTGCGTTCGCTCGATGAGGCGTGGGATAAGTTGGTTGAACAGATTAACGCCATTCGTGGCAAATAGTTAGGGGCTATGAGAAAGTTTTGGATTTTTACACTACTGGCGCTCGCTACAGTGACAGCAAGTGCTGAAGAGGTTGTAATGAGGGCGTTTAAGTGCCAGAAGGGGTACCACGGCATTGCAGTTGGTGGGCCGATAAAGGTATTTATTGAGGAGCGCACCGAGGGAAACATTATTATTCGTGCAACGGAGAAGATTCACAACGCTTTGGAGATAAAGGTAGAGGATCAGACACTCAAGGTGACCCTCAACAATTTCGACATCAAGCGCAAAAGCGACACTCTGCAGGCGGAGGTATATGTTCCGAACAACGGAGCGTTAGACGAATTTACAGCTCTGGCGTGTGGCATAATCGAGGTAAAGCCGCAGATTAAGGCAAAAGATGTTGAGATCGAGTGTGCAGCGGCATCGCACATAAATATTGATGTTGTTGCAGATGAGGTTGCGATAGATATTTTGGGTGCTTCGGATGCAAAGGTTGCTGCACAGTGCGTATCTATCGAGGTAGACCTTACTGGTGCCTCATCCCTATCGCTTACTGGCAAGGCAACAAAGGGCGAGTTTGATATTGTCGGAGCCTCTTCTCTCAAGGGTTCTCAGTTCGACTGCTCACAGCTCGAGCTCGACTGCTCAGGCGCCTCAACGGCAAACATTTCGGCAGAGATGGCAGATGTAGATACTGCGGGTGCTTCGACTGCAAATGTAACCTGCACAACACAGCTAACTGCCTCTGCTGCAGGGGCCTCAACAATCCGCTATAGCGGTGATTGTAAAGTAGATATAACTAACAACAGTGGCGCAAGCACTATAAAGAGAAAGTAGTTATGAACGAGATTAAGAAGTGTAGCATTTCGGGCGTGGCTTTTACCTTTGAGAAGGTGGCTTACAACCGTCTGAGCGAGTATATAGACTCACTCAAGCGCGCATATAAGAATAGTACAGAGTGCGACGAGATTATCGCCGATATCGAGGCTCGTATTGCCGAACTTATCCTCTCTGCACAGAGTGACCAGAGTCAGGTTGTCTGCCTACCGCTTATCGAGAATATTATCGCGCAACTCGGAACAGCGGAGGATATTTCGGGCGATGATGAGCCCGCAGCGCCAGCAACAGATACCCGCATTACACGTCGCCTCTACCGTGATATGGATAATAGCAAACTTGGCGGCGTATGTTCGGGCCTTGGCAAGTACTTCAATATCGATCCGGTATGGGTACGCCTTGCGATATTTGCACCGCTTATTTTTGTACCTATTGGCAGCATTTCGCACCGTATAGATTGGCTGAGCGACTTAGGTGGCAACCTATTCGGAGTGATGCTTGTAGTCTATATCATCCTCTGGTTTGTAATTCCCGTTGCCAGAACAGCCCGTCAGAAGCTTGAGATGGAGGGCGAGCCAGTAACAGCAAAGGCTATTGCCGACCGTAGTGATAGTGCAACTGACGAGCAGAAGGCAAAGTCGATTCTTGCAACATTTATCGGAGGCTTGGGAAAATTTGCTATTGTCTGTCTGAAGGCTTTTGTGGCAATAGTAATCTTTGCGATGATATTCTTTGTACTATCGCTTATTACAGCCTTTATAGCCATTATAACAGGTGTAGGCACTACCCTAATTGAGGCGGGAGAGTACGGAACTCTTGCTAACATTATCTCAACATTTGGCACTGGACTGACCTTAAGCGCGCTATTTGCCGTTCTGGTCCCTACAATGGTTATAATATACCTACTCTGCTCACTAATTTTGGGCAACAAGCCTCGCGGATGGGTATTGCTCTGCGCGATGATTATCTGGATAATATTCATCATCGGTCTATTTACAACGGCTATAAGCACCGTAAACAGTATGGGCGTGGATGAGGTCGAGCGAATAATGAAACAGGATTGGGATGAGCGCTCTTTTGACGAGCCGTTAGACTCGCTGGAGTACAACAGACTGCTCAACGACCCTAATGCAACAGAGATATAGTTAAAAAACTCACTAAAAGCGGCTATCTAAGCCGCTTTTTTTATATCTTTGTAGCTTGAGAAAATAATATTTATACGATTCATATGAAAAAGTTCTATCTATCTCTCTTTACGGCAATTGCACTACTTGCAATTGGTTGCAATCCAACCCCGGACACAGGCGGTGACGAGCCGACACCAACTCCTACACCAACCCCCGACACAGGCGCTACACTTAAGGAGTTTGTTGTAGATATTGCAAACCCTACATCGCGCGCAGCCGTAAATGGCAATAGAGAGTCTATCTGGAAAGCAGGCGACGAGATTACCGTTGTCCGCTTCGACTCCCCTACAACCCGTCCAAAACTCGTGCTCTGTACTATCGACAACAGTTCGATAGACGGCAGTAGCGCAAAGTTCAAAACCTCGGGCTACATCAACGAGATTGGCGAGCAGTATGCCGTATATCCGAAGACTAACTCCTCGGCCTCAAACTTCGCATCTGGCAATGCAGAGAATGGTCGCATCTTCAACCTCACCCTGCCAAGCCAGAGCATAAATAGCGACGGCGAGCTGAACTATCCGCTGCTTATCGGCTCTTACGACAGCTCTACAAAGAATTTTACAATGCGTAACCCGTTGGCTCTGCTGCAACTTACAGTAAAGACCCCAGCAACCGAGAGTATGGAGTACACTCTAAACTCTATTACCATCTCTGGTAACAACTCAGAAAAGTTGTGGGGCGAGGTAACCGTCTCTACTACCGAGTGTGTGGCTAACGTTAGCAAGGCGACACTTACAGAGTGCACAATCGCCTGCAACGAGATTAAGATTGGCAAGCAGGGAACCATTGTAAACATCTTTGTACCAATGCAGCTCTACTCTAAGGGCTTTACTATTGAGGCAAAGTGTACCGAGGGTGTGATGACCAAGACCATTCTTGGCAGCGGTTTTGATGCCACATCAACAAAACTTATCGAGGCCGATCTTACACTCGAGCTTGAGAAGAGTCCAATTATGGCACAGCAGATATTTGCTTCAGACTCAACACTTGCCATCGGTTGGAGCATAGAGGAGAAGAACGCCCCATATATCGGCGAACTATTCCCTAACAGCGCTGCTGACTACGGCGTAGAGATGACCAAAAACTACAAAGTTGCCCTCTATAAGGATGCTGAGTGCAGCAATTTGGTCGTAAGCGTTGACAATATCCCTGGCTCGGCATTTAACAACATTATGCCTCCGCGCTTTGTCTTTACAGGTCTTACCCCTGCAACCGAGTACTACGCAATGGTCTACAACACCACTGATGGCAAGCAGATGATCTCTCCGCTCAAGGTATCGACCGTAGCCTCTGTAGCAGAGAAGAGCAAGGTTGTAACCACCGCTGAGGGTGCAAAGGCTGGCGATTTGGTTGTATACGAAAACTTCTCAGGACTTATATACGCAGGCGAAATTTCGTCTCGTGCAGCGGGCGTATCACGCTCTGACCGCAGTTCGCTAACCTCTATTGCAAAGCTCTCTGGAGCAATCAAACTCAGCGATAGTGGTTATATTCTTGCAGATGCAACGGTTGAGATTGGACTATTCACAACACTGAAGGGTATTCTTGACGATATGGGTATTCAGAAGTGGGGATGGATTGGCGGCAAGAGTGGCGCTACTGGCGGCTCTATCTGCGCACGCCCTGGCTTTGTGAAGATTGGAACAACCGCGAACCGCTCATTTATCTGTACACCTATAATCAATGCTATTCCATCGGGTAAGAGTGCAACGCTGAAGGTTGTCTTCAAGGCTGCCCCTTATGGTGATGCAAACAAACTGACTATCGAGGAGGCTGAGAAAGCTATTGCCGTAAAGGCACTCTCTGGTGCAACACTTGGTAGCGACTACAAGATGAGCTATAAGAGTATTGCAGATGAGCAGACTCTGACACTCGAGGGTGACAAGAATACCGACTGGAAGGAGTACACCGTAACCCTTACCGGCGTACCTTCTGGCTCATCTATCGCCATTGGCGGTGCACTGGATGCCACAACAACAAACCGACTGCTGCTTGACGATGTTCGCGTATATGTCGAGTCATTCGAGGAGTTGCCACCACTCTCTGGTACCGTTCGTAACCAGAGCGGCAGTCCAGTAGCGGGCGTAGTGGTATCTGACGGCTATAGCGTCGTAAAGACCGACAGCAATGGTAAGTATGAACTGCCTCGCAACGATAAGGCGCAGTTTGTATTCTATACCACCCCTGCAACTTACGAGATTGCCCTTGCCGAGGATGGTTATCCACTCTTCTACAAGCCGATTGCAGGCAATACAGACTTCGACTTTACACTAGGTAAGAGCATTACAAAGCACAGCGAGTGGCACCTCTACGTCATGGCTGACCCACAGACAAACAAGACTGGCAAACTCTGCATCCCATACTTCAGCAACTACATTGCTGCCGATATTAAGGCTATGGTCGATCGTGACGGCTTTAATAGTGCACAGGACTGGAATGGCAGCCGTTTGGCTTACGGTATGGTGCTTGGTGATGTGATCTGGAATAGCGCAACAGAGAGCTATATGGGCAGTATGAAGACAGCTATGGCGCCTGCGGCTACCCGCGTAAGTTGGTTTACCGTGCCGGGCAACCACGACTGGTACTCATCTGACAGCGATAAGAATCCAAACCTCAACTGCTACCACAAGATTTTCGGCCCATCTATCTACTCATTTGACCGAGGCGATGTGCACATTGTGGGAATGAACAATGTCATTACTGGCGCTGGCAAGGCTGTAGAGGATTACGATGAGGGCTTTACAGATCAGGAGTACAACTGGCTTGTTAAAGACCTTGAGCAGGTACCTGCAGACAAGTGCGTAGTGCTCTGCGTGCATATTCCATTCTTCGATGGAGAGTCGGGCGTGCGCCACAGCAAGTACTACTCTCAGACACTCAACCTGCTGAAGAGATTTGCTAACGCCTACATCTTCTCTGGCCACAACCACTACTCTCGCCACTGGTTCCACACCTCGTACAACAACATTCACGAGATCAACCACGGCGCGGCGTGTGGTCAGTACTGGAACCTCAAGATTTGTGCTGACGGTACCCCTGCGGGCTACTACCTCTACACATTCAAGGGCAACGACATCACAAACCACCTCTTCAAGGCGGGTGGTACGGCGGACTATAAGGCTGGTGCAAATGCTATGCGAATCTACCTGGGTAGTGACAGCCACGACCCGAAGATGCTCTGTGGATATGGCAAGGATAATAAGACCGTATACGTAAACCTCTATAACGGTTATGTAAACAAGACCTCTGACTCATCGCCACTCAACAAGCCGTGGACAATCGAGCTCTTCTACAAGGGTTCAAAGGTTAGCGATATGACAAATGTCACACGCAGCCACGCAACTTACGGCTACCACGACAAGCCATCTGACTATGCAGACAACTACAGTACTTGGCTCTACAACACCTCTTACCTCAGAAACGATGCCGATTGGTGGTTTATTGCTCGCGGACTTGGCAGCAACACCTCTATCAAAAACCGCGACGGAAATAAGTGGGGCGGTGCTTTGACTAATAGCAGTTACAAGAAGACCACTACACACATCTATGCCGGCACACTGCCAGAGGCGGTAACCCTTGATAGCAAGGATGTTATGGTACGCGCAACAGCACCAACTGGTCAGGTATATGAGGTCAACACCTTCACCCGCTTCTCATCAATCGACGGCCTTGCTTGGGAGAAGTATTAGACAGTAGTATGGAGAACTATTTGGAGATATTAGGCACAATTGTCGGTCTTGTATACCTATATTTGGAGTACAAGGCTGACATTTGGCTATGGTTGGCAAGTATCATTATGCCGGCAATATACCTCGTTGTATTCTACGATGCAGGGCTGTATGCCGACACGGCGATAAATATCTACTACCTGGTTGTGGCTATCTACGGATGGTTTTCGTGGAAATTCGGCAGTAGTAGCAAAAAGGAGCTACCAATCTCCCACATCACAACCCGTCAAACAGTTGCTATGGTGGCACTCTATGCCATTATGCAGGTGACAATATCGCTTGCACTGCAACATCTGACAGATAGCGATGTGGCGTGGTTTAACGGGCTTACCTCGGCACTTAGTATTGTGGGTATGTGGATGTTGGCACGCAAATGGATAGAGCAGTGGATAGTATGGATTGTGGTCGATATACTCTCGGCAGGACTCTACTGCTACAAGGGGCTCTACCTTACAGCTATACTATACGCGCTATATGCAATAATTGCCATTTTCGGCTACCGAAAGTGGCGACAAATGATGATAGAACAAGATGCTACACGATAGAGAGATAGATGCCGTAATTGTGGCAAATGGCGACTTCCCGTCACACAGCAAGCCCCTACAAGTGCTTGCAGGCAGTCCATTTACACTCTGCTGCGACGGTGGCGCAGACGAGTATATTGCCCGCGGATATACCCCCGATATGATTATCGGCGATGGCGACTCGCTCTCGGCTGAAAATCGCGCCCGCTTTGCCGATATTATCCACTACGAGGCAGACCAGGAGACTAACGACCAGACTAAGGCGGTCAGATATCTGCTCTCGCAGGGTAAAAAGAGGATAGCCATTGTAGGAGCGACAGGCAAGCGCGACGACCATACCCTGGGAAATATAGCTCTGCTTGCCGAGTACCGAAAGATGGGGGCCGATGTACGCAGTTATACTGACTATGGCGTCTTTATCCCTTGCTCAGATAAAGTGACATTCCACTGCAAAAAGGGGGCACAGATCTCTATCTTCAATATCGATGCAAAGGGGCTTACCTCTGAAAATCTCGCCTACCCTATCTACGATTTTACAGCGCTCTGGCAAGGCACACTCAACGAGGCCACAGCCGAGCAGTTTACAATAAGCGCCTCTGGCGACTACATTGTTTATATAACATACGAAAGTAAGTAAAAATATGGGAACAATAAAAACTATAGGTATTCTCACCTCGGGAGGTGATGCACCGGCAATGAATGCGGCAATTCGTGCGGTGACACGTGCAGCACGTTACAACGGCTGGGGTGTAAAGGGCATTATGCGCGGATACAAAGGTTTAATAACCAACGAGATAGAGGATTTCCACTCAAACAGTGTGAGCAACATCATACAGCGCGGTGGAACAATCCTCAAGACCGCTCGTTGCTCCGAGTTTATGACCGTAGAGGGTCGCACGCTGGCCTACAACAATATGCGCGCGGCGGACATTGATGCCCTTGTGGTTATTGGTGGCGACGGAACAATTACGGGCGCGAAGGTCTTTGCCGAGGAGTTTGACATTCCGATTGTTGCCATACCTGGCACTATCGACAACGACCTATCTGGAACAGACACCACTATCGGCTACGACACAGCCCTCAACACAATTGTCGAGGCGGTCGATAAGCTCCGCGACACAGCCACCTCGCACGAGCGACTCTTCTTTGTCGAGGTTATGGGTCGCCATGCGGGTTATCTTGCCCTCAATGGTGCAATTGCTGCAGGTGCAGAGGCGGCGATAATTCCAGAGTGTGCAACGGGCGATGACCAGCTCAAGACATTGATAGACAACGGCTTCCGCAAGAGTAAAAACTCAGCTATTGTCCTTGTTGCCGAAGATCCTGCAACAGGTGGTGCAATGGGACTTGCCGAGCGCGTAAAGAATGAGTATCCGCAGTACGACGCCCGCGTAACAATCCTCGGACACATTCAGCGTGGTGGCTCTCCGACAGCTGCCGACCGAATTCTCGCCTCTCGCCTTGGTGCTGCGGCAGTCGAGGCTCTGAAGGAGGGGCAGCGCAATGTGATGGTAGGCGTTAAAAATGGTGAATTGGTCTACACCCCTTTCTGCCAGGCGCTGAGCAAGACAAAGAGCGTCAAGCAGAGCAATGTTGAGCTTGTCAAAATATTATCAATCTAACTATAAACCAAACCCCAAAAATAGATGAAGAAAATTATCGGCATTGGAAATGCCCTAACAGATATGCTTGTCAACCTCAAGAGCGACGATGTGCTTAATCAGTATGGCATCGCTCGTGGCTCGATGTCACTGGTTGACAGCCAGTTACAATCAGAGGTTTCAAAGGCCGTTGCGGGTCGTCCATACTCGCTCTCACTTGGCGGCTCGGCAGACAATACTATCCGTGCAATGGCACATTTGGGTAGTAGCGTCGGCTTTATCGGCAAGGTGGGTCGCGATACAACGGGTGACTTCTTTGAGCAAGCGCTCGAAAATCTCGGCATAAAGCCCGTAATTTTCCGTGGTGAGAACCGCTCGGGTAAATGTGTATCACTTATCTCGCCAGATGGTGAGCGCACAATGCTCACTCACCTCGGCGCAGCCCTTGAGATGAAGGCAGAGGAGATTTCGGCAGATATATTCGAGGGTTACGACTGCCTCTATGTCGAGGGTTATCTTGTTCAGGATCATACACTTATCGAGTCTGTAGCACGCACAGCCAAACGCTCAGGACTAAAGGTTGCGATAGACCTTGCAAGTTTCAATGTAGTTGAGGAAAATCTCGATTTTCTCCGTCAGTTGGTCGGCAATTTTGTCGATATTGTCTTTGCAAATGAGGATGAGGCGAGGGTATTCTCTGGCGAGGAGGAGCCGATAAATGCGTTGCAGTATATCTCTGAGCTCTGCGAGCTGACGGTGGTAAAAATCGGCATGAAGGGTGCCCTTATCAAGCAGGGAGAGCAGGTTGTTCACGTCGGCATTATGAAGGCCGCTCAGCGCGTAGATACCACAGGTGCCGGAGACTTCTATGCCGCAGGATTTCTCTATGGTCTTACCGAAGGTCTTGATTTGCGCCAATGCGGAACTATAGGTGCAGTGACTGCGGGCAAGGTTATCGAGGTTGTCGGAACAACCCTTGCCGACGAGGCTTGGGAGGATATTCACAAATATATCAACAGAGTAAAAACCGAAAAATACCTATTCTAATGCGTAAACTACTAACCATTATACTCGCCGCAGTTGCAGTTGTTGCAACTGCCGAGAATCGACGCCTGCTCACAATGGAGGAGGCAATTCTAAGCCGCGAACTTATCCCCAAAAACTACTCTGTAGTTTGGGATAGCAACTACCCTGACCAATATCTACACAAAGCACAGGATGGATGGAAGGCTATCGATGTTCGTACGGGCAAGGAGCAGAGTGCAGAAGCGCCTGCAAAGAGCAGCCCGATGTTCAAGTGCGTGGAGAACAATATTGTACGCATAATGGAGGATGGCAAGGAGCGTCGCGTGACCCGCTTTACCGACAAAAATATCGTTGCAGGCGGCTCAGTGTCGCGCAATGAGTTCGGTATCTCTGACGGTCTTTTCCTCTCGCCCGACAAGAGCCTTTTGGCATTCTATCAGAAGGATGAGAGCGCAGTTTCGACCTTCCCGCTGCTCGATATTACCAGCCGCACAGGCTCGCTGATGGAGATTAAATATCCGATGAACAGCATGCCTTCGGAGAGGGTTAGTGTGGGTGTGTACGACCTTGCAACAAGACAGATTATCTACCTGAAGGTGAGCGACTTTGACGCTGAGCGTTACCTTACCAACCTCACCTGGTCACCAGATAGCAAGATAATCTATCTGCAGGTGCTCGACCGTGCGCAGCAGAATATGAACCTTAACGCCTACTGCGCTGCAACGGGTAAGTTTATCGCAACTCTGCTTTCAGAGCATAGCGATAAGTATGTCGAGCCATCATTTCCACTCTACTTCCTCGACGCGGATAGCGACAAGTTTATCTACACCACATCAAACCGTGACGGCTACCAAAATCTCTACCTCTGCTCCGTATCGGGTGGAGAGGTTAAGCGACTGACAGCCGTTGATGCCGATGTGGAGTATGCAGGACAGAGCGGCAAGTACGTCTTCTACCACTCTGCCGAGGTTTCGCCCGTTGAGCGTCACCTCTTCCGCATCGACACAAAGAGTGGCAAGAGTATTCAGCTCACCCGTGGTGCGGGTTGGCACAACTGCGCGCTTTCGCCAGATGGTAAGTACTTCTCGGACAACTACTCTTCGCTCACTATACCACGCGTTGTGGCTGTAGGAGCGACAGATGGCAAGTTTTATCGCGAACTTTTCCGTGCTGCCGACCCGAGCGAGGGGTATAACTACTGCCCTATTGAGCTTGGTTCTGTTCGTAGTGCCGATGGTAAGTATGACAACTACTACCGCCTCATAAAGCCGATAGATTTCGACCCAAACAAGAAGTACCCCGTAATTCTATACGTCTATGGCGGCCCACACTCGCAGATGGTCAATAACTCATTCCAGGCACAGCTGCGCCGCTGGGAGATGTATATGGCACAGCGCGGTTATGTGGTCTTTGTGATGGATAATCGCGGTACGGATAATCGCGGCATAGAGTTTGAGCAGGCTATTCACCACCGCTGCGGCGTGTGCGAGATGGAGGATCAGATGGCGGGCATCGAGTGGCTAAAATCTCACCCGTGGGTAGATAGCAGCCGTATTGGTGTGCACGGTTGGTCGTATGGCGGTTTTATGACTATCTCGCTGATGACAACCTACCCAGAGACCTTCAAGGTCGGCGTTGCAGGTGGCCCTGTAATCGACTGGAAGTGGTACGAGGTGATGTATGGCGAAAGATATATGGGTAACGAGAAGACAAATGCCGAAGGTCTTGCATCGACATCGCTTATCGGCAAGGCGAAGAACTTGAAGGGCAAACTGCTCATCTGCCAGGGAGCTGTGGATGATGTGGTGCTGTGGCAACACTCACTCAACTTTATCGACGAGTGTATCAAAAACTGGATACCAGTCGACTACTTCCCATACCCTCGCGCACAGCATAATGTCCGCGGCAAAGACCGCGTACACCTGATGCAAAAGGTGACAGACTACTTCGAGGACTACTTGTAAGACAAGAAAAGGTTGCAGAAACTGCAACCTTTTTTCTTTTTTTGTAAACCCTAAGAATTTGTATAACAAGAGCTATTTTGAAGCTGCTCGCAGTCTGAAAAAGCGGAGTTTACTTGGCGTAAATGAGCATTTTTCAGACAAGGCAGATGCCAAAAGAGCCTTGTTAGACGAATTCTTATTTTACGCGGAACCAATCCATTGTTCGACCGAGCAAACCACGCTTGTCGAGCGAGCCACGAACCTTCAGTACATCACCCTCAACTCTCATTGAGCAGTTGTAGGTCTTGCCATTTCCTGGATCATAGATTTTACCGCCTGAATACTCGCTCTCGCCCTTCTTGAGGTCTGAGAGCATGTTAAGGCCGATAAGCTGGCGGCTGCGAAGCTTCTCGTCCGGATTGTTATCATCAACAGCTGGAGTACCATCTGCCTCTGTCGGATTCTTCAACCAAACAATCTTTCCATTGTAAACTCCGCCGTTCTGATAAACCTCAACGATTGCAGAACCGTCGCTTAACTTCCACTTTCCTACAACATCTTGTGCAAAGAGTGCTGTAAGCGGGGCGAGCATAAAGATCGCGCCCAAAATTACCTTCTTCACCATAATTGTTTAAGGTTTGTTATAAAAATTTATTGATAAGAACTATTGCCAAACAGCCCTTTTCACCGAGCTTCTTTGACTTTATTCACCGCAAATATACACAGATTTTTCAGAAAAACAATACACACCCAATGTCCACTACAAGTTTGCTATAATTTTACTTTGTAAAATTGCGAAAAATTACTATATTTGCGGGGTTAAATGAAGATACAGAAACGATATTAAAACATCATCGATATTATGGCGATTAGGAACAATGTAATGATTGTGCGTCAGACACTGCTGACCCGACTGATTGAGATGTGGAACAAGGGCGAGTTGGTAGAGAAGATTGACCGTTTGCCGCTTGAGCTCAGTCCGCGCAAGGCTGCACCTGTGGGTCGTTGCTGCATCCACAAGGAGCGTGCTGTAAACAAGTACAAGACCCTACCGCTTCTGGGTCTTGATATGAGCGACGAGACTGACGAGCTCACTCCACTCTCTGCATATGCTGCAGCAGCTCTTGAGCGTAAGACACTCAAAGAGAATATTATGTGCGTTGTTGACGAGGCTTGCTCTTCGTGCGTAAAGACCAACTACCAGATTACAAACCTCTGCCGTGGTTGTGTGGCTCGTTCGTGTGCTGCAAGCTGTCCAAAGGGCGCTATCGAGTTTGATCCTGAGACAAGCCAGGGTCGCATACACAAGTCTATGTGTATCAGCTGCGGTAAGTGTTACGACAACTGTCCTTACCACGCGATTGTACACATCCCAGTTCCTTGCGAGGAGGCGTGCCCAGTTGGCGCAATTACAAAGGATGAGAATGGCGTTGAGCACATCGACGAGAGCAAGTGTATCTACTGCGGTAAGTGTCTGAACAGCTGTCCATTCGGTGCTATTTTCGAGATTTCGCAGGTATTTGACATTCTGCAGTCTATCCGCCGTGGCGAGGAGGTTGTAGCGATGGTTGCTCCAGCATTCCTTGCGCAGTACGACGCTCCAACCGAGCAGATATATGGCGCAATTAAGGCTATCGGTTTCTCTCACATCGTTGAGGTTGCACAGGGTGCAATGATTACCACCGAGAAGGAGGCCGAGGAGCTTATCGAGAAGATTGAGGAGGGTCAGCCATTTATGACAACATCTTGCTGTCCTTCATATGTCGAGATGGCCGAGAAGCACGCACCATACTTGAAGAAGTATATCTCTTCTACCCGTTCGCCAATGTACTACACCGCGCAGATTGCAAAGGAGAAGTATCCAAACGCAAAGCTCGTATTTGTAGGCCCTTGTATTGCAAAGCGCAAGGAGGCTCGTCGTGACGATTTGGTAGACTACGTACTCACATTCGAGGAGCTGCACTCAATTTTCCTCGGTATGAATATTGACCTTGCCCAGCAGCAGAACTACACCGTTGAGCAGAGCGCTATTCGCGCAGCACACGGTTTTGCACAGGGCGGTGGCGTAACAGCAGCGGTTAAGGAGCACCTGGGTGAGAAGTTCAACTACTCAACACTCCAGATTGCAAATATGACCAAAAAGAATGTGGCATTGCTCAAGGCATATGCTAAGACAAGTAAGTCACCAGCACAGTTTATCGAGGTTATGGTCTGCGAGGGCGGATGTATCTCTGGTCCAAGCACACACACCGCGGTAGATACCGGTAAAAAGATATTTGCGACAGAACTTGCAAAGCGATAATGAGGAGTATTCTCTGTTGTCTTGAGAGGGGTAAGCAGCTGACAAAAGATGAGCTGACGACACTTATCTGCTCCAGGCAGGAGGAGGCTCAGTTTCTACGAGATTATGCCGTCCGAACTGCCAGAGAGCGGTTCGGACGCTCTATTTTTGTCAGAGGCTTGATTGAGATTTCAAGCTACTGCAAAAACGACTGCTACTACTGCGGTCTGCGTGCCTCAAACAGCACAGCAGAGAGATACCGACTAACCCCCGAACAGATTTTAGAGTGTTGCCACAGCGGCTACAACGCGGGTCTGAGAACATTTGTACTGCAGGGCGGCGAGGATAGCCACTGGAGCGACGAGAGGCTTGTTCCGCTTGTTTCAGAGATTCGCAGCACCTTCCCCAATGCGGCCATTACCCTATCGCTTGGCGAGCGCAGCTACGACTCTTACAAGGCACTGCACACTGCAGGAGCATCGCGTTATCTTCTGCGCCACGAGGCGGCAAATAGAGCCCTATACGAGGCTATACACCCCGCCCGAATGAGTTACGACAATCGCATCGACTCAATCAAAAACCTGCTTGAGATAGGCTACCAAACGGGTATGGGTATGATGATAGGCGTTCCGGGGCAGAGCATCGAGAATATTGCCGAGGATTTGGCACTTATTGCCACTCTTCGTCCGCAGATGGTGGGCATAGGGCCATTTATACCACACCCCGCAACGCCATTTGCTGACCATAATGCTGGGGATATAGAGTTGACACTCAACACTATAGCAGTTACAAGATTATTACTCCCCAATGCGCTTATTCCGGCAACAACAGCCCTTGCGACACTATCAGCGTCTGGACATAGGCTTGCCATTGAGGCGGGTGCAAATGTAATAATGCCAAACCTCTCACCTACTGCCGTTCGTGGCAAGTATGCCATCTATGCCGGCAAGGCTATTTCAGGTACAGAGGCGGCAGAGGGGCTCAAGGCGCTTGAGCAGGAGCTGTCGGCTTTTGGATATACAATTAACTACGACAAAGGAGATTATAATGAGCATATATAACCCACAATCATCTGTAGCTGAGGAGTTTATCTCGCACGCCGAGATACTATCAACACTCGAGTATGCTGCAGCGCACCGCGATAACAAGACCCTTATCAGCGACATCCTGCAAAAGGCTGCCGAGGGTCGTGGACTTACCCATCGTGAGGCGGCTGTGCTGATGGAGTGCAATGACAATCAGGTACTGGAGCAGATATTTACCATTGCTCGAGATATAAAGCAGCGCATATATGGCAACCGTATTGTTATGTTTGCGCCGCTCTACCTCTCTAACCACTGCATAAACGGTTGTACATACTGCCCATACCACGCAACAAACCGCACCATTGCCCGTCGTAAGCTGACTCAAGAGCAGATTGCTGCTGAGGTTATCGCCCTGCAAGATATGGGACACAAGCGCCTTGCCCTTGAGGCTGGTGAACATCCGACACTCGCACCGATAGAGTACATTCTTGAGTCGATAGATACAATCTACTCCATCCGCCACCGCAACGGAGCGATCCGCCGTGTCAATGTAAATATCGCTGCTACGACTGTTGAGAACTACCGCCGTCTGCGCGATGCAGGCATCGGCACATATATCCTCTTTGAGGAGACCTACAACCGTCAGGTCTACAACACTCTCCACCCATCGGGCCCTAAGAGCGACTGGGCATACCACACCGAGGCGATGGACAGAGCTATGGAAGGCGGTATTGACGATGTGGGTATTGGCGCGCTCTTTGGACTGACCAACTACCGCTACGACCTTGTGGGTCTGTTGATGCACGCCGAGCACCTTGAGGCGCGCTTTGGCGTAGGTCCGCACACTATAAGTGTTCCGAGAATCCGCCCTGCAGATGATATTGACCTTACAAAGTTCCCAAATGCAGTCACAGATGATGTCTTCCGTCGCATAGTTGCCATACTGCGACTTGCTGTTCCATATACGGGTATGATTATCTCTACTCGCGAGAGTGCCGAGTGCCGCAAGCAGGTGCTCGATGTGGGTGTATCGCAGATTAGCGGAGGCTCACGCACAAGTGTCGGCGGATATGCCGATGGCGAGCAGAGTGAGGGATCAGAGCAGTTTGACATCTCCGACCACCGAACACTCGACCAGGTTGTCGGCTGGCTCTTGGAGTTGGGATATATTCCGAGCTTCTGCACCGCCTGCTACCGCGAAGGCAGAACGGGCGACCGTTTTATGTCGCTTGCCAAGAGTGGCGCTATAGGTAACTGCTGTACCCCAAATGCGCTGATGACGCTGCAGGAGTATCTGTGTGACTACGCATCCGAGAGTACCCTTGCCGCAGCAAAGGGGGTAATTGCTGCTGAGGTAGCAAAGATACCATCAGAGCGTGCTCGACAGATAACCGCCGAGCGCATAGAGAGAATAGTAAAGGGCGAACGCGATTTTAGATTTTAAGAGATGAACAACATAGCCACCTCCGAAAGGGTACATATCGCCATATTCGGCAACTGTAACAGCGGTAAGTCGTCGCTGCTCAATGCCATTGCACAGCAGTCAGTGGCCGTTGTGTCGGATGTTGCGGGAACAACCACAGATATTGTTCAGAAGAGCATTGAGTTGCCGAATATCGGCGCGGCGCTACTTATAGACACCCCAGGCCTTGACGACAAAACAGAGCTGGGCACACTCCGCACTGCACAGAGCCACAAGGCCCTCGCTAAGGCCGATATTGCCATTGTTCTGCTACCCGTAGAGGAGGACTTTCTGCAGAGATTACAAACACTTGAAATTCCGACAATCCTTGTACACTCGAAGTGCGACATTGACAGACCGAGTGCCCAGAGCAACGCTATTGCCGTAAGTTCTACAACGGGCGAGGGTATCGACACTCTGCTCAACGCCATTGCTGCCGCAGTTACGACAGATACAAGATATATCACCGAGGGTATCTGCAGTGCGGGTGACACCGTTCTGCTTGTAATGCCACAGGATAGTTCAGCCCCTAAGGGCCGACTGATAAAGCCGCAGGTTGAGGTTATCCGCGAACTGCTCGACCGAGGCTGTACGCCCGTTTGTTGTCAGCCTGCAGGTATGGCCACTGCACTTGCTGCACTTAGCACCCCACCGAAGGTTATTATTACCGACTCCTCGGCCTTTGCAGCTGTAAAACCGCTTGTTCCGCAGGGGGTTGCTCTCACATCGTTCTCAATTCTTTTTGCGCGATACAAGGGTGATATTGAGCTATTCCGCGAGGGTGCAAAAACTCTGCTTTCACTCCCTGCAGATGCAAAGATACTTATTGCCGAGGCGTGCAGCCACATCCCGCAGAGCGAGGATATTGGCCGCGTAAAGCTTCCGCGACTACTGCGCAAAAAACTTGGCGAGGGCATTGCAATAGATATTGTCGGTGGAAATGACTTCCCCGAAGATTTGACAAAATACAACCTCATAATCCACTGCGGCGCGTGTATGTTTAACCGTCGCTATGTCCTTAATCGCATAGCTCAGGCAAAGCAGCAGGGGGTTGCAATGACAAACTACGGTGTTGCTATGGCGGCAATGCTTGGTATTGAATAGACACCAAAACTCAAACAATATGAATTTCACTCCACTTTCACGCTCAACACAGTGCAAGATCGCTATCGCAACGCTCATTATTGTTGCACTTTGCGTTGCCGCTTCGCTTATTGCCTTTTTTGCAGGCTCGGTATTTTTTGAGAATCCACTACCGAAAAAGTATCTGGAGTATGACGGTTGGCTAAATCTTCTCTTCGGTGCGTGCGGTATATACATGGGTTGGCTCGGACTCAAGCAGGGTATCAAGCAGTTTATCGAGGAGGATGTTGTTGAGGTGACATACGACAAAGACGGCAAGGTAGTTGACAAAGACCACTTCCAGGGCTTTATCTATCAGCTGATGATGTTGCTGCTCTTCCCTATTGGTGGATACTGCTTGGGTGCAATTGGTAGCTACTACATCTGCCGCGCAATTCTGGGCGTAGTAAGTTTCCTTATCCCATACCTTATGGTTGCAGCGATGGCGGCAGGTGCTATTTGGTACTACATTAAGGTCTATCGCGCAGCTCCGCAGCCAATTGTAGACGACACTCCAGACGATGTGGATGACAATGCCAACATCAGCGACTTTATGAAGAAGATCTACAAGGTTATAGATGTTGTGGTGGACTTTGCACGCGCATACACTATGGAGCTCAAGTCTGCAGCAGTTGCACTTATTGCAATTTTCTTTGCAACTACGATTGTTGTTGATGGTTTTGGTATCAGCTTTAGCCACAAGAGCAAGCAGACTCAGACACAGGGTTATCAGGAGCCGAACGATATTTTGGAGGTTGATAGCCAGGATGATCCATTTGTTATTAAGAATAACAACATCGCAAATATTAGACTTGGTGAGAGCTTTGCAGATCTACATTCGGAGTATGCCGACTTCTACAGCAAGGTTACCTCCTCTCCACTTGAGGAGAATGAAGATGGCGATGAGCGCTGCTGCTATACACTGTGGAAGGGCAATGAGAAGTTTGCTACAATCAACTACAACCGCACACAGCAGTTTGTTGAGCAGTATACCGTATACTCATCTCGCATCTTTCTGCCAAATGGTATAAATCCGACTACAAACCTGCGCGCAGCACTATATTCAGAGGGTGTTACTGCAAAGGCTATCTACCAAAATGGTGGCCATACAATCAAGGTTACTGCAAACGACTACCAGATTATCAGTCCAAGCAAGGCAGCAGAGGCTCTTGTAGAGAAGGCGAAGGTTAAGATTGGTTTTCTCTCCGATATGAACCCAACTGTCGACCTTACTGCCGAGGATTTCGACCAGAAGGCTGAGGTTGAGTATATCTTAGTTCGATAGTAGTTTACTATAACTCCCTATTGCCGTTGTAGCCGATATTCTCTTTGTCGACTGCAACGGCTCTCTCTGTGCCATAACGGCTCATAGTCTCGTAGAAGCGCTTATCGTGATTCTTGCAGATAGAGTGGACAAGTTCGTGGAGGATAACGGTATCGATAAACTCTGCACTACACTTCATCAGATTGTAGTCAAGATAGACCACACCCGAGTTGCAGAAGTACATTCCGTTGTATTTAGTAGAATTTACAACCTTGCAGCGCGAGTAGTAGAGTCCTGTCTGCTTGGCAATCTGGGCTATACGACGTGGCAGATACTCCTCTGCCGCCCTTTTCAGCAACTTTACCCCGTAGGCAATTATATACTCGCGGGTTACGGCCAAGTCGAAATCGACACTCTGCGGTGTTATAATCGTATATCTATCCCCCTCACAACGATAACTATACCTATCACTCTTACCTCGCTCCACGCGCAGGCTAAAGAGTGGATAGTCTATCCGAAAATTTTCGTCTATGCGGCCATAATCGTACTTTTGCCTACGCCAATCGGCATTTACAAGCGCCTTGCAGATAGCCGCAACGGCAGCATCATAAGGCTGGGAGGTGTGCAGCGTAACACCAATATACCCAGCATTAAATCGCACCTGAGGATAGTTGACATTGGCAGAAAATATCACCCGTATCTCACCAAACTTGTCATCTGTAAATACTACAGGCTCCCTACTATCAACCGCCCCACTCGCTTCAATCTCGGCGCGTATAGCCTCTACATCCTTTTTCACCCAAGAGACATAACGCTCCTGAAAACGATACCAGCGCAGTGCCTCAAATAGGTTGCGTTCTACACCAAACCCGTGGCTATGACAGTAACCGAGGTAGCACTCGGCACTCTGGTAGCAGTCGGTCGCAGCACGACGAAACAGAGCTACCGCCGCGGCATACTCTCCCCTATCGAAGAGCTGCTTACCCTCTTCAAACTGACGCTTTTTGAGCTCCTGACTATAATGACCATCGCCGAAGTTGTAGTACATACGCTATCCCGTCTAATTTATGCCAAAGTTATAAATTTTTCTCCAAATGGCACGCTATTGGATATCTCTCGACAAAATTTACCGATATGCATAACCAACCTGAAATTATCGCCCTCTATCTGCCGCAGTTCTACCCCTTTGCTGAGAATGACCATTGGTGGGGTGCTGGATTTACCGAGTGGACAAATGTCGCCCGAGCAAAGCCCCTCTTTAGGGAGCACGAACAGCCACGAATACCTGCAGACCTTAGTTTTTATGACCTGCGACTATCTGAAGTGCGCGAGCAACAAGCTGCTCTTGCGCGTAAGGCTGGAGTTACAACATTCTGTTATTGGCACTACTGGTTTGGTGATGGCCGAAGACTACTGACACGAGTATTTGACGAGGTACTTACAAGTGGCAAGCCCGATTTTCAGTTCTGCTTAGGGTGGGCAAACCACTCGTGGTATGCAAAGACGTGGGATAAAAGTGCAGAGGATAGGCTGCTTATAGAGCAGCGATACAGCGGCAAAGCAGATGCACGGGCGCACTTCGACTATCTACTGCGCGCCTTTAAGGACAAGCGCTATCTGAAGGTTGACGGCAAGCCCTTTCTCTTTATCTTCGATCCACGCACACTGCCCGACAACTACATCACACTCTTCAATCAATGGGCAAAAGAGGCAGGATTTCGTGGCATCTATTTAGTCGCCAATATCCGTCCATTTGACAGCAAAGAGGTATATTTAGCAAAGGGTTACAGCGCCGTAGTTATCAACCGTATTACGCGCCACACAAAGATTGACAAGGTACTTGATCGCCACCAAACAAAGATTGCACAGCTAAAGAGGCTCTTCCCCTCAATTCATGCGCTGCGCCACCTCAGAGGGTCGTTTCGCCACACGCCAAAGGTTATTGACTACTCAGCCATCTATCCGCAACTCATCACATCAGAGGAGCTCTCTGAGCAGGTCATTCCACAACTTGTACCCCAATGGGACCATACTCCCCGCAGTGGCAAGTACGGCACAGCGTGGATAAATGCCACACCCGAGAACTTCTACCACCACGCCAAGCAAACCCTTGATGTAGTGCGTAAAAAGAGAAACAAACTCGTGCTACTCAAGTCGTGGAACGAGTGGGGTGAGGGTAACTATATGGAGCCCGATAGCCGATTTGGACAAGGTTTTATCGATGCGCTGCGTCGAGCAATAGATGAGAGCAATGAAGATTAAAAGCATTATCCCAAAGCCTATTCGCCGAGCGATAAAGGGCCTTGAGGCGAGAGCAAAAATGGCTGTTAGTGCTGCACAATATAGCCTTTTGGGCACACCTACGACCGATTACAAGCAGATACCAATTATTATCAACAACTTCAACCGTCTTGACTATCTGCAGCGGCTGATAGCATCGTTAGAGTCGCGCGGCTATACCAATATATATATTATAGACAACTGCTCGACCTATCCGCCACTTTTGGAGTACTACAAACATACGCCCTACAAGGTATTTCGTCTGAAGAGAAATATCGGTTATCGTGCACTATGGGAGAGTGGCATTTACAACCATTTTAAGCGCTCATACTACGTCTACACCGATGTTGATATGGAGATTGACCCGATGTGCCCCGACAACTTTATGGAACAATTTATTGAGATTATGGAGCGCTACCCACGCTGTCAGAAGGTCGGTTTCGGTATTCGCATAGATGACCTACCAGAGTGTTACAGCAACCGTCGGCAGGTAGTTAAGTGGGAGAGTCAGTTTTGGCAAAATGAAGTTGAAACGGGGCTCTATCGCGCACAGATAGATACCACCTTTGCCCTCTATCGCCCATTCTGTAAGGGTGTTGCCTCAGCATACCACCTAACCTTTCGCACAGGTTTTCCCTACGTGATACGCCATCTGCCGTGGTATGTCGACTCTGCAAATTTAAGCGATGAGGAGAGATACTATCTAAATAGCGTCAGAAGTTCGACCCATTGGTCCGCGCTCTCAAAGAGGTAGTTGTGCCATGCACCAAAACCTAAAAAGGTCGGGTAATTTACTACCCGACCAATCTCTATCGCAATCCCTAAATTAGTTTGCTGGTGTTGCCTCTGCCTCTGCTGCAGGAACCTCAGCCTGAGGAACTACAACATCAGCTGCAGGTGCTGCCATCTCCTCTACAAGCTCAGCTGCCTCTGCTGCTACAGGGCTCTGTGCTGGCTTAGTGTCCATAGCAAGAGTTGCTGCAAGGCTCAGAACGAAGATTGCAACTGCAAGACCCCAAGTGAGCTTCTCAAGGAAGTCGGTAGTCTGACGAACGCCCATAACCTGGTTTGAAGCACCGAAGTTTGAAGCCATACCGCTCTTAGGATTCTGAACCAATACTGCAAGCACCATAAGTACGCTTGCGATAAGTACCAATACAATACAAAGTGTATACATATCAATAAATATTATTAAATTATCTTAACTTTTCTATTTGAGCTGCAAAGTAAGCACTTTTTTTCGGATTTAGCAAACTTAATTTACGATATATTTCAATCGCCTCCGAATTTAACCCCTGTTTTGCGTAAATTTCTGCCAACTCTTCACTTACAAGGTCATCATCTTCGTCAAAATCGGCCTCAGTTTTAACCTCTGTATCTACCTCTCCATCCTCGGCAACAATACGATAGTCATCCATTTTGAGAAAGCGACTAATAAGCTCCGCATCACTCACTGCCGCCAGACGCTCGGCATCAATACCCTTTAGCTGCAACAGCCCTACACCTCGCGTAGATGCGAGCAGGCTCTGCAGTGGCGAATCTGCACACTTTATCGCACGCAGAGTCGTACACCACGGATAGAGAGTTTCATCTATCGCCGCAACTGCTTTCAATCCCCTCTCCATCGTCTACCAGTTTGAGGCTGCTGCCTGGAAAATATCGGTTACAAGTTGCTCTACAATCTGCGGAATGAGTTCGCTCTCAACCTCATTCAGAAGTCTTGTAGAGTCATAGTCGGCATAGGCCGAGAAGTTCTTATTAAACGACATCTTGTCGTCAATAGCGTTTGTAAACTTCACCTTGACGGTAATTGTAAGACGGTTCTGCAACGCATAGTCACCACTCGACACTGATGATGTAGTAGAGCTATAGCCCACAATCTCACCCTCAAAGGCAAAGTCACCTCCATCCTCAACCTGTGCAAGGTTTGTTCGAGAGGCAAAACGCTGAGTAAGCTCGTCGGTCATTGTCGCACTAAGAATTGGTGCAACCATCGGAGCGTTATTCGGGAAGTATGCCACACTAAATGTCTTTGCATCAGGCGGAATAGATGCACCCGAAAGTGAGTATTTTACCGTGCACGCCGTAAGCAGAGTTACCGCTGCACAAAGGAGTATCAATAATCTTTTCATTCCTCTATACCAAGATCCTTAATTCTTCTATACAGTGTCCTTTCAGACATAAAAAGTTCTGCCGCCGCAGCCCTTCTTGAGCCGCCATTGCGACGCAGTGCACGCATAATCTGCTCGCGCTGCATATCGGCTTTTGTGGCAGGTACTGCCTGCTGATCCTCTATAACCTCCTCAGCGTAGTCATACTCCTGATTTTCAGTATGCTGAGGCAGCAAAGCTGCAAAGTCCTTATGCTTTGGCTCTGTGGTCATTGTCGGTGCTACGCCCACGCCATAGCCCTGCAGCTGGCGCAGCATCATCTTCATCTCGTTGATATCGTTACGCATATCAAAGAGCACCTTGTAGAGCAACTCTCGCTCGGTATTCATATCGTCATACGACGCAGCGCCCGTAACGCTCGGTGTAGATGCTCCGCGCTGCTCAACGAGATATGTTGAGAGTATCTGCGCCGAGATTTCACGCGACTGCTCGATAGCCGATATCTGCTCGGCAACATTCTTCAACTGGCGGATATTTCCTGGCCACGGATAGCGCTCGATAATCTCGCGCGCCGCAGGCTCAAGCGATATTGCAGGCATACGATACTGCACCGCAACATCCGAAGCGAACTTACGGAAGAGCAGATAGATATCCTCTGGTCGCTCACGCAGCGCTGGCACTGCGATAGGCACAGTATTTAGACGATAGTAGAGATCTTCGCGGAATTTACCCTCCGAGATTGCTCGCTGCAGATTATTATTTGTTGCCGCTACAACGCGGACATTGGTCTTCTGCACCTTTGCCGAACCCACGCGGATAAACTCACCCGTCTGCAGCACACGCAGCAGACGCACCTGAGTACTGAGTGGCAACTCTCCCACCTCATCCAGGAAGATTGTACCACCATCTGCCTCCTCAAAGTAGCCCTTACGAGAGTCTACAGCACCCGTAAAGGCACCCTTCTCGTGACCAAAGAGCTCCGAATCGATAGTACCTTCAGGTATCGCTCCGCAGTTTACAGCCACATACTTACCGTGCTTACGCGCCGAGTTGTCGTGGATAATCTTCGGGAAGAACTCCTTACCCACACCACTCTCGCCCGTAACAAGCACAGAGAGGTCTGTCGGAGCTACACGAAGTGCAATCTCCAGAGCACGGTTAAGCAGCTCCGAGTTGCCAATAATGCCAAATCGTTGCTTTGTAGAGAGTATGTTGTTTGTATTACTCATTGCTTAACTAATTACTATCTCCACTATTGCTGTCTGTAGGTATCTGCATTGCAGGGATGCGCAACGCCTCCATCTGCTCATCAAGTTCTCTGTCTGGCGTATTCCACATACAGAACAGACCATAGCCCAACGCAAGCAGTGCTCCGGCAATAACAATACCCGCAATCCACATTACAAAACCACCAGAAGTTCTCTTTGCAGGTGCTTTTCTACCCTTCTGTGGTGCTGTAGGTCGCACTGGCGGAGCTGAAGGCACCGGCACTACAATTGGCTCGATAGGCTTTATTGGCTCCACTGGTGCAACTGGTTCTGTTGGCTCAGCCGCCGCCGCAGGGATAATATACTGCTCTGGCTTAATCTTCTCGAACACCAGCACACCATCGCCATTTCGAGTAAATGTACCCAAATTGGCAACAAACGAACGGCCCGACTCCTGCAAGTCGTGACGCACCTCAAATATAAGTCGATCTATAGCCGCCGCAGTCTCTATCTCGCTCATTCCCTGCTCCATAAGCAACGCACGCAGTACGCCATCGTCACCCTTAAGCAGCTCCGAGAAGATTATATCTCCACCCCCCTTAACCACAAAGGCTCCGAAAGTCGGAATAACCAATCTACGATTGCTCTTCAAATAGTCGTTTATAACGCTTACCAACATAATTTCAACTTGAAATACTTTCCAACTTGCAAAGGTACGACTTTTTTTGTTAAAAACAAAAAGGCTGTTTCGGCAAATAACCACTAAATAGCAAAGTGTAATTAAAAAGACGCATTTTATCGTCAGAGTGGTACAGTTGCGGGGCATCGTGAAAATTCCCGACGATGGATAGTACTAAAACGTACAGCCATTGTCGGGAATTAAGGGATGTGCCGCAAATGTGCCGCTATCACGATAAAACTTCGCTCTTCTGATAGACCATCTTCAACCTCCCCGACATAAAATATTGCGCCACACCTCGTAGAGCCATATAGGCTGTAAAGGCGAGCCACAGTGCATTATTCCCAATAAACGGATGCAGTCCGTAATAGAGGGCAAAGTATGCAACAGTCGACACGAGCATCGAGTTTCTCAAAATGCGGGTAAGGGTTGCGCCGACCATAATTCCATCCATCAAGAATGGCAGTGCAGCAGCGATAGGAATAGCGATAACCCAACCGATATACTCCCCTGCAACAGCAAGCAAATCAGCAAGTTGCGACTTATCGCCAACAAACATCGAGATAATATCCTGCCACCAGCCGACATAGATAGCAATGCACACCACGGCCGTACCTATTGCCCACACCACACATCGGCGGATGCAAAGGCGCAGCGAGGCCTCATCTTTCGCTCCGACAAAGCGACCCGTAAGCGCTTCGGCAGCATACGCAAAACCGTCGTTCATATATGAGAAGAGGGTGAACATCTGCAGCAGCATTGTATTGACAGCCAGCACTATATCACTCTCCATACGGGCAGAGGCAGCGGTAAAGAATGTGTAGACAGCAACTATACAGAAGGTGCGGATAATAATATCTCCATTGACAGCAAAAAACTCACGCAGAGCGGTCATATCAAGCACCTGCGACATCTTGATTGGATGCAGTTTATCTCTAAAAAATATCACCAACAACACCACCGAGAGTATCATACCGCTCCACTGCGCCACAACCGAGGCGTAGGCAATGCCGACAATACCCAAATCAAAGCCAAAGACAAACCAGAGGCTGAGCAGTACGTGCAAAACGTTGATAGTAATTGATGTAACCATCGGAATTACAGCATTTTGCATACCCGTAAACCAGCCATTCAGACCAAAGAGCATAATACCCGCAGGCACAGCCCAAATTCGGGCATAGAAGTAGTCCGAAACCATCTGATTTCCGTTCATCATCCAGAGTGAAAACTCCCCGAGCGGATACTGCAAAATAAGCATCAAAACGCCCAAAATAGCCGATATTCCTACGGCGCGAACAAGCATTGCCGTTGTTGTCGTAAAGTCCTTAGCACCAAAGGCTTGTGCCGTAATGCCGCTGGTACCCATACGGATAAACGAGCAGTTCCAGTAGATAAAGTTGAAGATCGACACACCGATAGCAAGTGCGCCTATTGTTGCCGCGCTATCTCCGCAGTGTCCAGCGATGGCAGTTGAGAATATGCCCATCAGTGGAACGGTGATATTCGAGATAATATTTGGTACGGCTATTCTGAAAATTTCTCTATTCATATTGCAAAAATACCTAAAATTTGGGAAAGAGCGACAAAATTCCTAATTTTGTAGGGTACAAAGAGTCTCTTTATCACAAAACAGTCCGTCAATTGGCTATTTTTGTAGAATAAAGAGTTATATTTATTACTCTTTATACCCGCAATCGAAAAATTTCACTACCTTTGCGCCCAAAAGACAAAAAGATAGACTCAATTATGGCAAAGTTTAACACAGAGAATTCATCAACACTTTCGCGTTTTGCAAAGGATAAGCGCGTACGCACAGCTGCTCCAGAGCGCACAGAGCGTTCTGAGCGTAACTTCTCGCGTCCAAAGCGCTCATCATACAACCCTCACTTTACTGAGGACAACCGTCTGCGTGACGAGTATACAACAGAGCGCAGCGAGCGCCCTGCACGTTCATCTCGCCCTGCACGTCCTGCACGCCCAGATGCAAAGCCTTTTGGCAAGCGTACTGACTCAAAGCCATTCGGCAAGCGCACAGACTCAAAACCGTTTGAGAAGCGCACAGAGGGCGGCTTCAAGGGCAAGAGCACTGACAACAACTCTCGCAAATCATTTGGCAAGAGCGAGGGTGGCTATAAGGGCAAGCCACGCACTCAGGAGCGCAAGAGCTACCCTAAGTTCAACCCTAACAAGCAGACTGGCGAGGTTCGCCTGAACCGTTTTGTTGCACAGTCAGGTATCTGCTCTCGTCGTGAGGCTGATGAGCTGATTACAGCAGGTCTTGTAAGTGTAAATGGCGTTATTGTAACCGAGCTCGGCACTAAGGTTATGCCAGGCGATGAGGTACGTTTCAACGGCGAGAAGATTCAGGGTGAGCAGAAGGTTTACCTGATTCTCAACAAGCCAAAGGGTTATGTAACTACTATCGAGGATGACCACGCTGCAAAGACCGTTATGGAGCTTGTTGCAGGTGCTTGCACCGAGCGCATCTACCCTGTAGGTCGTCTTGACAAGAACTCACTGGGTCTGTTGCTCTTTACAAACGATGGTGACATTACCCGTACACTTACCCACCCATCACTCAAGAAGAAGAAGATTTACGAGGTAGCACTCGACAAGCCGCTTACCCGCGCAGATTTCGACACCCTTGCAGAGGGCGTTGATTTGGAGGATGGCGCAGCATACTTCGACGAGATCTCTTGGCTTAAGGATGATAAGAAGTCTGTAGGCGTAGAGATTCACTCTGGCCGTAACCGTATTGTACGTCGTATGTTCGAGCACCTGGGCTATCAGGTGACAAAGCTCGACCGCGTATACTATGCAGGTCTTACTAAGAAGAACCTCAAGCGCGGTGCTTGGCGTTTCCTTACTGTAGACGAGGTAAATCGCCTTAAGTCTGGCCGATACGAGTAATTTTCAGATTCTGAAATTATAGAAAACCCAACTATGGAGAAGATAAGACTCAACGACCGCACCTTCAAGGTGATGATCTCTGCCGAGCAGATTGATGCTGCTGTGGCAAAGGTTGCCGACAAACTCAATGCCGACTATGCCGATGCAAAGCGTCCGCCAATCTTCGTAGGCGTGCTCTGTGGTGCATTTGTCTTCCTTGCCGATGTTGTTCGCAAGGTAAACTTCACAAACGAGGTGACATTTATCCAGGTGTCGTCATACCAGGGTACACAGTCTACAGGCAATGTGCAGCAGAAACTTGGTATCGACTTCGACATTACTGACCGCGATATTATCCTGGTTGAGGATATTGTCGAGACTGGCCATAGCATCGAGCATATGGTATCATATCTTGAGCAGCTCAACCCTCGTAGCATCGAGGTTTGCACCCTCTTCTATAAGCCTGAGAAGCACCAGTACGACCGCCAGATCAAGTATGTGGCAATGGAGATTGGCAACGAGTTTATCGTAGGCTACGGCCTTGATTATGACCAAGTTGGCCGCAGTCTAAAGGATATTTATGTCGTTGACAATGAGTAATAACGAGATTCTGCAAGGGGGCGAGTTACTGCCGTTAGTGGAGGACTTCTACACCATCCAGGGTGAGGGTTTTCACACAGGCAAGCCGGCATACTTTATCCGCCTCGGTGGCTGCGATGTAGGCTGTAAGTGGTGCGATGCAAAGTATACTTGGAATCCAAAGTTATACCCCCCAACCGACATCGATGTTGTTGTGCGTCGTGCTGTGGAATGCAGAGCGCAATCTATCGTAATCACAGGCGGAGAGCCGCTGCTCTACCCTCTTGAGCCTCTGACAACAAAGCTCAAAAATGAGGGTCTGCAGATCTTCCTCGAGACTTCGGGTAGCCATCCGTTTAGCGGAACATTTGACTGGGTGTGCCTCTCACCAAAGCGCAAGCAGGCGCCACTTGAGGAGGCTTATAGCAGAGCACACGAGCTGAAGGTTATTATCGAGACAGAGGAGGACTTTGAGTGGGCTGAGGCCAATGCAGCAAAGGTGGGTAAGGATTGCCTACTCTACCTGCAGCCTGAGTGGAGCCGTTCGGGCGAGATGATGCAGAGCATTGTCGAGTATGCCAAGGCAAACCCTAAGTGGAGCATCTCTATCCAGAGCCATAAATTTATGCATATACCTTAATCTCAATAGGTAACAACACATATGGCAAAGAAGGTAAAGATAGGCGGAGTTATCGGCAAGTTGTTTGAGGATGCGTCACTGCTCTTTTGGCGCGCCCTAACTATTGTTGTCACCGTCTTAACCCTCTTTATCATCGGCAAATCTGTAATATCTATCGTCAAGTCCAAGCGCCACATCAACCGCCTTGAGCGACAAAAGAGCGAATATCTACAGAAGATTGCCGCCGATAGCACAATGCTCGAACAGCTTAAGAGCGACGAGTTTCTCGAAAAGTTTGCCCGTGAGCGTTACAATATGCAGCGCAAAGACGAGAGGATATATATAATAGAAAAGTAGGCCGAAAGCCTACTTTTCTATTATATACCACTTCCCCCGAAAGGCTTGAAATTTATCTTTTTATCGATTTTCGGTCATTATGTCAGAGGCTGGTTTACCGTCTAAAATCAACTGCTTCATCCTCTCCATATCTGCGGCAGTATGCTCATAGAACATACGATAGCCGTCGCAGAGGTAGTTTTTGCCATACTCGCCCGTATTATCAGCGATAAAGCGATGTTTCGGACACTCTCCGTGGCAGAGGTTATAGAACTTACAATGGCGACACTCTCGCGGCAGCAGTGCGCGCTTTGCCACACCGAACTCAAACTGGCGGTCGCAATAGGCAAGGTCTGCAAGGCGATTGGTGTGGATATTACCTATCTTATACTCGGGATAGACAAAGTGGTCGCAGCAGTAGACATCACCATTATGCTCGACGGTAAGTCCACTACCGCAAGTCTCGCAAAGCGAGCAGACCGAAGGTTGCACGCCGACCATCAGCGCGAGCGTGGCATCAAATAGCTGAACATAGCGCCTGCCGACATCATTTTTGACCCATATATCGAAGACATCGCACATAAACTGTCCGAAGCCCTTTGCGCTCACCGACCACGGTGCAATGTCTGCACCCTCGTTTTCTGGCGACTGCACGCGGCCATCACAGAGCAGCTCGGCAACTGGCAAAAACTGCATAAAGACGCTTATCTGGCGCAGGAAATTATAGACCTCTGCTCCGCGACCCTCGCTATGTATATTTATGGTAGTCAATGTGTTATACTCCACACGATTGCGGTATAGGCGCTCTATACCTTTCATTACGCGCGCGAAGGTGGGATTACCTCCCGCATCTACACGATGGGCATCATGTATACTCTCAGGACCATCTATCGACACACCAACAAGGAAGTTATTATCCCTAAAAATCTGACACCACTCGTCATCTATCAGCAGACCATTTGTCTGTATTGAGTTCTCAACACTCTTGCCACCAGCATACCTCTGCTGCAGAGCTACGGCCTTGCGAAAAAAATCTTTACCAGCCAACAGCGGCTCTCCGCCGTGCCAAGCAAAGGCTATTACGGGCGAGTTATTACCCTCGATATTTGCACGAATATAGTTTTCAAGCAGAGTATCGTCCATCTGCGGCTGATGGTTGTTATACAGAGCCGCCTTATCGAGGTAGTAACAGTACTTGCAGCGCATATTACACAACGAACCGACGGGCTTAACCATTGAGGTAAAGCCGCGTCGTTCATTGCGTTTAACTATATCTTCGTATGAGAACTCTACACTTCGGCGCATTATCTTGTTATATCCAAGTTAAATGGTTCATACTCAGCAAGATGGTGACTCTGCTCAATATAGCCCCACATACGCTCAACAATCTCAGGGTGGGCTGCTGCCACATCCTTATCGTCAAACTCGATATCCTTACCTGGAACACTTACATCGAAGAGTTTCATTGTGCGGTTGCCCTTGTGAACATCCAGAATAAGGCCCTTCCACTTACCCTCACGAACGGCAATCATACCGCCAGCAGATGGATACTCCCAGTAGAGGTAGTCGTGCTGCAGCTGAGCCTCTGGTTTACCCGAGAGTGTTGGCACGAGTGAAACACCGTCGGTCTTCGGAGTATCTACACCTGCAAGCTCACAGATTGTCGGCATAACATCTGCGAAGTTTCCGAGGTGGTCGCTCACAACACCGCTCTTAATCTTTGCAGGCCAAGAGGCGATAAATGGCATACGGATACCACCCTCGCGCAGTGTACGCTTACCCCAGCCCTTACCACAACGGTATGGCGCTGCGCTATCCATCCAAACGGTTGGTGAAGAGGCGTTATTTGCAGGGCCGTTATCTGAAGAGAACATAATAACTGTATTCTCGTAGATACCCAGACGTTTAAGTTCCTTAACAAGCTCACCCACCTGGTAGTCAAAGTACGAAATCATTGCCGAATATGTGGCGTGAGGATAGCGACACGGATAGTAGTTGTGTGGCCAGCCGTTCAACTGACACTTTTCGCCAACAAGCGGCTCCTCGTCGCCATACTTTGCAACATACTTCTCAACCCACTCCTTTGGTGCCTGCAGTGGCGAGTGTGGGAATGGAGTGGTCCACATAAGGAAGAATGGTTTATCCTTATTTGTGCGAACAAACTCTACGACATTATCATACATCGCATCTGGTGCATATACCTTACCCTCACTATACTTGTCGTAACTACTCCAATCGTATGGATCAGCGCCCTTATCGAGTTTTGTTCCTGGATGGGTAACCTTCTCTCTATCATTAATATACTCTTTCTGGCCATTCTTCCACATATAGCGCGGATAGTAGTTGTGAGCCACACGCTGGCAGACACAGCCGTAGTAGAAGTCAAAGCCCATATCCCACGGTGCAGAGCCGCTTGCAGGGCCACCAATGCCCCACTTACCGACCATACCTGTAGCATAGCCCGCCTCCTTCATCATTGTTCCGAGTGTAGGAGTTCCAGGCTTAAGGCCCATCTGACCCTCAATGCTCGGCTCCTGCTCAACTATATCAAAGTTCCAAATACCATCCTCAACACGGCCCTCAACATTCTCACGAATCTGTGAATTACCCATATTCTGACCCGTCATAAGGCAGGCACGCGATGGAGATGATACTGGAGCAGCAGTATACATATCGGTAAAGCGGATACCATTTTCTGCCAACGCATCGATATTTGGAGTCTCAGTCTTAGTCTGGCCATAGCAACCAAAGTCGCCATAACCTGCATCATCCATAAGGATAAAGATAACATTTGGACGCTCGGCATCTGCCTTAACGGCCTTACAACTTGTCGCCACAAACGGCACCACCGCTGCCGTAGGCACAGCCATACAGAGGGCTGATTTTGATAGTTTTGAGAGTTTCATTACAACATTTTTTCGGGTTTAGTACCACAAAAATACAAAAAAGTTTGGAAGTTTGGTTGTGGAATCAAAAAAAAGAAGTATCTTTGCGCGCTATGTTTAACTAAAAATATTTTACAATTATGCCAAAAATGAAAACTAATGCCGCTGCAAAGAAGCGTTTTACTTTCACCGGCACAGGTAAGATCAAGCGTAAGCACGCTTATCACAGTCACATCCTGACAAAAAAGACTACAAAGCAGAAGCGTAATCTTTGCCACTCGGCACTCGTATCGAGCGTAGATGAGCCAAAGCTTATGAAGTTGTTGGTTAAGTAATTTTAATCACAATTTTACCAATTAAAATTAACTTTATTTATTAACCGGAGTGAAACAGCCCTAAAGAGTACGAGAGAATCGTGCCGCTGTTAACTTCATCAAAAACTTTTAAGTATGCCACGTTCAGTCAATGCTGTTGCGTCACGCGCAAGAAGAAAAAAGGTTTTGAAGCTTGCCAAGGGTAACTTTGGTTCAAGGGGAAATGTTTGGACAGTAGCCAAAAATACTGTCGAGAAGGGTCTGCAGTATGCATATGCACACCGCCGCCTTAAGAAGCGTACATTCCGTTCGCTGTGGATTACTCGTATCAATGCGGCAGTCCGTGCTTACGGTATGACCTATTCGGAGTTCATCGGTAAAGTAAACGCTAAGGGTATCGCTCTTAACCGTAAGGTTATGGCAGACCTGGCGATGAACGAGCCGAAGGCATTCGAGGCAATTGTAAACGCAGTTAAATAGCCTTTTGCTGTAGCAAAAGTTTAGGGTGTCCAATTGGGCACCCTTTTTTATTCAATATCAACAAACCGTTCTATCTCTTTCCGCCACCAAAGGCAAATCCTAATCCGAGCTGCAGATGGCTATTTGCACGCTCTGAGAAGATATATCCCAAAGATATTCTGACATGTTCCGACAACTCAACACCCACGCGTGGTGCAACACAAGGGGCTACGCCGTGTCGAGAGCCATCTGCCAGGCGACCACACCACGAGATACCTGCACCACAGCCAACAAAAAGCGAGGCCATGCGACCCTGAAAGAAGTTATAATCGGCTGTAATAAGCAGCGATTGACTATCGAAGTTATACTTTGCCACACCCTCCCGTGTGCTATGGCTGCGACTAAAAGTGGAGAGCGAAAAGTTGAGTCCCAAATCTACAGGTGCCTGGGCAAAGTTATACCTCACCTCTGCCGCCACCCCAACGCCCGGGTTACTACGTCCAAAGGTCGCCACTCGATTTGACGCCGTTGCAAGGGCCACAGAGAGTTCAACCTCTACTGCACCCACCGTACGATTAGATAGGTAGCTTTGTGCCGACGCTGCCATATTCGACACCGCCAACATCACCAAACTCAAAATCACAAACCTCTTCATACCCCAACCTTTTATATATATAATATAGGTGAACTATCTACTTGCCACAAACCACGGATTTTGCAGATTCTCCTTATTGTACTCCAATGGTTTATTATCAGGCAACGAGAGTGTCACACCGCCAGCCTCGGCAAGCACCAACTCTGCCGCCGCAGTATCCCACTCGTAGGTGTGCGTTGTGCGAGGATAGTAGTCGATCGTACCCTCTGCAAGCATACAAAACTTATACGAGCTACCCTGCTCAATAATCTCTACGCGCTCCTTACCTTGCTTTGCCGCCTCAACATACTCCACCGTCTCTGGAGTCTGATGCGAACGTGACACAGCTATACGGTAACTGCTATGGTTACTACTCTCAAGAGGCAGGCGCTGCTTACGGGCGCATATATCCTCATAACTATATGCCGCATCGGCTGACGGCGCAACCCTCTCAATAAGGAATGAGCCCACCTCACGACTTGCAACATATGCCTTCTCAAGATATGGCACATAGACCACCGCGCAGACGCATATACGGTTGAGCATCAGCGCAATATTGACTGTAAACTCGTTGTTACCCTTGATAAATTCTACCGTACCATCCAACGGATCTACAAGCCAAAATAGCTCCCAATTTCTACGCTCGTCATAGAGCATCTCTCGCCCCTCCTCAGAGAGAATCGGGATGCGAGTCTGACCCAAACTCTCCTTGATTTTTTCGTGAGCAAGGCGGTCGGCAAGGGTTATAGGAGTGCTGTCGCTCTTGACCGAGATATCGTAACTCTCTCGGCTCTTGTAGACCTCCATTATCTCCCATCCCGCACGCACAGCTGCGTTAAATGCTTGTGGCAATAAGTAGGCTCTGATGTCGTCTGATATCATAAATTTAGAGTATGGTTTTAGGTTTTATCAAAGATAACAATTTATTTCCAGTTTTCATAATTTTTAACGCAAAATAATCCCAAAAATTGTACTCAGATCTCTCAATGAGCAGAGAATAGTCCCTATCCGACTCTCGAGCGAATGCTAACGGCTCGAAAATATGCAATATTTTCAACTTTTCGCCCTGCGCTATCCGCCCGCCAAAGCCACCCCTATTTAGCCACGCTCTGCGCGACAAAATCTCAATACCCGCCTCCGTTGTAGTCACTACATCCACCTCAGAGGACACTTCAGCCGCAATGCGCTCTGCCACCCGTCCAACAGCACTCGGGAAGAGCCTATATGCAGAGGGTACACGCATCAGATAGTCATACAGCGCACTGCTCGCCGCAAGGTCGTAGAGCTCCGCCTCGCTTTGTACCTCTTGCGTCACAACAACGACTAACCGCCTATAGGCCCGCTCGCGCGACCTATAGACCGCACACCGCTCCGCCATACACGGAACAAGAGCGTAGCGAATTTTAAGATGTTGCAACAGATTGCACTGTCTGCCTTCGCTCAGCACCACAACCACCTCCGAGAGCGGATAACGACTATCCAACAGATTTACTACAGCCGATATCGACTGCGGATAGATCGAAAGTATCGATACCCCCACCCCTCCCACAGCATCACACTCGGCCGCAGTCGAGAGCGACAAAAGACGCATTGTACAAAACTCTTTTCTTGTCATTAAAAGACTCATTATCAGTAGTATAAGTAACACTACCAAGGCCATTACAGCCACCGCAACTACTATCATACTATATGATATTTTGCATTGATGCCATCAGACGCTCCATCCCCAAATGAGGCGAGTGTCAGCAGCGCATCATCCCTAAGTTCACTACTTTTGCTCTTGACAATACAGGCAATCTCGTTACGACTCTCCGTAATTCCAAATCGCCGCACAAGGTATATTCCGAGCAGCTGCAGATTATAGTTCTCCGACATCAGCAGCGGAGTATACGGCAGAGGACAACAACCCCGATTTATCACCGTCAGCATCTCTGCCACATCTCTGCGCGAGAGCCTACAACCAAATCGCGCGAGGGTCGCTGCACCCCTTATCGGAGTGGCTGCAAAGAGGCACAGCAGGGCAGCAAAACTCACCTTCGCGCTCTGCTCTCGCACAAGAGGTTCAACCCTCAACGCCGCGAGCATCGATATTGGCAGTCGCGCAAAGAGCGAGAGCAGATAGGCTCGCTCCTCACAGCTACGACTCTTAAATATCCGCCCAAGCATATAACTCTCCACGTGGTAGTACTTCATAATTATCCCCATACGCTCCACCTCTCTACCCATTGTCATCTCGGATACAAAAACCAGACACTGCACCAACCTCTTGCGCGCAATGCCCCTGCCTATAGCCGCCACATCACCCTCTGCGGCAGCCACAAACTGAGCTATGCGCTCAATGGCTACACGCTCGGCGTTTGTCGAACGCATCGAAACCGCCCGATAGACAACCAGCACCACACTACCAAAGAGCAGATAGAAAATCGCCGCAAGAATCATCCCGCACACACTTTTTGCCTCAGCCGGGCAGGTGAAACTGGCAGCAGCAGATACTCATCCACCCCGCACTCCAAAAGCGAGAGGACAGTCTGCTCATCTATTGCCGTAGATAGAACAAAAATCTTCGGACGCGTAGCAAAATGGGCACGGATGCGCGCCACACTCCCCTCGCCATCCATAAAGAGGCGGAAATCCTCAATTACAACCTTATCAAAATGCTTCTCCTGACAGCGCTTAAAGAGCGCCTGACGAGAGGTCACACTCTCTACCTCCACACCGGGAGCAGTTACCATACCGACAATCATCGCTCGCATACGAAACGATGGTGAATAGACAAGAATTTTCAACATAACACCACCATACATTCCAAAAATATGCCAAAATAAAATTAAGCTACCCGACTATTCTAAATTAAAAAGGTCAAAAAATCGAAAAATACTTGCACGGACAAAAAATAATAATTACCTTTGCAGGCATTTTGTGTTGAAGTGCATTAAAACTTATTAAACTAAATGTTTGTAATTGTTGAGATCGCAGGTCAGCAGTTTAAGGCTGAGAAAGGTCGTAAGCTCTATGTACACCGTCTTGAGGGTGAGGTTGACTCTACCCTGAGCTTCGACAAGGTCCTGCTCGTGGAGAATGGCGGTCAGGTTAAGGTGGGCGCACCTGTTGTAAAAGGCGCCTCAGTAAAGGCAAAGATTCTTAAGCACCTGAAGGATGACAAGGTCCTGGTATTTAAGAAGAAGCGCAGAACCGGTTATCAGAAGTGCAACGGTCACCGTCAGTATCTGTCGCAGATTTTAATTGAAGAGATTGTTGCATAACCTTAAAATTCGTTAGAGAAGTATGGCACACAAAAAAGGTGTAGGTAGTTCGAAGAACGGCCGTGAGTCAGAGAGCAAACGACTCGGCGTAAAGCTTTATGGTGGTCAGGTAGCGAAGGCAGGCAACATCATCGTTCGTCAGCGCGGTACTGTTCACAATCCAGGTGAGAATGTTGGTATGGGCAAGGACCACACCCTCTTCGCACTTGTTAATGGTGTAGTTGTCTTCACTAAGAAGGCATCTGGCAAGAGCTATGTAAGCGTAACTCCGTTTGCATAACATTAAACGTCTTTCAAGAAAAAAGCACTCCATTTTTGGGGTGCTTTTCTTGTTTATCCCCATTTATGCAATAAATATTCGCTCCTCTCTGCCAAAAATAAGTAAACTTATTTTTTTATTCGCATTGAATTTCTTACCTTTGTAGGAAGAATTTACCTAAAAACTAAACCATATGAAAAAACTCAACCTTCTACTTCTATTTGCAGTAGTATTTTCGTACTGTGCAATGGCGTGGGATAACCGTGGTCACTCGACTGTTGCATACATCGCCGAGCGCCACCTCACACCTCGCGCAAAGGCAAATATCGAGAGCTACATCGGTGGCCGCTCGATTGTCTACTACGCAGCTTGGATGGACTTCAACCGTTCAACTCCTCCAATGGATGTTACTCGTGATTGGCACGTGGACTACTGGACAAACGAGCACCGCACAGATGCTAATGGCAATCCACAGCCCCCTTGTTCACTGACACAGGTTAAGCGCATCGTATCTGATATGAGCGACTTCCGCTCACTGAGCGACTCGCTTGTAAGCATCAACATCAAGTACTTGGTACACCTTGTCGGCGATATGCACTGCCCTGTCCACATCGACTTCCCTACATCTCGCCCAATGAAGGTTACAATGGACAAAAAGACCGTTAAGGTACACGCTATGTGGGATGCATACGTTCTTAACAGCAAGCACAACGGCACATCGCCTATGCAGCTTGCTGAGGAGTTCGACATCCTTACTGCCGAGCAGATTGCAAAGGTTCAGAGCTCTACTCCAGACGATTGGCACAATGAGACCGTAGAGGTTTCAAAGAAGGTCATCGAGATGCTCCCTGAGAGCAAAAAGATTACATACGACAACTACCTCAATGAGGCTATCAAGTATGCCGAGGATCGTATAACCGTTGCCGGATACCGTCTTGCAGCTATTCTTAACTCAATTTTCGACAAATAATATGAAGAAGTTTATCACCATTATAGTTGCTCTGCTCACCATTCAGAGCGCCTCTGCGTGGTCAAAGGCTATCCACGCCGGCATCGCTGCTATTGCTGATGCAAATCTTACCGAGCAGACTAAAGAGAGCATCCGTCAGGCCCTTGACGGTCGTAATATCGTCTACTCTGCACACTGGATGTACGATATGGATAAGACAAAGGGCTTTGAGCAGACTAAGAACTGGCGCAGCGTAGCTGTTGCAAAGAACAACAAGCCGCTCAACGCCAAGAAGACCCTCCACCACAAGGAGGATATCGTTCGTCGTGCTCAGGGTCTTGAGGCCCTTGCTGCTGCAATCAGAGCTATCGAGGCGGGAAATCTCACAAAGGAGCAGCTGGCAGACAACATCCGCTACATCGTAACTATCGTTGGCGACCTGCACTGCCCTACTCACTACATCTACCCAGAGGCTCTTGCACAGCGTAAGATGCACTACTTCTACAACGGCAAGAAGCACGGCTATGTTGGCTACTGGGAGCACAACTCTGTTGCTGGCACCTTCAACTGGAAGTCAAACGAGTTTGTACACCAGCTCAACCGCAAGTCTCCAGAGCAGATTGCAGCCATCACAAAGGGCTCAATTACAAACTGGGTGACAAAGAATGCTGCTGAGTACCGCAACATCTACACCCTGCTTGAGAGCGGTAAGGCTTTTGACCAGAAGAGTCTTCGCGTATGGCAGAACAGCATCTACCCAATCTCTACTGAGCAGGTAGCTATTGCTGGTTATCGTATTGCAGCCATCCTCAATGGCCTTTTCGACAGCAATGTTCCTAATGTTAAAATCAAGTAACCTCGACCTATATGAAACGATTTATAACTACACTTGCCCTTGTATTTATCGTGGGCAGTTCAAGCCTCTGCTTCGGCTGGGGACGCGATGCTCACGCAGCTATTGCATACATTGCTGAGCGTCATCTCACTCCAACTGCTAAGGCAAATATCGAGCAGTGCATCGATGGCCACTCAATTGTCTACTACGCCTCTTGGCTCGACAACCACCGTGCAGAGAACAAGACTTGGGGTAAACTTGCACACGTTGCACACTACGACATCGATACCTGCGAGCCTATCGGCAAGCCTTACAAGCAGATGAAGTCTACAATCAACAAGCTCAAGAAGTACCGCGAGCTGCCAGACTCTGCACTCAAGGTATCTATCTACCACTTTGTACACTCATTTGGTGACTACCACTGCCCTGGCCACGTTGCATTCTACGACTGCAAGGGCGAGAAGCCAAAGCGCCTCATCACCTCAAGCTACGACTTCTATCTGAAGACCAAGAAGACCCGTATGCAGTACCACAAGCTCTGGGATTCAGGCATCGTACAGATGGGTCAGCCTGGTTGGGGATATATGGACTGGGGTCACGCACTCGACAGCTCAATCTCTCAGGAGTATATCGACAGCGTAACTGCTGGCTCGCTTAGAGATTGGATGAGAGATATCGCTACAAAGACTCAGAAAGAGTATCGCATTTACGACAAGGTACCGGCAAAAGAGAAGGATGCTGAAGACAGCGAGCTCTCTGTTGTTGACGGCGATATGATGAACGAGTTCTACGAGATTGCCGCAAAGCAGATACTTATCGGCGGACTGCGTATGGCTAAGGTTATTAACGAAATTTTTGGAGAATAAAGATGAAAAAGTTTTCTATTATTGCACTTGCTGCCCTTCTTATCCCACAGATTGCGCTGGGTTGGGGTCAACTGGGTCACCGTACCATTGCTGAGATTGCTGAGCGCAACCTCACACCAAAGGCTAAAGCAAATATTGAGAAGTACACAGGTGGCACTCCGCTGTGGAAGTACTCACTCTTTGTAGACGAGTATCGTAACCACCCAGACTACAAGGAGGCGCTTTCTGGCTTCCATGCATCTATTGCAGATAGCGACTGCACCTCTCCACAGATTATTCGTGACCGTTATCGCGATGGCAAGGATGGTGTGACAGCAATGAACAACTTCCGCGAGCAGCTTAAGAACTATAAGGAGCTTCCAGACTCAGTAGTTCTCTACGCTATCAAGTGTATCACCCACGTTGTTGCGGACTTCAACTGTCCAAGCCACGTGCGCTATGTGGATAATGCAAATAAGGGTAGCTTCGTTGCTATTTTCAATGGTAAGAAGGTTGGTGTACACCGTTTCTGGGACACTTGGCTCATCCAGTCAATACAGAAGAAACGAAACGGCAAACTTGACCATATGCTCTATGCTGACCACCTCAATACTATGTCAAAGAAGCAGATTAAGGAGGTTACTAAGGGCTGGGCTCAGGAGTGGTTTGAGTCTGCTGCACGCGACTGCCGTCCTACACTCTACTGGATTGACGACCGTAAGATTGAGAAGATCGACAATAAGTTTGTCGAGAAGGCTACACCTCTTGCAGAGCGCCAGATGCAGAAGGCTGGCTACCAGATGGCAAAGGCTCTGAACACAATTTTTGGCAAGTAATACAATAACCTAAAATTATAGAAGGTAGGTTCTATAAATTAGGTCGAGGCGATTTTGGGGGTTATTTCGAGCAGGTTTTACCACTCTTTAGAGGGCGCAATAGCCTATTGTAACCGAGAAAAGTGGCAAAAGATGCCGAAATAAGCCCAAAAGCGACCGAAATAGAACTTACTGAAATCAGAAACAAAATTTTACTAATTTATAGAACATACCGAAAATGAAAAGAATTATTATCGCTCTTTTGGCACTGCTGCCAATTAGTGCATTTGCGCAGTACAACCCAGAGACCCTGCGCACCGCTCCAGCGCAGCCAGCACAGCGTATGGAGATTACACTCCCACAGGTAAATGGTTACAACATCTACAAGGCTGACCTTCACATCCACACTATCTACTCTGATGCAGAGACTACTCCTGCTTACCGTGTTCGTGAGGCTTACTACGATGGTTTGGATGTTATCTCTATTACCGACCACATTGAGTATCGTCGTATCGAGTATAAGATGCTCAAGTTCGTTAAGGGTTATACTGGTGACAAGGCGCTTAAGGCAGAGAATACAGACCTTATCCGCCATGACTGTACTGAGTCAGGTATTAAGTCTGACCTCAACTACTCTATGAATGAGGCAATTAAGGAGAGCAAGAAGTATGGTGTACTTGTTATCCCAGGTGCAGAGATTACCCGTGAGCCTGTAAAGATTGGCCACTTCAACGCTCTGTTTACAAAGGATAATAACACTATCTACGATAAGGATCCACTCCAGAGCCTTCGCAACGCTCGCAAGCAGGGTGCGCTTATTATGCACAACCACCCAGGTTGGCGTCGTACATCTTGCGCTAAGACTGACTTTGAGGTTCAGGCTTACAACGAGGGTCTTATCGACGGTATCGAGATTGCAAATGGTGGTTCACTCTACTTGCCAATCGTTGACCGTGCTCGTGAGGAGAATCTCTTCGCTGCAGCTTGTACAGATATCCACACCACAACTGCTGAGTACTACGGCCTCAAGGGTCTGATGCGTAATATGACCCTCGTATTTGCTAAGGAGTGCACCCTTAAGGGTATCCGTGAGGCTCTTGAGGCAAAGCGTACACTTGCTATGTCTGGCGGTTATGTATGCGGTGACGAGCAACTTTTGAAGGATCTGTTCCTCGCATCTATTAAGTATGAGGTTATTGGTACAGATAAGAAGGGTACTCGCACCGTTCGCCTTACCAATATGTACTCTATCCCATTCCAGTACAAGACATCTAAGAATGCGCTTCCAGTTGACTTGAAGCCTCACCACAGCATCCAGATCAATGTTGCAAAGGGTAAGCAGCTTAACCTTACCATTACCAACATGCTCTGCGGCGCTGAGAAGAGCCCTAAGGTTACTTTGGAGCTGTAAGATTTTAACAAATTTAGCTAATAGCACAGACGGTTAGTACTTTGTGTACTAACCGTCGTTATTTTACTCAGATTTGCACGCCGCCCAATCTTTACACCGTTTTATCGTCAGAACGCGGTAGTAGGCGTGCATCGTGAAAAAAAGTAGCGACGGATAGTACTAAAACGTACAGCCGTCGCTACTTTTTAAGGGATGTGCGGCTAATGCCGCGTTATCACGATAAAACTAATCGATAAGGTCAAAGCCAGTGTAAGGCACAAGCACCTCCGGAATTCTAATACCCTCCTCAGTCTGGTTATTCTCAAGGAGCGCTGCTACGATACGAGGCAGGGCGAGAGATGAACCGTTAAGGGTGTGTGCAAGCTGGGTCTTCTTGTTCTCGTCCTTATAGCGGAGCTTGAGGCGGTTAGCCTGGAAAGACTCGAAGTTAGATACTGAAGATACCTCCAACCAGCGCTGCTGAGCCTCTGAGTAAACCTCAAAGTCGTAAGTGAGGGCTGAAGTGAACGACATATCACCACCGCAGAGGCGGAGAATACGATATGGCAGGCCGAGTGACTTTACAAGACCCTCTACATGAGCAACCATACCATCGAGTGCCTCATAAGAGTTCTCTGGCAGAGCGAGCTGCACGATCTCTACCTTGTCAAACTGGTGGAGACGGTTAAGTCCACGCACATCCTTACCATAAGAGCCAGCCTCACGACGGAAGCAAGGTGTGTATGCAGTAAGCTTTACAGGGAACTCCTTCTTGTCGAGAATAACGTCACGGTAGATATTTGTCACAGGAACCTCGGCTGTTGGTACGAGGTAGAAGTTATCGGCTGTAGCGTGGTACATCTGGCCCTCCTTATCAGGAAGCTGACCGGTACCGAAACCTGAAGCCTCGTTAACCATTACTGGCGGCTCGATCTCGCGGTAACCAGCAGCGGTGTTGTAGTCGAGGAAGTAGTTGATCAGCGCGCGCTGCAGACGAGCACCCTTACCCTTGTATACAGGGAAACCAGCACCTGTAAGCTTTACGCCCAAATCGAAGTCGATAATGTCGTACTTACGAGCAAGCTCCCAGTGTGGAAGTGGATTTGCAGGGAGAGTTGAGTAGTTCTCGTCAATCTTTACAACAAGGTTATCCTCTGCTGTACGACCCTCTGGAACGATGTCTGCAGGGAAGTTAGGCAGCAGGACAATCTGTGCGTTAAGGTCGGCAGTAGCCTTCTCGTGCTCTGCAGCAAGCTCTACCGAGCGAGCCTTAAGCGCAGCCACCTGAGCCTTGCGCTGCTCAGCCTCCTCGCGCTTGCCCTGGCCCATCAGAGCACCAATCTCCTTTGCAGCCTTATTCTGCTCAGCCAGACAAGCATCGAGCTCTGCCTGGAGAGCCTTACGGCGGTCATCCGCCTCCTCAATCTTTGCGATAATAGGTGCTGCATCTACACCCTTCTTAGCGAGCTTTGCAATAGCCGCCTCTTTATCGCCACGCAACTGTTGTAGTGTAAGCATATTATTCTGTTTTTATGTTTCAAATCCTATTGAACTGCAAAATTAACAAAATTTTGGCTTAATATGTCACATCTCGCCAAGAATTTCGTAACTTTGTGCCAAATGAGCCATTCTGTTCGACATATCGAGCTACTTGCACCTGCTAAGGACTTGCTCTCTGCCGTTGATGCTATCGACTGCGGAGCGGATGCCGTATATATTGGTGCAGGGCGTTTTGGCGCTCGATATGCCGCTACAAACACCACTGAGGATATTGCTCAAGCAGTAGAGTATGCACACCGTTTCGGGGCAAAGGTCTATGTTACACTCAACACTCTGCTCTTTGATGATGAGATAGAAGAGGCAAAGGCTCAGGCAGAGGCGCTTGTGGCGGCGGGCGTGGATGCACTCATTGTACAAGATATGGCCTACTGCCGAATGGGGTTAAATATTCCCCTACATGCCTCTACACAGACCGCTTGCTCGACAACTGAGCAGGTGCAGTTTTTTGAGCAGGTGGGCTTTGAGCGAGCCATTCTTGAGCGTAACCTCTCAGCGGCAGAGATTGCAGATATCCGCAAGCAGTCAAAAGTCGAGCTTGAGGCATTTATCCACGGTGCAATATGCGTCTGCCATAGTGGTCGTTGCTACCTCTCCCGCTCAATGAGTGAGCGTAGCGGTAACCGTGGCCAGTGCAGCCAGCCGTGTCGCCTACCATACGACCTGACAGATGGCAATGGTAACATATATATAAAGGGTAAGCACCTACTCTCGGTCTCAGACCTTGACCTCTCGGAGCGTATAGGCACAATGCTCGATGCGGGTGTTAACTCGTTCAAGATTGAGGGCCGACTAAAGGATAGAGTCTATCTGCGCAATATCGTGAGCCACTACCGTCGTCTGCTCGATAAGCAGATTGCACAGCGTAGCGACTGCGTTCGTGCATCAGTAGGCACATCACAGATAAACTTTGAGCCAAACCCTGCCAAGAGTTTTACCCGCGGCGGAGGCATCTACCTCTTTGACGGCAAGCGCGCTGGTGTAGCCTCATTTGATACTCCAAAGGCCTTGGGTGAGCGTTTAGGCCGAGTTACAAAGGTGGCACGAGGCAGCTTTATGCTCGATAGCAAGGCTACGGTAGCCAATGGCGACGGCATCTGCTTTATCGCTGGCGGAGAGGCTGTTGGCACAAATATCAACGCCGTAGATGGTGACTGGATCACCCCAAATCGCATAGATGGCATAGCTGTCGGAACGGAGATATATCGCAACTACGACCGACTCTTCTCGCTCTCTGTCGAACGCAGTAAAATCCGTAGGTCCATTGAAACAAAGATAGAGATTTGCTTTACAGAAAACAATATCACCGCTACTGCAACTGATTGTTCAGGTATAAGCGTCACAATAACAACCGATTACACATCTGACGAAGCGAAGAATAGAGAGAAGATGGAGAGCGTTGTCCGCGAGCAGATGTCAAAGAGTGGCGATACAATTTTTGAAGTCACAGACGTTATAATTAGCGGCGTTCGTTTCGTTCCAGCCTCTGTGGTGGCACAAATTCGCCGAGAGTTGCTCCACGCTCTTGAGTGTGCAAGAGTTGCAGCGCACCCTACACCTCAACCTTTTGTCGAAAATCCTAACGCCAAGTTCCACAAGGCGCATTTGGAGTGCTACGACAATGTAACCAACGCCCTCTCCCGCGCCTTCTATACCTCACACGGTGTAAAGGATATTACAACTGGCGTAGACCTACAGCAGAGTACAGCGGGCTGTAGAGTTATGGTTACCGACTACTGTATCCGTCGCGAGATTGGGCAGTGTCTGCTAAAAAATCCGACAATCAAGGGCGATATATACCTTGAGCGCGGAAGAAAGAGATACAAACTCACATTTGACTGCAAGCGCTGTCAGATGTCACTTACAGATACACTATGAATATAAAGACCATTTTCCCTGACTACACCCTTGTCGATACAGGCGATGGCGAGAAGCTCGAGCGTTTTGGTGGCTACACTCTGCGACGCCCAGAGCCGCAGGCTATTTGGCGCAAAACCCTCTCGGAGCAGCAGTGGCAAGCAGCTGCCGATGCCTCATTTATGCGCGATGATCGCAGCGAGGAGCGTGGTGAGTGGCGACTAAAACCTAAGATGCCGTCACGCTGGCACATCAGCTACGACTACAAGGATATGCACCTGAAGATGCGTTTAGCACTCACCTCATTCAAGCACGTAGGTATCTTCCCCGAGCAGGCGGCAAACTGGAACTTTATCTACGACTGCTGCAAGGAGATTGGTGGTGCAAAGGTGCTCAACCTCTTTGCCTATACGGGTGGTGCAACTCTCGCAGCTAAAGCTGCAGGGGCAGATGTAACCCACGTCGACTCGGTAAAGCAGGTGGTCACTTGGTCACGCGAGAATATGGAGTCAAGCGGTCTACAAGGCATTCGTTGGATTGTCGAGGATGCGCTGAAGTTCGTACAGCGTGAGGTGCGTCGTGGCAACCGCTATAACGGTATAATTCTTGACCCTCCAGCTTATGGTCGAGGTGCAAATGGAGAGAAGTGGGTGCTTGAGGAGAATATTACTCAGATGCTTGAGTGCTGTGCAGAACTACTTGAGAAAAACAACGCATTCTTGGTGCTCAACCTCTACTCTATGGGTCTCTCATCTACCCTTGCGCGTACTGCCGTACGTCAATGTTTTGGTGCTCCGAAGGTGGAAGAGTGCGGCGAACTCTACTTTGAAGATAAGGCAGACAAGCAGCTGCCATTAGGTACATATTATCGTTTTAGAAGATAACAACTATGGTTTTATCACTTATTCTCTTTGGACTTTTGTCAGGTTCGCTCTTCTCGGTGCTTATCGGCATTTTGGGTGCGAGCCGAAAGATTGGTTTTGGCTGGGCTTTTATCCTTTCACTACTCCTCACACCAGTTGGCGGACTTATCTGCGTGCTAATATCAGACCCTCTGCCTACAGGTGAGCGTAAATGGGGATGTCTTGCCAATCTGATACTTATTGGTGCGATTGTAACGCTTGTAATGTTTGTGCTCGCTGTACTTGGCACCCTTACCGTAGCTTAACTACAGCGCATAGATTACTATACCCGCTACTGCCGAGAGAATAATCAGCAGTATCGGGTTTACTTTTTTATAGCTCGCGTAGAGGGTAAGTCCAAAGAGAATCCAACTCCAGTGGTCGATAAATGTACTATCTGCACTCTGCTTCGGGAACATCAGCAACAGCGTTGCCGCAGCAATCATACCGACAACTATAGGGCGCATACCGACAAGCACCCCGTGTACATAGCGATTATCCTTGAGCTTGAGGAAGAACTTTGTCAGCGCCAACATAACGGTAAGAGCAGGCAGACAGACTGCAAATGTCGCCACAACTGAGCCCCAGAAACCACCAACCGTATAACCGATATATGTTGCCGAGTTGATAGCAATCGGGCCTGGAGTCATCTGTGATACAGCCACAATATCGGCAAACTGCTGTGCCGTAATCCACCCTTGCTGCTCAACAATCTCGTTCTGAATAAGCGAGAGCATCGCATAACCACCACCAAAGCCGAAGAAACCAATCTTCAGATATGAGAGAAAAAGCTGTAAGTATATCATCCTCTACCTCCTCTCTTTATTGTGTATAGTGTCCACAACAGACCCGCCACAGCACCTAGTACAAGGACATATACGGGCGAAAATCCGATATACCATATCGCCAAAGCCGTTACCGCTGCCACAATCCACAGCCAGTAACTCATACTCTTGGCAAGGCCTACAATCGGTGCGACAATAAGCGCAACAACTGCAGGTCGCATAGCCTTAAATGCCGCGTCAACATACTGATTATCACGAATATTGGCAAAAAATATCGCTACAAGGAGTATTATCGCAAATGCCGGCAACACAATACCCATCAGCGCCGAGAGTGCCCCCTTCAATCCGCGGATACGATAGCCAACAAAGACCGCAGTATTGAGTGCAATCGGCCCTGGCGCAGATTGCGCAATGGTGAGCAGGTCAAGAAAATCCTCACGCTTTACCCACCCTTTTTTATCTATAACCTCACGCTCAATAAGCGGCACCATAGCATAACCGCCACCAAAGGTGAAGGCACCGATTTTAAGGAAGGATATAAACAATTGCCAAAGCATCTCTACAAAGTATTAACCACTGCCACCATCGCAACTGCCATCACAGCCGCAGTCTCAGTTCTAAAACGCTGAGTACCGAGTGTAATCTCTTCAAAACCATTCTCGACAGCCAGTCGCACCTCTTCTGGCGAAAAGTCACCCTCTGGGCCTATCAAAATTACACCATTTTCGCCCGCTGCAAGTGTAGATGCGAGGTACTTTTTGCCAACAATCGCCTCGCCGCAGTGGGCGATAAATTTACGACCATCAAACTCGCGAGTGACAAACCTCTTAAAGTCGGTCATATCCTCAAGTGTCGGGTGGTAGGCCTTGAGCGACTGTTTTACGGCCGCCGTAATCACCTTCAGTTCACGTTCTGGCTTGATTACTCTGCGCTCAGAGTGCTCTGTCTCGAGTGCCACAAAACTATCCACGCCAATCTCTGTTGCCTTCTCCAAAAACCACTCGTATCGGTCGATATTCTTTGTCGGAGCAACCGCCATAGTGAGGTTGTAAGGGCGTTTTTCAAACTCGTGCTCACTCTCCAACACACGCACGGTGCAGTGCTTAGCACTATCTGAAATCACCTGACACAGGTGGAGATTTCCACATCCGTCAGTAATATGCAGAGTATCTCCAATGGTGAGTCGTAGCACCTTTATTGCGTGTTTTGACTCCTCTTCAGCGAGTGTATATTCAGGCAGAGTGATCTGCGGAGCGTAGAATAGTTGCATAGCCTAAAAAAATTTATTACTTTTGTCACAAAGATAGTAATTTTTAGCGATATGAAGCGTTTAGCAGTTATATTATTGGCAATTTCTATGATTGGTTGCAACAAGGAGGCGGAGCAGAATCTGCCAAATCCATTCTTTGAGCAGTGGAATACACCTTATGGTGTACCTCCATTTGAGAGCATTAAGACCTACCACTATCAGCCCGCTTTTGAGCGTGCAATCTCTCTACATAATGAGGAGATTGCAGCAATAGTGGCGCAGACTGAGGAGCCTACATTTGAGAATACTATCGCTGCGATGGACCGCAGTGGCCGAATGTTGTCTGATGTGGTGAATGTCTTCAGTATGATCTGTGCTGCCGAGACTAACGAGCAGCTGCAGGAGCTGGAGGGTCAGCTGATGCCGCAGCTTACCGTTCACAACGACGCAATACAGATGAACGACGATCTGTTCAAGCGTGTAAAGGCGGTCTACGACACACGCCTGAGCAAGGATCTTGACGCTGACCAGATTCGTCTGACCGAGAAGATTTACAACAGCTTTGTTCGTTGCGGTGCGCTGCTTGACAGCACAAAGAAGGCTCGCCTGGCAGAGATTAACGAGGAGCTCTCCGCCCTCTCTGTACACTTTGGCAGCAACGTACTTGCCGAGAACAACAACTTTGTAATGTACCAGACCGACCAGCAGGTGGCACAGCTCCCTACATCTGTCCGCGACGCTGCACGCGAGAAGGCGAAGGAGCTGGGCGAGGAGGGCAAGTATGCCTTCACACTCCACAAGCCAAGTCTGTTGCCATTCCTCACATACTCTCCTGAGCGAGCAGCCCGCGAGGAGCTTTACCGTGCATATATCAACCGCGGTAACAACAATAACGAGTACGACAACAAGCAAATCATCAATGATATGATTCGTCTGCGTACAGAGAAGGCTCACCTGCTCGGCTACAAGTCATACGCACACTATGTAACCTCTGACCAAATGGCATCTAACCCTAAGGCGGTCTATACACTGCTTGGCGAAGTTTGGGAGCCAGCATTGGAGCGTGCACGCGAGGAGCTTGCAGAGATGGAGAAGCTCTTTAAGAATGACTACACAGATAGCGAGTATAAGTTCGAGTCTTGGGACTGGTGGTACTATGCTGAGAAGGTACGTCAGAGCAAGTACGCCCTTAACGAGGATATTGTTCGCGGCTACTTCTCTTTGGACAACACTCGCCAGGGAATTTTCAACCTCGCAAACCGACTCTTCGGCATCACCTTCCGTCCTGTTACCGTGCCTGTATACCACAAGGATGTATCTGCATACGAGGTGCTTGACAAAGACGAGAGCCATCTTGGTATCCTCTACTTCGACTTCCACCCACGCGCAGGTAAGGGTCAGGGTGCTTGGTGCGGCTACTTCCGTGAGCAGCGCTACGAGGCTGACGGCACACGCACAGCCCCAGTTGTAAGCATTGTCTGCAACTTCACCGCCCCTACAGAGGCTACTCCATCACTGCTCACACTTGACGAGGTAACTACCCTGTTCCACGAGTTCGGTCACGCACTCCACTTCCTCTTTACCAATGTCCGTTACAACGGCCTGATTAATGTTGAGGGTGACTTTGTGGAGCTTCCATCGCAGATTATGGAGAACTGGGCACTCACTCCACAGATGTTGCGCACATACGCTACACACTACCGCACAGGTGAGGTTATTCGCGACCAGTATATCTCTCGCATCGAGAATAGCGCACTCTTTAACCAGGGCTTTAATACCGTTGAGTTGATTGCTGCTGCGCTGAGCGACATGGATATCCACTCAACAACCGAGTACTCACCGATTGATGTTGACGGCTTTGAGTACAACGCCCTCTACACCAAGCGCGGTATGCTCACCCAGATTGAGCCTCGCTACCACTACACCTACTTTGCTCATATCTTCTCTGGCGGTTACTCTGCTGGTTACTACTTCTACACCTGGGCAGAGGTGCTCGATAAGGATGCCTTCGAGGCGTTCCGCGAGACTGGCGATATTTTCGATCGTCGCACGGCAGATGCTCTGCGCCGCGAGATTTTATCAAAGGGTGGCTCGAAGGATGGCATGAGCCTCTACAAGGCATTCCGTGGTCAGGCACCAGACAAGAGCGCAATGCTCAAGGCTCGTGGTCTTTGGAAGGAGCCCGAGGTAGATAGCACTGAGGTATCTAAAGAGGGTGCTATCCGCAAGATGCTTAACGCTAACGTAAACAAACTTAATAAATAGTATTATGAAAAAAACGCTTTTTACACTTATGTCAGTATCACTGCTTTTGGCAGGTTGCGGCGATGAGGCTATGCCAGCTGTTGTTCTGCCTGAAATTGACACAACAAATCCTCTGCTCGCTGAGTGGAACACTCCACACCAGACCCCTCCATTTGAGCAGATTAAACTCGAGCACTACAAGCCAGCATTCCAGACTGCTATTGCAGTATCTCGTGCTGAGGTAGATGCTATTGTAAACAACCCTGCAAAGCCAACATTTGCAAATACTATCCTCGCTCTTGAGAAGCAGGGCGCACTGCTCAACCGCATTGGTGGCATATTCTTCAACCTCAACGAGGCTGATACATCAGAGGAGCTGCAGGCAATCGCTATCGAGATGCAGCCTGAGCTCACTGCACTGAGCAACGACATCTCGCTCAACCCTGAGCTCTTCAAGCGTGTGAAGTATGTATACGAGCACCCAGGACTCTTCCTCTCTAAGGAGGATAAGCAGCTGCTCGAGAAGAGCTACAAGAACTTTGTTCGTAGCGGTGCAAACCTCTCTGAGCAGGATAAGGAGCTCTACCGTCAGTACACCAGCGAGCTGTCACAGCTCACCCTTAAGTTTGGTCAGAACTCACTTGCTGCTACCAACGCATTTAGCTACAACATCACCAACCCTAAGCAGGTTGAGGAGTTGCCTTCATTCGTGAAGGAGGGTCTTGCTATGGAGGCAAAGGCTCGTGGTCAGAAGGGCTGGACTGTAACCCTTAAGGCTCCAAGCTATGGTCCATTTGTTACCTACTCTTCACAGCGCGAGATTAAGGAGAAGCTCTGGAAGGCAAACAACTCACGCGCACTTGGTGGTGAGTTTGACAACTCAGAGAACATTCGCCAGATTACCGCACTGCGTCTTAAGATTGCAAATCTGCTCGGCTATGAGTGCTATGCAGACTATGTTCTCGACAACCGTATGGCACAGACCACAGAGACAGTTCTCTCATTCCTTGAGGAGCTTCGCGTAGCTACTAAGGAGTATGCAGAGGCTGAGGTTGCTGAGATTGAGGCTTATGCACACTCTATCGGTTTCGAGGGTCAGCTGATGCCTTGGGATATGAGCTACTACAGCGAGAAGTACAAGAACGAGAAGTATGCTGTAAACGACGAGCTTATCAAGCCATACCTCAAGCTTGACAACGTTATCGACGCTGTATTTATGCTTGCAAACCGCCTTTACGGTCTTACATTTGCCCCTGCTGAGGGTATCTCTACTTACCACCCAGATGTAACTGCTTACGAGGTTAAGGATAACAACGGTGAGCACCTTGCAGTACTCTACCTCGACTTCTTCCCACGCGCAAGCAAGCGTTCTGGTGCTTGGATGACCGAGTTCCGCGGCACAAGCGTAGACAATGGCACTGAGGTTCGCCCACTGGTATCACTTGTAATGAACTTCACAAAGCCTACAGAGACTACCCCTTCACTGCTTACTTTCGACGAGTTGACAACATTCCTCCACGAGTTTGGTCACTCACTGCACGGTATGCTTGCAAAGGGTAAGTACGAGAGCCTCAACGGTACAAGCGTACTGCGCGACTTTGTTGAGCTCCCATCACAGATTATGGAGAACTGGGCTTATGAGAAGGAGTATCTTGATCTTTGGGCTAAGCACTACCAGACAGGCGAGACTATGCCTGCAGAGCTTATCGAGAAGATTGTTGCAGCAAAGAACTATATGGCAGCATATAGCAACATTCGCCAGCTCTCATTCGGCCTTACCGATATGGCTTGGCATACACTCAAGGAGCCTTACACTGGCTGCGTAGAGGCATTCGAGAAGGCATCTATGGAGTCTACAAAGGTTGTTCCAGCTATCGAGGGTACTGCTATGGCAGGTGCATTCGGCCACATCTTCTCTGGTGGTTACGCTGCAGGTTACTATGGCTATAAGTGGGCAGAGGTACTCGCTGCTGACGGCTTCTCACTCTTCCAGCAGAACGGCATCTTCGACTCTAAGACTGCAGCAGGCTTCCGCAAGTTGCTCTCTTCAGGCGGTCAGGTTCACCCTATGGATCTCTACGTTGAGTTCCGCGGCCATAAGCCACAGACTCAGGCGCTTATCGACCAGATGGGTCTGAAGAAGTAGTCCAAATACCAATTATAAAAATAGAGCCCCACTCGATTGAGTGAGGCTCTATTTTTATATATTAATGTACGATTGTATGTGTTCCATTTGAGTTTATTACTATTGTCTGCGACCCATTCTGCTGAACTATGGTGTGCGACCCGTCGGGATTTACAACAACACCATTACCGTTACCGTGGTTGTAATAGGTTGAGACATTGCCGTCTGAAGATATTGTAGTGGTAGTCGAACCTGTCTTTTGAATTGTGACATGCTTGCCATCGGGGGTTACAATGGTCTTTGTGCCACTATCGGAGTTTACGGTCTGCTCACTGCTCTGCTCAACTGTTGAGTGCGAGCCACCACCTGCTGAGAATAACGAAATGAGGGTTGAGCAAGATGTAAAACTACACCCCACAACCGTAACAAGTATAAATCTACCGATGACCTTCATAGTTTGCTTTTAAAATATAACGCAACCTATGCAAAATTATTGTGCTTTTGGTGTCAAAAGCTACACCGAGTGATTAAAGCAATTTCTATTTTGGCGTCAAAAGTGCGCAGAGGGGGCATATCGTGCAAAAAACCAGCGATGGATAGTACAAGAAGTACAGCCATTGCTGGGTTTTAAGGGATATGCCGCATATGCGTGCTTTTCACGCCAAAATCACAATAAATTATACAACTGATCTCTTAATCTAGGCACGAAGCCCGCCTCTCTAATCGCCTTCTGAATACCCTCCGCATCAAAGTGGTTGGCTGCGCCAGCGGAGCTGACAACATTCTCCTCAATCATAATAGAGCCAAAATCATTTGCGCCGCTATGGAGGGCGAGCTGTGCGGTCTTCTTACCGACGGTGAGCCATGAAGCCTGGATGTTGCGGATGTTATTAAGCACAAGGCGTGCGGTGGCGATGATACGTATATACTCAAGTGGCGAGAAGTGCGAGACGACACCTCGCTTTTCGAGTTGTGTGCCCGTAGAGCAGAATATCCACGGAATAAAGGCTATAAAGCCGTAGTTACCCTCTGGTACTTGTGCCTGCAAATCGCGAATTCGGATAAGGTGCTCTACTCGCTCCTGTGGCGTCTCGATATGGCCATACATCATTGTTGCCGAAGTTGGCAAATTCATCATATGCGCCTGATGCATCACCTCTAACCACTGCTCGACACTCGGTTTTGCTGGTGAGATAATCTTTCGTACGCGCGGCACAAGAATCTCAGCACCCGCTCCTGGCAGAGAGTCCAGACCCGCCGCAACAAGGCGCTCAAGGGTAGTCTGAGTAGTAAGGCCGCTAATCTTTGCGATATGTGCAACCTCGGGTGCTCCCAGCGCGTGAAGGCGCAGGGTCGGATAGCGATGTTTAAGCTCGCGGAACAGCTGCTCGTAGAACTCTATGCCCAACTTCGGGTGCATTCCACCCTGCAGTAGCAACTGATTTCCACCCAACTCATAGAGGCGGTCAATCTTACTACAATACTCGTCTATAGTGGTTATAAAGTGCTTCTCTGTCTGGTGTGGCTTGCAGTGGAAGTTACAGAAGAGGCAGCCCGAGGTGCAGACATTGGTTGTATTGACATTGCGGTCTATCTGCCAAGTGACCACACTCGGATCGGGCACTATCTTTTGGCGTAGCATATCTGCCTGTGCAGCAAGTTCTGCAAGCGGAGCCTCGCTATAGAGTCGCCACGCCTCCTCTTGTGTCAGAGGCTCGCCATTATGTGCTTTTCGGAAAATATCGTTTAGCGTAAGCATACTATCTTCTGCGTTTTTTCACCTTCTCGTTAAATGTTATTGTCGGCTCCTCGATAACCTCGCCATCGACCTCGGTAAATGTAAAGTCGAGCATACGGCGGCGCAAGTCGGCACTCTTAACCTTCACGCGCACCTTATCGCCAAGGGTAAATACATTACCCGTAGAGTGGCCATAGACCTCATATCGAGCCTCATCAAAGCGGTAGTAGTCGCCCACAATATCGCGCATAGCCACCATACCCTCAACAATAGAGTCCTCAAGCTCAACGAAGATACCCCACTCGGACATTCCCGAGATGTGACCGTCAAACTCCTGACCAACCTTGTCGGCCATAAACTCCACCATCTTATATTTAATAGATGCGCGCTCTGCCTCTGCAGCCACAACCTCACGCTCGGATGAGTGCTCACACAGAGCCTCCAGTGCATCCTGATCGGCACTCTTACCGCCATCAAGATAGCGTTGCAACAGTCTGTGCACCATCATATCTGGATAGCGACGAATTGGCGAAGTGAAGTGGGTATAGTATGGAAATGCAAGGCCGTAGTGGCCGATATTTGCTGTAGTATATACCGCCTTTGCCATCGAACGGATAGCCAGCAGACTGACAACATTCTCCTCTGCCTTGCCGCGAATATCGGACATCAGCTGATTAAGCTCCTTTGCCACTGCAAGGCCCTTCTGCGCCTTAAAGAGGTGGCCGAAGCGGAGGATAAATGTGCGAAAACGCTCAAACTTCTCGCTATTTGGCTCGTCGTGCACACGGAAGACCATAGTCCTCGGCTTGCCGTTTCGCTTTGCGCAGAATGTCGCTACACGGCGGTTTGCAAGGAGCATAAACTCCTCAATAAGCTGATTTGCCTCCTTGGCTACCTTGAAATATACACCCGTAGGCTTACCCGCCTCATCCAGGTGGAACTTAGCCTCGCGACGGTTAAAGGCAATTGCGCCCTTGCGGTAGCGATCCTTTCGCATACCCTGCGCTAAACGATGAAGGGTCAGAATCTCCTCCTTCATATCGCCATCACCACCCTCGATAATCGCCTGTGCCTCTTCATAGGTAAAACGACGGTTAGAATATATCACCGTGCGACCAAACCACTCGTTTACAATCTTGAGTTTCTCATCAATGGTGAATACAGCCGAGAATGTGAGCTTCTCCTCATTTGGACGCAACGAACAGAGCTCATTTGAGAGGCGCTCTGGCAGCATCGGGATTGTTCTGTCAACAAGATATACAGATGTTCCGCGCTCCACCGCCTCATCGTCAATAACGCTACCCGGGCGCACATAGTGGGTAACATCGGCAATATGAACACCGACCTCCCACAGTCCGTCACCCAACGACTTTATAGAGAGTGCATCATCAAAGTCCTTGGCATCGGCAGGGTCGATTGTAAGGGTCGGAATATCGCGCATATCTCTGCGCTCAGCGTAGTCCTTCTCGGTAATTGTACCATCAATCTCCTCAGCAGCCTGTTCTACCTGCTCCTCGAACTTATACGGAAGGTCGTACTCAAGCAGAATGGCGTGCATCTCGGCATCATTATCGCCTGTAGTACCCAGAATATCAACAAGTTCGCCAATAGGCATCTGGTCACCATCGTACCAATGTGCAATACGCACCGCAACCTTATCGCCCGTCTTTACCTTCGGATACTTTTTGCGTGAAAGGTAGACATCTACAGGCAGTCGACGTGAGTCTGGTGCCACAACAATTGCACTCTTCGACACCACCTCGGCAACACCCGCATAGCAACGATCGCTACGCTCAATAATCTTTACAATCTCGCCCTCAAGCGCACCTGTGCGGGCTGTATGGGTTACGACAAACTCCACCTTATCGCCATTAAGCGCGTGCTTCGAGTTGCGAGAGTGGATAAAGACATCCGACTCAAGCTCAGGAGATGAAACATAGAGATTGCCGTTGTTGCTCATATCCGCAACACCCTGATAGCGAGTGAGTTTACTGCGCGAAAGGCGATAACTACCCTTGCCCTCGCTCTCAATATATCCCTGCTCAAGCAGAGTATCAAGGATACTCTTTGTCATATCCCTACCCACCTTATCGGCTCCACCCGATGCTGCGGCAAGAGCCTTGAGGGTAAACTTTCGCTCCGGCTGCTCGCGGAACATCCCCACAATAAAACTCGCGCGGTCACTGAACGACTCGCGTCTGTTCTTTCCTTTTCTTCCCATAATAGACCTTTATAACCTAACGGCAAGTGTAGCCATAAAGTCCACACCCACCTCTATTGCCCTCTCGTCGGGCGTAAATGTAGATGTATGGCTACGACCTGCTGCCGCACCCACACCTAAACGGTAAAAGACTGACGGATAGAGTGTTGTGTAAAATCCAAAATCCTCAGCCGTATATCGTCTTGACAGCTCCACAGCCTCATACTTCTCAGCAGCCAAACCTCGGACAATATCTGTCAGTACACCGTCATTTATAACGCTCGGATAGCCGTGGCCGATAACCACCTCTGTTGTAGTGCCAAAGTGTCTGTCCACATCTGCTGCAACGGCCTCAACCTCTGCCCAAATGCTCTCACGGAGTTTCTGGTCAAAAGTACGCATCGTACCCTCCATATAGACGGTATCGGGAATGATATTTGTCGCACCATCGGCAACAACCTTTCCAATAGAGAGCACTAAGTCACTATCATTCAGACAATTAACCCTTGTTACAATATTTGCCGCAGCAGCTACCGTGTCGTCAATCTTATCGCGCATAGCACCGTGACCGCCACGACCGCGAACATAGAAACGCAGCTCATCATTCGACGCCATAAATGGCCCCTCACACACGCCAATCTGACCCACTTCAAGGGTAGAGTCTGTATGATTTCCAATAACCGCAACCACATCGTAACCCTCAAATGGTTGCTCGGCAAGCACCTTCGAGGCACCACCAGGAGTGCACTCCTCGCCTGGCTGGAAGAGTCCGAAAATCGTACCCTCAAAGTTGCGTTCACGACTCAGTCGCTGCAGCGCACCAAAGAGCACTGCCGCGTGCATATCGTGGCCGCAAGCGTGCATAACGCCCTCTTTTTCAGATGCATACTCAAGTCCTGTCGCCTCAGCAATCGGCAGCGCATCAATATCTGCACGAAGAACAACGGCACGCTTCGTATCACCTCTACCCTCAAGCACCGCCAACACGCCCGTATCCGCAACTCTGCGGCAAACAATACCCTCGGCAACCAATGCCGACTCTATAAACTCCGCCGTATTGTACTCTGCAAACGAGAGTTCAGGGTGACGATGCAACTCTCTACGAAACTCTATTGGACTCATAACAATCTGATTTCAAACATTTTACTCCAATTCTTACCTGTAACGAATATACGACCATTCTCGCTGTCGTAAGCAATGCCATTCAGCACATCTGTCGTCACTGTATGCTCACTCTGAGGCAGTATTCCTCCCAAGTCGATAAACTTTTCGACTACACCACTTTCGGGGTTGATAATCACTATCTGGTCAAGGGTATAGACATTAGCCCATATCTTGCCGTCAATCCACTCCAACTCATTCAGATATGGCAGCGATGTGCCATTGCATATAACACCTATGCGGCGCTTTACCTCCAGTGTCTGCGGGTCGAGAACGCGAATATCGGGCGTACCGTCAGACATATAGAGCCACTGTCCATCTGTAGTAAGACCCCAGCCCTCGCCCTTGTAGTGTCGCTGCTCCAATCGCTTGTAACTCTTGCGGTCGTAGATGTGCATCACACCATTCTGCCAAGTGAGTTGATATATTTTATCCCCAAGCAGGGTTATACCCTCGCCAAAGTGTTCCTTTGGCAGTGTTGCCACTACCCTACTCTTGCCCGTAGCCAAATCTGTGTATTGTAGGCGCGAGCCACCATACTCGCCTGTACCCTCCCAGAGCAGTCCATCGACAAACTGCAACCCCTGAGTGTACGCATCTGTCTGGTGATCAAAGATATTGACCACCTCTATATCCACCTTCTGCGGAGCGACAACAACGCTCTGATTCTTGGTCTTTGAGCGCGCGCCACCACACGAAACAACCATCACACAGGCTGCAAGAGTATAAAATATCGCCTTCATATAGTGCAAAGGTACGAAATATTAGGTGAAGTTATGTAATATCCGAAAAAAATTTGTATCTTTGCGCGCTACTTTAGCGTAGAAAAACAGACAATTAAGATAAATTAACGATATTAGCTATGGAAATTACAAGAGTACAGAAGGAGCAGGGTGTATCGCTGCTCAAGGTTGTAGTTGGCGAGGCTGACTACAAGGAGGCAGTAGAGAAGATGCTGCACGACTACAAGCGCAAGGCAAACATCCCTGGTTTCCGTCCAGGTATGGTACCTATGGGCATTGTTCGCAAGATGTATGGCAAGGGCGTTGTTGCTGAGCAGTCTTACCGCACAGCTTCAAATGCAGTGTTTGAGTATCTGCAGAAGGAGCAGATCGACTACATCGGCGACGTTATTCCTGCAGAGGAGCAGGGCGCATTCGACTTTGACAACAACACCGAGTTCGAGTTTATGTTCGAGATTGGTGAGGCTCCAAAGTACGACGTTACCCTCTCTACAAAGGATAAGCTTGTTTACCACAAGATTAAGATTAGCAAGGAGATGCACAAGAACTTCCTTGACAACTTCCTCCGTCGTTTCGGTAAGCTTGTAGAGGTTGACAAGGTAAAGAAGGACGAGGCACTGACCGTAACACTTGACAACGGTGAGCTTCGCGTAGAGGACGCTTATGTTGGTCTTATCTCTATGTCTGACGAGGAGCGCAAGCCTTGGATTGGCAAGAAGGTTGGTTACAAGACCACTATCAACATCAACGAGATGTACTCTTCACCTGCACAGCGTGCTGCTATGCTCCATGTAAAGGAGGAGGAGCTCGCATCTATCAAGCCTGAGTTCGAGCTCGAGATTACTATGATCCGCCAGTTCGCTAACCCAGAGATTAACGAGGAGTTCTTCAAGACTGCATTCCCAGAGGGTAACATCACTGACAAGGAGGGTCTTGACGCATATATCGACGCTCAGATTGAGGGTGAGATGGTTCGCGAGTGCGACTACATGTTCGCTGCAACCGTTCGTAACTTCATGCTCGAGAAGGCTAATCTTGCAATGCCTACAGAGTTCCTCAAGCGTTGGCTCTACACTATCAACGAGGGTAAGTTCACTATGGAGGATATTGAGAAGGACTTCGATGGCTTTATCAAGATGTTCTCTTGGAACTACATCCAGCGTCAGATTATCACTGCTGAGCAGATCAATGTAACCGAGGAGGAGGCTACAGCTGAGGCTAAGGATCTTGCTGCTATGCAGTTTGCACAGTATGGTATGCCTAACGCTCCAGAGGAGATGGTTGCTAACTTTGCTAAGAACATTCTCGAGAACAAGGAGCAGAAGAACCACATCTACGAGAAGCTCTACGAGCAGAAGGTTATCGCCTCTATCCGTGCCAAGGTTAAGGTTACCGAGAAGGCTGTATCTGCTGACGAGTTTGCTGAGATTGCTCGCAGCTTGTAATTGTAGACAAATCTATACAACAAGACTCTGCGAGGATTTTCCCTGCAGAGTCTTTGTTGTCTAACGCAACAAATAGACTATAGTATGAAGGAGTTTGAAAAATTTGCCGTTAAGGGTTATGGTATCTCTTCAACCACCCTGCACGACTACCGTTCATATATCAATCCAACCATTCTCGAGGAGCGACAGCTTAACGTAACACAGATGGATGTCTTCAGCCGTCTGATGATGGAGCGTATTCTGTTCCTCGGCACACCTATCAATGACGATATCGCCAACATTATCCAGGCACAGATTCTCTTCCTTGAGTCTACAGACCCTACAAAGGATATTCAGATATATGTCAACTCTCCAGGTGGAAGCGTATCAGCAGGTCTTGGCATCTACGACACTATGCAGCTCTGCCAGTGCGATGTAGCGACCACTTGTACAGGTATGGCAGCATCTATGGGTGCTGTACTGCTCACCGCAGGTAGCGCAGGCAAGCGTAGCGCGCTGCCACACTCTCGCGTGATGATTCACCAGCCACTGGGTGGTGTTCAGGGTCAGGCGTCAGATATCGAGATTACAGCGCGCGAGATTCTCCGCCTCAAGAAGGAGCTATACGACATCTTGGCATACCATACTGGTAAGGATTATGCTACAATCGAGCACGATGCAGACCGCGACTACTGGCTCTCAGCCGAGGAGGCAAAGTGCTACGGACTTATTGATAGCGTTGTTACAAAGCGATAATTATGGCAAAAAATACAGGTAAAAATAGCCCAAAACACGAGCGTTGCTCATTCTGCGGTCGTGGCAGAGATAGCGTGAAGGTACTCTTTCAGGGTACCGATGGCTCTAATATCTGCAACGATTGTATCGAAATGGGCTACAAGTCATTAGCAAGCAGCGAGCTGACATCAAAGGAGGTCAAGAAGGGTGCAAAGAGTAGCAACTTCAGTGCTGAGAACATCCTCAAGCCGCAGCAGATACACGACTTTTTAGAGAACTATGTCGTTGGTCAGGATAGCGCAAAGCGCTCAATAGCCGTGGCTGTTTACAACCACTACAAGCGCCTTATTGCAGCCCAGAGCGACAATGAGCAGGTTGAGTTGGACAAGTCAAATATCATCCTTGTCGGCCCTACAGGAACGGGTAAGACCCTTATTGCCCGCACTATTGCTCGTATGCTCGGTGTGCCGTTTACTATTGTCGATGCCACCGTACTGACCCAGGCGGGTTATGTGGGCGAGGATGTGGAGAGTATCCTCTCGCGCCTCTATCAGGCATCTGGCTACGACGTGGAGGCTACAGAGCGCGGTATTATCTTCATTGACGAAATAGATAAGATTGCCCGTAAGGGTGACAATCCGAGCATCACTCGTGACGTATCGGGCGAGGGTGTTCAGCAGGCACTGCTCAAGATTCTTGAGGGAACAGTTGTAAATGTCGCTCCAGAGGGCGGCAGAAAGCACCCAGAGCAGAAGTTTGTGCAGATTAACACAAAGAATATCCTCTTTATCTGCGGTGGTGCATTTGATGGCATCGAGAAGCGTATTGCTCAGCGTTTTAACACCCACGCTATCGGTTATAGCCGAAGCGAGACAACACATATTGACCGCAAGAATATGCTGAAATATGTACAGCCACAGGATATCAAGAGCTACGGACTTATCCCTGAGCTTGTTGGTCGTCTGCCGGTAATCACCTACCTCGAGCCTCTGAGCCGTGAGGTGCTGCGCAGCATCCTTACCGAGCCAAAGAATGCGATTATCCGTCAGTATAACCGACTCTTTGAGATGGATGGCATCTCACTCTCATTCGAGGAGCAGGCTTTAGAGTATATTGTCGATAAGGCTATGGAGTTTAACCTCGGAGCACGCGGTCTGCGCTCTATCTGCGAGGCGATAATGAAGGATCTGATGTTCGAGGCTCCATCTTCTAACATTAAGGAGTTTACCGTCACAAAGCAGTATGCCGAGCAGAAGTTAGAGCAGTCGGATAGTGCCATTATCAACCAAAATGTATAAAAATTCGCAATCTGCGTTGTAAGTGATTAAAAATTTTACTACATTTGTGGATGAAACTTTAACGTGCGCTTGAATTTATATTAAAAAAACAGATACTATGAAAGACATTAAACTTGCAAAGGCTGCCAATAATATCCGCATCCTTGCAGCTTCGATGGTTGAGAAGGCTAAGTCTGGTCACCCTGGCGGCGCTATGGGTGGTGCAGATTTCGTAAACGTACTCTTCACAGAGTTCTTGCGTTATGATCCAGACAATATGCTCTATCCTCACCGCGATCGTTTCTTCCTCGATCCGGGACATATGTCACCAATGCTCTACTCAGTGCTTGCACTTGCAGGTCACTACACTATGGACGATCTGAAGCAGTTCCGTCAGTGGGGCAGCATCACACCTGGTCACCCAGAGGTAGATTTTCTGCGTGGTGTAGAGAACACATCTGGCCCACTCGGTCAGGGTCACGCTATGGGTCTTGGTGCAGCGATTGCTGAGCGATTCCTTGTGGCTCGTTTCGGCGAGTGGATGGCTCATAAGACATATATTTATATCTCTGATGGCGCTGTTCAGGAGGAGGTATCTCAGGGCGTTGGCCGTATTGCCGGCAACTTGGGCCTGTCAAATATCATTATGTACTACGACTCTAACAACGTTCAGCTCTCAACAAAGGTTGACGAGGTAGATACTGAGGATGTAGAGATGAAGTACAAGGCTTGGGGCTGGAATGTAATTAAGATTGACGGCCACAACATCCCACAGATTCGTGAGGCGTTGACAAAGGCAAACGAGGCGACAGATAAGCCTACCCTTATTATCGGTGTAACCGTTATGGGTAAGGGCGCTGTAACTGCCGAGGGTGGCAGCTTTGAGGATAAGGTCTCTACACACGGTCAGCCACTCTCTGCTGCAGGTGCATCTTTCGCAGCTACAGTAGCAAATCTTGGTGGTAATCCAGAGGAGCCATTCCAGATCTTCGAGGAGAGCAAGGAGGTATACGAGCAGCGCGCTGCAGAGTTGCGCGAGCAGATGGTTGAGCGTAAGGCTGTTGAGGCTGAGTGGCGTGCAGCAAACCCTGCACTTGCACACAAACTCGATATGTTCCTTGCAGGCAAGCTCCCACAGATCGACTACCGTTCTATCGATATGAAGGCGGACTGCGCTACCCGTGCAGCATCTGCAACCGTTTTGGGCGTATATGCAGAGAAGGTTGAGAATATGATCGTTGCATCTGCCGACCTCTCTAACTCAGATAAGACCGACGGTTTCCTTAAGAAGACCACTGCATTTAAGAAGGGTGACTTTAGCGGTAAGTTCTTCCAGGCAGGTGTTTCAGAGTTTACAATGGCTTGTATTATGAACGGTATGGCACTGCACGGCGGTGTAATCCCTGCTTGCGGTACATTCTTCGTATTCTCTGACTATATGAAGCCTGTAGTTCGCCTCTCAGCACTGATGCGTCTGCACGTTATCTATATCTGGACACACGACTCATTCCGCGTAGGTGAGGACGGCCCTACCCACCAGCCAATCGAGCAGGAGGCGCAGATTCGTCTTATGGAGCACCTGCACAACCACCACGGCGAGCGCTCTATGGTTGTTCTTCGTCCAGCCGATGGTGAGGATACTATTGCCGCTTGGAAGATTGCTCTCGAGGAGCAGCGTCCAGTTGCCCTTATCCTCTCTCGTCAGGATATTAAGAACCTGCCTACACTCAGCGCATCTCGCCGCGAGGAGGCTATGCAGTCAGCAAAGGGTGCATATATCGTTATGGACTCTGCAAAGCCAAAGGTGGTTATGATTGCATCTGGTTCTGAGGTATCAACACTCGTTGAGGGTGCTGAGTTGCTCAAGAAGGAGGGCATCAACGTTCGCGTAGTAGATGTACCAAGCGAGGGTCTGTTCCGCGACCAGCCTAAGAGCTACCAGGAGGCTGTAATCCCATCTGACGCTATCCGCTACGGTATGACCTCTGGTCTGCCAGTTACATTGCTTAGCCTTGTTGGCTCTATGGAGAATATCCACGGTCTGAACCACTTCGGCCACTCAGCTCCATACAAGGTGCTCGACAAGCAGTTCGGCTATAACGGCGAGACTGTTTACAACGAGGTTATGAAGCTTCTGGGCAAGTAATAACGACAGATAATAAAAATAGTGGCGGAAATATCCGCCACTATTTTTTTGTATCTGTTAAGCCGCTATTGGCTGTTAGCTATTAGCTGTTGGCTTACACTCCGCTACATCCTTGCATAATTGTTACCACATTGCAGATTTGATAGCGTTTAGAGGCAGCAACAAAATAGCTATGTTTTAACGTCAGAATGTGGTAGTTAATCCATCTTAGATGGATTTTCCTCCTCGCAGTTCGGCATAGTCTGCAAGCAGCCTCTGCCCTCACGAGCAGCGTCGGTCGGCGTGCATCGTGAAAAATCCCCGGATGGGTTGTACTCGACGTACTACCCATTCGGGGATTTAAGGGATGTGCGGCTAATGCCGCGTTATCACGTTAAAACGTTATTTTGTAGCTGCCTCCAAGCGCTTCATCATCACAAACATAAAGAGCGCTGAGAGCAGACAGAGAACGATAAATACTGACCAAACAACGGTAAGTGAGATACCGCCCCAGAGGAAGCCACCTACAGATACGAGCCAGTTACCGATAGCGGTTGCAACAAACCAACCACCCATCATAAGACCCTTATACTTTGGAGGAGCAACCTTAGATACGAATGAGATACCCATTGGTGAGAGGAGCAGCTCAGCGAATGTAAGCACGAGGTATGTGCTGATAAGCCAGTTAGGGTTTACAAATGTAGCAGCATCACCTGCAGCAGCCTGTGCATCTGGAGTAAGCAGACCTACTGATGCGAAAGCCATAACTGCGAAACCAACAGCAGCCACGAGCATACCGTAAGCGATCTTACGAGGTGCTGAAGGCTCCTTCTTACGACGTGCAAGAGCACCGAAGATAGCGAGGCTAACAGGAGTCAGGGCAACTACATAGAATGGGTTAAACTGCTGGAAGATAGGTGCGCTAACAGCTACAGAGCCTGATACGTTGAGTGCCTTATAAACCAGCACTGCGATAACAGCTACAAGCACTGCAAGTGAAGCGAACTTACCCTTCTTAGTCTCGCTCTGGAATACAGAGAAACCAGCATAAACGCCAACGATAACAAGAACGAGGTTCCATACATTGAATAGCAGACTCTGAACGCCCTCAGAACTTCTTGCAGTAAACTCTGCAGCGAAGTATGTAAGGGTAAGACCGTTCTGGTGGAATGCCATCCAGAAGAAGATTACAACGGCAAATACCAGACACAGAGCCACAACTCTCTGCTTAGTCTCCTCTGGAGTGAGCTCCTCAGTAGCAACAGCAGCTGCATCGCCCTTCTTAGCCTTACCACCCTCAACGTGACGGAATGTAGGGCGGAAGATGTAGTAGATTGCAATTGAGAGGATAAGTGATGCGCAAGCCACAGCAAAAGAGAAGTGGTAAGCATCATTTCCAGAGTAACCGAGGCTCATCTCTGCCCACTCCTTAATCTTCACGGCTGCAGTAGGTGCAAACAGAGCACCGATATTGATAGCCATATAGAAGAGAGAGAAGCCAGAGTCACGCTTTGCAGCATACTGTGGATCGTTATAGAGGTCACCTACCATCACCTGCAGATTACCCTTAAACAGACCTGTACCGAGGCTGATAAAGAGCAGTGCGGCAATCATCGCAAGCATTGCGAATGTATCGCCACCAAGAGGCAGTGAGAGGAGCAGATAACCCACAAACATAATGGTAATACCGATAGTTACCATCTTACCAAAGCCGAACTTATCAGCCATCATACCACCTACAAGCGGCATAAGGTAGACAAGGCCAAGGAATGTTGAGTAGATAGCGCCAGCCACACCTGCATCAAGGCCGAAGTTTGCACGAAGGAAGAGTGCAAAAACTGCCAACATTGTGTAGTAACCAAAGCGCTCGCCAGTGTTTGCTAACGCAAGGGCATAGAGTCCTTTTGGATGTCCTTTGAACATAAAGTTTATAGTTTTTAGTTAATAAAATTGCAAAATTGCTTTCAAAGATAACACTTTTCTTTGAAATAGCAAAATTTAGAGTCTACTGCTGCTGTGACGCCTCATATCTGTCTAACGCCTCTGCCATCAGAGCTCTACCCTTCTCTGCTATCTCAGCCGCCTTAGCATAGTCTGCAATATCACCATAGGCGTCAAACGACATTCGCACCAGCACATCTGGTGGATAGTTTTTGAGCATACTCTCGGTCTGGTGGTGGTTCATAATGCTGAACGAGCGGTCGATAATACTCATATATGTATCGCCAAAGTCGACATCGACCCTCTCGTCTGCCACCTTACGGAACTCTCGCACCTTACCCATAAGTTCTACAGCACGCGACCCTGCAGCGTATAGTCGGTCTATCACACCTATATCTTTCTGACTCTTGAAGTCGGCAATAATATCGGCCGCCTGCTCACGGGTCTGCGCATAGAAAGCCTCCTCTGCGCTCTGTTCAACAAACTCACGCAGCAGTGTTGCACGCAGAGCCGATGGCTCCATATAGTTCGTATCAAAGGCTACAAGAATATCGCCATCCTTGCGCTCTACACGGTTACTCGGCAGACAGTTTACCATACAGCCGTCAATGAGCATACTCATCCCGTGCTGCACAGGGCGGAATAGTGTCGGAATAGATATTGAGGCACGGATAGCCTCAAAGAGTCGCCCGCTCTTAAAGACCACCTCCTCACCCGTGCAGAGGTCTGTGGCTACCGCCGTGTATGGTATCTGGAGATTTTCGATATCTACATCTGGTACAACCTGCTTTATCGCCTCGATTATCTTATCTCCCTTGACAAAGTGGTTTTTACTCAGCGACAGATCCATCAGCGAGAAGACCGACCAACCACTGAGCGATACTATCCACTCCTTAAACTCGGCAAGGCGCCCCGCCGCAAATACACCACCCACAAGCGAGCCCATCGATGTTCCCGCCACCGAGTGAATGTTATATCCACGCGCCACAAGCTCCTCTATAGCACCAATGTAGGCAATACCTCTCGGGCCTCCACTCGAGAGCACAAGTGCAACATCTTTTTGCATATCTAATCTAATTGAGATTGCGCCTCTTTGCGTTGTTTGGTTTCGATACTGTCATTTATCCAAATTGCAATTCCTCCCACAGTACTCCTATGCATACAATAGAGTCTGCTCAGTTCGATACCTTCTTTAATTGTCTCATTTTTTCTATCATCTTGCAGAGCTCCCGAGTTGCATTTATTGACAAATTTTTGCCACTTGCTATTATCAGAACTAGAATCAATGTCGCTATATCTAATCTCGTATTTACGCAAGATATCGTTGATAACCCACACCATTGTCCACAAATCGTTATCTGTACGAACCATACCGCCGAGTAGGTTAGTATCGGGAGTAATTTTGCCACCCACATTACCCTCAAGTTTCTCATAATTCCGTTTGCCAAAGATTTCAACTACCTCTTTATAGTACTGTTTTGAATGCTCAAGGGTCTTTCCCTTAGCATAAAAGGTTATAAGCAACATTGAGGGTAAAGTAGTTAAACATACCGACACAAGCTGCTTCCACCATGTCGTAGTGTCAGAAAACCAAGGGTAGAGGAATAGTGCAACTACATAAATATAGACAATGACAACAATAGAAACCCATCGCAAGATCTTATACTTCCCATCATCTGGCAATAAATCTCGCCAAGTATTATAGTACTCTGTACTCTTTGTTGGGGTATTACAGATACGCAAATGTATGTATAGCGACAAACCGAATATCATACCGCCAAAAATAATTCCCTCCCAAACATCTCCTATGCTACACAAATAGACCAGATAGCCTGCATAAAGCAGAGCATTTAAGACAATACCAAAGATCTTCATAATATAATCTAATTAGGTGTTAGTTACACAAAATTAACGAATTTTCTACGACTTTACAAACAGCAAGGCACTCTATTTGCAGCGCAGCAATAAAAAACTTGTCCTATGCTAAAAAAAGTCCTTGCCTATACCATTCCCGTACTACTCTGCCTCGCTATCGGGGCTATCGGCTCATACATTCAAGCACCCGCCCTCAGGGCGTGGTATCCGTCACTTGACAAGTCGGCACTCACTCCACCGGCAATCATCTTTCCTATCGCCTGGACAATACTATATATAATGATGGGCCTCTCTATCGGCAGGCTCATCTGGTTGGGAGATATGTCGGTTGTCCGATTGTGGATATTTCAGCTCTTGGTAAATTTTCTCTGGAGCGTAAGCTTCTTTGCCCTCCGTTCGCCAATTTTAGGACTCGTTACCATACTTATCCTCGACGTGCTGGTCTTTGCCTACACCCTCTCTGCATTTAGCAGCGACAAGGCGGCCGGTTGGCTCGTTGTGCCATATATGGTGTGGCTACTCTTTGCCACCTACCTAACGGGATATATCTACCTCAACAACCGCCCCGTAGCCACTCTACGAGCAGCAAATGTCACCAATACAACTATTACTATGGATAGCAATTCACTCTACCCTATGCCCGCTCTACCCTATCCTGCAGATGCTTTAGAGCCGATTTTAAGTAAAGAGAGCATCGACTACCACTACGGCAAACACCTCAAGGGCTATGTCGATAATCTAAACCGACTTATCGTCGGCACCCCCTATCAGGGTATGAGTCTTGAAGATGTGGTCATCAACTCTGACGGTGCGTTATTTAATAATGCCGCACAGACGCTCAACCACGAGCTATTTTTCAACAGCACCACCCCCTATATGACCGAAATTCCGCCACGCCTACGCAATGCAATTGTTCGCGACTTTGGCAGCATTGAGCAGTTCAAGAAGGAGTTTTCTGCAGCCGCCACCTCGCTCTTTGGCTCGGGATGGGTATGGCTTGTTGAGGATAACAACGGAAAACTATCTATCATCACCACCTCAAATGCCGACACACCGATAGTCCAAGGACTAAATCCGCTGCTTGTGCTCGATGTGTGGGAACACGCCTACTACATCGACTACCGCAACCGCCGCACCGACTTTATCCGCCAATGGTGGGATATTGTCGACTGGCAAAAGGCCGACAAACGGATGAAAAGCGAATAAAAAAGGGTTGTGCAACCGTTCTGATTGCACAACCCATATCGTTTAATATTGTCAAAAATTGTATAACAAGAGGGATTAACGTAGAAATCACCTTGTTAGGCAACTTTTTAGAAGCCCAAAATCTTATCAAGCTTATTATGCAGCTCCTCACCCTCCTTAGCAAGGCCATCCTTTACCATCTGCTCCTTGATAGACTGCTTTGCAGCTGCCATAGCCTTCTGCTTGTTGTAGAAGATCTGTACAAGTACCTCCTTGTTCTTCTTAGGAAGCTCACGGTAGCACTCAACAACGGTCAGCACGCGGCCGATGTTCTGAGTAATAAGGGTCTTACTTGCAGCAACGGTCTTTGTGATTGACTCTGCCTGCTCCTTTGGAAGCTGGTTATTTGCCAAAGTGTTGTCGATAATTGTAGTAATCTGAGTCTGGAGCTTACTTGCCAGCTGCAACTTTGCCATCTCAAGTGCCTGCATCTTTGCAGCATCATAAGTTGCACCAACGCTCTGAGCCTGACCGTCTACATACAAATCGTAGTCATTTGCATCCTTCTCACTGCGGAGCTGATATGCGCGAGCAAGCTGATACTCGAGTGGCAGCTGACCAGGGGCAACAATCCAACCCTCCTTCTTGTAGTTCTTTGCCTCTTTTGCAGCAATCTTAGAAAAATCCTGTGCATTAACTGTAAATGTTGCAACCAATGCTGCAAGCACGAAAAATGCTAACTCCTTCATAATGTTGTGTTTTAAGTTATTGTTCCGAGTTAAAACGAGAGCCATAAAAACCAAAAATCGCTCTCAATTAATTGCAAATATATGATAAACAATCTGAAAAAACAAGTATTAAACGCAAAATCCCCACCACATATTATGAATAAGTGACCTTATTTTTCAGGTTGATGTAGATAATATCACCGCCACTTCGGCAAAGATCAAGGTCACTCACAACAGTAAGATGGCAGATAGTTGGTATGGACTGCTTACTACTGACACTACTACTCGCGAAGATGAGCTGATTGAGCAGACTGTAGCGGAGCTTATCGCTGGTGATTTGAGTTCACAGCTGATATTCAATAAGAACTATACCAAGATTCTCTCACCACTCTCGCCAAACACAACCTACAAGTATATCGCTTTTGGTCTTACCGAGGATGGCGTTGTATATGGCGACCGTGCAGTGGTAGAGTTTGCAACCCTTGCCCCACTTCCATTCAGCAAGGGCCGCCTCACCACCCCACAAACACCACTCCGCCTCGGCAAACAAATCAACACCACTACCCTCCCCCACTAACCGGGATGAGTAATACAAACAAAGGACAGTCAACCGACTGTCCTTTGTTGCTTCTGTACATATCAAATACAACTCATATCTCCACCAATTACTCCCATTTGACAAGGTCGTGGAGGATGAGTGGTGTTGATTTGTTTGCCGAGGTGCAGAGGGGTTTGTAGATTGAGAGGTTTTTATTCAAACTTTTGAGGATTTTGTTGGGAGTTTAGTCGTTTTATAGAAAATTTATGCGTATATTTGTAGTAAACTAAAACTGTATGCGCTATGGCAATAGGATTAAAATTCAAACCGACAACAGATGAACTAACTGGACAAAGCAAGTGGTGGGGTGCACCTGATCTTCCTGAGGATTGGGAATATCCTTGTCAGGATGGCAATCCGCTGACCTTTGTTTGTCAAATTCGTTGTGAGGATATTGCTGCACTTGACACTGACAATCTACTACCTCACAGCGGTATGCTCTACTTCTTCGCTGCTATTGGCGAGTATGTAAACAAGTTGGATATTGCCGAGTGTGACCACAACGGGCTTGGCGAGTGGGACGAAGATGCGTACAAGGTACTCTATGCGGAGGATTGTAGTAATCTTGTAACTTACAAAATTCTCTACGAAGACGAGGAGCCTGCCTATCTGCCTGCCGAGCAGATTATCTTCGAGCAGGTGGGTGATAACTACGACAGTTTCAAGTTGCTTGGTCGTCCATACTATGAGGAGATTGCTGAGCAGTATCCAGACCACCTATCGCTACTACAGATTGACGAGAACGACGAGTGGGGGCTTACTCTCTACGACTGCGGAATGGTTGTTCTGCTTGCAACGCCTGAGGATCTGAAGGCGAAGCGTTGGGAGAATGTATATTGTTATTTTCACTCGTTCTAATCACTTCACTGTTTTATGAAATTTACTATTCAGAGCGCCTGTCAGGGTAATGCTATTGCCTCTATTGCGGGCAATATTGTTGAGAACGAAGTGGCTCAGTTTGAGCTTGACTTTAGCAGTGAGGAGTTATTCTACCTCTGCACCGCCGAGGGTAAGGGTACGATTAAGGGGCAGTCGGCTGCTGAGTTTTCGCTTGAGCATCTGCGTGACAGCTTTAGTATGGGTGATATTACTGCCGAGAATATGGTAGACGATATTTTTGCGCAGTGTCGCTATCTCAATTTAGAGATTAATGGTGTTGGAGCACATCTAAACCAGGTAGAGGAGTACGGCAGCCAAATCAATGGTGTTTTTGGTTGCGATAGAGAGAGCTACTCGCTTGCAGCAGGTGGTGGTAGAACATATGTATATCGCAACGGCACTATCTCGCCAATGAGCGACCCTACAGTACCTCTGGGCTTTGGTATAGAGGAGGATGAGGCGACAATTTGGCAGATAGGGGCAGAGCTGGTTGATGGCGATGTTATCCTTGTGGTATCAAAGGCCATTACAGAGTTTTTAAGCGATGATGAACTGGAGGATATCCTCTATCTGAGCAACTACCCTGCAGACCACATCCTTGCCGAGGCCAAACAGGAGGGCCTTGGTGATGCCCCTGCAGCCGTTATTGCAGCGAAGGTTGGCGGTGGTGAATTTAGAGAGATTGACCCCGATGCGGAGTATGAAGAGTCTGACAGCAAATACGACGCTTGGGCATAGCAATACCCACAAACACAATTTAGGCTGCTTCTTGCGAGGCAGCCTAAATATTTTATGGTCGTAACTCTACTTGAAAATCTCGTTAAACAGAGCCGCCAAACGGTAGCCAGCCTTTCGAATCTGCTCCTCGGCAAGTGGTGCATACTTATTCAGATAGAGGCGCTTGTCGAGCTGTGCACCCTCCTTGACTTCGTGTACCTTACGAGAGGCCTTTGCTGAGTCGTAACCCCAATCATATGGAGTGCCTGCTGTAGTGGCTGCAATCTGCTCCTTTGTATAGGTGTCGAGAAGTGCTGCAGTGTCAGAGAAACCCCACGGATTGCGAGCAGCGATAATTGGAGTATCCCACAGAGAGTGGTAGCGGATACTCTCCTTGCCGAAGTTGACCTTATAGTAGCCGATAGTCTGATCCTCTGGGTAGCGGATATGCTCTGGGCAGTGCATATCACCCACAAAGTGCACGATAAGTGCGATAGAGGCAACGCGTACAGAGTCTGTCAGATTCTTTGCATCCCTAAGGTCGTTTGCCATCTTCTCGATATAGTAGATGCAGTTCTTTACATACTTATCACCCTTGCGGATATCGCGATATGGGGTGCAGTCTGCATTTGCCTCAAAGGTGTGAGGGTAGGTGATAAAACGCTTTGCGTCAGATGGCTCAAAGCCCAAATCAACAAGCAACTCTGGCTTGTAGTCGTCAGCGTAAGATGCCCACTTAACGATAGACTCGCCGTGGAGATACTCTGTAATCTGTTTTTTAGCCTTTTTTGTCAGGTGATTCTCTGCAATCTCTGCAACGGTTGCGTGTCCGAGTCTGCCCCACGCAGCGGCAGAACCTACTGCAAGAACAGCAACCAACACAAATGTAAGTACTCTTTTCATATTAGTTTTGTTTAGGTTTTCTATCTATATAGACACATTAACAGCTAACAACACCTATCCCGCAAGGGCGGTATCCAGCACCATCATTATCACAAAGCCCACGGCAAAACCGATAGTCGGGATATTGGAGTGTTTGTCCTGATGTGCCTCTGGAATAAGCTCCTCAATTACCACATACATCATCGCACCGGCCGCCGCTGCAAGCAGATACGGGAAGAGGCCAATAAGTTGCTCGACAAGCACTATCGTCACCACTGCCGACAAAGGCTCTACAATGCCCGAGAGTGCACCATATCCAAAAGATTTGCCTCGCGACGCACCCTGAGCACGCAGTGGCAGTGAGATTATCGCCCCTTCAGGAACATTCTGCAACGCCATACCCGCCGCAAGAGCTATTGCTGCCGCTAAGCTCAGATCTGTCTGGCCAGATAGCGCACCTGCCACAACAACTCCTACAGCCATACCCTCAGGGATGTTGTGCAGCGTTACGGCAAGCATCAACATTGTTGAGCGACCTAACGACGAAGGGATACCCTCTGGGGTCGAACTATCTAAGTGCAAGTGTGGCGTAAAGTGGTCCAAGAGCAGCATAAATGCCATACCTGCCAAAAAGCCAACAGCTGCAGGAATCCAGCCTGTGCCACCGCCCTGCGCCGAGAACTCGATAGCAGGGATAAGTAGCGACCATACCGCCGCAGCCACCATTACGCCTGAGGCGAAACCGAGCAGCGTCTTCTGCATCTTTGAGGCGGTCTTCTCGCCCAAAAGCAGCGCGCTCGCTGAGCCAATGACCGTTCCGCAGAACGGGATTAGAACTATTGTTGCAATCTGAATAGGTGTCATACTATGGCAAAGGTAACTATTTTACTCGAGAATTTATCTCTTTAGAACTCTATTTTACATAAATATCGCCAAAATAAGGGCCGTTGTCTGCACTATTTACATCTTTTTTGCTATCTTTGTTATATGAATACCTTACTACTAACCATCGTAACCTTTGCAGTAGCCTTTATCAGCGTGGCATTGATACACCCATATCTTGTCCGCTTTGCAAAGGCAAAAAATATTGTTGACAACCCCAATACTCGCAAGATTCAGTTGCGTCCCGTACCTGTTTTGGGAGGCCTTGCTATCTTCTTCGGCATTGTTGTAGGCGTGCTTGCGGCGCATAGTATTGTCCCTTGCTCGGATATATTTGTCATCCTGGCTTGTATGATGATAATGACCTATGTCGGGGCTCTTGACGATGTGCTGGATATCTCTCCAAAAATTCGACTCATTGCCGAGGTGGCAGTGATACTTGTGCTGATGTATATAGGTGGCTTCTCGCTCAATAATTTCCACGGTCTGTGGGGCATTGGAACACTGCCAGAGTGGGCGACAGCTCTTGTTACGATAGTTGCCGTTACGGGTATTATTAACGCTATAAACCTTATTGATGGCGCCGATGGCCTCTTCTCAATATTCTGTATGAGTGTCTGCGCGATATACGGCACACTCTTCCTCTCTGTGGGCGACTATACACTTCTGGTGCTCGCTGTGGCGGCAATTGGTGCGGTAATACCGTTTTTGCTCCATAACGCCTTTGGTATCGAGTCTAAGATGTTCGTTGGCGATGGCGGCTCACTGCAGATGGGCGTTGTACTCTCGGTGTTTGTTATGGAGGTGGTCTGCAAACCTGAGTATGGCGCACTTGCTGAGGCTGAGAACCTCGCCCTTGTGCCGTTTGTACTCGCAACACTATCTATCCCAGTCTTTGATACTCTGCGTGTTATGAGCGCCCGTATCGCACGTGGTATATCACCACTTATCGGCGATAAGACGCACCTCCACCACCTCTTTATCGGCCTTGGAATATCTCATATCGGCACAGCTGTACTCATTACACTGCTCAACCTCTGCGTTGTACTTGCTTGGCACGCTGCAGCCCGTAATGGCTGTAGCGCAGATGCACAGCTCTATGTTGTTATCGGTACAGCTCTGCTGCTTGATTGGGGAATCTACTACCTTGTTGCACTGCTCGATAAAACCATTCCAGAGAGGATGAATAGACTCAGAGAGTGGAAGATGAACCATCGCCCGAGCCGCCGATTATTCGACTTTATGCGAAAAATTGTCGACAAGATGTAGTGTAATTGGAAAAAATATATTACTTTTGCGCATCCATTAAGCCAATATGGAGATCTCGGCTGGTTCCGTAGCTCAGTTGGATAGAGCAACAGCCTTCTAAGCTGTGGGTCGTGGGTTCGAATCCCGCCGGAATCACGAGCGCAATGCGCAACAAGAGAGCCACTCGCAAGAGTGGCTTTTGTTGTTAGAGTGACTATGGGAGCTTGCTCACAAATAGTCACTCTAATAATAAAAGGTGCCGTACGCAGTACGGCTCTCTTGTTGCACATTGCCGAGGAGTCCAAGGGAAAGACGAGCGAAAGCGAAGTCAATCCCGCCACAATGGATACTTGCACTCTCTATACGGAACGACTGTGTGTATATCCACTTCCGTTGTAAAAACATTCAAAGCATATGAGCGTATGCGAGCTCGTTTTTTATTACACCTCTAAAAAACCATAGGCGTATGCAGTGCATACGCCTATGAGGAATATTATTGCGGAAATTATTTGCGGAGTTCGAGGATGAAGTATGGGGTCATTTCGCGGTACTTCGCATTTTGGAAGGTACGCTTACCCTGTCTTACAATCTCGCCCTTGACAGTTCCCACGATATTCATCTGCCAGAATGGCGGTGTCTTTCTATTTCTGAACTTCTCAAAGTCGGCAGCGTCAATCTTCAGGTAGATAGTCTTCTCGTTCTCTGTCGGCATAATCGAGATAGGCTCAAGGGCAAAGAGTTTATTCTTATTACCCAAAATAAGCTCTACAGGGTCTGCAAATCCAGGATCTCGGTCAATCTTAACCTTGATAGGAATAGCCTCATCGCGCAGCGTAAAGGTAACAGCCTCCTCTAAATCCACATCCACAGAGAGGCGATATGGCGATGCTGGCACAATATCCAGAGCAAGTTCTGCCGCCTGAATATAGTGGGTGTAGTAAAATGCCTGCATCATATTATCCACTGGCACAACATCTGCCACCGCGCGGGTCTCTTTGTTCACTGGGTAGTCAAGTTTTAGCTCTACTGGGAAGCGTTCCACCTCTGCACCCTTTGGCGCAGTGATTGTCACATTCCACTTTTTACCACTTCGCAGCTGCATACTACTTGTGGTAAATCCCTTTGGCAGTCCCTCAAGCATCAGATTTGCTGGGCGCTTCATCTTTCCCGTAATATCGACACGGAACGCAGCCGTACCACCCGCTGGAATGGTTATATTTGCAGGCGAGACAAAGGCATTAAATGACTGCATCTGGCTATGTCGGCGCAACATATAGTGGTAATCTTCGCCATATCCCTGATAGAGATCCTCAACATCCAAATAGAACACCCCGTTCTGTCGTGGAGTATACTTGAGCACAGGGTCGGCGTGGAATGTCATCAATCCCTGCATCGGATCCTCTGTATCGTCGGCCTTTGCCACAACCTTACCACGACCATCCTTAAGGCGCATAATAGCATCTATTCTCGAGCCATTTCTACGGCCTATAAGCTCAATATATATCGGCTGTCGCGCCTCTGCATAGATTGTATATCGTTTAATCGGAGCCCTTGACGTCAGCGAGTCCGAAATAGCCATTCCAACATTGAGTACCGCACCAGCCTTAGGATGCTGAATGTGCTTGACACCCTTTGGCAAAGCGTAGAACGAAATGGCATTTGAGCTACCCACGCTGCTTGTATATCCCAACTGGTTATAGCCCGCCTTCTTCACCTTAACCTTCGCTGTGGTCGACTCGAGGTTGACACCCTTTATCTGCTGTTTAACGCTCTTACCGACTGTTCCATAGGCTGGATAGCGACCCGTAACAAACGGTATCTGGCCAATATGTATACGATAGTTAAAGTCCTCACGTCCACGATATATCGCATCGTGAATTGTCAGCATATAGGTATCATCCTTTGGCAGCGTAGTGATAATTACAGGGTCGACATTGTGGTAGTAGTCGTCAGAGTATGCCACCTCTCGTCCCTCAGAGTCTACAATTCTGAGCACTGGCTGAAACCAACCAGGCACCGCATCAGCGATATACGGTACAAGTTGTCGAGCCTTGACCGTTGCCACGATTGTCTGTCCCTTAGTGCCTGAGAAGTTGTAGTAATCTACACCTCCTGGTGTGACATATCCACAGAGCACCGCTGGCAGTTTTTCCACCTTATTTGGGCGAGAGGCTTGCGAACGCTTGCTCTCCATAAAGTTCGGATACGACGCCACCTCAAATGGCAACATATTCGACACACCACTCGGACCCTGCAGACGCAAGTCATACATCGCACACGGAACATTTGCCGCAATAGTTATTCGTATCTTAACCCTATCAGCAAGCTGCGGACTACTCTGGTCATTGAGTCGTCTGCGCTTCTTTTTGGTCGATGCGCTCTCCTTTATCGGCTCAACCGTACCCGTGATACCAGGATGGCTAAACAGAACCTTTGTCGCCTTATTTATGTTCAGTCCGCCAGCCTCTATCTCTACCGTTGTACCAACCTGACCTCCAGCAGGATAGAGAAAACCTAACGACAACTTCTGTGCATAGAGCGTTGTTGTCGCTAAGGCACAGAGTATAAGTAGAAATATCCTTTTACTTCTCATATTTAGGCTCTTTTATGTCAATAATCTCATACAACAATCCGTGGCTCTTCTTACTATCAAGCAGTGACGGAAGTATCGGCAACTCACCCTCAGACACGTGCGGCAGTTTACCGTAAGGGTCTATGCCCATCAGCATATATACCGTACCTATCAGATCGCACGGACTTACTGGTCGAGTAGCGACCTTCTCGCCATTGCTATCGGTCGAACCTACAACCTTTCCACCAATAAATCCACCACCTGCTACCAAGTAGCTAAATGCAGCACCGAAGTGCGCACGACCACCATTCCACGGCGCCTCCCACAACACCTTCGGTGAACGACCAAACTCTCCACCGCAGAGGATAATCGTACTATCTAACAAACCTCTACTATCAAGGTCGGCAATCAATGCTGATAGCGCTCTATCGAGGTCTGGCAACATCGTATTCATCTTTGGGAAGTGCTTTTTGTGTGTATCCCAACCCGTTGTACGCACATTTATAAACGGCACTCCCGCCTCAACAAGTCTTCGTGCCACAAGACAAGATTGACCAAGTCGCGACTTACCATATCGCTGTCGTACGGAGTCTGGCTCGTTATTGAGGTTGAAAATCTCACGACTCTCACCCCAGATAAACTCCATATTCACATCACGCAGCGAGTCTATCACCTGCTTATCCATCGGCTGACGCTCAAAGCTATTGAGCAGATCCATTCGGGCAGCCATTCTACTGCGATCGACGCTCTTATTGACAATACCCTCAACCTCATACTCTGCGCTCTCTGGCTTTCCACCTGTATCGAACGACTTGTAGGCATTACCCAGAAATCCGCCCTCATTAAAGCGACTATTTGCACTTGTCACAGAGATATAGCAAGGCAGAATACCCTTGTATGTATCCCTCTTCATATAGGATATCACCGCACCGAACGATGGATATACCACCGCACCACCAGACGTATCGCCCGTAATCATTGCATAGTGACCCGTCTCGTGAGCATTACTGCCATGTGTAAGGCTTCGGATAAGGGTATATTTATCCGCCATTGTGGCAAGCAACGGTAACTTCTCGCCTATCTCAATGCCCTCAACATTGGTCTTACAGACGCCCTTGTAACTGCCATAGTAGTTTCTTCCCGCCTCTGGCTTAGGGTCAAACGTATCTGTCTGCGCTGGGCCACCATCCAAATAGACAAGTATCACAGATTTTGCTCGCTGAGCCATAACTACAGGTGCTATAGCGAGCAGAAAAATCGTTAAAAGATATATCTTTCTCATAGTCAGAAGCTGTTAGTGGTTATAAAGGAACTCGTTGCTATTTATCTGCATCCACATAATATCTACCGCCACCTCCATCATTGGCAACTGGTTCTTCTCCATATACTGCTTGTACATCTCAACCTCAGCAGCCGTTGCTCTGCGCGAGAGTGTAAGCAGCGTTATATTATCCGCAAGTTGCTTAATATTAGCACTTTGGATATACATTTTCTGCAGTGTAGGACTCTTTCGTATGCGTTTTTCAAGCGCCGAAGAGTTCATAAGATAGAGCAGCTGACGCGATGTAATTGCATTGTTTCTCTGACTCTCAAGCGACACATCGCGCGACACCTTACCAAAGAGCTCCAACTCCGATGATGACACTGTAGCATCGCCCAAATGTGTTGACCTTGTGCGTGGAGGGTAGAATGTAAATGGCTCCGGCACACGACTGGTATATGTACTCCAGATATTTGTCACTGAGGCCATAGCATCTACAATCACCTCTGCAGGTAGTCGCTGTGGGGTGTAGTCACCCTCAGGAGCTGCCTTTGAGTTAAACTTATCGGAGAGCAGTATTCGCTTCATCATCGCACGCATATCGAAGTTCTGCGCAAGGAAGTAGTCTGTCAGCTCCTTAAGCAGTTCGGGGTCAGATGGCGGATTGTCATCCCTCCAGTCGTCTGGCTCGTGAACAATACCCTTACCAAATACCCAGAACCACATTCTGTTTACCATAACCTCGGCAAAACGACGATTCTTAGGCGATGTGAGCCACTGCACATATGGCTCACGCCAGTCGCTATCTTGGCGCAAGTAGAAGGTAGTATCATCTCCGAGTTCAATCTGATTATATGGCGCTCTCTTGTGAATATCGAGGTAGATAATCTCCTCTTTCCACTCCTTTGTCGACTTGTACTTTATCTGCGAGAAGCAGATGTTTCCGTTGTCGTAACACTCGCGGTTACCCAAAAAGAGTAGGTTGATATTGTCGTAGATATTCTTTGAGCTGCGAGTCTGAAATCCACGATAGAAGTTTGCCGCAGGTGAACGGAAGTTACTACCCGACGAGAGTAGCAGACCGCGCACCATCTTGTCATACGGCACATTGTTCATCAACTGCTCATATATCCAGCGATTGTACGCCTGCACGCCATTTGGCCAGAGGTTGCTCGGAAACTCAGACTTTATGCGCAGTATATCCCCCCAGCGCATCTGCATATACTTAAGTCCCAGTTCGCTCTCTAATAGCTTGTCTATCAGCACCTCACGCTTATTACTGCTCTGGTCCTCAATAAAATCTACAGCCTGCTGCGGAGTAGGCAGCGCACCTGTTACCGTTAGGTATACTCTGCGCAGAAATACCTCATCGCTACACCTTACAGAAGCTACCACCTGCGTTACAGAAAAGAGCAGAGAGATGGCCAGTAGAATAATACCCTTTCTCATATTATTGTGATATTAAAATTCCCTCTATTTCAACAAGTAACTCACTACGACACACATCGGCTATAGTGTATAGCGGAGTGATCTCTGGGTAGGCTGCATCGACAATCTGTTTCACCTGCCAATAGTCCTCCGCATTCTTTATAAACACCTGAATTTGAGCATATTTGAGTTTGTGTGGCTCGCAACCATATCGCTGCAGATTTTCAGCCGATACGAGGTGCTCAATATTCTCAATTGTCATTACGGTCTGCTCCTCTGCAGTCGAGAAATCGGCACTCTTCTCGCCACGAATTGCTGCTGTGCCCGAGACAAAGCAACAGGCTCCTCGCGGGGTCTGAATTACCTTCGCGCGCTCAAATTTTGGTGTGCTCTTCATCGCACCCTCCGCCTTGTCTATAAGCACCTGCTTTGAATAGACGTGCGCCGCCACCTGAAGCGGATTGTCAATAGGATAGATGGCTCGTGCCGCATCGTTACTGCTCTTAAAGGCTATACAGCCGACAATAATACCCTCTCCCTCAGCGCCAATGCCCGTCGCTGCAGGGTATCCATTCTGCCACTGACCTCTGCTGTAGTAGATTGTGCGGGCATCATTAAACTCCTGATAGTTCTGCTTACCCTCTCGACTATCGACAATGCTTCCGATGTAGTTCCACTGACGCACAATGTCGCTGACAGTAAAGCCGTGCGCTGCAAGTATAGCATCCAAACGGCCGAATACCTCTTCGCTCTGCTGCTTTACGCTACTTGTAAAGTCCGATGCCGCTATCGCCTCAATAAAGAGCAACGACTGCTCGCCATCCTCAATTTTACCATAACATACGCCATCCTGCAGAGCCGTCTGCACCTCTACCTGCCCATCTAACGCATAGATAGCCACCGATAGTCCACCCTCTGGTAGTAGATACTGCGGTATAAGGGTTACGGGCACCGCTCTACCTAAAAGCTCATACACAGAACGCTTGAGTGCGGCCAACAGCTGATGATACTCCACCTCGCTGCTCGTACCACAAAAGACAACACCACACACGCTCCCTGTCTGAATACCCTCAAAGCATCTTCTGATGCTCTCAGCGCCCAGACAACAAGCCTCTATAGTTGAAGAGTAGACCCTAAATCCCATACAACACAGATATTTATCCGTTATATAGGATAAAGATACAAACAAAAAGTTAAATTCCCAAACGAATTTTTATAACAACCCACCAAAATATAGTCGGAGTGGGACTCGAATGTCGCGCAGGCTGCGCGACATCACCGACCAAGTGCCGCAGTCGCCACTTGTGGTGGTGCGGAATAACACGCGGGAGGTAACCACCCACCAAAGAGCCACTCCCGCTACATATTTATTTTGCAGATACGCTTTAGCGTTGTTCAAAATATGGGAGATCGTCAAGTTTACTTGTAATATCTCCCATACTTTGAACACTGCAACGCAGTTGCTACTGCAAAATAAAAAAGGACAGTCGATTGACTGTCCTAAGGTAGGACACCATATCGAAATTTCTAACCGCTTTATAGAGGACTACGATAGTGTTATTAGATTTATGAAGTGGCTTGATGATTGGAAACGATAATCAAAACTTCATTATTAAAACACATCAAGTGTATTCAATTTTTGGATGTATTCAAGAAAGTCGGTAGTCACTTAATTGTGGCTACCGATTTCTGTATGCAGTTATATCAAAGAATTATTTGCTTTGGTGTAGGCTTCTGATGCTGTTGAGAAACTGAGATGTGATAGTCAAATAACAGTGTCTATATCGCTTGTTATTATATACTTATATGGTAAAAAGTTTCAAAAAAAGTGAGCGTAGCAAGAGCTATTTTTGCCGATTTTTTCGTATTTTTGCTATGATGGCAGGGCTACGAGGGCTCTCGCTTAACTAAAAAATTAACTATATGTCTAAGACATTTGAAGACCAGGCACTAAAAGCAAAAGTGCTGGCAGAAGGGATGAAGGTAA
>JAZQYI010000009.1:0-167285 GCA_045633445.1 Alistipes sp.
ATTTTTGCCGATTTTTTCGTATTTTTGCTATGATGGCAGGGCTACGAGGGCTCTCGCTTAACTAAAAAATTAACTATATGTCTAAGACATTTGAAGACCAGGCACTAAAAGCAAAAGTGCTGGCAGAAGGGATGAAGGTAAACCTTAACGAACTCGCCGTAAGAGGCGTTAAGGAGGATGCGCTCGATTCGTTGATTGCAGCGAGTGAGGAGGCAATCAAAATGAGTCAAGAGGTGGATAGACTACGAATGGCTGCAACCGAGAAACTGCAAGAGGCCAATGCCGTTCTCTCGGAGGTGAAGGAGAAGTACAATGAGTTGAGAATGATTATCAAGAGTAGTTATCCATTGGAGCAGTGGTATCGATTCGGACTTATGGACAAGCGTTGAGTTTATCTTATTCTATAAACATAAATCCCTCGTCAGATTTGGCGAGGGATTTTTTGTCGTAGTCGTCTGTTATGATTTGGGTAAGGTCTTGTTCAATAGCACGCAGCCGATAACTGCGGATATGACCGAGCCTAAAAGCACTCCTAATTTCGCCTGGTCAAGTAAAGCCGAGCCCTCTGCTCCCAGCCCTGCATACGAGAGGTCGGCGATGAACATCGACACCGTAAACCCAATACCGCAGACCACGCAGACACTTGCAAATGATTTCCACGAAGAGCCAGCGGGAAGTGACACAAAGCCAAGTTTAACGGCTATCCACGAAAATGAGAATACGCCTAAGAATTTGCCAACTACCAAACCAAGCATCACAGCCAGACTCACTCCCGACAGCACACTGCCCATACTCATTGCCGAAAGGTCAATACCTGCATTGGCAAAGGCAAATAGCGGAATTACTATATAGTTGATAAGCGTGTGAAGATTATCTTCAAGGTCTTGCAGTGGACTAATCATCTTATCGGCGGCAGATTCTATACTTTTGAGTGTATGTATCTGGTCATTTGTCAGCACTATCGTTTTATGCAGATTGCCAAAATCGACAACGGGAATTTTGCTCACATTCTCACGGATACGCTCCAAGTAGTACCCCGTGCCCTTAACAAGTGTAGCGGGCACGCAGAGTGCCACAATAACACCTGCAATGGTGGAGTGAATACCCGAGTTGAGCATAAAGTACCACAGTACAAGACCCACACAGATATAGAACCCCTTGCGACGCACATTGGCGAGATTACCTACGACCATAATTGCTACACACAAAGCCGACAGGCCGAGATAGAGCATATCAATATTTGAGGTGTAGAAGAGTGCAATGACGATAATGCCGCCGAGGTCATCTGCTACGGCAAGAGCCGCCAAAAACATCTTCAATCCAACGGGGACTCTCGATTTAAAAACAGCCAGAACACCCAGCGAGAAGGCAATATCGGTAGCCATTGGAATAGCTAAGCCACGCTGCATTGCTGCTTCCGCAGGGCACACGAGGTAGAATATCACAACAGGGATAAGCATACCGCCACAAGCGCCGATAATCGGAAGTAGCGCTTTATCCATAGACGACAACTCACCGACCTTTATCTCTCGTTTGATTTCAAGACCCACCGAGAGGAAGAAGATTGCCATCAGGAAGTCGTTAATCATCTGCCCAAGGGTGATTGCGTGCCCCGAGTGCGAGAAGAAATTAAACTCGCCGATAGATAGGCTCATTGGTAGTTGCCAGAGCGAAAAATACCACTCCTTGATTGTGGGAGTGTTGGCGCAAACAAGTGCAAGGATGGTAAAGAAAATCAATACCATACTTGAATTGATGTGGCTCTTCAATTTACTTAAAGAACTGTAATTCATAACTGATTCAGTGTTGTAAAACTTTGCTTCGTCTGCGTAGTCGCAGGCGTAATTTCATATTTTTTCGCAAGATTTTATACATTGTTCGGTATGTCGGCTCGATGACTTTCATTGGGCGAATATCGCTATGTCGCATCATCAGCACCACAAGGCAGAGTATAGCCAGCAGGAGTAGCCACCCGTATATCTCCTTCATAGATTCAAGCAACGACTGTATTTGTACCATACCATATAACTCACCAAACTGGGCGTGCGAGGTGGAGAGTTCGACACTATCCATTCTCTCGCCGAGCAACATCGAGTTGCGAGCCATAACCATCTTTAACACTCTGCCCACAATGGCATTTCCTATCGGGCCCGCCAATGCTGCGCTAAACATATTCTGGAACGATAGTCCGTGCAGGAAGGTGAATGGGAATGGAAGTCGGGCATTTGCCGTAAGCATCATCACCGCCACCATCACATAACCCGCCGAGCGAACAAAGACGGGCAGGTACAACGCCTCTTTGGGTAGGTTATAGTCAATGCGGAAGTAGAAGTATGCCAAGTAAAATGCAAAGCACGAGAAGGCAATCACCAGCATACGCTGATATGTCCACTTTCGGCGGGCGAAGGTCTGCCAAGTGAACACGATGCCTATCACCACACCGAGGATTGACACCCAGTTAAGCGTCAAAGTATTCAGATGGTCGTAGCCCAAAACACCCTCCATCAGTGCGTGCTCGAAGATGTGTGATGGGGCAAGCAGCAAATCCATTACAATGATTACCGCCACGCAGGTCAGCACAATCGGCATCTTGAATATTCCGAACGAGATATAAGGGTGACGCAAATAGGTCGAACGCCACCAATTCATACCGAATGTTACCACCGCCAGTACCGTAGCAAACCATATATGCTCCGACTGCCACCAATCGTAGTGCTCGCCATAGAGGCATACAAACAGAATAGACATTGCCGTAGCACCCCACAGCAGCATACCTACCCAATCAATTCCATAGAGAGGCAAGCGAGGCATAATCGAAATACCCTTATAGCAGACAATCACGATGAGATACATCACCAGCAAAGCGCCGATGATAAACCAATACATATAGTGCCACGAAGCCCACACGGAGAATGATAGCGCTGCTATGCCCGTAAGTTGGATAGTGCCGTTTACCATCAGGTAGATGTAGCAGAACCAGATGGACATATCTCGTTTGGGCGTAATCCACAACTGAATGGTTGAATTACACTCGTATATCGCCCACATACGGAAGAATCCCGCAACAAGGCTCACGCCCACAAGCACGGGTACACTCGCCGTGTGCATACATATAAGGTTGGCGGCAATGAGTACCGAGATGCAACTACCGAGTGCTGTCTTCGGTCTTACAGCCCACTTCAAGCGGAACATAATGGCAAAGAAGAGTGCCATACCCACCAACGAGGCATAGCCCGCCATCATAATATCCTCTTGCAGTAACTGTGTTGAACCCACCATATCGCTCACCGCAGCGAGATATACTCCTCCCGTGCAGTTGAACACAATGATGAAGAGTATCAGCAGCCACGGCTTCGCCTTTTCAGGCACGAAGCGTATCTGCGGAATCGAAAAGGGCTTATTTTGTTCCCAAGACATAAACCCTGACTTTTAGTACATGACCGTACATTCCACATTCATACCTGCGCTCACACGCTCCATCGCCTCGGCATCGTTATCCTCCGCAAAGTCGATGCGAACGGGGATGCGCTGCTCAATCTTCACGAAGTTGCCCGACGAATTGTCCTGCGGCATTAGCGAGAAACTTGCTCCCGTAGCACGAGAAATCGAGCGTACAACGCCCTTGAATGTATGGTCGGGAACTGCATCAACCTCAATTTCCACCTCGCAGCCCACGGTGATATTGGCAGTCTGCGTCTCCTTGTAGTTCGCCACAATCCACTTCTCCTGGGAATCAACTACATCTACCAATGTCTGCCCAGGCTGAATGAGCTGACCCTCCTGAATATCTTTACGACCCGTGTAGCCATCGCAGGGTGCGAGCACAACGGTATATGAAAGGTTCAAGCGAGCCAACTCCAATGCTGCCTCTGCCAATTTGATGCCCGCCTCATTCTGACCCAAGCGAGTGTTCTGCTCACGACTTACCGCTTGAACGCTCTCCTTCTGGCGGCAGAGCATATCGTAACGAGCCTTTGCGGCCAAGTATGCGGTATTCATATCGTCATACTGCTGGCGGGTGACGGCATTCTGCTCATAGAGCGTGCTGAATCGCTTGTAGTTACGCTCTGCATTCTCAAATACGATGCGAGCCTCCTCGATGCTTGCGTCTGTTACCGAGATGTTTGTGCTTGTCGTTGAAATCACATTGTGCATAGCATCTTTACCACTCTTTGCGTTAGCGAGGTTAGCCTCGGCCTGCGCCACCATATAGCGATACTCCGCATCCTCGATAATGACGAGCGTATCGCCCTTGCTCACCTTCTGATACTCGTCAAAACGCACCTCCTTGATATATCCCTGCACTCGTGAGTTTACGGGTACGATGAGTTGCTTTACCTGGGCATTCTCGGTAAACTCCACATTGCCCAAGTGGATAAACTTGGTACATACCCACGAAATTGCGCCGAGCAAAAGGATGCAGGCAAAAATATTGTAAATCAGCTTCTTTGTCTTCTTAGTCATAGTATTATCTTTTTATAGATTTCCAGATGTGTTTTTAAGTTTGTAGTAGTTGAAGATTACATTGATTCGTGCATTTGCCAACTGCAACTCGGCATCGAGCAGTTGGTTTGACGCATCGAGCATATCGGTAACAAGCGCAATATCGTTGCGGTAGCGATTTTCTATCACAGCATAGTTCTCCGTTGCAAGTTGCACGCTCTTCTCCAATGTTGCCACCTCGTCATAAGCCTCCAGGTATTTGGTGTAGTCGGCTTGCACTGCCATTGCGGTCTGCTCCAACACATCGTCATAGCAGCGGCGAGAAATGGCTGTCGAGTATTGTGCCTGCCTGAATGTCTTATTCGCCTTATACAAAGAGGAGATGTTGAATGACACGCCTACGCCAACATACCAATAGTTGAAATTTTTGTTTATGGTAGGCACCTCGATGGTAATCGGGCCATCGAAGTGGTTGACTGCAACAAGGGCAATCTTTGGGAGTCGCTCCGAGCGTGCCAACATTTCACCACGCTCACCCATCTTAACAGCCAAAGCTGACTGCTTTACGGCGTGGGCATTGGTTTGAGCCAACTGCTGCCAATAGTCCATACTTTCGGTTGGAATTGTTCTCTCCGTAAGAGTGCTATCGAGAACAATCTCAGTATCAGCAGGCAGACCAAGCATCGTAACCAAATCGTAGTTGAGAATCTCTACTGCGTTTTCTACACGGCGGCGGGCAAGTTCAAGGTTTTTCAACTGCAACTCGTAGCGGGTTACATCGTTTTGGAGTGCCACACCCGCAGCATTGCGAGCCTTAGTGTCTTCGATGATGACCTTTGCCAACTCGATACTCTTATCATAGACCTTTAATACATTTTGGAGCTTGTATAGGTCGAGATAGAATCCCGTAAGCATAAAATGGATTCGTGAGCGAGCCGCCTCACGATTTACTCCCGCCATCTCCTCCTTCAATTTGGCCATCGCCACGCCATTGGTTACAGCACCTCCACCATAGATAAGTTGCGTAGCCTCAACAGCAAAATTGTTTCCGAAGTGGGGCATCTTGATGCTCTGGCCATTCGAGAAATCCCTATCCGTAAGATGTCCATTTCCGAGATAACTTGCCGACAGTGAGATGCCAATATCGGGAAGATAACCATTCTTTGCGACCTTGACGCCCTGCTGCGCCTCAACAACCGCAGCATCTTCGGCTTTTAATGTTTTGCTATTTTCATCAGCCAGAGCAAACATCTGCTCAAGCGTCAGTACATAAGAATTTTGGGCATAGCTACCCTCAGCCCATAGCAATGCACACAGCACCACTATGAGCAAACGCACTTTGCTCATACAGTAAAAAAGTATTTAATATGTTATTTTTGAACGAGAATTACATTACACTTAGCCCTCCCAATTCGTAGAGATATTGTGGTGATAAGGGATGTAGATATAAGCTGCTGAAATGTAGTAATGTAAGTTTATATTTGTTCTCATATTGGCGAAGAACTTTGTGCTCTTCAGGGTGCAAAGGTACAAAAAAATCCCTTTTTGCGCTGTTACACACAAAAAGAAATTTTATTTCCGAAACATAAGTCACTATCCTACTGCGCCTTGGGAGCGGTCAGAAGTATTCCTTTACGGATAGTACAAAACTTGTTGCGGTAGGGTTTTTCGGGTGTTATACCAATGTTCGCAAGGCTCTTGTAAGTGATGCCGATTTGCTCCTTGCCGAAGTGGTCGCACAAAGCTTTGATGCTACCGAAGTAGTGGTGTTCTGCACCGAGTTCGAGGTGAATAACAGTGCGTTCTTGTTTCTCTGTTGCCATAAATTGTTAAATGTACCCACAAAGGTATAAAAATATGGATATTATTCAAAACTATCCATAAAAATATTGGTAAAAGTTTGGCAATGTTAAATATTATCCATATCTTTGCTATTGAAATAAGGAGGAAACGATATGAAAGCCGAAGTTGGTAAATATAAGTTTGGAAGACATCGTAACTGGTGGGGAATATGGCAATTTGATAGTGTGACTGAGACAGGTTCAACCGCACGATTTGTCAAAGATGTGAGAACCTATGAGGAGGCTGTAACGGAGGTTTATCGACTCAATGGTTGGGGAGAGCCTAAGCAGATTAGAAGAAGTTTTTAAGTATGTTTAACAAATAACACATTACAGATATGACAACCGTAGTAGCACTGACAAATCGAGAAATGTACCGAGCAGCGGTAATCTCAGAGCGTGTAGAGAATGACTTTGTAACAGGTATGCAGGTGGCAAAGTTGAATGAGTTGAAGGCTCGTATGCGTGAGGGCGTAGTTAAGTTTGCGTACCTCAAAAAGGATAAGAGCGTGAGAGTAGCCTACGGCACATTGATGCCTCAACTAATGCGTGACAAGGTTTTGGGAACTGGTCTTTGTGGCGATGCTCGCAAGGTCTGCACATACTATGATGTGGAGTGCGGTCAGTTCAGATGTTTTCAACTCCAAGCACTAATCAAAATTTGGTAAAAATCATTACCAAAAGATGACGAAGATGAATAGAGCAGTTATATACGCAAGAGTATCGAGCACTGGCGAGAGGCAATCCACCTCTCGTCAGGTAGCAGACTTAACCAATTATGCAAACCTCAATGGTTTGGAGGTCGTTGAGGTTTATGAGGAGCATATAAGCGGTGCAAAACGCAATGAGGAGCGTGCAGTGCTTACTGAGTGCATTGACTATGCTATTAGCAATCGTGTAGATGTGGTTTTGTTCTCGGAGCTTTCACGCTGTGGTCGTGCAGTATGGGAGGTGTTAGATACTATCCGCACATTGAAGGATAACGGTATCAACGCCTATTTCCAGAAGGAGGGTTTGTCTTTGTTTGGGTCAGATGGCAAAGAAAATCCATATTTGGCGGTAATGGTGTCGGTGCTCGGTGTCTGCGCCCAGCTTGAAAGAGAGAACATCACCTATCGCCTCAACAGTGGTCGTGCGAAGTACATTGCTGATGGTGGCAAATTAGGTCGTAAGGTTGGTTCGGTAAAGAGTAGGGAGCGCAAGCAGGAAGAGTATAGCAAGGTTATCCGCTCATTGAAGGCGGGCAAGTCAATCCGAGATACAGCAGCCATTTGTAGTGTTAGTATTTCGACCGTTCAGCGAGTTAAAAAGGAGTTTCAATTATAGCTCATTACGCAGAAGAGACCCCTAAAATTGGAGTCTCTTCGTCCTTACATCTGATTGTCACTATTGCTATAACCGATGCAAGACCACGCCTTTTTCAGTCCTTTGGAGATAGCTTGACGATGTGTTACGCTCTTCTTACGACCACGGAGTTTTGCACTAATCTTGTCACGAGTCTCTTGTGGCATTTCTCGTGATGTGCGCTTGTAATTTTTGTTCTGTATCATACTATATTCGTTTCTCTTATAAATAGTTAAATAAATCCAAAAAGAATGGTAAGTAGCATTGAAATCACTAAAAAATCACAGAAAATTATCGTAACACACAGTTTGTTATATAGCTATACCTACCTCTGATAGGTGTTATAAGAACGCTTACCGTTCAAGTGTCTATTATAGGGAGGGGATATGGCTTGATAATTACCCCATTAAACACTTCACAAATAACTGTATTATAGATTATTAACTTATATTATATTTGTTAAATAAACATTCTTTTCTGAGGTTTACATTTTTTCTTAATTATAGGTCTGTATTTGTTATTATTCCTCCACCTCTTGCTATGGAGTGGAGGAATAATCTAACCATCTACCCCAAGTGATTGGATTATTTATGCCTTTATGATTAGCAAAATGAGTGCATAATATTTCTTAATCTATCTGTTTTGTTATTAAATAGATAGCTCACAAATATATGCAATGGGAGGGGGCGTTGTTATCTATACTTCATATTGCAGTCAAATAACATCTGCCAATCGAGTTTCTTTCGCCCGTGAGTGAACCTCAACATTGAGTGCAGTGCTTGCAGGTAGATAGCATCAAGTTTGTTAGAATCAAAGATAATATCTTCTGTTAAAGTAATACCAAGACTCTTGGCAATCCCCTTAATATCGTCATTATTGAGTCTCACTTCGAGTCGATGCAATCGTTTGGGGTTACCATAGAAGTTTAAGATATACTGTTTATGAGACTTAGATTTAATCTCATTTACCTTATCGTACGAGTCAAGTGTTATACCATCATACTTATTCTTTATCGCCTTAGATTGTTTGATAGTTAATGACTTGCCTCCGTCACGGTCAAGGCTTATATTACAAGTTCTGGTAACATTGTTTAGAATCTTATTTCTATCTTTAATCTGCTTGCCGTTAATTATGGTTGTGAGTTCAGGATTACGCATCATAATTCTAATGCGATTTCCAATGTTATACAAGTAATCTCGTGCTAAATCTAAATGTGTAAAGTTGTTAAAGGGGAGGTCAAGAAGTTCGGGGAGTGATAATGTTTCAACTAATAGAGGTCGGTCATATAGCACATAATTGTCCACTCGTAACCATATATATGGTTCATCATCGTTTGCTCCATATCTGTCAAAGTACATAGTAGCAACACCTAAACCGTATAACTTAACATCAAAGTGTTGGCTATGATGCTTGCCCCGTGTTCGGGACAATGAAAACTTATCAAAGTCTATACTTTTACTAACCTTTCTCATATATGCCAAGAAATCGTCTTCTGCTTTATAGCAAATAGTCAGTGCGTCAATAATAGTCGTCCCTGGTTTACATTTCATAAACAGTTAAAGGTTCGACATCATTATTCTTCATCTGCGAGTGCGACATTGAGGATGCGCAAATCTTCTGCTTTTCTACTCCATAATATATTGTTGTTACCATAATAGTTTAGCGGGTTGTTTTATTCCCGACACTAATAAATATGGTAAGTTTAGTAAAAAACGATTGGATGATGATTTTTTTAGAAAAAAGTGCAGATACATTAAAAATACTCTTTACAATAACGGATATGGCGGTAGATTACTATAAAATAATTAACTTTATGAATATCAACAATAGCTAATTTATTAAACGCTAATAACATCGCATTGTAAATATAGGTTACTGCGACCTCGCCGACCAGAAGTCTTGCCAACTAAGATAGGTAAGAGGCAAATAGCTGCATAACCCCTTGGGGATTGAAGATATACAACACAAATGTTTCTAAAACAAGATATAGATGAAACGCTTAATAAATACTTATTTGATTTGGGCATAACAGATGAAGACGAAATGATAACACTCCTAAACGGATTAGACGAAATAGCTGAGATTGGCTATACATTGTATGTAAATAATAGTATTAAAAGAACCGAAAGTAATGATTAAGAAAACTAAGAAAAATGATGTTGACCCTATTGTAAATCAAAGAAAAGCACTTTCTGCAAACGGGAAGGGTAAAGCGATAACTTGGACACGAGTTTCAAGCGAGGAACAGTATAAGTCGAACAACTCAATTAACACTCAACTTACGGCGTGTCATAAATACTGCGAGGAGCATAACAAAGAGGTTAAATGTGATTTTGGAGGCACTTTCGAGAGTGCTAAGAAAGCGGGAGAGAAGTTTTTGGATATGGTTGGAGCAGCACTTAACGACCCCGAAGTTGATACGATTGTAGTTTATGACTTCGACCGATTTAGTCGTAGTATGGAAGAGGGTTTAACATACAAAAGTAAACTTGAAAAGAGTGGTATAACCATTATATCAGTTAATCAACCCGTTGATAAGAGTAATATACTTGCAAAACACATCGAAGCTATACTACTTATCGTAGCAGATATTGATAATGCAATGCGTAGAAATAAGTGCTACGAGGGTATGGTGGCTTGTATCAATCGTGGTGAGTGGTATAGCAAACCACCGCTTGGTTATACATCAAAGAAGGTAAACAGAGAGCATCAATTAACCATCAATGAGGATGGGCGTATTCTCAAAGATGCGTGGGTGTGGATTGCTAATGAACCCGATATTAAACAGGCAAGAATTATTGAAAGGCTTAAAGCAAGAGGATTAAAGATTTCTAAGCAACATCTATCTGCGTGCCTGAGAAACTCATTCTACTGCGGTCGATTAGAACACAAATACCTCAACGGGAATGTTATCAGAGGTAAGCAAGAACGACTAATCTCTGAGGCGTTATTTGATAGGGTGCAAGCCATCCTTGATGGTAAGGGTAGTGTCGGATATGAAATTGCCGCTGAGACGCCTCGTTTCCCATTGAAAGGTCATATATACTATAATGGTCATCTAATGACGGGTTATACGGTCAAGAAAAAGAACTTAGACTATTACAAGTATAGTGGTAAGGATGGGAGCGTGAATGTTGGAGCAAAGGAGTTGCACGCAAAGTATATGGAGTTGCTTAGTCAGTTTAAGTTGCCAGAGCCGTTAATACCAATTTTGACAGAGGTGTTGAAAAGAAAATTCGCTGAAAAAGAGGGCTGTCAGGGTGTGGATATAAGTAACATCAAGAAGCGCATATCAACTCTAACAACAGAAATCAAAACGGTTAAAAAGAATAAAGCTCTTGGAAAAGTAGATGATGAAACTTTTTCTGATGTGATGGCTGACCTGGAAACGGAAAAGCGAAATGCCGAGCGTGAGTTGAAACGAGCGTCTGTAAACCTCTCGAACCTTACGGCGTATATTGATGATACAATTGCAATTGCCTGTAATTTAAGTATTTATTGGAGTAGGCAAGATTTTGGTCTATGCCAAAAGATACAAAAATTAACCTTCCCTGATGGGGTAAAATGGGACAAAGAAAACCGCAGACTTCTAACCAATGGTGGTAATGAGTTCTTTGATTTATTATTCAGATTATCAGATAGTTACAAATCTATTAAATCAAAAAAAGAGGGCAAATCTAATGATTTGTCCTCTATGGTAGCGGGAGTGGGACTCGAACCACACGACCTTCGGGTTATGAGCCCGACGAGCTACCAACTGCTCCATCCCGCGATGTATCTTGATCTGCCGAAGCGAAATCTCTTGTTTGCGAGTGCAAAGATAGTGCAAATTTTTATATTTGCAAAACTTTCTTAAAAAATTTTATTTGAGTTTGTTTTAATCCTATTGCAAAACCGATTATGGTTAGTTACCCGCCTCACAAAGGAACTTGATACGCACCAGGCGAATCTCCTCCTCGGTATACTCGTCACCCAGCTCATCGTAAGCCTCAGAGAGCGAGTCGGACTCGGCATCCTCCTTGAAGTAGAGGAAGATATCGTCAACCTTATCCTCATCCATATACTTCTCAAGGAAGTAGTTGATATTCAGGCGAGTACCCGAATTCACAATAGCCTCAATCTCTGTAAGCAGTTCGTCAAACGAGAGGTGTTTTGCACGAGCAATATCCTCAAAATCCATCTGACGGTCGATAGACTGGATAATAAAAATCTTGTTGCTTGCCTTGTTTGCCACAGACTTTACCACCATATCCTGAGGGCGGATAATCTCCTTCTCCTCAACATAGGCCTTAATGAGCGCGATAAACTCCTCGCCAAACTTCTTCGCCTTTCCAGCGCCTACACCAGAGATGTTCTGCATCTCCTCAATAGTTATCGGATACTGTATTGCCATATCAGCAAGCGAAGGGTCCTGGAAGATAACATATGGCGGCAAGTCGTGCTTTTTGGCCACCTTCTTACGCAGATCCTTGAGCATTGCATAGAGCTCCTCATCGGCAGCACTACCCTGTGCAGGAGCAACGCTCTTGTTCTCCTCATCCTCGTAGTCACGATCCTCAGCAATGCGCACAATGGTCGGGCTATCGATAAACTTCTCGCCCGCTGGGGTGATAGATATCAGTCCGTAGTTCTCGATATTCTTATCAATCAGACCCATAATAAGTCCCTGACGCACAACGGCATTCCAGAAGTTACTACTCTTCTCGGCGCCGATGCCAAAGAACTCACTATTATTGTGTCCGTAGCTCTTGATAATGGCCGTAGTCTTACCAAGCAGCAACGATACAAGGTGATCAATCTTAAACTTGTCGCCAATGCTCTTCAGAGCCTCCAGGGCAGTCACAAGCTCCTCTGTTGCATTTTTACGAGGACGAGGGTTGCAGCAGTTGTCGCAACTTCCGCAGTTATCCTCTGTATACTCCTCGCCAAAGTAGTGGAGCAGAGTCTTTCGGCGGCACATACTACTCTCGGCATACGACTGTGTCTCAAGCAGCAGCAGCTTACCAATCTCCTGCTCGGCAACTGGCTTACCCTGCATAAACTTCTCGAGCTTCTGAATATCCTTATAATTATAAAAGGTAAGGCAGAAACCCTCGCCGCCATCACGACCGGCACGACCTGTCTCCTGATAGTAGCCCTCAAGTGATTTTGGAATATCGTAGTGGATTACAAATCGCACATCTGGCTTGTCAATACCCATACCAAAGGCTATTGTTGCCACAATCACATCAGCACCCTCCTTAAGGAAGGCATCCTGATTGTCGGCACGTGTCTGTGCATCCATACCTGCGTGGTAAGGCAGCGCCTTGATACCATTTGCCACAAGCAGCTCTGCCAGCTCCTCCACCTTCTTACGGCTCAGACAGTAGATAATACCGCTCTTGCCCTCATTCTGCTTGATAAAGCGGATGATATCACGATCAGGGTCGTTCTTCGGACGCAACTCGTAGTAGAGGTTTGGACGGTTAAACGAACTCTTGAAGACCGTAGCATCGGTCATACCGAGGTTTTTCTGAATATCCATCTGCACCTTCGGCGTAGCGGTTGCAGTAAGGGTAATGAGCGGTGCCTGACCAATATCGTTTATAATTGGGCGGATACGACGGTACTCAGGGCGGAAGTCATGACCCCACTCCGAGATACAATGAGCCTCGTCGATAGCATAGAACGAAATCTTAATCTTGTGCAGAAAGGCGATATTATCCTCCTTTGTCAGCGACTCTGGAGCAAAGTAGAGCAACTTAGTCTTTCCCGCAAGCACATCTTCACGCACCTGCTGCACAGCGTTTTTTGTAAGAGAGGAGTTGAGGAAGTGGGCAATGCCGGGGTTGTCCGAGAAGGTACGCATAGCATCCACCTGATTTTTCATCAGTGCGATAAGCGGAGAGATAATAATCGCCACACCGTCCATCATCAGTGCTGGTAGCTGGTAGCAAAGCGACTTACCACCACCAGTAGGCATCAGCACGAACGTATCGCAACCCGAAAGCAGGTTTAGAATCACCGCTTCCTGATTTCCCTTGAATGAAGAGAACCCGAAGTACTCCTTTAACTTCTGGTGTATCAACTCCTTTGTAAATTGTTCTTGTGCCATCTTCCTAGCAAATAAACCCTCTTATTGTTTCAAAAAAAACGAAATTCTTACCCAAAGATAGCAAAAATTCTCGAAAAAAGTGTAACTTTGTAAAAAATAAATAAAATTTTTTTTGGAGGTATGAGATTATACACCACCGATCTAATTAAGAAATACAAATCACGCACCGTCGTAGATCATGTCTCTATAGATGTTCGCCAGGGCGAAATTGTCGGTCTTCTCGGCCCAAATGGTGCAGGTAAGACCACCTCATTCTATATGATTGTAGGCCTTATCAAGCCAAATGGCGGCAGAATCTTCCTTGAGCACGACGACGGAACGGTAAATGAGCTTACCAAGCTGCCAGTCTACCAGCGTGCGCAGTTGGGCGTGAGCTACCTTGCCCAGGAGGCATCGGTCTTCCGCCGTCTGAGTGTTGAGGATAATATCCGCGCCGTGCTTGAGATTACAAACTATACAAAGGAGTACCAGCGTCATCGCCTTGAGGAGCTTATCGAGGAGTTCCGCCTGCAGAAGGTGCGCAAGAGCTTTGGTAACCAACTCTCAGGTGGTGAGCGCCGCCGTACAGAGATTGCACGCGCCATTGCTATCAACCCTTCGTTTATCCTTCTTGACGAGCCATTTGCGGGTGTAGACCCTATTGCTGTTGAGGATATTCAGAGTATCGTAGCTACGCTAAAGGGCAAAAATATCGGTGTTATCATCACCGACCACAACGTCGACGAGACTCTGGCAATCACCGACCGTACCTACCTGCTCTACGAGGGTAAAATCCTCAAGACAGGTACTGCCGAGGAGCTGGCAGCCGACGAGATGGTTCGTCGCGTATATCTTGGAAAGAACTTCGAGCTCAAGCGCAACCACCGCTTTGTTGCCGAAGAGTAATCTTCGACAGATGCACCTTTTATAGAGGTCAGAAGTTGCGAAATAATTAGAAAAAGCTAACGGCTAAAGGCCAATGGCAAATAGCCAAATTATAATGGATAAATCTGTTTCCCAAGGGCGCCTAAAGGGAGTTGTGGCGCCACCGTGTTCAAAGAGTTATGCACAGAGAGCACTCGCTGTTGCTCTGCTTGCAAATGGAAGGAGTGTGTTGCGAAATATGGACTTTTGCAACGACACTCTCTCTGCATTAAATTGTATCCAGACACTCGGTGCAAAGGTCGAGCGTGTAGATAGCAACACGATTGTTGTCGACGGAGGTCTTAACCCCCAGTCCGACTCACTCTTTGTGGGCGAATCGGGACTCTCGGCACGTCTCTTCACCCCTATCGCATCGCTCTGCAATAAGCCTATAGTAATCAATGGCGAGGGCACGCTGCTCTATCGCCCAATGGATATGATGGTGCATCCGTTGCGCCGTCTGGATGTCGATATTCGTGATGGTGGCGGAAGACTACCTATCGAGGTCTGCGGCCCTATTGCAGGTGGAGAGATTGATGTCGACGGCTCTGTCTCTTCTCAGTTTGTAACGGGACTTCTTATCTCTCTACCCCTTGCTGCTGAGGATACGGTGATAAATGTTGCTGGTGCAGTCTCAAAACCATATCTTGATATGACTATCGATACCGCCGCACACTTTGGCGTGGCTATCGAGCATAACGACTACGAGCAGTTCTACATTGCTGGTGGTCAGAGCTATACCCCTACAGAGTATGCTGTAGAGGGCGATTGGAGCGCTGCAGCTATGCTACTTGTTGCGGGCGCTGTTGCGGGCGAGGTGACCGTTAAAAACCTCTCTATGCTCTCCAAGCAGGCCGATGTAGCTATCTGTGACGCCCTTGTTCGTGCAGGCGCTGAACTTACAACGGAGGGAAACTCTGTTACTGCATCACATCGAGAGCTGCGCGGTTTTGAGTTTGACGCCACAAACTGCCCTGATCTCTTCCCTGCCCTTGCAACCCTTGCGGCAGCCGCCGAGGGTCAGAGTCGTATTATTGGCACACGCCGCCTTGAGCATAAGGAGAGTAACCGTGCCGAGGCTATCCGCAAGGAGTTTGGCAAGCTCGGCATTGAGGTAGACCTCTCCGAGCCGAATGTAATGAAGATTGTTGGCGGTAAGATTACTGGTGGTGTCGAGGTTGAGAGCCACGGCGACCACCGTATGGCCATGACCCTTGCCGTAGCAGCACTGCTGAGCGATGGTAGCATCACTATCAAGGGCGCCGAGTGCGTATCGAAGAGCTACCCTAACTTTTTTGAGGATTTGGACTTGTTGAGAGATGAATAACAGCTTTGGAAATAGTTTCAAGATAGAGATTTATGGCGGCTCCCACACCGAGTCGCTCGGTGTTATCATCTCTGGCACACCCGCTGGCATCCCACTCTCTGAGGCAGATTTCGAGGCCGACCTTGCCCGTCGTCGTTCTGGTGCAAAGGGCACTACCCCACGCCGTGAGGGCGATGTTCCGCATATCGTCAGCGGAGTAGAGAACGGCGTGACTACAGGCGATAGACTTGAGATTGTCTTCTATAACGAAAATACCCGCTCGGGCGACTACGACCGCCTGCGCCTCCATCCACGCCCATCACACGCCGACCTTACTGCACGCCATAAGTACGGTGAGCAGTTTGACCTTCGCGGTGGTGGCATCTTCTCTGGCAGAATGACCCTGCTACTTGTTGCTGCGGGCGTTGTGGCAAAGAAGATTACCGACTCTGCACGATACACCAGCCGCATTGCGGAACTTGGCGGAGTTACAGATAGCACCAAATTTGACGAGGTCGTTGCCGCAGCACAGCGCGATGGTGACTCAGTTGGTGGAGTCATTGAGTGCACCGTAGAGGGCGCTGGCAGAGATCTTGGCGAGCCATTTTTCGACTCTGTCGAGAGCGTTGCAGCACACCTACTCTTCTCCGTTCCAGCCATTAAGGGTGTAGAGTTCGGCAGCGGCTTTGCAGGTGTTCGCCTGCGTGGTAGCGAGCGCAACGACCGTATTATTGACGGCAACGGAACAACTGCCACCAACCACGAGGGTGGTATTAATGGCGGCATTACAAATGGTAATCCGATAGTCGTTCGCGTAGCCATAAAACCTACACCGAGCATCGCTCAAGCTCAAGATACATACAACTTCGCCTCACAGAGTGTCGAGCCACTTACTATTGGTGGTCGTCACGATGCCTGCATAGTCCTTCGTGCAACGGTTGTCATTGAGGCTGTAATGGCTATAGCACTTGCCCAGTTAAAGTTGTCACTATGACCGTAAGAGAGGCCATACAGACCATCGAGAGGGCTATCTCTGCTCTCTATGACCCTCGCGAGGCTACTGCAATCGCTCGTCAGGTGGTCTGCAGTCGTTGTGGATATAACTTCTCACAGCTTGTTGTGCACTATGACAACGAGTGCCAAATAGATGATTTTCAGGCAATTATAACCCAACTCTCAGCAGCTCGCCCCGTGCAGTATGTACTTGGTCAGGCTCAGTTCTGCGACCTTACTTTTGAAGTTGCCGAGGGGGTACTCATACCCCGCCCTGAGACCGAGGAGTTGGTAGCACGCGTAGCTGCAGATGCTACGAAGGGCGCACGTATTCTTGATGTAGGCACAGGTAGTGGCGCTATTGCAGTGTCGCTTGCAAAGATGGTCAAGGGTGCAAAGGTCGTGGCGGTAGATATTTCAGAGATTGCACTGGAGATTGCAGCGAGAAATGCAGCAAAAAATGGCGTAGATGTAGAGGTTATTAAGGCCGATGCTCTTGCCGATATGTCGCACTTGGGCCAGTTCGACATCATTGTCTCAAATCCCCCATATATTCCCCAGTCGGATTTAAGCAGTATGAACCGCAATGTGGTTGATTATGAGCCACATACAGCGCTCTTTGTCGCCGATAACGATGCACTATGTTTCTACCGCAGTATTGCCCAAAACGGCCTTACTATGCTCCGTAGTGGTGGCGGTCTGTACTTCGAGATTTACGAGCAGTTTGGCCGCCAAATAGCCACTATGCTTGAGGGTATGGGCTATCGAGATATTGTTGTGGCTAAGGATATTTTCGGAAAGGATAGAATAGTATGGAGCAGAAGGTAAAACGCACAAAGACAGCCGAGCAGGCACTTCGCTCACTGATGAACCTCTGCGCAAGGAGCGAGAAGTGTACGTCTGATGCCCTGCGACTGATGAAGGGTTGGGGCGTGGCTGATGCTGATGCTCAGAGAGTACTGCAACGCCTTGTCGCTGAGCGATTTATAGACGATAGCCGTTACGCTGCAGCCTTTGTTCGCGAGAAGATAAACCTCAGCGGTTGGGGTGTCTATAAGATTACCACAGCCCTGCGCCGAAAAGGTATAGAGGGGGCTATTATCTCCGCCGTCATCGCTGAAAATGGTGATGTAGATATGACCGAGCGCCTTATAACGCTCCTGGAGCGAAAAATCCGAACAACAAAGGCAAAAAGTGATGCCGATCTGCGGGCAAAACTCTTCCGCTACGCCGCAGGTCAGGGCTACGACTTCTCCACAATCAAGGAGTGCGTGGCGCGTATAGTTAAGGATAACGAAGAATGGTAAAGTTTAGACTACTAATACTCTTTGCGGTGCTGTCAAGTGCCGCTTTTGCATATGAATACCCTATAAAGGGTGTCAAGGGGCACCACTCCGCCTCCTTTGCCGAGATGCGCCCCGACCACTTCCACTCGGGTGTAGATATCAAGACCGATGGCGTGCAGGGCAAGGCTGTTGTTGCTGCGGCAGATGGCTATGTTTCGCGCATATCACACTCCCCTTTCGGCTATGGTCTTGCGCTCTATGTTACCCACCCCAAGGAGGGTAGTATGACCGTCTACGCGCACCTCTCTCGCTTCGAGGAGGGCATAGAGGCATTTGTCCGTGAGTACCGCTACTCAAAGCAGTTAAACTCTATCGACATCACTCTGCAGCCCGACCAATTTACAGTCAAGGCGGGCGATGTTATCGGTTATTCTGGCAATACAGGTAACTCTTTCGGCCCACACCTGCACTACGAACTGCGAAACGAGGCTGGCACACATACATACAATATTGTACGCCAAAAACACTTCAAGCCCGAGGATAAGGTCGCACCACAACTGCTCCGACTCCACTATATCGAGGTCGACACTCTCGAAGGTGTGGCTGTGGAGGCTACTCGCCGCAGCTTTGACATCAAGCGTAGCGGCAACAGACACACTCTGCAGGGCAGTATTCGCGTGGGTCGCAATGGATACTTTGTCCTCGAATGTCGTGACCGACAAGGAGGTAACGCCACCAGCCGCTTTGGTATCTACCGCGCAACACAGATGGTCGATGGGGTGAAGTGTTTCGAGTACCGTATGGATGGCTTCGCCTTTACCGATACCCGCACCTGCGACCTTGTCAGCTACTACCCTCTGCAGCGCGATGCTAAGTGCGAGGTTATCCGCCTTGCTAAGATGGATGCAGCACCTACATACCTCTTCCCCGTGGCGAAAAATCGTGGCACTATAGGCGCCCGCAGTGGCGAGAAAAAGGAGGTTACAATTCTGGTCGAGGATGACTGTGGCAATAGCTCCAAACTGCAGTTTGACATTATCGGTAAGCCTGATAATCAGTTATTTACACCAATTAGAGATAACGCTGCAACTATTGCAGGGGCAGGAGATGATGTGGTTATTAGAGATAGAGGTGTTAAGCTGTTTATCGGCCGCTCTGCCCTCTATGAGCCGAACTTCTGCCGCGTGCAGATGACAGATAATATCCCAAATATCGAGGGTGTCGAGGTACTCTCTCCAAGCTGCATTGTGCTCGATGAGAGTATGCCACTCAAGGAGCATATCACCCTCTCTATCTATGCCACCGTGCCACTACCTCTGCAGTCAAAATGCTGTATGGCTGTCAAAACTCGCAAAGGTGGCTATAGCTACTGCGGCGGATTTTATGCTGGAGGTGTTGTCCACTGCCGCACCCGTAAGACGGGTGAGATGACCGTTATTGCCGATAGCACAGCCCCTACTATCGAGCCAAAACAGCGCTCTAATGCCGATTTGCGCTCTGCAAAACGCATCGCATTCCGCGTAACAGACAACTTCTCGGGCATCGACAACTACCAACTCTGGATAGATGGCGAGTGGAAAACCCTCAACTACAATCCACTACAATCGACACTCTACCACACCTTCGACTCTCCTCTTGCCGCAGGTAAAAGGTGTAACCACACCCTCCGCCTACGCGTCACTGACAACGTCGGCAATATCACAATCTTCGAGGACAAGTTTTATAGGTAGATACCTATATTTATATGTAGACTGCGCACAGATTTCTCTATGCGCGGTTTTTATTATTAGAATTTATTCTCCGCTACCTCTTTGCACTGTTTTATTGTCAGAACGCGAGTAACAAAGGGTAATTAGTGTGACACATTTTGTTGACCCACCTAAAGGTGGCTCTTCCTCCTTCGCACCTCGGCATAGTCTGCAAGCAGCCTCTGCTCTCGGTTTGGCGTCGGTTGTCAGAGTGGGGCAGAAACCACGCTCGGCACAAAAAACAGCGAAGGGCTGTACTAATGCGTACTGCCCTTTGCTGTTTATTTGTGTTAGCGGAAGTAGATGCCCCGCTATCACAACAAATGCCGCGTTATCACGATAAAACTAGTTCTTTTTAGGTTTTGGTGCAAGTATCATATTCATCTTCTTACCCTCCAAAGTAGGCATAACCTCTACCTTTGCAACCTCCTCGAGGGCTGTTGCGAAGCGGAGAAGAAGAATCTCACCCTGCTCCTTGAAGACGATACTACGACCGCGGAAGAAGACATAAGCCTTAACCTTTGCGCCCTCCTTGATAAAGTTCTCGGCGTGGCGAAGCTTGAAGTTAAAATCGTGGTCATCTGTCTGCGGACCAAAGCGGATCTCTTTGATTACCACCTTAGTCTGCTTAGCCTTAATCTCCTTCTGCTTTTTCTTCTGCTGATAGAGGAACTTCTGATAGTCAACAATTCGACATACCGGAGGCTCGGCATTTGGAGAGATCTCGACCAGGTCGAGCTCCATCTCATCAGCCAGGGCGATAGCCTTAGCGATAGGGAGAACAAGGTTTGGCTCAACATTGTCGCCTACAACACGAACGGTAGGAGCCGTAATCTCGTTATTGATGCGGTTTGGGTTCTCCTTTACAGGACGACGACCGCGATTTTGATTTCCCTGCGCATTATTATTATTCTGCGGACGGGGAGTAAATGGTTTGAAACCAGCCATTAAAGTTTAGAAATGTTAATAAAATAAAAATATGTGTAGTGAGGGTTAGAGTACCTAACCCTCTTATACTACGAAATTTTAGTGCATTTTGTTCGCCTCAATCTCAGCCTTTACAAGGTTGTGCATATACTCGCAGTACTGCTCAAGTGACATAGTACCCTTGTCACCATCACCCTGTGCACGAACTGACACTGCACGCTCAGCAGCCTCCTTCTCACCTACGATAAGCAGATAAGGAATTCGCTTGAGCTCGTTGTCGCGAATCTTACGACCAATCTTCTCGTTACGATCATCAACCTGTGCACGAACATCGTTTGCATTAAGATATGCAGCAACCTCCTCAGCATAGGCATTGAACTTCTCTGAGATAGGAAGTACTACGCACTGGTCTGGAGAGAGCCAGAGTGGGAACTTACCCGCAGTGTGCTCGAGCAGCACAGCCACGAAACGCTCCATAGAGCCGAATGGCGCACGGTGAATCATAATTGGACGGTGGAGCTTGTCGTCTGCACCCTTGTAGGTCAAATCGAAACGCTCTGGCAGGTTGTAGTCAACCTGGATAGTACCGAGCTGCCAGCTACGACCGAGTGCATCCTTAACCATAAAGTCGAGTTTAGGGCCATAGAATGCAGCCTCACCAGTCTCAACAACGGTATTAAGGCCCTTCTCCTGGCAAGCCTGGATAATAGCGTTCTCAGCCTTCTCCCAGTTCTCGTCAGAGCCGATATACTTCGATGTATTCTCAGGATCACGGAGTGAAATCTGAGCGGTGTACTTGTCAAACTTAAGTGTGCGGAAGATGTAGAGCACAATATCGATAACCTTCTCGAACTCCTCCAACAGCTGATCTGGACGCACGAAGAGGTGAGCATCGTCCTGAGTAAATGAACGTACACGAGTAAGACCGTGGAGCTCACCACTCTGCTCATAACGATATACAGTACCGAACTCTGCAAGACGAACAGGCAGATCCTTGTAAGAACGAGGCTTGCTGCGGTAGATCTCGCAGTGGTGAGGACAGTTCATTGGCTTGAGCAGATACTCCTCACCCTCAAATGGAGTGTGGATAGGCTGGAATGAGTCCTTACCATACTTTGCATAGTGACCAGATGTTACATAGAGATCCTTGTTACCGATGTGCGGAGTGATAACCTGCTGGTAGCCGTGCTCCTTCTGAATCTTACGCAAGAAACGCTCCAGGCGGTCACGCAACTCAGCACCCTTTGGCAACCACAATGGCAGACCCTGACCTACGCGCTGTGAGAATGTAAAGAGCTCAAGCTCCTTACCGAGCTTACGGTGGTCACGCTTCTTTGCCTCCTCGAGCATCATCAGATACTCATCGAGCATCGCCTTCTTAGGGAATGAGATACCGTAGATACGTGTGAGCATCTTGTTCTTCTCATCACCGCGCCAGTAAGCACCTGCAACTGCAGTAAGCTTAATAGCCTTGATAAAACCTGTGTGTGGGATATGTGGACCACGGCACAAATCTGTAAATGCACCGTTAGTGTAGAACGAAATTGTTCCATCCTCAAGTGCCGAAATAAGCTCCACCTTGTACTGGTCGCCCTTCTCTGTAAATGTCTTGAGCGCGTCAGCCTTAGCCACCTCTGTACGAACAAGGGTCTCCTTGTTGCGAGCCAGCTCAGCCATCTTAGCCTCAATCTTTGGAAGATCAGACTCCAGAATAGATACCGGACAGTCTACATCGTAGTAGAAACCCTGCTCGATAGCAGGACCGATACCGAACTTAATGCCCGGATAGAGCGCCTCAAGGGCCTCTGCGAGCAGGTGAGATGAGGTGTGCCAGAAGGCGTGCTTACCCTCTGCATCCTCCCACTTGAAGAATTTAATTGTACAATCGCTCTCGATTGCACGTGACAAATCTACTGTCACATCATTTACCGAAGCCGCCAAGCAGTCCGCAGCTAAACGAGGGCTGATACTCTCGGCAACCTGATAAGCAGTTGTTCCCTTGGCATACTCTCTTACTGAACCATCGGGAAAGGTTACTTTAACCATAGTTTGTTTACTTTATTTTTAATTGTTTATATTAACACCTTCACAGCTCCACAATAACGAGACGGATTACTGCTCAGTTGTGCCTTCTACTTTAATATCCTTCATTGACATATCCCTGCCACGATCACGCTCAAAACGCTCCAACGGATTGCGCGACCAACGAGCATAGTTCTCACGACGACGAACAATGTCAATAGCAGCATAGAGTGCATTGAGCATCGACTGCGCATCTGCCACACCCTTACCTGCAATATCATACGCCACACCGTGGTCTGGCGAGGTACGAACAACATCGAGTGCTGCCGTAAAGTTCACACCCTCTGGCGAGAGAGTCTTGAACGGAATCAGACCCTGGTCGTGATACATAGCAAGTATTGCATCATACTTCTTGTACTCACCACTTGCAAAGAGTCCATCTGCCGACAGCGGACCAAATGCGAGCACGCCCTCACTGTAGGCCTGATTTATCGCAGGGCGGATAACATCATTCTCCTCCGAGCCGAGCAGACCACCATCGCCCGCGTGTGGATTGAGCGAGAGAACGGCAATACGAGGCTCTACAACGCCAAAATCACTCTTCAGAGTCTCTCGGAGCGATGTCAACTGCTCAACGAGCGCCTCTGTGCTGAGCGACGAAGCTACCTTGTCTACAGGGATGTGAATTGTCGCAAGCGCTACACGAAGAATCTCCGAACACATAATCATCATTGCCTTACCCTCAGCCTTGGCCTCAAAAAACTCGGTGTGACCGGTAAAACCAAATCCCGCCTCGTTCATACTCTCCTTGCTGATTGGCGCAGTGACTACCGCCGCAATCGTGCCATTGTTAAGCTCCTCTGCCGCCATCTCGAGTGCCGCCATAGCAGCCTTCGCAGCCTCTGTCGTTGCCTTTCCTGGCTCTATCTTGAGCTCCTTATCGCCCACCTCTACAAAGTTCACAGCACCATAACGCGCCTGCTCTGCCGATGTGCAGTAGTAGAACTTGAGAGGCTGTAACTCCTCTGTAATCTCCACAAGCGACATATAGTGCTCCGCCGCCTTGCGATTACCATAAATAACCGGCGTACAGAGTTCAGTAACCATCGGATTGATAAAGGTCTTGAGAATTACCTCCCAACCAATTCCGTTGGTGTCACCCTGAGTTATACCTATCTTTATTCTGTTGTCAAACATTTTCTAACGCTTTAAGATACAAAGATATATCTTTTTTTTGAAATTAGTACGCGCGCGTTAAAAAAATATATAGGTAATGTGATTGGCTCTGCCAATCACATTTAGCTGTTAGCCATTAGCTGTTGGCTTTTCAGAGGTGTCGGCAGAGCCGACTAAATATAAATCCGCATAGCGGATACCATTAAAAGGCGAATAGCTAACGGCCAAAAGCTTGCTCTCGCCAGAGAACAATAATTAAAGTGACGCAATTTTGCCCCCTGAGTAAAGTTTTAGCGTCAAAAGTCGTAAAATGCGGTAATTAAAGTAACGAAATTTTCTCGTCAGAAGTCGTAAGATGCGACGCATCACAAAAGAAACCCCAAAGTAATATTAGCGCACCACCTAAAAATTGATTTTAAGTGGAGTTTTACAACGCTCGGATAAAAAAATCAGCAGTGGATAGTACTAAAACGTACATCCACTGCTTGATTTTTTATTTAGCGGAAGTAAAAACCTCTTAAAATCGGTTTTTACTCAGAGAGGATTTCGAGCATCTTAATAGCCGCCGCCGAAATCTTCGAACCTGGGCCGAAGATAGCTGCTGCGCCATCACGATAGAGCTGATCGTAGTCCTGAGCTGGGATTACACCACCGACGATAACGATGATATCCTCACGGCCGAGCTTACGGAGCTCCTCGATAATCTGAGGCACGAGTGTAAGGTGACCTGCAGCCAGTGAAGATACACCTACAACGTGTACGTCGTTCTCTACAGCCTGCTTAGCAGCCTCTGCAGGGGTCTGGAACAATGGACCCATATCTACATCGAAGCCGATATCAGCATAACCTGTTGCTACAACCTTAGCACCACGGTCGTGACCGTCCTGACCGAGCTTAGCGATCATAATACGTGGCTGGCGACCCTCGCGCTTAGCGAACTCAGCGCACATCTGCTTAGCCTTCTCAAACTCTGCATCCTGCTTCATAGCTGAACTATATACACCTGAAATTGAACGAATTACTGCGTTGTAACGACCAACTACAACCTCGCAAGCGTAAGAGATCTCACCGAGGGTTGCACGAACCTTAGCAGCCTCAACAGCCAGCTCAAGGAGGTTACCCTCACCTGTCTCAACGCACTTAGTAATTGCTGCCAGAGCTGCATCAACAGCTGCCTGGTCACGGTTAGCCTTAAGGTCATTAAGGCGAGCAATCTGGCTCTCGCGTACAGCGGTGTTATCCACTGCCAGGATATCGATTGGAGCCTCCTTCTCAAGGCGGTACTCGTTAAGACCGATAATCTTCTGCTCACCAGAGTCGATACGAGCCTGAGTACGAGCTGCAGCCTCCTCAATACGCATCTTAGGAATACCTGTCTCGATAGCCTTAGCCATACCACCAAGCTGCTCAACCTCCTCGATAAGAGCCCAAGCCTTGTGTGCGATCTCGTTAGTCAGGCTCTCAACATAGTATGAACCTGCCCAAGGGTCGATAGCACGGCAAACGTTAGTCTCCTCCTGGATGTAGATCTGAGTGTTACGAGCGATACGAGCAGAGAAGTCTGTAGGAAGTGCGATAGCCTCATCCAGAGCGTTAGTATGCAGTGACTGAGTGTGACCCAGTGCTGCACCCATAGCCTCGATAGCTGTACGACCAACATTGTTGAATGGATCCTGCTCAGTGAGTGACCAACCAGAGGTCTGTGAGTGGGTACGGAGTGCGAGTGACTTAGGGTTCTTAGGGTTGAACTGCTTAACGATCTTTGCCCAGAGCATACGAGCTGCACGCATCTTAGCAATCTCCATAAAGTGGTTCATACCAATCGCCCAGAAGAATGAGAGGCGTGGAGCGAAGGCGTCGATAGACATACCTGCGTTGATACCAGCGCGGAGGTACTCAAGACCGTCTGCGAGGGTATAAGCAAGCTCGATGTCAGCAGTTGCACCAGCCTCCTGCATGTGGTAACCAGAGATAGAGATTGAGTTGAACTTAGGCATATTCTTCGAAGTATACTCGAAGATATCAGCGATAACCTTCATAGAGAACTTTGGAGGGTAGATATAGGTGTTACGCACCATGAACTCCTTCAAAATATCGTTCTGAATAGTACCAGCGAGCTGATCGAGTGTACAACCCTGCTCAAGACCTGTAACGATGTAGAACGCAAGTACTGGAAGTACTGCACCGTTCATAGTCATAGATACAGACATCTTGTCGAGTGGAATACCGTTGAACAGTACCTTCATATCCTCAACAGAGCAGATAGATACACCTGCCTTACCAACGTCACCAACTACACGTGGGTGGTCAGCATCGTAACCACGGTGTGTAGCAAGGTCGAACGCTACAGACAGACCCTTCTGACCTGCTGCAAGGTTACGACGATAGAATGCGTTAGACTCCTCAGCAGTAGAGAAACCTGCATACTGACGGATAGTCCAAGGACGCATTACATACATAGTTGAGTATGGGCCACGGAGGAACGGTGCAACACCTGCTGCATAGTTCAAATGCTCCATACCCTCAAGATCTGCAGCAGTATAGCCATCCTTGACAGATATCTGCTCGGCAGTAATCCAAGGCTCCTTAGTAGCCTCAGCGGTGTGGCAAGCGCCACCCTGATATTTCAATTCTGAAAATTTTGCTCTCATTGTTTCTGCTGTTTAGATACCCATCTGAGCCAAGTAGCCGCGCAGTGTCTCAAGGACGTTGCTCTTGACGCTGATGAAGTTGTTAATACCCTTTGCCTGAAGCTCCTCTGTGCAAGCAGGAGCACCTGCTACTACGAGGATAGCCTTACCACCCAAAAGCTCCTGAGCCTTAGGTGCGAGCTCTGCGTAGTCATCGTCTGAAGCACAGATAACAACAATCTGAGCCTCTGATGCAAGAGCAGCCTCAACACCCTCCTCAACGCTCTTGAAGAAGTTGTTGTCCTGTACGCGGATACCTGCGCAAGCGAAGAAGTTGCAAGAGAACTGTGCACGAGCACGAGCCATTGCAAGGTTACCGCAAGTGAGCATAAATGCCTTAAGCTCCTTACCACTCTTGTCAACACCGAAGCGCATAGCCTCGAATGCCATAGCACCACGATAAGGAACAAGTACATTACCCTCAGCAGCAACGCGAGTTACAGCAGCTGCCTCAACTGCAGCATCTGCAACCTCGTTGAAGTTAGGATACTGGTTTGCACCCAGCAGAATCTGACGACGAGTAGCGATAGCCTTATCCTTAGCAGCAGCTGAAGCCTTTACGCGCTCAACAACATAACCTGCCTTGAATGCCTCAACATAGCCACCCTTCTCCTCGAGCTCGAGGAAGAGCTTCCAAGCCTCGTCAGCGATAGTCTTTGTAAGGTTCTCGATGTAGTAAGAACCACCTGCAGGGTCGATAACCTGGTCGAAGTGTGACTCGTGCTTAAGAAGGAGGCTCTGGTTGCGAGCGATGCGCTCAGAGAACTCTGTAGGAGTTGTGTATGCATAGTCAAATGGCAATACCTCGAGTGAGTGTACACCTGCGATAGCAGCAGACATAGCCTCGGTAGTACCACGGAGCATATTTACATATGGATCGTAAACGGTCTGGTTCCAAGCCGATGTACGAGCGTGAACGAACATCTTGCAAGAGCACTCGCAAGCTGGCTCATACTGCTTTACGATGTTAGCCCAGAGCAGACGAGCTGCACGGAACTTAGCCATCTCCATAAAGTAGTTAGAGGTAACGGCGAAAGTAAAGCGAATCTTCTTAGCAGCCTGATCAACAGTAAGACCTGCCTCCATAAGGCGAACAAGGTACTCGTGAGCAACAGAAAGACCGAAACCGAGCTCCTCAACGATTGTAGAACCGCTGTCAGAGAATACGTTTGCAGATACATTCACAACATTAACGTGCTTGTACTCAGCAGTAGCCTTTACAAGATCAGCGAGCTTTGCAATGCACTTGCCACCCTCGCACTCCTCGCACCAGTCACCCTTCTGAGAGAGGTGCTTAACGATAGGATCGATGCAGAAGTTCACACGCAGATCCTCCTTTGCTACACCCTCCTTCTCAGCCTTAGCCAGAACAAGAGCAACGAGCTTACCTACGCCCTTACCGCAGAATGTAAGCTCAACTGCAGGAAGAACGATACCTGCGAGCAGAGTATCAAGATCCTCAGCAGTAAACTCAGCCTCAGCATTGCAGAAGCAGAAGCCCAGAGAATCAACACCAGCATTGAGCATCTTCAGAGCAGCCTCGTTAGCAGCCTTAGGACACTTTACTGCGATTGTCTGATGAGTAAGCCAGCTATTGTCGCCGCTTACACCTCTCAAATAAGGGAACTCACCTGCCTGAGTACCCAAAGTCTCAAGACCCTCAAGGTTCTCGGCGCGGTAGTATGGACGGAGGCTAAAGCCCTCAGTTGTACGCCATACCAACTTGCGCTCATAGTCGGCACCCTTAAGGTCCACAGCTATCGCCGCCTCCCAAGCCTCGGTCGAAACCTCTGGGAACTCGGCAAATAACTTCTCACAATTGGTTGTTGCCATAATTTTTAGAATTTTGTTATTGTTTAGGGTTAAAATTGTTTACCTGTTTTACTCCTATTTCGAAACTACAAACAGTTTCTCTATAAAATCGCGTAAAGATAGCAACATTTCTCAAGACTTCAAAATATTTTTCGACAAATAGTCACATACTCAGTCAAACCATCCGCCCCACGACCATCTATAAACAAAAAATCCCGCCGAAGCGGGACTATGTTGCAGACTAAATGCGCACTCTATTGCCATATCATATCTTGCCACTCTTGCCATACCAAATCTCCATTGAGGAAGTAGCCTTCATACTCTTTGGTATTGACGTTCTGGAGTGTCAAAATTGTATGAGTTTCGTTATTTGACTCAATCTTTCCCTCCCATACCAACTCACCAGAGGTTGGGTTGTTCAGTTTAAGGGTAGGTGCTTGATACTCAAACTTATACGACTCGCTTGTTGGGTCTGAGTTTTCAGTAACCTCACGTTCTAAAGTGCAAGTATCACCCTTGAAATACAATCGCGATTTTTCTAAATCACCAGTACATCTAATCCATACCGTTCCGTCAAGTTTTTCGGGCACTCCATACTCGTTTTTGGAACAACCTGTTAAAAACAGAGCAAAACCTGCAACTAATAGTGCAAGCAAGGTCTTAAACTTAAGAACTTTCATAATAAAATATTTTGAGGTTAATTAGAGATAATCTATCCAACTAACGCAACACCTCTATTTCTTATTATACGAGGGGATAAAAATAATTTTATCTTCCCAACTTAAGTTCGCCATTTCAAAACAGCAACAAATCAACCATTTAACGAAAAACATTAAACCGTAAATTTTACTTTATCGTTTATCGTTAAAACGAAATAAAAAAGTTGTGATTTTCGCACGATTTTTACAATAAATCTATATATTTGCACTCAGAATATCAATATATCGAAATATGTCACTACTTAGATTTAGAATGCTCGAGCGAGCACTTGAGCAGCGTGCAGTTGAGGTTATCCCTCCGAGCAACAACCCATCCGACTACTTTGGCGAGAGAGTTTTTGGTCGCAAGCAGATGCGTAAGTACCTGAACAAGCAGACCTTTGAGGCTCTTGTTGCGACAATCGAGAACAACACCCCTCTTACTCAGGATGTTGCCGATGCAGTTGCGGCGGGTATGCGTCAGTGGGCACTCAAGCACGGTGCCGACCACTACTGCCACTGGTTTCAGCCGCTGACGGGCGGTACGGCCGAGAAGCACGACTCCTTTGCCGAGCCTGATGGTCAGGGCGGTCTTTTGGAGGAGTTTTCGGGCAAGGTGCTCATTCAGCAGGAGCCAGATGCATCGAGCTTTCCAAGTGGTGGTATCCGCAACACCTTCGAGGCGCGTGGCTACTCGGCGTGGGATCCAACCTCGCCAGCATTTATTGTAGATACAACCCTCTGTATCCCTACCCTATTTATCGCCTACAACGGTGAAGCGCTCGACTACAAGACCCCTCTTCTGCGCTCTATACAGGCTGTAAACAAGGCTGCAACAGATGTCTGCCGCTATTTTGACAAGAGCGTGGAGCGCGTATTCTCATACCTAGGTTGGGAGCAGGAGTACTTCCTTATTGACGATGCCCTTTGGTCAGCTCGTCCCGACCTTGTGCAGACGGGCCGAACACTTATGGGCCACGAGGCGGCAAAGAATCAGCAGCTCGACGACCACTACTTCGGTGCTATCCCGTCGCGCGTTATCGCCTTTATGAAAGACCTTGAGTATGAGTCACTTAAACTCGGTATTCCGCTCAAGACCCGCCACAATGAGGTGGCACCAAACCAGTTTGAGCTTGCACCGGTATACGAGGAGGCAAACCTTGCCAACGACCACAATCAGCTGCTCATTACCGTTATGAATCAGGTGGCAAAGCGTCACCACTTCCGCGTACTGCTCCACGAGAAGCCATTTAAGGGCATCAACGGTTCGGGTAAGCACAACAACTGGTCGCTGGGCACCGATGCGGGTGTAAACCTACTCAGCCCAGGCAAGACAGCCTTTGAAAATCTGCAGTTTATCACCTTCCTTGTCAATGTTATTGCTGCCGTATACAAGCACAACGGTCTGCTCAAGGCCTCTGTAATGTCGGCAACAAACGAGCACCGACTGGGCGCAGGTGAGGCACCTCCGGCAATTATCTCGGCATTCCTCGGCTCGCAGATTTCGTCTGTTCTCGACAAGATTGAGAACTCAAAGAGCGATGAGGATATCCGTTTCGACAGCAAGAATGTCTTCCGTATGAGTGGCCTTACACAAATTCCGTCACTGCTGCGCGACAATACCGACCGCAACCGCACATCGCCATTTGCATTTACCGGAAATCGCTTTGAGTTCCGCGCTGTAGGTGCATCGGACAACTGTGCCGAGGCAATTATCGTCATCAACACCGCTGTAGCCGAGCAGCTTGTGGAGTTCAAGCGCACGGTAGACGCTAAGATTGAAAAGGGCGAGAAGAAGGAGCGTGCGATATATGAGACTATCCGCGAGTTGATTAAGTGGTGTAAGCCTATCCGCTTTGATGGTAATGGTTACTCTGACGAGTGGAAGGCCGAGGCAGCTAAGCGCGGCCTGGACTGCGAGGTATCAGCACCGCTCAACTTCGACCGATTTACCGACCCGCAGACCGTGAGTATGTTCAGCAATATGGGCGTATATAATAAGGTAGAGCTCGAGGCAAGAGCCGAAATCAAGCGCGAGATGTATGTCAAGAAGATACAGATTGAGGCCCGCGTACTCGGTGATCTTGCAATGAACCACATCGTACCGATTGCATCGAAGTACGAGGGTGTGCTGCTCGATAAGGCTTGGAAACTCAACCAGCTGAAGATGGATTCAAAGACCGACCGCATCCTTATTGAGAATATCCAGAACCGCACCGCAAGAATACAAAACCTTGTCGCTGAGATGATTGAGTGCCGCAAAAAGGCAAACCGCATCGAGGATATCCGTGAGAAGGCTATCGCCTACCACGACACAGTAGCGGTATTTTTCGATACCATCCGCGAGGAGATCGACCGCCTCGAGGAGGTTGTAGACGACCAGATCTGGACACTGCCAAAGTACCGAGAAATACTGTTTATCAAATAGTATCTCGCGGTACTTTGCTATTAGCTGTTGGCCATTAGCTATTGGCTTTTCAGCGGTGTCGGCAGAGCCGACTTATATAAATACCTTAGAAAGGCTAATAGCGACCTTTTTTAGCGTCAAAATAAGCAATTAAAGTGACGTAATTTTGTAGTCAGAGCGTGTTAGAGATGGTGCATCGTGAAAAAAATTAGTGGCGGATAGTACAAAACGTACAGCCGCCACTGATTTTTAAGCGATGTGCCATATATGACACGCTATCACTACAAAATCTTGTTGCGGATTTCTGCTGGAATAGCATTAACATTAACCATAATCGACATAGTCTTATACTCCACGAAAGGACGTGAGAAGTAGTAGTAGCCGTCGTATGGTGGGCGGATACCCCAAGAGTTCTTAACCTTGAAGTATGGGTTACCGCACTGGTCGGTAGCAGTACCGATGATAACCATGCCGTGGTCGTCGGTAGTCTGGTAGTTATCGTAAGCCTCCTGGCGCAACTGCTGGGTGATCTTCTTCTCCTTACCAGGCTTGTCGAAGCTATAGAGGGCCTCGTTACGCTCGCGCTCGCTCATTGCGCCCCAACGCTCAGCATCTGTGCCGCTCATATTGTCGATATTATCCTCTGGAACAATCGCAATAGCCTTTGTACGGCTAAAGCCCTTCTCAGATACGTCTGAAGCCCAACCAATTGAGTAGTCGTTTGCAATAGCGTTATCGATTACTGCCATCATCTCCTCAAGTGGTACATTGTATACGCTTGCCCACATCCAGTTATCTGGCACCTCGATAACGAAAGTCTTGTAGAATGGGTGGTGAGTAAATGATGAGAGGCATACATAGTCCTCCATCTTGATTGGGAGCGATGCAGCAAATGACTGCGGAGTGTATGTCTTACCCTTATACTCGAAGGTCTCAGGCATCTTACCGAAATATGCATCGAGAATACCATTCAGACCAGCCTGCCAAGCGGTAGTGAGGGTCTTGTTAGGGTTCTTGATAATCGCGTCAACATACGCCTTGAGCACAGCGTCAATCTCGTTGAAGTGAGGCAGCTCTGTACCGTAGTTCAGACCCTGATACACCTCCTGTGGCACGATACCGTACTTCTTGATACCCTCAGTAACATCGTGGAATGCACCACCAACAGCGAAGTTAAGCGCACCGTGCAGACGCACATACTTTACAGCCTTCTCGAAGTAAATATTACGAACAATCCACATCTCAGAGAGATCCATCTCCTCGCCACCGGCACGCATAATCTCATTCTCGAGGTATGAGAGGGCAGAGAAGCACCAGCAGGTACCGCTGCGGAACTGGTTCTTTACTGATGTAGTAGGGATAAGCTTACCATCGGTAAACTTATAGCCCTTTGCACCTGCAACACCAAATGTAAGCAGGCATACAACCAATGCAACAAAAAGTTTCTTCATAGTTTTATAGTTTTAAGATTACTTTTTAGACGAATTTACAATCTTTATACACTCCTCATACATAAGCGCATCTGGCTTTGCACCCTTTGGCAGGCGGTAGTTCTTACCCTTGTAGGCGATATAGGCGCCATAGCGACCATTCTTGATTACAAGGTTCTTATCCTCAGCAAAGGTCTTGAGCGGAACATTTGCTGCGGCAGCCTGCTGCTTCTGCTGCTGCAGAAGTTCTACTGCGCGGTCGTACGACACTGTATATGGGTCGTCGCTCTTGGCAAGCGATGCAAAGGTCTTTCCGTGGCGAACATAACCGCCGAACTTACCGATACCAACAACGACCTCCTCGCCCTCGTATACGCCCACTGTACGAGGCAGAGCAAAGAGCTCGAGTGCCTCCTCAAGGGTGATAGACTCGATAAGCTGACCCTTCTTGAGCGATGCATACTGCGGCTTACCATTCTCTGCAGCCTCAATCTCCACCATAGGACCATAGCGACCAATACGCGCCTTAACGGTGTGGCCGGTTGTAGGGTCTACGCCCAGCACACGAGTTGCCTGCTGATGAGTTGAAATCTGTGTGCCGATAGCGGCATCAACCATATTGTGGAACGGAGCATAGAACGACTCAATCATACTTACCCACTGCAACTCGCCGTCGGCAATGCGGTCAAACTCCTTCTCGACATTTGCCGTGAAGTTGTAATCCATAATCATTGCGAACTGCGACTCGAGGTAGTCGTTTACAACCATACCGATATCGGTTGGGCTGAGGCGATTCTTCTCGGCACCGTAGTTCTCAGAGGCTGTCTTCTCTGTGATATTTGCTCCACGCAGGGTAAGAGCTGTATAGTTACGCTTCTGTGCAGGGCGTGAGCTCTTCTCAACATAACCACGAGTGATAATGGTCGAGATGGTCGGTGCATATGTAGATGGACGACCGATACCAAGCTCCTCAAGGCGCTTTACGAGTGATGCCTCGTTGTAACGCATTGGTGGCTGTGTGAAGCGCTCGGTGGCAACTACGCTCTGGTACTTAACCTTCTCGCCCTCCTTAATGTGTGGAAGGGTTGCTACCTGATCGCCATCCTGATTCTCCTCCTCAGTACTCTCCGAATAGAGGCGCATAAAACCATCAAAACGCATTGTATCACCAGTAGCCACGAAGTGATCCTCGCTGCCTGACATAGCGATATTGATAGTTGTGCGGTCGATATCTGCTGGAACCATCTGCGAAGCTACAGTACGCTTCCAGATAAGGTCATAGAGGCGCTTTTCGACTGCTGTACCCTCAATCTCACGACGATCGATATATGAAGGGCGGATAGCCTCGTGGGCCTCCTGCGCACCCTTGCTGTGGGTGGTATAGTTACGTGGATTTGAGTACTTCTCGCCAAAGAGTTCTGTAACCTCCTTCTTACAAGCGGCAATTGCGAGCTGTGAGAGGTTTACCGAGTCGGTACGCATATAGGTAATAAGACCCTGCTCATAGAGGCGCTGGGCAACAGACATTGTCTGCGACACAGACATACCGAACTTACGAGCAGCCTCCTGCTGGAGTGTCGAGGTAGTAAATGGCGGTGCTGGATAGCGCTTTGTAGGCTTAACCTCGCTATGAACAACCGTAAACTCTGCGCTCTTGCAGCGCTCGAGCATTGCCAGAGCCTGCTCCTTATCTGCAAAGCGCTGTGAGTACTCCGCCTTGAAGAGTGTCTTCTGCTCATCCTCAATTGAGTAGAACTGAGCAACTACGCGGTAGTAGCTTGTAGAGTTATGTGCAATAATATCGCGCTCACGCTCAACAATCAGTCGTACAGCAACACTCTGCACACGACCTGCTGAGAGTGCTGGCTTAACCTTCTTCCAGAGGATTGGAGAGAGCTCAAAACCTACAATACGGTCGAGCACACGGCGTGCCTGCTGTGCATTGACAAGGTTAAGATCTACTGTACGAGGATTCTCGATAGCCTTAAGAATAGCATTCTTTGTAATCTCGTGGAATACGATACGGCGAGTACGCTCTACAGGCAGACCCAACACCTCGGTAAGGTGCCAAGCAATAGCCTCTCCCTCACGGTCTTCATCGGATGCCAACCACACGGCATCCACCTTGTTTGCGAGCTTTGAGAGCTCATCTACGACCTTTTTCTTCTCTGACGATATCTCGTAGCAAGGGGCAAAGTCCTTCTCAATATCCACACCAAGACCCTTCTTTGCCAGGTCGCGGATGTGTCCGAAGCTGGACTTTACGATATAATCCTTACCGAGAAACTTCTCTATAGTTTTCGCCTTAGCAGGCGACTCTACGATAACCAGATTTTGCATCCTAATATCTATTTATATCTCTTGCGCACTCCCCTCTGAGAGGTTGTTCGATTGTACCAAACAGCCTCCTACAGATGAGATTTGTGCGGATTTTTAACTTCAGTTTACTTAATCATTGTATAGGTCATCTCCAAGTGGATTGGAGCACCTGCAGCGGTTGAGCCCTGGAGCTCAGTGTGCTTAAAGGTGAAAGGCGAAACAGCCTCTGGGCCTATAAAGATTGTTCGTGAAACAACACTCTCGTCGTAATCCTCCAACTTCTCGAGGGAGTTTACATAGTTGCACAGACGCTGCATAAAGCCTGTAATATCCATCTCATAGCAACCACGGCTACGATTTAGATAACCTCCATATGCAAGATCTGAGCCCGACTGTGTCTCATATACTGGGTCATAGTCGGCAATGCAGTTGAGCTTGCTATAGCCTACATACGAGCCAAGGCGAGAGATATACTTATCCATCAGCGGAGTGAGGATTGTCGCATTGCTCATATTGTCAGCCCATACATAGCTTGCGCTCTTCATATATATGTACAGACGGCACTGATTTACACCGATAGCGCGATACTTCTTGCCATCAGTCTCGTTCTGATATGCCTTCTGAATCTGCTCCAAGAACTCATCTGTAAAGTAGAGCTCGGTAGCAACGCCTGCCATACCCTCTACATAACACTCAGCAACCTCTGTTCGAGAGTTATTTGGCAACTTATTGCCAGAAGCATCGTAAGCATCAATATCGAGCGCACCGATAAGTGAGCCAGTGTAGTCGTGCTTAATCTGATTTACCGAGATATTTGTAACGCCCTCAATACCCTCGTGCTTTACACCATAGTCGTCTGTGTAAGGGAGGATAGACTCATCGAAGAAGTAGTAGTTTGCACCGATAGTATCCTGAATGAGTGAAGGATCTTTTGGATTGCGATTTCTACCCTGCAACTGCAGACCAGATGACTTAAGGTCGAAGCTATAGATAGCACCGTGCTTTGCCTTATCCACGCTCTCAAGCACCGGCTTGATATAGATACCGTGGAATGCAGACTGCCAAGCCTTCTCATCGCTATAGAGGCTATCCACGTCGCGTGCATAACCATCCCACTTAGTATTTGTATCGTAGTCTGCTGGAATAAGCATCAGACGACGTACAAAGTCCCAAGTCTGGCCATTACGCGACATATCAACCGGCGTAAGGTCAATAGAGGTTGTTGTAGGACCACTCTTCTTACCGTCCGGGAAGACAAATGTAAAGAGAGGCTTTGATGCGTCGTAGGCTGGAGAGATATCGCAGTTGCTATATGCTGTTGTATCCTTTGCATCTACAACATTACCAATCAGTGGCTTTATCAACTCGTAGACCTCATACTTTACTGGAGTTAGGGTATCTACGCCATAGTCGTTAATGGTAAGGATAAGCGAAAGTGTATCGAAGATTGGGCGATAACCAAAACCGGTCTCCTTATCTACGCTGTTCATAAAGATAATAGACGAAGCGAGTGCAGAGCTACGCATACCAAAGGTATCGCTATGCTCAACGCCCAAGTATCCAAACGAAACATTGCTTGAGAGCAGTGAGTCTGTTCTGTAGAGCGAAGTACGGAAGAAGTGGCCCTCCTCTGTATCGTAGACGCTCTTATCCTCGTCGCTTGCCGCAGCATTAAACTTAATGACCTTACCACCCTTGAATGTAAGATGGCGCATCTCCATCTTCTGATGGTCAGGGATAATATCGTAACCCAGCTCACTATCTACATCTGCCGAACAGCCGATAAATAGTAGTGCAACAAGTGCGCCGAGCATTAATCTAAAACAGTTCATCATAGAATCTTGAATAGTTGTCATAAAATTGTTCCTCCTCAGGCGATACATACTCCAACACCTTCTTACCAGCAGCACGTGCCTGGTCTAAAAGCGCTGTATCTACAGCGGCAGAGCCTGCAATAACGCCATCTACCTGAGACATAACGAAACTGTAGAGGTTTTCGTATGACGGATTGTCAATAATTGAGATATTTTCATCAACAATACCCTCACCCTCAATCTTGCTACGCAGCTGGTTGCTCAGTGGTGTGGTAAAACGATCCTCGTAGAGTGAGCTTACAATCTTCACATCGCGGAAAATAGGGTCGTTGTTAAACACCTTACGCAAGTAGAGCGGAGCAATAGATGAGAACCAACCGTGGCAGTGTACAATATCTGGAGTCCAGCGCAATTTCTTCACTGTCTCAAGCACACCGCGAGCGAAGAAGACCATACGCTCGTCGTTATCCTCAAACTCTGCCCCATTCTCGTCTGTAACCACAGCACGACGAGAGAAGAAGTCCTCGTTGTCGATAAAGTATATCTGAATACGCGCAGATGGAATAGATGCCACCTTGATAATGAGCTGGTGGTCATTGTCGTCAATAATCAGGTTCATACCCGACAGACGAATAACCTCGTGGAGCTGGTTTCGACGCTCGTTGATGCAGCCATAGCGAGGCATAAAGGTACGAATCTCATTACCACGCTCCTGCATTGCCTGCGACAGCTCGCGGCAGAGCTTCGACTCCTCCGTCTCCGGAAGGTAAGGCATTATCTGCTGACAAATATATAGTATCTTGTGTTTTCCCATAGTTCAAAGAAAATTTTACTACAAAATCAACATCGCATCACCGTAGGTACCAAAGCGATAACCCTCCTTAACAGCAATATCATATGCATTCATCACATTGTCATAGCCACCAAATGCGGCAACCATCATCAGCTGTGTTGAGCCTGGCAGGTGGAGGTTTGACACCATTGCATCAGCAACGGTAAAGTCATACGGAGCGAAGATAAACTTGTTTGTCCAGCCTGACTGTGGCTTAATCATTCCGTGGGTTGAAACAACGGTCTCAAGGGTACGCATAACGGTTGTACCGATAGCTACAACCTTATGTCCATCGCGCTTTGCACCGTTAATCTCCTCTGCAGTCTGGTCGGTTACAAAGAACTGCTCTGAGTCAACCTTATGCTTTGACAGATCCTCAACATCTACGCTGCGGAAGTTACCAAGACCTGCGTGCAGGGTGATAAATGAGCGGTCGATACCCTTAATCTCCATCCACTTCAAAAGGTGCTTTGAGAAGTGCATACCTGCAGTTGGAGCCACAACAGCACCCTCCTTCTCAGCGAAGATAGTCTGATAGCGCTCTGCATCCTCAGGCTCTACAGTCTTACGCACCCAACGTGGCAGCGGAGTCTCACCGAGGCGGTAGAGGGTATCCTTAAACTCCTCGTACGAACCATCGTAGAGGAAACGGAGAGTACGACCACGCGATGTAGTGTTGTCGATAACCTCTGCACCCAGAATATCATCCTCACCAAAGTAGAGTTTATTGCCGATACGAATCTTACGTGCTGGATCTACGAGCACATCCCACAGACGAAGCTCACGATTGAGCTCGCGAAGCAAGAAGATCTCAATCTCGGCACCGGTCTTCTCCTTATTACCATACAGGCGCGCGGGGAAGACCTTTGTATCGTTGAATACAAAGCGATCCTTCTCCTCGAAGTAGTCCAGAATATCCTTAAACACTCTGTGCTCAATCTCGCCAGTGTCGCGGTGTACGACAATCAGGCGTGACTCATCACGATTAATCTCCGGATACTGTGCTATCAGCTCCGGCTTAAAATCGAATCCGTAATTTGAAAGTTTCATATATAGTCTTTTGCGTTTTTTACAAAAAGCATATCATTTATTTTACGAAAAAATCATCTTTTTGTTTCACACTCTGACAATTTTTTCAAAAAATCTTCAAGCTGCCACGCATTTTCCACCTTAAACTCGCCACTTGCAGTACGACGAAGCGATGTAAGGTATGCTCCGCTATTTACAGCCTCGCCAATCTCGCCAGCCAGTGAGCGGATATATGTACCCTTACTACACTCTACACGAATGCGAATTCTTGGCAGGTCATACTCCTCAAGGGTCAGCGAGTAGATGTTAATCAGCGCCTTCTTCAGCTCTACCTCCTCGCCTTGACGCGCAAACTCATAGGCACGCACGCCCTCGACCTTCTTTGCCGAGTAGAGAGGTGGTGACTGAAGTCGCTCACCCTCGAGGCTCTTGAGTGCCTCTTCGACCATCTGGCGAGTGATGTGCTCTGTCGGATAGGTCTTATCTACGGGGTGCTCCATATCGAAGCTCGGGGTAGTGGCACCTAACATCAGCTCGGCGACATACTCCTTGCGCTCGGCCTGCAGCTCATCTACGCGCTTTGTCGCGCGACCGATACACACGAGCAGAATACCCGTAGCAAGTGGGTCGAGAGTACCCGCGTGGCCAACCTTAATCTTACGGTAGCCCATACGCTGGAGGCGGAACTTGACCTTGCGCACAACATCTGCCGAGGTCCACTCTAACGGTTTGTCGATAACGGCAACATAGCCATCCTCGACCAAGTTTATATCTTTAATCTCCATACTATATCAACGATGTTACAAGCGCCACAACACCCACAATACCACAGTAGATTGCAAACCAGATAAGTTTTCCGCGCTTGACAATATCAATCATCCACTTACAAGCCACACAGCCCGTAACAAATGCTGCAATAAATCCCGCAACAAGCGGAAGAGTCTCTACCCCACCGCCAAAGTCGCCCTTGATAATATCGAGCAGTGCATTTCCCAAAATTGGAGGCAGCACCATAAGGAACGAGAACTGCGCCACGCTCTCCTTTTTATTTCCCAGAAGAAGACCTGTGGCTATTGTAGAGCCCGAGCGCGACAGACCTGGAAGCACTGCCACAGCCTGCGCAAGGCCCACAATAAAGGCATCGCGATAGGAGATTGTATCCTTCTGGCGAGGCTTTGCGTAGTATGCAAAGGCGAGCAGTGCCGCTGTTACAAGCAACATAATGCCCACAACGGCGATAGACGAAAATGCCGCCTCAATAGCATCCTTGAAGAAGAGGCCCACAATGCCTACCGGAATCATTGAGATAACAATCTTCAGGACATAGGCCTGCTCCTCGGTAAAGGTGCGGCTAAAGAGGCCCTTAATCAACTTCCAAATCTCTGCCCAGAGAACGACTATCGTACTTAGTACCGTTGCTGCGTGGAGCGTAAGGCTGAAGGTCAGATTACTCTCGGGGTCGAGATTTGTACCAAGCAGCTCATTTGCAAGTTGAATATGGCCGCTGCTCGACACGGGCAGAAACTCCGTAAGTCCCTGCACAATACCCAATATTATCGCCTGAAGTGTATCCATAGTGGTATCAGTATTCAAAAGGTCGAAAAATCGCACAAAGGTAGTAACTTTTCGCAAATTTTCCAATATACCATATTAAAAAGAGAGGGCTGCGCCAAAAGCACAGCCCTCTCGACTATTTGTAGGACAATTTACTCTACATCGATATACTCACAATTTACATACTTAGGAGTTGTATAACCGTGACCCCAACGATTCCAGTAGTAGGTATCTGATGAATCATTTGTAAGCTTGTGGAGAACAGTAGCCTCGTACTTATCCTCACCGTCGCCGCCCTTAACAACGCCAACATAACCACCAATCTTACAACCCTCAACAACCAGGTTCTTACTTGGGTTACCAACGATAGCTGAACGGTATGAGTAGCTCTTAGATACATTGTTACCAACAGTCCACTTATTGTTAGCAGCATCCCAATCATTGTTAGTATCGTGAGCAGCTAAAATCTTACCAGTGTTAGTACAGTTCTTAATAATAGAGTTTGCACCACCACCGTTACCAGCGATACCGGCGAGGAGAAGGTAGATGTTAGATGTTGTTTCACCTGTCTCACGAGTTGTCTGGTAGAATGAGCAGATAGTACCAGTATTCACACAACCCTCAACAACTGCATAAGTATCCTCAATATTACCAGCGATACCACCAACATACTCAGCAAGCTTACTCTGGCGCTCAACTGCTACAGTACCAGAGTTCTTGCAATTCAAGAAGTATGAGCTGTTGCAAAGGCCTGAAAGACCACCAAGACGAACCTTCTTACCACTAACAACGCGTACAAGACCTGTATTCTCACACTCAATAAGGTGTACACCATAAACGCCAGCAGCACCTACGTTTGTACCACCATAGCAGCAACCTGCAAAACCACCACCATAAGTCCAGTTCTTATCCGCAATAGTTGTTGATGCACCGAGAGTAAATGCACCAGAGTTACTACACTTGTTCATAATAATACCGTTTACAGCACCAGTACCTGCAACACCAACCTTACCAGCAAAACCGCCAGACCAGTTAGAACCGTTAGAATCACCCATATCTGCAATTACATTACCGCTATTTGTACAGCCGTTGAGCTCACAGATAAAGCGAGGATAACCAGTAAATCCAGCAGCAATAAGTGATGCAAGAGTATTAATACCCTGAGCAGTTACATCACCTGTATTGTGACAATCATTCAAGTATGAAGGCTTAGATGCGCCACCGTGAATAAGACCTACAAAACCAGCGATAGTAAGACCTGTAGGTGCGCTATGACGCGCATCGAGAGTAAGTGCACCACTATTTGTACACTTATTAATTGTGTGGCTATTTTGGCGACCAATAAAACCACCAACATACATTGACTCACAAGCTGAAGATGCAGAGCCAACCTTTATGGCACCGCTATTTGTTGAATTTTCAACAGCACCTGCAGTCTCACCGTTGATATTACAATAACCGATACCGCCACCAACATAAGAGCTATCACCAACATTGAATACAGTTACAGCTGCAGTATTATGACAGTTGTCTACATTAGCAACATAGCCTGTGCTACCGTCACCATTGAAACCGATAATACCACCAATAACAGCCTGCTGGCTCTTACCTGATGCATAGTCAAGGTTAATTGCTCCCTTATTAGTACAGCCCTTGATAAGGATATCTGCAGTAGATGGATAAGCACGACCAACAATACCACCAACACGTACCTTACCACAACCTGCATCGTCAGCAGAGATAACAACCTCGCTTGTACAGTTCTCAATTGTACCACCGCTAATCTGAGCAACGATACCGCCAGCATAAGACCAGTTAAAACCAGAATCGGTTGGATCTGCCATAGCTGCAGCGATTGTACCCTTAACAGTCAAATTCTTAACTACACCACCATTAGCAACAACACCAAACAGACCTGCGTTATTCTGTACACACTCTGCCATTGAGCCATCCTCCTGAATAAGCTGGAGCTTGTACTCGCCAACATTTGCGTTGATAGTAAGACCAGAGATTGTGTTGTTATTACCATCAAACACACCTGTAAACTGAGGCTTGATGTGCTGTGCAGGGTCGTTATTACAACCAATAGCCATCCAGTTTGTATAAGCAGAAAGGTCAATATTATTCTTCAGAACAACAACACCATCCTCATTTGAGAACTCTGCACCTGCAGGGTAGCGCTCAGCAGTACCATTGATAGCATCTGCAAAGGCCTTCATCTGCTCTGCAGTAGAGATACCGTCAGCAACCTTATCCTTAAGTACGTCAGCAATTGGCTGGTAGATATGCTTATGCTCATCTACAGCAGTTGCGCCTGGAGCGTAAGCACCCCAAATAACGCGACGTGCGTTCTCGTAACCGTTCTTGTAGAGCTTAAGCACTGCCTTACCGTGGTAGATAGGGGCATAAAGGTTGGTAGTTGTAATCTCAGTAGTGGTCTGATCCTCATTTGTAATAGTCTCTGTAGTTGTTACCTCACGGGTAAGACCCATAACTACAGCCTGCACATTGCGAGTTGTAGCAAAATCTACGGCACCACCAAGCTTTACTGTAACCTGATTAGCAATAGTTGCATTGTCAAGACTGATAGCACCTGTAGCAGCATCAATAACAACGTCTGAAGCTACAGCGTAAGTTCCCTGCTCATGTGCTGAACAAGTAAGTGAAACCGCATCTGCGTTCCAGCTCTTTGAAGCTGTCAGCTCAAGGTCAACAACCGATGCAAGTGGAGACATCACTGCAACCAACTTTCCATTCTCAACAACTACATTTGAGCTATAGAAATAGAACGGCATCTTATTTGAAAGCTCACCTGCAACCTGCTCTGCAGCAACATCATAGACTGCAGTCATAGCTGTTGCATCGATACTCTTAACGTTGTAGAATACAGCAACTGGCTTGCTAAGGTCGGTTGGATAGAATACATTAGCCTCATCCTTTGGAACGAAGTTAGTTGTACGACCCTCAGTAGTTGTTACATAGGCAAATGTCTGACCCTCATAAACAACGGTCACCTCATCGCCAACTTCCCAACTAAATTTACTTGTCTTGTTAACCTCATCACCAGTAACAGATACACGGGTAAGATCCTCAATAGAGGCTACAATGGTAATACCACCATCTACGCCATTAACAGACTCATTACCCTCAATACCAACGTTTACATCGTTGGTCAAATCCTGCGAACAGCTTGCCACCAAAGCAACAGCTGCAATAAACATAAAAATCTTTCTCATCTCTCTGTTGTTTTAATGGTTATTACTCCTCATTGCGACCATCAAAGTCCAAATCATTGAAACCAGATGGCTCTGAAACTGCAAAGCCCGCCTCGATATTGCAGCGAACTTCGCTCAATGTTGGGGTCTGATACTCCCCGAATCTCTGTAATGTTTTCATAAATAAGATATATAAATTGGTTAAGTTTAGGCAACAAAAATAGGGAAACACTCGACTTCTCGAGTGCTCCCCTATGCTATATAATTGGAGTTAGGTATCCTACAAAATACCCCCCCTTATTTTACATAAACTATTGATAATCAATATGTTAAATATATACATCATCTAACTTGCACTTCCGACTATTTTACAAATTTCAAGTTAAAGACAATCGGATACAATATAGACACTTTACCAGCGTATAACACCTAATAAAATTGCAAAAAATCAGATAATTATCCACCAAAAGTTATTCAGAGTACTACTTCTCCTCTTTTTTGTCCTCGTCAGCATCGACTTTGCCATCCATACCGTCGCGGAAAGACTTTACGCCCTTGCCGATGCCGCGCATCAGTTCAGGGATCTTCTTACCACCAAAAAGCAGCAACACAAGCAACACGATAAGCAGAATCTCTACTCCGCCAATATTTCCAAGAATTAACAGTTTCATACCTCTATTTTTTATCCAATTTTAACTTTTTTCATTGACAGTCGGCTCTTCTCAGCCTTAAAACCGATGATGTGGCTCTCGATAGATGCATCGATAGTGCTTGACAACTTTGTCGGGTCTTGTGCGGCAACAGCCTCAACAAAATCGCGAGCAAGTGCGTGGTCACCGCCACCGTGGCCTGCGTGTTTATACTCCGCCATCTCAGCCACGTTCTTATGCCAAACACGCTTCTTATTATCGCGGAAGGTGTAGAGGGTAAACTTCTTACCGTCGCCCTCAATATAGCCCGTAGTACCCATAACACGCGTTCTACGGCCACCCCACGGGGTAAATGCATCCATAGTAAAGCTCGCCGTAACACCGCCCTCAAAGAGCATTGTGGTTACGTAATGGTCAGGCTGATCGTTGTCGCACTTATAGACGCAACGACCGAACATTGTAGTGCGAATTTTCTCCATAATTGCCGCCTCATCCTTCTTATCTGGAAGGTCAAAAACGCCCAAGTGGCGCTTGCGACGAACGTAGATATCGATTGCAGAGTATGGGCAGGTGGCCTCGTGCGGACAGCCATCTGTACAGCGTGCAGGGGCACCTTCAGGGGCATTTTCAGCCTTAAAGTGCATCAGCGTACCCTCGGCTGCAATCTGGATACACGGCTTATCGACAATCCAGCGGATAATATCGAGGTCGTGACAAGATTTGGCAAGGATAATAGGTGTTGTCTCCTTGCTATCGCGCCACTTACCGCGGACATACGAGTGGGCCATATGGGCATACTGAATAGGCTCCATATGCTGGATACTCACAAGGTCACCAATCATACCCGAATGGATAGCCTCGCGCATAGCGATAAAGTACGGAGCATAGCGCAGCACGTGGCAGATTGCCACAATGCGGTTATACTTTTTAGCTTGTGCAAGGATAGCCTTACACTCCTTCTCTGTCTGGGCTGCAGGCTTCTCAAGGAGCACATCATAGCCCATCTCGAGCGCCTTCATACAAGGCTCAAAGTGCAGATTATCAGGGGTCGCGATAACAACCGCATCGGCAAACTTTGGACGAGTAAAGACCTCGCTCCAATCACCAAAACAGTTCTCTGCAGGGATGTTGTGAGCCTTGGCGGTGCGTTTCTTGCGGAAGTTGTTGATATCCGACACACCGACAACCTTCATCGTATCTGGGAACTGAGAGGCATACTTGCCGTATGTTGTTCCGCGGCTACCAGCGCCGATAATAATGGCAGTAATTGCTCGGTCGGTCTTTGCCTTGAGAGCTCGCACCGGAAAGTCAAGGTCCGGGTGGGTTTTACTACCGGCCTTGGTCGTGCTATCTGCTGCCGCAGCAGGCTCTGCAGCAATGGCATTCACATCCACACCGATAAGCGAGGCTCCGACGGTAAGCATACCGAGTCGCTTAAGAAACTCTTTTCTGTTCATATAGGATTTTTAGATTTTCACAGTTATTTGACAAAGATAAAAAAACTTATCTGAAATTGCAAGAAAATCCATTACAACTCTCAATTTTGACCATTTATAAATAAATTTATAATTGTTAAAAAACTAACAGTATTTTTTCTAGGAAGTAAACAAAAGAGTTACTATTTTTGCAACGCTGAAAAAAGGCGCTTATTATAAATAGGTAAGAGCTAAAGATTGGAAATAGGCGTTTTTGAAGGTTATGTTAGGTACGAATTTTGAAAAAACAATAATCAAATAGAGTAATAATTATGGCAGAAAAGAAGTTTATCACGTGTGACGGTAACTACGCTGCAGCGCATATTGCGTATATGTTCTCAGAGGTTGCCGCCATCTACCCTATCACCCCATCTTCGACTATGGCGGAGCTGGTGGATGAGTGGGCTGCGCAGGGTCGCAAAAATATCTTCGGTCAGACCGTAAAGGTTGTTGAGATGCAGTCAGAGGCTGGTGCAGCAGGTGCTGTGCACGGCTCACTTCAGTCTGGTGCACTCACCTCAACATTTACCGCTTCTCAGGGTCTGCTGTTGATGATTCCTAATATGTACAAGATTGCTGGCGAGTTGCTCCCAGGTGTTTTCCACGTATCTGCACGTGCTCTGGCAGCACAGTCTCTCTCAATCTTTGGTGACCACCAGGATGTTATGGCTGCTCGTCAGACTGGTTTTGCTATGCTGGCAACATCTTCTGTACAGGAGGTTATGGATCTTGCAGGTGTGGCTCACATCGTAGCACTCAAGGCGCGCATCCCATTTGTACACTTCTTTGACGGCTTCCGTACCTCTCACGAGATTCAGAAGGTCGAGTTGATGGATGCAGCTTCTCTTACTGCAATGTTCGATCGTGAGGCTCTGGCTGCATTCCGCAACCGTGCACTCAACCCTGAGCACCCAGTATCACGCGGTACTGCTCAGAACCCAGATATCTACTTCCAGACTCGTGAGGCATCTAACAAGTTCTACGATGCAGTACCTGAGATGGTGGCTGAGGCTATGGAGCAGATCTCGACTATCACAGGTCGCGAGTACAAGCCATTTGTTTACTACGGTGCTGAGGATGCTGAGCGCGTAGTAATCGCTATGGGCTCTGTAACCGAGACCCTCAAGGAGACTGTTGACTACCTCAACGCTCGTGGCGAGAAGGTGGGTGTTGTAACTGTACACCTCTACCGTCCATTCTCAGCGAAGTATCTGTTTGCTGTACTTCCAAAGAGCGCAAAGAAGATCTGCGTACTCGACCGTACAAAGGAGCCAGGTGCTAATGGTGAGCCACTCTACCTCGATATCGTAGATGCATTCTACAGCGAGGGTGTAGAGGCACAGATTATCGGTGGTCGCTACGGTCTTTCATCTAAGGATACAACTCCTGCACAGATGCTGGCAGTTTACGAGAATATGGCTCTCGAGACTCCAAAGAACCACTTTACCGTTGGTATCGTTGATGACGTTACAAACCTCTCACTGCCTGTAGGCGAGGAGATCTCAATGGCAAAGGAGGGTACATTCGAGGCTCTCTTCTTCGGTCTTGGTGCTGATGGTACTGTAGGTGCTAACAAGAACTCAATCAAGATTATCGGTGGTTCAACAGATAAGTACTGCCAGGCATACTTCAGCTACGACTCTAAGAAGTCAGGCGGTTATACCTCTTCACACCTCCGTTTTGGTGATAAGCCAATCACCTCTCCATACCTGGTAACAACTCCAGACTTTATCGCTTGCCACGTACCATCATATGTTGACAAGTACGATGTACTGAAGGGCCTTAAGAAGGGCGGTTCATTCCTCCTCAACTCTGTAGGCGATGTAGAGACTACTTGCGCTACACTGCCTGACCATATGAAGGTATACCTTGCAAAGAACAACATCAACTTCTATATCATCAACGCAACTAAGATTGCAGCAGAGCTGGGTCTTGGCAGCCGCACAAATACCATTATGCAGTCTGCATTCTTCAAGATTGCTAATGTTATCCCATTCGAGAAGGCTGTAGAGGAGATGAAGAAGGCTATCTACAAGTCTTACGGCAAGAAGGGTGAGGATATCGTAAATATGAACTATGCAGCCGTTGACGCTGGTGCTACTGCCGTAGTTAAGGTAGAGGTACCTGCAGAGTGGGCTGATATCGTAGTGGCTGAGGCTACAGAGAATATTGACCTCTCTCGTCCAGAGTTTGTTCGCAATGTTGTTGATCCAATCAACGCACTTAAGGGTGACGATCTTCCAGTATCTGCATTCAATGGTCGCGAGGATGGTACTTGGGACAACGGTACTGCTGCTTGGGAGAAGCGTGGTATTGCAGTAAACGTTCCTCGTTGGGATGTTGACGCTTGTATCCAGTGTAACCAGTGTGCTTATGTTTGTCCTCACGCTGCTATCCGTCCATTCCTTGCAACTGAGGAGCAGGTAGCTGCTGCACCAGAGGGTACAGAGTTCAAGCAGGGTCTTGGTAACACTAAGGCTTACAAGTTCCGTATTCAGGTATCTCCACTCGACTGTACTGGTTGCGGTAACTGTGTGGATGTATGTCCTGCTAAGGAGAAGGCTCTTGTTATGAAGCCACTCGGCACACAGATGGGCGAGGTTGAGCGTTGGAACTACCTCCACAATCAGGTTGGTTATAAGGATCTTGACCGCGCAAAGATGGTTAAGAACAGCCAGTTTGCACAGCCACTCTTTGAGTTCTCTGGTGCTTGCGCAGGTTGTGGTGAGACTCCATATATCAAGACTATTACACAGCTCTTTGGTGAGCGTATGATGGTTGCAAATGCTACAGGTTGTACATCTATCTACTCTGCATCTGCTCCATCTACTCCATACTGCACAAACGAGAAGGGTCAGGGTCCTGCGTGGGCTAACTCTCTGTTTGAGGATAATGCAGAGTTCGGTCTGGGTATGCACATCGGTATCGAGAAGCTCCGCGACACTCTTGCTGACACTATGGCAACTGCCATTGCAGAGTGCAACTGCTGCTCAGCTGAGCTGAAGGGCGTAATGCAGGAGTGGATTGACAATCGTCACCTTGCTGCTGCATCTGCAGAGATTACAGCTCGTCTGCTTCCACTTTGCGAGGCTTGCGACTGCGAGGCTTGCCGCAAGATTGTTGAGAACAAGCAGTTCCTCGTGAAGAAGTCACAGTGGATTATCGGTGGCGACGGTTGGGGTTACGATATCGGCTTCGGCGGTGTTGACCACGTACTGGCTTCAGGTGAGGATGTAAATATCCTGGTTGTAGATACTGAGGTTTACTCAAATACTGGTGGTCAGTCATCTAAGTCAACCCCTATCGGTGCTGTAGCTAAGTTCGCATCTAACGGTAAGCGTATCCGCAAGAAGGATCTTGGTGCTATCGCTATGACATATGGCTATGTATATGTTGCACAGGTATCTATCGGTGCTTCACAGACACAGCTGTTCAATGTACTTAAGGAGGCTGAGGCTTATCCAGGCCCATCACTCATCATCGCTTATGCTCCTTGTATCAACCACGGTATCAAGGGCGGTATGACTCGTACACAGACCATCGGTAAGCAGGCTGTTGAGTGCGGTTACTGGCACTTGTGGCACTACAACCCACTGCTCGAGGATGAGGGCAAGAACCCATTCGTACTCGACTCTAAGGAGCCAGATTGGAGCAAGTTCCGCGACTTTTTGCTCAAGGAGGTACGTTACACTTCACTCCAGAAGACCTTCCCTGCAGAGGCTGATGAGCTCTTCGCAGCAGCTGAGGAGAATGCTAAGTGGCGTTACAACTCTTATGTTCGTAAGAGCAAGATGGAGTATTAATAATACTCTCGACAATATAGAGAAAGAGTGGCGGATTGCTCCGCCACTCTTTTTTTTAGAGGTTGAATAAAAAGATGTAGTTTTAGGCTTGCGAAGCCCGAAATACCGCAGCATACTAAAGCGTATGTGAGGATATTGAGGGCAAGCGTAACGACAAAATAGACTTTTTATTCAGCCTCTTTTTGTATAACAAAAAAAGATGGACTGGTTAGTCAATCTCCACTATATACTCCTTGCCGCACCCCCCGAACCTATTCACCTCAAGTTTCTCGGCAAGCACTACCCTATCGCCATCGGTCAGCTTTACCTGTAGCGGGAATGTGGCCTCAACGCCCGCAAGTGTAGTATTCTCGGGCAGCGAGTTTGGCAGCAGGTAGATATAAAATCGCACCTTTGCACTACGCTCAAACTCTATTGTAACCTCACGACGGCGCACAAAACCCTCTGGAGCCTCGCTGCTATCAGCCCCAACGGGCAGTGGCGAGTCCTCGGCAGAGTGGTAGCCCACCTGCTCGCCAGCTTCATTAAGCATAGCGAGGGTGACCATAATGTTGTAGCGCCAATTATCGGCGTAGGATGTAGTCAGAGTGAGTTTCATTAGCTCGGCAAATCTACCTTAACCTTCTCGTACTTATAGCCCATAAGGTGCAGAGCAACCGATGCACCGAGGGCGAAAAATACCTTCACCACACGGGCAAAGATATGGAACGCCATAACGCTCTGCGGCTCGATACCCTCCTTGCGGATAGCGGTCTCGGCGCTTATTGCCGCACTACGCAGAGCATCCTCCACCTTATCAATCTCAGCCTGCTTAATGCCCGCGTCGAGCATAAGGTATGCTACATACTCATCCATCTCATCAAATCCACGAGCATCGCGCAGACGCAGGTATGTATTCTCATCGGCCTTCAGTGTCTGCTTATCCCACATCACTGCAGCACCCGCACCAAAATATGCCGCCCACGCAATGGCTGCAAGCGGATAATCGGCAATCTGCGGTACGGCATCTGCCATATAGTCGGGTGCAAGGCGGTGCCAAAGCTCGGTAAGCTCCTCAACCTCAAATGTATAACCGCCAAGCAACTTCTTGTCCGACAACATCTTTGTAAGTTGCTCGGCAAGTGTTTTTTCAAAATTCTGTAAGTACTCCTGCTGTTCCATATAGATTATCTCTTATTTCTCTTCTCCTTTTTCAGTGTTGAGCCCTTGACTGTCCAGCCAAAGGTACCCAGTTTCTCGCCTAAGGCATAGTACTCGCCGTGGGCATAACCCAAAAGTTTTGCGCGGCCAAGGTCGAGCTTACCACTCTCAGGGTCGAGCAGCGACTCATCGACCATAACGCCCAGCACCTCAGCGATAAACATATCGTGCGAGCCGAGCTCTATAATCTGCTTTACGCGACACTCGATATTTACCGGCGACTCAGCAATGGCTGGGGCGGCAATATGATCACAACGCTCAGCCGTAAGTCCACAATATGCAAACTTGTCAAAATCCTTGCCTGAGCGCACGCCACACCAATCTGTTGCACGAGCAAGGTCCTCGGTTGTAAGGTTAATGACAAACTCTCCAGACTCCTTAATCATCTGGTAAGAGTGTCGCTCCTTTCTGACCGAGATATAGCACATCGCAGGCTCTGAGCAGATTGTTCCTGTCCAGGCGATTGTGATAATATTTTTCTTCCCCTCAACATCCCCGCAGCTAACCATTACGGCTGGCACGGGCGAGATCATCGTGCCGGCTCTCCACCTCTGTTTTTTATTCATAGCGCAAAGGTACAAAAAATAGTTTAGAATTTTGGCAGTAAAGGAATTATTACTAACTTTACATAGTCAAGTTGTCTAAACCTAAAACTATAAACCTAAATAAGTTATGAAGAGAAATTCTCTATTAAAAGGGCTTACTCTGGCTATTGTAGCCCTTATCTGCGCTACAGCGTGTAACAAGAGCGAGTACGTTGGCGTACGTACAGATGCACTCGACTGCGCTGCTTGGGAGTGCTCAAAGTGGATCTCTGTAGTCGATGCACCAGTTGTTACAAAGAAGGGTGCAAGACGTGCTGCAGATGGAGCAAACTGGTTCCTTACAACAGTTACAAACGAGCAGGAGGTTGTCAGCGCAAAGTGGATGGCAACATCGCTGGGTGTACACCAGATTTATATCAATGGTAAGCTCGTTGGTGAGCAGTTCCTCAAGCCTGGCTTTACACACCGCGCAAAGACTCGCCACTCATTTACTTACGACATTACCGATGCCTTCAACACTGCTGCTGGTAGCGAGAACACCCTCTCTGCACAGGTTACACCGGGTTGGTGGGCAGACTATATCATCACTCCATCTCGTTATGAGGGTCTGTTTGGTAAAAAGTGTGCTTTCCGCGCTGTGCTCGAGCTGACATTTGCTGATGGCACTACAAAGCTCTATGGTACAGATTTGGAGAACTGGAAGGCTGGTATTGCAGGTCCTGTAAAGCACGCTGCAATCTTTGACGGTGAGGAGTACGATGCTCGCGAGAAGATGGGATTTGAAACACCTGAGAAACTCTCTGCTCCAGAGGAGAACACCGAGTTTACTGGTATTATTTTGCCAGCAAATGGTGCAGAGATCTATCTGCGTAAGGATCTTACACTCTCTCCAGTGGAGACATACATCTGGAAGTATGCAGAGAATAGCAACGAGTGGGAGTATGGCAAGGTAGTTATCGACCGTAAGTATGAGAGTGGCAAAACTATTACCCTCAACCCAGGCGAGACCCTTGTTGTTGACTTCGGTCAGAACTGTGCAGCTATTCCTGAGTTTACATTCAAGGCTAAGGAGGGTACAATTCTTACCTGTCTTCCTGCCGAGATGCTCAACGATGGCAATGGTGCCAAGAGCCGTGGTATGGATGGCCCTGAGGGTAGCGTATACCGCAAAAATCTCCGTATTGCAGAACTGGGTATGATTCTCAAATATACCTTTGGTAAGCAGTGTGGCTATGTGACATACCGTCCAAGTTGCACCTTCTATGGCTATCGCTATATCTCTGTTACTGCAACCGAGAAGGTTACAATCAAGAGCATCATATCTATCCCTGTAACATCTATTACCAAGCAGATGGAGAGCGGTAGTATCACTACTGGCAACGAGCTTATCAACAAACTTATTTCAAATACCTACTGGGGTCAGCTCTCAAACTACCTATCAGTACCTACCGACTGTCCACAGCGCAACGAGCGTATGGGTTGGACTGCCGACACACAGGTATATGCCGAGACTGGTTCATTCTTTGCCAACACAGCGCAGTTCCTCCACAAGTGGATGGGCGATATGCGTGACAGCCAGAATGAGCTTGGTGGCTTCCCTGGCGTTGCCCCTAATGCACACTACGGCACAGAGTATATGCGTCTTGGTTGGGCCGATGCGGGTGTGATTGTTCCGTGGATTGTTTGGAAGCAGTTTGGCGACACCGCAATTATTGACGAGAACTGGGAGACTATGGCCCGCTTTATGAAGCACGTAGACGAGACAAAGTACGACCATATGGTACTCAAGAAGGAGAATGGTAACCGTCAGTATGCCGACTGGTTGAGCTACGAGCCAATGGAGAGCCACAGCAAGGCGTACTACATTAGTGGTACAAAAGATCTCGACCCTGATGCTGTAGGCTACTGGAACTTCCTCAGCGCATCATATTGGGCTATAGATGCAGAGATGATGGCAGATATGGCAGCGGCTACAGGTCGTGATGCAGCCTACTATAAGGCGATGGCTGAGCGTGCAAAGAGCTATATCAAGAGATCGTTCTTAAAGGCTGATGGCACATTTAAGACCGCAATCCTCAACACTATGCAGACTCCTGCACTCTTCGCCCTTAAGGTAGGTGTTGTCGAGGGTAAGGCAAAGGCCGATATGATTGCTCGCCTGCGTGAGAACTTTGTGCAGCACGACAACTGTCTGCAGACTGGCTTCCTCGGTACATCTATCCTTATGTCAACACTTACCGATAATGGTATGGTTGATATCGCTTATGAGTTGCTCTTCCAGCGCAAGAATCCAAGCTGGCTCTACTCTGTAGACAATGGTGCAACAACTATTTGGGAGCGTTGGAACAGCTATACACTTGAGGAGGGTATGCACAAGAAGAGTATGAATAGCTTCAACCACTACGCATACGGTTGTGTCTGCGAGTGGATCTGGGAGGTGGCCGCAGGTATCTCTGCAGTTAAGGAGTACCCAGGATTTAAGCACTTTGTACTCGCTCCAATCCCTGACAAGCGACTGGGTCACGTTACTGCCGAGTACAACTCTGCAGCGGGCGTAATCAAGAGCGCTTGGCGTTATGAGGGCGATAGTTGGATTTGGGACTTCACAATTCCTCAGGGCACTACCGCAACCGTAACCCTTCCTGGTGCGGATAGTTCAAAGGTCTACGAGGCAGGTTCGTACACACTTACATTGTAAATAGACAAAGAGAGGGTGCTACGGTGCCCTCTTTTATTTTTTTGCAAAATATTTGCATACCAGAGAAAAATCATTAACTTTGTAAAGAGAAAAACCTTAAAACACTTACAATATGAAAGTTCAAACAATTATGGCAGACTTGGAGCGCAAGCATCCAGGTGAGAGTGAGTATCTGCAGGCAGTTCGCGAGGTACTGGAGTCTATTGAGGAGGTCTACAACCTTCATCCCGAGTTTGAAAAGGCTAAAATCGTAGAGAGAATGGTAGAGCCAGACCGTATCTTTACCTTCCGCGTAACGTGGGTGGATGATCGCGGCGAGATTCAGACCAACCTCGGTTATCGTATTCAGTTTAATAGCGCTATCGGCCCTTACAAGGGCGGTATCCGTTTCCATAAGGCAGTAAATCCATCTATGCTGAAGTTCCTAGGCTTTGAGCAGACTTTTAAGAACGCCCTGACTACCCTCCCTATGGGTGGCGCTAAGGGTGGCTCGGACTTCGACCCAGTGGGTAAGTCTGACGCTGAGATTATGCGCTTCTGCCAGGCATTTATGTGGGAGTTGTGGAACAATATCGGCCCTGATACCGATGTTCCTGCAGGTGATGTTGGCGTAGGTGGTCGCGAGATTGGTTATATGTACGGTATGTACAAGAAGTTGGCTCGTGAGTACAATACTGGCGTGCTGACTGGCAAGGGTATGACTTGGGGTGGCTCGCTCATTCGCCCAGAGGCTACAGGCTTTGGCGCACTCTACTTTGTAGAGCATATGCTCGCAAAGGCTGGTAAGAGCCTTAAGGATGCTACTGTCGCTATCTCTGGCTTCGGTAACGTTGCGTGGGGTGCTGCTACAAAGGCTACAGAGCTCGGCGCTAAGGTTATCGCAATCTCTGGCCCAGATGGTGTTGTCTACAACCCTAACGGAATGACACAGGAGAAGCTCGACTATATGCTCGTTCTGCGTGCTTCAAACCAGAACATCGTAGCACCATTTGCCGAGAAGTTCCCTGATGCAACATTTATCCCAGGCAAGAAGGCGTGGAGCATCAAGTGCGACATCGCTCTGCCTTGCGCATTCCAGAACGAGCTCAATGGCGACGACGCTGCCGAGCTGCTTGCAAATGGCACATGGTGCGCTGCCGAGGTATCAAATATGGGTTGTACTCCAGAGGCTATTGCTGCTTTCCAGAGTGCAGGTATCCTCTTTGCACCAGGTAAGGCTGTTAATGCAGGTGGTGTAGCAACTTCAGGCCTTGAGATGACCCAGAACGCAATGCACATCAGCTGGTCAGCGGCTGAGGTAGACCAAAAGCTGCACTATATTATGGAGTCTATCCACGCTGCTTGCGTTAAGTATGGCACACAGGAGGACGGCTATATCAACTACGTTAAGGGCGCCAATATCGCAGGCTTTATGAAGGTCGCTCAGGCAATGCTCGAGCAGGGAATTGTTTAATTGGCTGTTGGCCTTTCAGAGGTATCCGCTGTGCGGATATATTTTAGACGGTTAGTGCACTGCACTAACCGTCGTTGTTTTAAGCAAATCTGCACGCCGCTCAATATGCGCACCGTTTTATCGTCAAAAGTATGTAGATGCAGTACATCGTGATATAGGCACGGATGGGACATACTGCGGTATTTCCCATTCGGGACTATGAGGGATGTGGTGCAGATGCGTGCTTTTCATGATAAAACCATTTGTCGTCAAAAGGTAGTAGTAGGTGTGCATCACAAAAGAAACCCCTTTGGGATAGTAGTAAAACCTACAGCCCAAAGGGGTTTACTTTTAGGGATGTGCAGCTAATGCTGCCTTTTCACGACAAATGATTTGCTAACAGCTCTATTGGGTGCAATACCTTCTTCGAAGTGGACATCTCAATCTGCCACTTACAAGTCTCACAATCTGTTGCCACAACATCGCACTCTGAGGCCTCAATAGCGGCGAAGAGTGGCTCGCCGATAGCCTGTGAGGTTGCGTAGTTCTCCTTCTTAAAGCCGTAGGTACCAGCGATACCGCAACACTGCGAGTCGAGCTTTACAAGTTCCACATTAGGGATGAGTTTCAGCAGCTCAATAGAGTACTGAGTCCAGCCGAGGCGCTCAAGGTGGCAAGGTGAGTGGTAAGCCACACGGATACGCGGAGCCTCTGGGTTGAACTTGAGTGTATGGTTGCCATCGCTGAGCAGGCTATAGATAAATCGGCACGCAAGGTCGATATTCTCGCGTACGTCGCCATTCTCAATACCGAGCAGGTGCTCGTACTCATCACGCAAGGTAAAGGTACAAGTTGACGATGTTGCCACGACCTTAAGGCCAGCAGCTGTCGCCTTACGGATAGAGGCAAGGTTTGAGTGCGCCTGCTTCTTTGCCTTGTCAATAAAGCCGTTAGAAATCAGCGCAACACCACAACACTTCTCCTTCTCAAGAAGCTGCACGCCGTAGCCCAATGCGTTGAGCACCTTAACAAATGCCTGACCGAGTGGCGGGTTGTTGTAGTTTACATAACAGCCGTGAAAGTATGCAATCTGCTTTGCAAACTGCGCCTGTGCCTTACGCTGCTTACGCATCCAACCCTCGAAAGTACCAAAGGCGTACTTTGGGAAGATGCGGCGATGGTCGATATTCATCACTCCCTCAACGATATGGCGTACCGGCTTAAGACCGAGTGTAGCATTAACTACAGGCGACACGAGGGTTGCCATAGAGCCCACAAGGTCGGTATTTGCCAATGTAAACTCACGCAGTCCCGGCTTTTTGGTCGAGTACTGAATGCGCGCGCTCTGGATAATATCACCAATACGCACATCAGACGGACAAGCCACCTCGCAACGCTTACAATTCAGACACATATTGAGGCTCTCGTCGAAGAACTCACTGCCCTTCATTCTCAGGCGCTGACCATCAGGACCCGCCTGCTTTGGTCCCGGATAGAGCGGATTTACCGCCGCAACGGGACAATATACGGTACAAACGGTACACTTTGTACACTGTTCGAAATTATGCTCGCTATACTGTTTCATCGCTCTATCTGTTTATAATATTCTCTGCAACTCTAAGTGCTGTAAACATCGCTACACCTGCGCCACAACCCTCCTTTACCGGGTTATAACCCGCCAGAATAGCACCACAACCGTAGAGATTTTCTACTGTCTGACCCGATACAAGCACCTTAAACTGAGAGTCGGTTGCAATACCTGCACTCATAAATGGCTGCGCCTCGAACAGATCGCGGTTTGTAAGCTCTGTTACTGCTGGAGCCACTACATCTGCACCAAAGAGCACCTCTGTAACGCCAGAACGCAGTGCCTGCAATCCGCCACCGATAAAGCTACCCGATGCAAGTACAAACTCATTTGCTGTAAGGGTGACACCCTTAGAGGTAGTTATTGTCGCCACAGCACCCTCTTCCATAGTATACTGAGTAGCTGTATGACCATTAAAGATCACACCGCCCATACTCTCAAAGGTCTTACGCAACGCACGCTCCACCTTAATACCCTCAACAGATGGCGGTAGAGTGGCTACAGTGAGTATCTGTTTACCAGTAATCCTCTCTAAGCGAGCCAAAACATCTGTACGCTCAAAGCCCAAGACAGCTGGCATAATTACGGTCTGGGTATCCTTTGCCTCGGCAGTGATAATTGACGCCAATGCAAGGATATTCTCCTCCTTATCCAGAGCACGCGCCACGGTTACTGAACGCATCTCGGTAGGATTGTTACGACGGATAGTAAGCTCTGGAAGAGAGAAAACACTCTGCTTGCACTTTACGCCCAACTTGCTAAGTGAGTCGGCTACAAACTGAGTATAGAAGTCCAGAAATCCCTCTGGGCAGAGTATCAGCGCATCGCTAAAGTCGAGCGAAGTGCCATTATCGCTTGTTACCATACCCTCCACAGAGAGCCAGCACTGACGCATAGCGCCTGTAGGGGTCATAATATAGTGGTTTGCTGCAGCATCGCCAACGGTTGCAACGCCCGCGATGTTGAGAATCTCTGTAGCCTTTGCTGCCAACTGCTCGATATCCTCACCGAGCTTTGTATATGGATGGTTCTCGCCCAGCGCCTCGACAGCCTTCAACGGCTCTGCAACGTTGTAGAGTCCGAAGCTACCGCTTGAGAAGTGTAATGAACTATGACCTGTTGTTACAATGGCTGCTCTCTTGCCATTTCTGACAAGCTCAATACCACACAACAGAGCAGATAAACCTCCACCAATAATCACTGTATCGTATCTCATCACTACTCCTCCTTACCATTATTTGACAAATCACACACACCATCATAGAGCCAACTGAGCAGCTCACCCTCGCGCAGTGTATCACCCCACGCAACTGGCGACATACCCTTCCAGCGCTCCGAAACAAAGCCCTTAAGGTCGGCCTTAGCCTTATCCGAACAAGACTTTCCTACTGACGCCATAACGGCCGCTGCACGACACGCGCAGAGCTCACCCTGGCACGTTCCCATACCCATTCGGGTACGACGGCGAAGATCTACAAGGTTATTTACACCCAACTGCTCAACAGCATACTCGACCTCACCTACAGACACCTGCTCGCACTCGCAGACAAGTGCACGCTTTGCCGATGTTGAGCTGTCGATCTTCTCGGCATTTGTGCCGTGGCGATAAAACGCCGAAGCCTTCCCCCTGCTCTGAGAGATTGCTGTGCGCTTACAATCCTCAGTAGATGTCTTTGAAGAACCAGGAAGAAGTGCCTCGGCAGTTATACATTTCGCCTCGATATTGAGTTTCTTACATAACAAGTCTACGGTCCACTCCGCCATCAGACGATAGGTCATCAGCTTACCGCCAGTAATTGTCACAAAGCCCTCCACTCCATCGCGTGTAGCGTGGTCGAGCACAACAATACCGCGGCTGACGCTTCTGCCACTCGGATCGTCGTCAGAGGCAACCAATGGACGCACACCAGCGTATGCTCTAAGGATACGGGTTGTGTTGAGCGCCGGTGCAAGCATACTACCCTCACGCAGCAGCAACTCAACCTCCTCAGGAGTTACGTACATATTGTCACACTGGTCAAATGGAACCTTGCTTGATGTTGTTCCGATAACGGTAATGCTATCTCCAGGAACGAGAATATCGGCATCGGCCGGCTTGCGGCAACGGTTGATAACCACATTGTTTACGCGGTGACCAAATACGAGCAGAGCGCCCTTTGCTGGGAGCATATTGATAGTAACGCCCGCCTTTGCAGCCAAATCACGACCCCAAATACCGCAGGCATTAACTGTAATTGCCGCGCGATACTCACCCTTCTCGCCTGTGAGAGTATTTGTAACCTTGACACCTAAAACTCGACCACTCTCGACAATCAGCTCATCTACCCTTGTGTATGTGAGCACCTTTGCTCCGTGCAGACGCGCGTCAAGAATATTTGCTGCTGTAAGACGGAATGGGTCGATAGAGCCATCTGGCACCTTAACTGCACCAATGAGTGTCGGATTTACCGACGGCTCGATAATGCGTGCAAGTTTAGGGTCTATCGCCTCGGCAGAGATGCCTGCAGCAAGACAAGATTCGATAAACTTAGCCTGGAACTCTAGGCTATCCTCTGGCAGAGTGATAAACAATCCGCCCGTATCCTCCACGCAGTGCGAAGCTATACGACGCAGAATCATATTCTCCTTTATACACTCCTCGGCGCTCTCACGGTCATTTACCGCATAACGCGCACCCGAGTGTAACAAGCCGTGGTTACGACCTGTTGCGCCAGTGGCAATGTCATCTCTTTCTATCAGCAGTGCACGAATACCACGCAGGGCGCAATCTCTAGCAACGCCTGCACCGGTCGCTCCACCGCCGACAATAATCACATCAAATTCGTTCATTTTAATGAAAAGTGTGTCAAAGTTTCAAATACAGAGTATTCCAGCTACAAAGTTACAACAAAAACAAAGATTACGAAATTCTAAAAGAAATTTTTTTACATTTTTTTGCAAGAAAAAGCAAAGAAAAGGAAAGTCCATTCAAAATTTAGGTATAAATACCTATCTTTTGCTTTCCTTTTTAGATGAAATCATAAAAAAAGACCCTGAATATTCAGAGTCTTTAATACAAACAAGGTGGCTCAGGCCTTATTTTTTTGATGTTCAAACAAAAATCCCCCTCACAGGAGGGGGATTTAGGGGGTGGGTAACACATCAAGGCTCAGGCCTTATTTTTTTTGTTTATGCCCAAGCATAAACAAAAAAAATGAGTCCCTCGGGGGTATTCGATTCTTCGAAAGAGCACCTTCCGAGAATCTTAGTAGGACCCTTTGCCCTACAACCGCCGATTTCCTCAACTGAGAGCAATCTGAGAGAAGTGGATATACTCGATTTGCTCAAACCGAAGGTTCGGTTTGAGTTTGAAAATATCATCAAACTTGTTTGAATTGATATTGGCAAACCAAAGCGGAAGTTGCGCAGCAACAGAGCAAATCGCCAAGTTAAACACTTCCGAAGCGCCGCCGAAGAAAAGACTCCGCAGGAGGCTTAACCAAAGGCTTGCATATAAACAAAAAAAATGAGGCCCTCGGGGGTATTCGATTCTCTGAAAGAGCACCTTCCAGGAATCTTAGTAGGACCCTTTGTCCCACAACCGCCGATTTCCTCAACCAACCTAAAACTACTAACCTAAAATGAACCTTAAAACTTCGCTGCAAAGATAAGGGCTTTTTCTGAACTGTGCAAATATTTTATTAAAAAATTTCAATAATTTTTTCATTTTTCTTAATATCTCCCAAAATTTGCCCTTATACCTATATTTATATATAGAGAGGTCTCAACCCAAGAGGTGCCAAAAACTGCCGTTTGCCCAAACAAAAAAGATTTTGTAATTTTGTCTATCTAACCTCATTCAACAATCAACAATTATGAAACAGCAGAAGAAGATAGTGGTATTTACTGGTGCGGGAGTGAGTGCCGACAGTGGCATTGCGACCTTTCGTGACAGTGACGGACTGTGGGCGAACTACCGCATTGAGGAGGTCTGTACGCCCGAGGCGCTGAAGAATAACCGCGCAAAGGTTATCGAGTTCTACAATATGCGTCGCAGAGAGTCACTAACCAAAAAGCCAAATGCTGGCCATATAGCTATTGCGCAGATGGAGCAGTGGGCCGATGTGTGCGTGATAACGCAGAATGTCGACAATCTCCACGAGCAAGCGGGCTCAACGCGCGTAGTGCACCTTCACGGAGAGTTGATGAAGTTGCGTTCGGAGCGCAATCCCGACCTTATATACGACATAAACGAGGGTTGGGAGCAGAGTCTTGATGCGCGCGGCGAGGATGGGGCTCTGCTGCGTCCTCATATCGTATTTTTCGGTGAAGATGTGCCGATGTTCGACACTGCAAGCCGAATAGTCGAGCAGGCGGATATTCTCATTGTCGTAGGTACATCATTGGCGGTCTACCCTGCCGCTGCATTAGTCTACTTTATGAAGAACAAGCAGGTGCCTATCTACTTAGTCGACCCGGGATCCCCCAACACCTCTGCCATATCAAACCCTCTGACCCACATAAAAGAGCGCGGTGCTGTTGGCGTGCCTAAGCTCGTTGAGAGGCTGCGCAAGGAGTTAGAATAACCTACATACACAACAAAAAAGCGTGTCCAGAAATTCCGGGCACGCTTTTTTATAAATTGTACTTTTGACTACTTAGTCATATTCTTCTTGAAGAACTCCATAATAACCTTACAAGAGTCGAAAGAGTCAGTAGCCCAGTTGTGACCACCGTTTGTAACCTCATAGAAGTGTACCTCTTTACCTGATGGCGAACCATAGTAGCGGTGGAGCTGAATTCTGTTTGCCTTTGTATCAATCTCCTTAGTCTCCTGATACATACACTTATTACCAGCGGCAACAGCCTCTACAGCCAGCGGTACTGCCAGGTATGCACCCCAACCATACTGGTTTGTAGGGTCACCCTCCCAACGAGAGGTTTTATCACCTGTACCGTGTACCTCCATAAATGCTACTGGCTTAGTGTAGTTGTGACGCTTAGCCATCTCAACGAGTGTAAGGCCCGCCATAGATGCGATAGCACCGAACGCCTCTGGCTTGCGATATGCCATAAGGTAGCACATCTCACCGCCATTTGACATACCAGTAAGGAAGGTATTCTTCTCAGAGAGGTTATAGGTAGATTGCAAGTGCTTTGCAAGGTTGCAGATAAACTCACAGTCATCTACCTGCATTCTGTCAATCTGCCAAGGGTAGTATACATTCCAACCTGTATTTGGCTTAGGGTCCTTAGTTGCCTGAGGGTAGCACAACATTACCTTCTCCTCATCAGCAAGTTTCTTGAAGGTCAGGGATGTATTGTTCAAGTACGACTCTGCACTACCACCGTATCCGTGAAGGATAAATACGAGCGGTGCACCTGAAGGCAGATTATCAGGAATGTAGAGGTGGTATGTTCTGGTAAGACCCTGATCTGTAATGGTCTCGTTCTTTTTAGTTGTACCAGCTGTAGCTACGCTGCAAAGGAGCAACGCCGCAAACAAAACTATAATTTTCTTCATATCGCTTAACGTGTTTTAAAGAAGTTCCAAATTTGGTTATATACCTCAAACTCTTCGTCGCACCAGCCGCTATTTGCGCTATCGACAGTGTAGAGCTTAACATCGGTACCATTCAAGCCACCCAGATACTGTGTGCAGGTTACGCTGCCCTTACCCTCACGAGGGGTAAACGATGAGGTGGTGTAGTGTGTGCACTCGTTGATTGCCACAACCGCGCCAATGCTCAAAGGTACAGATACAGACTTGTTCTCTACGCCTGTCCACTTGTACTCAGCGTTATTCTTAGCGTGAACGTGTACGAATGATACTGGCTGAGTAAAGTTGTTAACCTTGTAAGACTCTACATCGATTGCACCAGATACGCAAGCATAGGCAGCAAATGTTGCAGGGATCTGCATAGCAGCTGTGTATGCTACACCATTGCGATAGCTAACCAGGTAATACTTGCTCGCATTTGGAAATGCGCTCTTAATATCATTAAGGTATGATACATCTTCTGTCTCTCCTGCCTCGATAACACAGAGAGTGTAGCGACCGATAAGGCAGTGCTCTGCAGCCTTAAAGTTCACCTCTGGAGTTCCAGGAACTGGGCTCATACGTGTAGCCAGGGTGATATCATCAGCCACAACCACTACAACAGGTGCTGTAATTTTTGAATTAGATGGCTTGATAATAACTGCGTTGTGGTCAGCAATTGTCTGAGATACAACAACAAGTGAAGAGTCGTTATTTTCTGGTATCTCTGTGTTTGCAGCCTGCTCACAAGAGGCTGCAAACATTAGACACAAACTTAAAATACAAAATATCTTTTTCATAGTTTATTCTCCAAATTTAACATGAACGGTGTATGAATTACTTCCTGATGCTTTTGCATATGTCTGGTATGTCTCCTCATTGAGAATCACTGTGCCGGCAGTGCAGGTTAGGCTACCACCCAGAATCTTAACAGGCTCCTCCGGAGTACCAAATACAATTGTAGAACTTCCTTCATACCAACCGATAATAGGACCAAACCACTTATAGTTGCCCCAATCGTAGGTGATGTCACAATTCACAATACAACCACGACCCTCACCAGGGTAGCTATCATAGTCGCCGTGCTGGCCGATAAGACCTCCCATATCAGCAGTTCCGTTATTTGCGCCTCTGTTATTACTCAACGCTCCGTAGTTCTCATTATACTCGAACTTGTGGCCCTGTGATAAGAAACCTGTAATACCGCCGATAACACCGTCTGTCTTTTGGATATTACCTTTGATAGCTCCGTAGTTTTTGCAATAAGTAACATTGCCGGTACCACCGATGATACCACCTACGCGAATCTTGTCGTGAGCAACAACAACCATCTCGCCCTTATTCTCACAACGAGTAATCAGATTAGTCTGGGAATGATCCTCGTAGCCTGGGTAGGCAACAATACCACCACAAGTTGGTCTTGTACCGCTACAGAATGATACGCAGTTGAGTGCTCCATTGTTTGTACACTCGGTAATATCTGCACCAGCTGCACCAGACTCATCTGAAGGGGCACCACCAGAGATACCACCAACATTAACTGGGTAGTTTTTCTCTGTGTAAACACTCTGATTAGAGGTAGTTACCAGAACATCAATCTTACCGTTGTTTGTAGACTTAGAAATGCTGCTCTGAGCCATACCGACAATACCACCCATACGAGGACGGTTTGTGCCGCATGATACCTCAATCTTCTCGATGTGGGTAATGTCGTAGTCAATATCACCATTGTTTGTACACTCTGATACTGGAGCATTTGCGCCAAGATAAGCTACAAGACCACCAATATGGATAGGGTTGTTAGAGATGCTCTTAACAGCGCCGAAGTCAGAGAGATATGGAACAGACATTGTAACCTTACCGTTGTTCTCACACTTGCTAACAGCGCCCTGGCAATAACCTGCAAGACCTGCAACAAGACCACCGTGAGATGCTGCGGTGTTGGTATATGTTACAGCACCGAAGTTCTTACAGTTCTCAAGACCTGCATCACTAACGGCTACAATACCTGCAACAGCGATAGATGTATCTGTAGCAGTTGTCATATTAAGAGTAACCGCTGCCTTATTTACAACATTCGAGATTGTACCTGTAGCCTCAGCTGTGAGTGCAGCGAGCAGACCAGCCTTTGCTGAGGTAAATGCACAACTCTCATCGATTGTAAGATCCTTAGCACTGTGAACAGATGCAAAGAGAGGGTGATCTGAAACAACACCGCTAATTACGTGGTTATTACCAACCAGAGTACCAGTAAAGAATGGGCTCTCAGGCAGAGTCTTACCAGTGAAGTCGAGGTTGCTCATAATACGAACCTCATCAGCAGCAGTTGCAGTACGCAGACCAGGGTTGCTCAAAATTGCGATAAACTCGTCAGCATTGTTTGCAACCATTGGGAATGAAGCCTTAAGAAGAGTCTTAACAGTGACTACATCTGAATACTCTGACTTACTCTGTGTAGCCTTATCAATAGCCTTAAGGCGAACAGAATACTCAGTCTCCTCATCCAAACCAGAAATGGTGTAGTCCAAAACCTTACCAACCTCAATAGCTGTATACTCCTCAGCGCTGCTTAACTTGTACTCAAGGATGTAGTCAGAAGCACCTGATACTGAGTTCCACTTAACAATAATACCATCTGTAGTAGTTACTGCAGAGGTAATCTCTGGCTTTGAGAGTTTAACACCAATTCTAAATTTTACAAGCTGACCCTTAGAGTCGGTCAAATATACAGACTCTGAATCTGTGCCATCAGGATATGTAGCAAATACAAATACTGTGTAGACATCTCCAGGGATACCTGTGTGTACATGCTTGCAGGCATTTGGCTCATTAGTCAACTTGGTGAGAGATATCGGCTCTGCACCACTCTCTGGGGTGAGTGTCGATGTAAAACTCTTTGCTCCTGCACGGAAAGCAGCATTGCCATCAAACAGGATTGCAATAGCGGTAGGGGTGCACGCCTCATCATCGGCGATAACAGCCTCTGGTGATGGGTATGCCGGAGCTACGTCCTCGACTTCGGGTTGTTCGCAAGCGACAAAACCTAAGCCCATCATTAGGATTAGAAATAATGCAAATTTTCTCATAATAGAATTATTTATAGGTTGATTATAAGATGCAAAAATTATTTGTCTACAAAGATAGTAAAATTTCGCTAAAAAACACACAAAAAGCCAAAAAAATTGCTTTTTGACTTTTTATTATTATTAGCTGTTGGCTAAAGCAAATCAGAGTTTGCACTCCGCTCACTTTTAGCATACACTTATTATTATTTTAGCATACATTTGTTGTCATTTTAACATACTACTATTTTAGCGTCAGAGCGGGGCAGATACTCCGCTCGGCATATAAAACAGCGAAGGGCTGTACTAATTGCACCAGACATTTTAACGTCAAAAGGTAGTAGTTGCAACGCTCGGGTAAAAAAACAGCGAAGGGCTGTACTTGTGCGTACTGCCCTTTGCTGGAGTTTTAGCTAGCGGCAGCAAATGCTGCCTTTTCACGTTAAAAGAGGTAGCCGGTATTAATATAGAACGCCCCCTTACCATCCTGCTTACGAAGCTGACCTACTGGCAGACCATACTCGAAAGCAACGATGAAGTTCTGGTTCATAATAAAGCGCAGACCACCACCGACGGTGATGTGAGGCAGATCCTTAGCCTGACCCTTTGCCATATACTCGTCATACTCAGACTTTACCTTAAGATAGTCCAAGCCGAGCTTCTCAACATCGCCCTTGAAGGTCATATCAAAGCCACGAGTAACCCAAGTACCATCGCTAAATGCGCTGAGGCCAAAGGCGATATTCTGCTTCCAGAGGGTGAAGTTCACAAAGCGCCAACGAATCTCGGCGTTGTAAGTTGCCATATCAAGACCCTGCACGCGGTTACGCATCATACCACGCACGGTGCGGTAGCCACCCATACCATCGCGGTCGTACTGCTGACCCATAGCGGTAAGATATGGGGTGATGTAGTATGGTGAGCTTTTGCCGAAGGTACCCTCATAGTTAAGACGATATGCGAAGGTGAGCACATCATTTTTAATAATAGGTATATAGTGGCGGAAGGTTGCCGAGTAGCGGTAGTACGGATTTGTTGTACCGAGCCACTTCGGAGCAAGGATAACGTGTGCCTCAGCCCAAATACCGCGTGAAGGTGCACCCTCCTTATCGCGTGTATCGAACAAAAGACCTGCACGTACGGTGCTATTCAGGCCACCATTTGCCTCATTATCAGAGATAAGTCCCCACTCGCGATACTGCTCATAGAGGGTCTTCTCTGTATCTGGGAACATCTTGTACTCCTCCTTATTTTTATTAATCTTCTCGCGGTCAATAGCGCCCTGCTTGAAGTAGCTGAAGTGGTAGCCAGCCTCCCAGAAGAGCTTTTTGTCCCAGATATTACCAACGAAGTCACTCTTGAAGAGGAGTGCAAGGCGGTTTACACGATACTTCGGAGTGTAGATATAGTTCTGCTGGTTAGCCTTATCCTTACCCAAAGCTACCATCTCGTGGTCGAAGTATGACATATAACCGTTAAAGCCGTAGAAGTCCATCGCCTTGTCGTTATAGAGGGTCAGAGATGATGACCAACGCACGCCAGGGATAAGGAAGCGGTTATCGTACGACACGATATACTGCTGTGAGCCCTTTGTAAAGAAAGAGGCCTCGAGATACCACTGCTGACGGGTATTTGGATAGGTGCTACCATCACCAAAGTCGTAGATATTAAGCAGCGCACCGAGCTGGAAGCCCTTATCGGCATCAAAAGCCACTGCTGGCAACGGACCGAAGTTGTAGCCGGTCTTTACAATCTCCTTCTTCTCAGATGTCTGAGCGCTCTGGTCGTCTGATTTCTTCTGCTTTGCCTCCACGCTCTGGATAGCGAAGAGTACAAGAAGGGTTGAAATAATGTATCTAAGTTTCATAGGTTTTCTGTTTTTAGTTAAAAAATATCTCTCTAATTTTACGATACTTTGCACGCAGCTCGTCATCGGCAAGGAACTTAACATCTGAGCCAAACAGGCGCAGCAGTCGCCAACACTCCTGAGCAACGATTGGTGCAGGTAACATAGCCAGTGTAATAGGCAGAGCCCACTGCCAAGGCAGAACTGAGTAGGTGATGGCTGAATAGATTATCATCAAAAGCGGCCACAGTACAAGGTTTACAACAAAGCGGATAGAGTTACAGAACGAGTAATCCTTAATTCGCTTGAAGATAAGTCCGCAAACGCCAGTCATAGGCAGCGTAAGGATAGATGCAGGGACACTATATGGCAGCGAGAGCAGCACAAACAGTGTCTTTACGATTCTCGACAAGATCGGGAAGCGAACAGATACCGATGCAAGGCTGATGCGCTTTGACTTACGGCGCTTAGAGGCCTCGTCACCCAGCTTAAGAAGCTCGGCTGCAACCTCAGGCTTCTCCTCCATAAGCTTTGTAACCTGAGCAACGGTAATTCTATTTACTCTAAAGTGTGCATCCAGACGATTCTCTCCCTTCTGACGGTGGAGCTCCGCCTGCTGCTTAACCACAGCGGCGCAAATCTCGTAGACTGCGTCGTAGTTCTCGTCATTCGGGATATAGAACAGAGTATCCTTCAGTTTCTCGGCAAGGACATTTCTAATCTCAAGCATCTGCTCGGCCTGTGTCTCGTCGCTATGCTGAGCGAGGAAGTCACCCACATTTATAGGCTCACCCACCTGCACACGAACGGTTGAACGGAAGCGGAAGAAGTTGCCATATCGCATACCTATTGGAACGATATAGAGCGGTGTATTTGGCATAAGTTCCTTCACCTGGAAAGCGATACGGAAGATACCCTTTGCCAGCGGCAATGAAGAGCACTTTGGAATGTGTGTACCCTCAGGGAAGATGCAGAATGGCACCTTATCGCACAGCACATCTGCAGCCTTCTCAAATACTGCTCGATTCTTCTTCACCTCGTCAAATCCGTCACGCATACGCATCATCGGCAAAATCTTGGTAAAGGTGAAAATCTTCGCCAAAATCGGATTGCGGAAGATGTCAGATCGAGCCGCAAAGACCTTCGGCTTGCGATCCATTGCAAGGATAACAAGCGCATCCATCAGGGCGTTAGTGTGGTTTGGCGCGTAGATTACTGCACCATCCTTCGGAATGCGCTCAAGGCCGACATAACGAACAGAACGATACGAGAGTTTAAGCGCCAAGTCTACATAGTGACGCAAGAACCAATATAGGAAATCGAAATCTTGAATTTTCTTCTCTTTTGCCATATATTTAAGGCTGTGTTAGTTTACAAAATCTAAGCCTGCTCCTGCTGTGGCAGCGGTTTGCGACGGAAGAGGAATGCAACGGTAAGACCTGCTATAATATGCCAGATACCCCACCAAGCGGTAACAAGGAGCATACCTCCATAGTGCTGATGCCATACCTCTGGCTGGAAGATAACTGGATTGAAGAGAAGCACAAGGCCAAGACCTGAGTTCTGAATACCAATCTCAACAGTCATCGAACGGCAATCCTTAATAGGAAGTTTCGCAAGTCGACCACCAAAATAACCTGTAGCAAATGCACAAGCATTGTGGAGCAAAACGATAAAGAATACGTAGATAATATTATCAACAATAATCTGCCAATTCTGTGAAGCTGAGGCGATTACCATACCAATAAAGAGTAGAATTGAGAGCACCTGTGCAGGCTTTGTAATCTTCTTTGTTGCATTTGGATGGCGACGTGCAAAGAGCAGACCCAGCACGATAGGCACTCCGAGCAGCAGCAGAATCTGATAGAGCATCGGCAAGAATGGAATTGACAGCTCCGGAATATTCTGCTTTACGCTAACGATATGGGCGTAGAGGTTACCCCAAAACCAAAAATTAAACGGCGTTACAATCGGCGCAAATGCTGTTGTAATAGCCGTCATAGATACTGATAACTCGACATTTCCCTTTGAAAGTGACGAGATAAAATTACTGATGTTGCCACCAGGACAACAAGCCACCAAAATCATTCCCAACGCAATCATTGGCGTAATCCACTGGTTGAGCGCAAGTGCCACGAGGAAGGTTACCAACGGCAAACCGACCCACTGCATAAGCACACCAACAATGACAGATTTTGGCTTCTTAAATACCTCCTTGAATGTCGAAGTCTTAATGCCTAACGCAACTCCGAACATTACAAAAGCAAGGATGATATTTACAATCATCATTCCTCCCTCTCCAAAATTGATGGTCAAATCACTTAGACCCTCTAATTGTTCTTTCATTCCCATAAGACAATGTAAATATTAATTTGTGTAATATAAATGTGTTTCAAATTCTAACGCGCTATATTTCAGCCGAATACAGACATCTAATCGCATTCACAACGGCCCAAAGTAGCACTAATCAAATACAAATGTAACAAAATATTTTAATATTTTGCTCTTTTTCCACAGAAAATAGACCTTTTGTAACATTGACCACCGAATATCGAAGAGTATCGCCCTACCTTCATTCGCTCCACCACACTAGTGTCCTGACTTTTTATCATTCTTTACCAAAAAACCTTATTTATGTTAGAAAAAGACCGAAAAAATACAAGAAAAATAGTGTTGATTTACAGACATTTAAGATTTTTTTCACAAAAAATGCGATTTTTTTGGTACTTTTTTACACTTTTATACAATTTTTGCATTATCTTTGCCGTTGAAAAAGTAACTTAAAACTTTATACTATGAAAAGATTTATAATTGCAATTGCACTGATTTTTGCTTCGACTGCAGTAGTAAGCGCAGACGAGCGTCCGATAGATGTTGGCCAGATGCCTAAGGCAGCTATCAACTTTTTGAATGAGAACTTCGCAGGTATTAAGGTTCTATATGCCAATGTTGAGCGTGAGGTATTAGATACCGACTACGAGGTAGGTCTGGTAGATGGTACTCGTATTGACTTTAACGGTATGGGCGAATGGAGAGAGGTCTCTAACAAGCGAGCAGGTGTTCCGAGCAAACTGTTACCTGCAGCTATTACCGACTATTTGAAGGCAAACTACCCTGATGCTCACTACATTACAATCGAGCGCAGCAGCCGCAAGTACGAGGTAAAGCTGACAAACGGTATGGAGGTTCTCTTTACTCCAGATGGCAGATTAATCGGATTTGATGACTAAAAGCTAATCCTAAAACAGGTAAACATTCATAATGAAAATTGGTTAGTAAGTGTTGTTTAATTTGTGTTAGTGAGGTCGGTTCTATTGAGCCGACCTCCGATTTTATATAGTATCGGTTGCTAATCTTAGACAAATTTGCTACATTTGTAGTATGCTAACCTTCTCTGTAGAGAACATACGCGACCGATTTGACAAAATGCCGATGGCTGCAGTGACAATATCGCTCATTGCGGGCATTGTTGTAGCATCTAACTTCACAGTTGCAAGTTGGATATGGATAGCCCTGCTCGTCACATTCTTAGCGCTCTCATTTATCCGCAACAACGCTATACTTGTGGCCGTTTTCGCCATGGCAGCCCTGCTCTACAACCAAAGATCGTACGACATCCTACCCCAAGGCATTGAGGCAAAAATAGTGGTCAAAGTCTCCGACAACGGCGTCGACTACGGTCGCTATGCCACCTATGCGGCTGATGTTGTGCAGTACAACGGAAAGCGCTGCCGTGCCCGCGTAAGGGTTACCGCAGACTCGCTTACGCAACTGCGCCGAGGAGATATTATCGCAACAAGTGCCACCATACGCCCTTTTGGAGCGGAACAGAATAGCTATGTTCGCTCTATGGAGCGTCAGGGTTACTCTGGCAGGGTGACCATCTCCGAACGGCGAATTACTAAGTGGTATATGAACCACCGCGAGAACCTCCACCACTTTGCCGTAGAGAAGTTGCAGAGTCTACTACCCCGCAGCAATGGCAGTGATGTGGCTATATCGTTAGCCCTGGGCGCAAAGAGGACAAATAGCCGCGATGTTAAGCGCAGCTACTCACTCTCAGGCGTGTCACACCTGCTCGCCGTATCGGGACTGCACGTAGGTATTGTGGCGATGTTGCTGAGCCTGCTACTACTTCCGCTATCGCTCGTCTGGAGGGGAAATAGCATCCGCGCCTGGATTATCGTGGCACTTATCTGGCTCTATGTTGCCCTCTGCGGATACCCAACAAGCGCCATTCGTGCAGCGATAATGTTTTCGACGCTCCAACTCTCGCATCTCACTCGCAACCGATATAGTCAGGAGAACTCACTCTTTACCGCAGCATTTATTATGCTTGCCATAAAGCCGACAATACTTTTTGAACTGAGTTTCAACCTATCGTTTATTGCAGTTATAGCCATTATCTTTGTTAGCAAGCCTATCAACGCCGCTATATACTGCAAAAACTCTCTACTCCGCGAGGCGATAAATGGAGTAGTTGTCTCCGTGGCCTCGGTTATCGCCACCGCACCACTTATCTCCAACACCTTCGGGATTATCTCTACCCTATCGATATTTCTCACCCCTGTAGCGCTAATCTTCGCGCAGATTATAATCATCAGCTCGATGTTGGCACTTGTTATGCCACACAGCATTGCCCAGACACTCTTCCGTGCTGCTGAGTGGTGTGCCGACATCCAAAATAGCTTTATCGAGCGCGCCGTGGAGATGGGTATCGGATATACAGAACTACGCATAGAGGATAGTACAACGGCTATTATCTACGCCGCTATGGCGCTACTGCTTATCCTTAGTTTCGGCTTTAAGGCTAAAAAGGAGCAGTAATTGCTATAGTTTTTAGTTATGCTGTTATAAAAAATATCAATTTGACAAATAGAAAAAGTTGCATTATCTTTGCAGTAGAAAACAGAAAAACAACTTAAAACAGCAAAAGATATGGCAACTATAAATTTAACAAAAGGCGGGTTTGAGCGTAGAGTAGCCGACCTGAATAACATCAACAGCAACTGGACCTTCTTGGGCGACAAGCCGGCACTTATCGACTTCTACGTCGCGTGGTGCGGCCCTTGCAAGGCACTCTCACCAGTACTTGAGGAGCTATCTGAAGAGTATGCTGGCAAGGTAGATATATATAAGGTAAATGTCGACGAAGAGCAGGCACTTGCAGAGGCATTTGGCATCCGCTCGATACCAACTCTCTACTTTATCCCGATGAAGGGTCAGCCACAGAGAGCTATGGGCGCAATGCCAAAGGAGCAGCTAAAGAAGATGTTGGATAGCATTATTAAGTAACACAATACAAATTATAAAACACACCTAAAACTATGTTGAGCACAAAACTTCACGCAGCAATCAATGATCAGATTAACGCCGAACTTTGGTCGGCATATCTCTATCTGTCAATGTCACTCGATGCCGAGGCAAAGGGTCTGAAGGGCGTAGCAAACTGGTTCTACGTTCAGTGGCTCGAGGAGCAGGACCACGCACGAATACTGATGAACTATCTCAACTCACGCGATGCGAAGGTTACGCTAAAGCCGATTGAGGCGGTACAGACCGAGTGGGGCACAATTCTTGAGATGTTCAACAAGACGCTTGAGCACGAGAAGGTGGTAACATCGCTTATCAACAACCTTGCAGCCATTGCAGCCGAGGATCGTGATTTTGCATCGTCAAATATGCTCGTGTGGTTTATCAACGAGCAGGTTGAGGAGGAGGAGTCTGCACGCGAGATGATATTTGCCGTGGAGAGTGTAGAGGGCAATAAGTACGGTATGTACCAGCTCGACAAGGAGCTTGCAACTAGAGCCTATACACAGGCCTCACCCCTTGCAACAAATGCAGAGTAGTATATAATATAAGTAGTAACAGTTAAAAAAATTGAGAAGATATGGCAACAAAGTTTTATAAGTGCCGCCACTGCGGTAATGTAGTAGAGAAGGTAGTAGATTCATCTATTCCAGTAGTATGCTGCGGCGAGAAGATGGAGGAGCTGACACCCAATACTGTAGATGCAAGTCAGGAGAAGCATGTTCCTGTAGTGACAAAGATTGACGAGTGCACAATTAAGGTCGAGGTGGGCAGCGTAGCACACCCAATGCTCCCAGAGCACCACATCGCATTTATCTATGTCGAGACCGAGGATGGTGGCATCCGTGTCGATTTGAAAGATAAACCAGAGGCGACAATCTGCACCTGCACCTCAAAGCCAATTGCGGTCTACGAGTACTGCAACCTCCACGGATTGTGGAAGACGGAGTTGTAGAAGATAACGAAATAGGCGGAAGAGTTACTTCCGCCTATTTTTTATGAGAATATCAGATACCAACAGATAAACCTGGCCCCCTTGCCCACGAGCATCCAGAAGATTGCAGGGAGAAACTTCACGCGGTAAAAACCGAGGGCTACGGCAAAGACATCGCCGATAAATGGCACCCAAGTGAGCAGCGCAATCGGTGTCCCAAAGCGCTCTATGCGGGTTTTCTGCTTTTCAAGGCTCTCGCGGCTAACGTGCAGACGCTCAATCCACTCCCACTTTCCCGCGCGACCAATACCGTAGCTTGTAATACCGCCTATCCAATTTCCAAGCGTAGCAACTATAAGCAACTCTGCCGGCGAGTTCACCCCTGCGACAAGCATACCCACAAGCAACACATCGGCACTAAATGGCACTACCGTCGCTGCCAAAAATGAGCCGATAAATAGACCTAACAGCCCATACTCTGCTAAAAAATCCAACATAATTTCAATAAAATAGACTGCCAATTTGCTGACATATCGCGTTAGCGGCAGTAAATCAGTGAATAAAATAGCAAATTACCTAATGGAGTTCATACGTATCGAAGCCTTTACGAGAGCTATTGCACGAATCTTATCTGCTGCAACATCCTTATCAGCGTGGTGCTGATTTTGGCTAACGAGCTTGACGCAACCCTCAATCTCGGACTTCTGGAGATACTTGACGGTGATGTACTCCTCACCATTAATATCTATGGAGAGCAGGTACATATCGCCCCAGAAGACATCATCAAGGCTCTGCAGCTGTTTGTAGAGGACAATATCACCACTCTTGAGAAGTGGATACATCGAATCTCCGACAACATATATCGCGCCATCGCACTTTGGCAGGTTCGGGATGTGGATAAAATTAACCGGCTCTACACTCATACGGTCAGCAAAGAGCGGTACCAGGCCCGCAGTACCCTCAATCGAGTAGAGAGGCACCGACTGCATAGGCAGCGAGTTATCGGTCTTCAGGCTAAATGCCTTGACAAGCGACGGGTCGGCATTAAACATCTCGCCATTACCAGTTTCGAGCCACTCCGGCGACACGTTAAATTCTTGAACAAGGATATTCTTGTTTCTGTTCGATAGGCGAGCCTTGCCAGTCTCAACCATTGAGAGCGCAGTCTTGCCCACGCCAAGTCTCTGAGCCAGTTGCTCTTGCGTTAAACCCAAGGCTTTACGTATAAGTTTTAATCGCTGTCCCATAAAATCCTATGAAAAATTATTATACAATTTTTGAACTTTTCGAGTACAATTTTCAGTTTTTGACTATATCTTTGCAGCAAAGATAAAATATTTATCTCGAATATTCAAATAATTTCATAAAAATTTCAAATTATGAAAAATCTACACACTATTACAAAAGTTATCTACAACAAATTTGCCGAGCAGATTGCGGCACGAATTATTGGAAGGAACTACCTCTCTGAGGTTTTTACGCTCACCGATGGCGATGTTTCGCACCGTTTGGAGCTATCGATTATCATCTACCGCGAGGCGGGCAGCGGCGAGGTGGTCGAGATTAGTGATGTATGGTGGGATTGCTACACCATTGAGACCAATGAGGATGGCGAGCCAGTGCTCAAAATCAACGACTTCGACTTTAGTTTATTACACAAAGCATTGATGGGCAGATAGTTATGAAGTTTGAAGATTTTGCGACAACGGTCTATCCATTTCTTGAGCTGCAGCCATTTCACCGCAGTTACTACCGTCTCTTGGAGGCATTTGCAGAGGGGCGAGTCAAAAAATTGATTATTACAATGCCACCACAACACGGCAAGAGCGTGGGCGCGAGCACCCTACTGCCGGCATATATGCTCGGGCTAAATCCCGATCTGAGGGTCGCCATCGCCTCCTACTCGGCATCGCTTGCCAGTAAGTTCAACCGCCGCGTGCAGCGCATCTTGGAGAGTGACGAGTATGGCGAAATATTCCCTGAGACGACCATAAAGCGGGGAAATAAGAGCTGCTCCTACATCCGCACGGCAGACGAGGTGGAGATTATCGGACACCACGGCTCACTAATCTCGGTGGGCCGCGAGGGTAGTCTGACGGGCAATCGTGTCGACTGTTTTATCCTCGACGACCTCTACAAAGATGCTATGGAGGCCAACTCCCCTATCATCCGTGAGAATTGTCGCGAGTGGTACACCTCTGTTGTTCGTACGCGCATGCACAACGCCTCGCAGGAGATTATGGTCTTCACGCGCTGGCACGAGCACGACCTTATAGGTACTATCCGCAGCTGCGAGAAGGTTATTGACCTCGAGCAGTGGAGTCAGTTGGACTCTACGCCAGAGGATACGTGGGTGGCACTCAACTTCGAGGCGCTCAAAGTAGGCCCTGCAACCGAGATTGACCCGCGAGAGGTGGGCTGTGCGCTATGGGAGGAGCAGCATAGTGCCGCACTACTCGCCTCAAAGCGCCGATTAGACCCGCAGAAGTTCGAGTGTCTATACCAGGGTAACCCCTCAACGCCCGAGGGACTGCTCTATGGCAATAACTTCGCCACCTACACCACCCTACCAAAGGATATTGTCCGATACGGAAACTACACAGATACGGCCGATATGGGTGACGACTACCTATGTTCTATATGTTATGCCGTAGATAGCGACGGGGTGATATACATTACCGACTGCGTATACTCGCGCGAGCCTATGGAGGTGACCGAAACACTTGTAAGCCAGATGATTAACAACTCCCGCACACGCATTGCCACTATCGAGAGTAACAACGGCGGTCGAGGCTTTGCGCGCGTGGTGCAACGGCTCTGTCCAACAGTTAAGGTCGAGTGGTTTCACCAGAGCAATAATAAGGAGGCGCGAATACTCTCTAACTCGGCAACGGTCATCCACTCTCTGCGTATGCCGCACGATTGGAATATCCGTTGGAATGAACTCTACACACACCTGACGACCTATCGCCGCCTATACAGCGCCAACCGCTGGCACGATGCCGCCGATGTACTCACGGGTATTGTCGAGCAGCAGTCGGGTAGCCACGTCCGCAAAGTCCGCTTCTTCGGCAACCAAACGCCACACCTATAAATATATATAAAAGCAAAGGGCGGTACAAATACCACCCTTTGCCGGAGTTATGTGTTAGCGGGAATACCCCACTATCACGTCAAAATTACTTAACAACGATCTGGATATCGTCGAGCAAGCAACGCTTAGCCTTACAACGAATCATAACGATATCGCCAGGAGCAACAGTTACATCGTAAGAGTAAGTAGACCACTTACCATCCCAAACATAGTTCTTAGCATCTGTGTAAGATGAGCAAGAGAGTGGCAACTGGAACTCCTCAATCTCAGTGTAAACGCCCTCGTGACCAACGATTACAGAGAGGAGTACCTGGTCAGTAATTACAGAACAAGCCTTGAATGAGAATGTACAAGCTGTACCAGCAGCAGAGAGCAGTGGACTGTTCAAAGCTGGAGTAGCGATATAGTTGTAAGTCTCAGAACCTGTACCAATCTTAATGTAACCCTGGTGTGGAGAGATAGAGTCAGACATGTTCCAACCCTCGAGTGAACCAGCCTTAGCAGTACCTACATGGTTCTCCATCTCAGGAACAAAGTTAGTCTTACCATCAACGAATGGAGCCTTTGTAGCATAACCCCAACTCTTGAGCAAGTGAGAGTTTGCAGCAGGGTATACTGCCCAGTGATCAGCAGTTACATATGCGTGTGGATTCTCAACAGATGCCTTGTCAGATATAAATGGAGTAGTACCAGCAGCGTAGTTCATGAAGTCCATCTGCATTGTGATATCATCGAAGCCCTCGAAGATAACCTCGTTAGCAGCTGCAACGTGCTTAGCCTCAGTCTTGCAAGAGAATACTGGAGACCACTCTGAACCGCCCATAGGGAAGTTCATTGATACACCATTGTTCTTCTCAGTGCCAAGAGCAACAGTCTTAACGCGGAAATAGTAAGTAGTCTCTGGCTGGAGCTGACCTACTGTAACAGCTGTAGGAACTGAGTGGTTAGAACCATTAGTCTGAGCATACCAAGAAGAAGCACCGTATGATGTGTTAGTAGAAGCCTGACCGTCACGGCAGTAGAGGTCGTAAACAAGGTTAGTCATAGCCTCGTCAGTAGCAACCTGAACAGCGTAAGCACGCTTGTCGTTAGTACCACCAGGGATAAGGTCTGTCCAACCAATAGAGAGAGTAGTAGGACCTACGTTATCGGTGTTCTGCCAGATCTTAGCAGTCTTACCAGATACAGCAACTGGCTCTGAAGGCTCATAACCCTCAGCAACACCCTTAACCTCGAATGCGAAGTCAGCGTCGAGTGGAAGACCTGCGTCTACACGGAGAACAGTGTTAGTGTCGTTAGAAGATACGAGAACAGCGTCAAGCTTTACACCATTCTGGTAAACCTCATAACCGGTAGCCTTAAGAACGTTAGTTACGTTGATCCATACCCAACCGAAACCAGGAACAGCAGCAACCTCTGGAGTTGCAATCTTCTTAATCTCTGGGAGAGTCTTGAATATTACAGGCTCGCAGAACTCAGACTGAACGTCACCAGCGATAGCCTTAATACGAACTGAGTACTCAGTATCGAATGCAAGACCCTCGATAGTAGCCTCGGTCTCAGCAGTTACAGGCAGTGCCTTCCATACATCCTGACCACAAGCCTCGCAAGCTGCAGTGTACTCAACGAGGTACTGCTCAGCGCTATTTACCTTGTCCCAAGTAATCTTAGCAGTTGTGTCGGTAGGAGCGATTGCAACGTTCTTTGGAGCAGCAAGCTTAAGGTCACCATAGCTAACAACCTTAATCTCGATGTTATCAATGTAGAAACGGTGCTGACCAGAAACACCATTACGGTGACCACCGACAGCGATACGTGCGCCATTGTTAACATTGTCGATAGATACAGTGTAACGAGTCCAAGCCTCAGTGAGGTTGATAGTAGTTACAGCCATACGGTCTGCAGGAGTTACAAAGCTATTGCCAGAGTTCTCAGCCTGTGTACAACCGTTAAGAACCTCAACGATGATTACACCTGGGTCAAGACCCTTGCTTGCATCGTGTGGCCATTCATCATAAACAGCAGCATCAAATGAGAGCTCTACAGTAGCAGTCTGCTGGAGGCAGTTGATCTCTGGAGCAACAAGCCAAGCACACTTTGAAGATGCACCCATCTTAACGTGACCTGCGCGTGCGCAAACTGCACCGCCAGAGTTGTCCTCTGACATCATACCCCAAGCATCCAGACGTGTTGCACCAACATAATTCTTAAGAGTGTTAAACAGACCAACCTCTGTAGATGGGGCAACGAGGTAGCAACCACGACCCTCAACATCGTTAGCAATTGGGTCCTCACCCTTAGCGATCCACTCCTTGCTATCCATTGAGCTACGCTGTTCGTAAGAGTAGTTAGCAGCACCACGAGAGAGGTCAGAAGTGATGAAGAGCTCAGAGAAGTCCTCATAGAGGATAACATCACCAGCGTTAGCAGGAGCAGTTGGCATAGTTACAACCTTTGAAGCCTCTGTAGTGAACTTTGTAGGCTCGAGTGGCTCAGTACCCTCTGTTACATTCTGAACAAGAACATTGTACTCTGTCTCAGGCTCAAGAGATGTGAGAAGGAATGAGCAACCGTTGTATGAGTCAACAGTCCAGATAGAAGCGTTTGCAGGGATGTTCCAGCTAACAACAAGGTCGTTACCCTTCTTAAGAGTAATCTTATATGCGTTAGCGAAGTCAGCAGTGTGGTTCTTCCAGTCAGTAGCAGACCAAGTAACGATAACCTCAGAAGCAGTCTTGTAAGAGATCTTTACTACAGGAGGCATCTTGTCATCAAGCTCAGTAGGGTCAACAATACCCTTACCTACCTTAATGTGAGCAAGCTCACCAGCCTCGTCAGTAACCCATACCCACTCAGAGTAGTTTGACATAGGATAGTTTGCGCGAACGCGAAGCATATACTGCTTACCGTTTGCGAGGTTCTTGAACTCTACCTGGTCGCAAGGAGTCTCCTCAGCATTAGCGTTTGCAGAACCAAGATAGTTAGAAGTTACAGGGATAAGAACAGTTGTGTTTGCATCGTACTGATCAGGAACGATGAAGTCGTGCAACTCACCCTCCCCCATTGTCTCCATATTCGGTTTAACCACCTGTGCAGAGAACGAAGTAGCGCCTGCAGCAATGGCAGCCGATGCATCCCAAGTAAGGGCAAGAGAGGTCTTTGTTGACGCACTCTCCTCCCAAACTACATTAGCTGGAGCGGCCAGGTCTGACTTGACACCACAATCTACATCTGGAGCAGGAGATGTACAAGCACCAAAGACAACTGACAGCATAGCGAATGCAGCTATAAGTTTGCGATTGATTTTCATAAAAGTTTTTTTTACTGGTTGATACAAATAAAATACAACAAAAATCAAGGTAGGACATCTGTCCCTCCTTAATTCTCGTTATCCTGATTTTGCACCACGTAAGTCGCAGAACCGTAGTTCAAACTAACCTTTACGAAGTCGTGTATTTCAAACTGCATCACAAAAGTAAAGTAAATTTTACAAAAATCCAAATCTTTTATTAAATTTTTACACGCTACTCCTCTTTTTTATTATTATTTTAACACCCAACCAACCATAAACACCCAAAAGCGTGTTAAAATTTTAATAATTAAAAATTTTTAATAATATGAGAGCAAAGAGCGACCACTACCTCTTGCAGTATGCCGCACAATTAGCAGAGCAGCTCTACGACAACCAGCGAGAACGAACAGCAGAGACATACATAGCAGCAGTGAAGAGTTTTCTGAAATTCACCAACTGCAACGACACAAAGTTGAGCAATATCAACATTTCAACCATTACAGAGTACTACTACCACCTAAAGGGCAGAGGATTATCAGCGAATACTATATCGTTCTATATCAGGAACTTAAGAGCAATTTACAACCACGCAGTCGAGAGCGGCATTATCCTCGACACCGCGCCATTTCGACGCATACACACAACAACAAGCAAGACACAGAAGCGAGCAATAGACGCCAACACAATTCGCAAAATCATACATCTCGACACCTCATCGAGTGCATCTTTACAATTAGCGGCAGATCTATTTCTCTTCAGTATTTACACACAAGGAATGGCGTTTGTAGACATCACCACACTAACACCAAACAACATCCGAGGCGGATATTTAGTATACAACCGTCGCAAAACGGGACAACAGATTGTCATCCGATTAGAGGAGTGTATGCTACGCATAATAGATAGATACCGAGGTCAGTCTGATAGATATATCTTCCCGATTATCAAGGGGTTAAAGCCTCGCAGAGAGTACCTAAACGCATCGCACAACATAAACAGAAACCTCAAAAAGATTGGGGAGATACTGCAGCTACCTATACCTCTTACATTCTACGTGGCTCGCCATAGCTGGGCAAGCATCGCCTACTCCAACCAGATACCAGTAACTACAATCAGCCGCGCACTTGGACATAATAACGAGTCCACCACCAGAATTTATCTAGCAACCTTAGACAACACGGCAGTGGAGCTCGCAAACAAGAAGGTTTTGGAATCCCTCTCTTTTTAAGAGAGGTACACGAGTACAAAAGTAGTCAATTTTTTGTTATGTGCAAATTTTTTTGACTCTTTTTTGAGTGTGGCAGGTTGTGAAATGGTGTGAAAAATGGCCTAACTGATTGATTTATATCGTATGTACCTCTCTTAAAAAGAGATGGGCCACAAGCAAACGATTAAACAAACAAAAAACAAAAAGCAAAAACAACCTTAAAACCGTTATTCTAATTTTCAGTGTATTATCAGACTGTGCGCTCTTCTGAGGCCGATTTTCGACTGAGGGGGAATTAAAAAATTAATTACAAACTGAAAATTATGAAACACGTCTTACTATCGATTTCCGGCAGATTCGGAAAGGTGCTGACAGGTGTTATGTGTGCGATCGCTCTGCTCGCAGCTGGCAACGTTGTAGCTCAGAACCGAACAATCTCCGGTAAAGTTATCGACGCTGCAACTAAGGCTCCAATGCCAGGTGCAGCAATCGTTGTTAAGGGTACATCGACCGGTACTGCAACTGATGCAAACGGTCAGTACACTATCAGTGCTTCAGCTTCTTCTGTTCTGGAGTGCTCATTCTTCGGTTATAATACTGTTGAGGTTACTGTAGGTAGCCGTTCAGTTATCGACTTCACACTCACTGAGTCAAGCCAGGCTGTTGACGAGGTTGTTGTCGTAGGTTACGGTACCTTGAAGAAGGCTCAGCTCGTAGGTGCTGTTGAGAACCTCGGTGGCGAGGAGCTCGAGGGTCGTTCTACTTCAAACGTTTCTCGTTCACTCCAGGGTATGATCCCAGGTCTTAACATTATGCCTCGTGACGGTAAGCCAACTAAGGGTGGTGATATCTACATCCGTGGTGGTTCTCAGTCAGTTTCAATGCGTTCTTCTACCTCTTCAGGTACTGGTAAGACCATCTCTCTTGGTCAGGGTGGTTCTGCACTGGTATTGATCGACGGTGTTGAGGGTGACCTTAACTCTGTAAACCCTGAGGATATCGAGAACGTAGCTGTACTGAAGGACGCTGCTTCTGCATCTGTATACGGTGCACGAGGTGGTTACGGTGTAATCCTCGTTACAACCAAGACTCCTACTAAGGATAAGGTTACTATCAACTACAACGGTTCTGTATCTCTCAACACACGTACTGTAAAGTGGGAGGACAACCTGGAGTGTGATGGTCACATTTGGTTGACAAACTTTGAGGAGTACTTTGTGAACGACTCTCGTACCCCAACTTCTACTGGTAAGGCTCCAGGTAACGTAAACAACCGTTCAGATACCTTTGGTACTGTTCTTGGTGTTGACGAGAACGGCAACCAGGTTGAGCGTCACTACCGTGAGGAGATGCGTCTGCGTAAGACCGATCCTAACTACGCTCTCTATGGCGTTGAGCACGGCTACACTAAGGCTGGTAACTATGCTTACTACGGTTCAACTAACTGGATCGACCTGTTCTACAAGGATCTGAACGTTAGCCACGTACACAACTTGTCAGTTTCTGGTGCTTCTGATCGCGTGAAGTACTCACTCTCAGGTCGTTACTACAACCAGGATGGTATCTACGAGTTCAACAACGAGAAGTATAACGCTTACAACCTCCGTGCTAAGGGTGAGGTTAAGGTATTCAAGTGGCTCACATTGGGTAACAATACCTCTATCTTCCACCAGAAGTATCACCAGCCAATGGTAACCGGTGGTGCACAGCCTATCCTCCGTCAGTTCGAGCACCGTGGTCAGCCTATCTACACTCCTTACAACGAGGACGGTTCACTCTCATTCTATGGTGCTGCTGTAATGTACGGCGCATTCTCAGGTGACCAGTCTTTCCAGGAGAATGTTAAGATGTTTGCTTCTACCACTACTACCCTCACTATCGAGCCTATTAAGGACGTATTGAAGGTTGTTGGTGACTTCACTTACAAGGCAGACCGCAACACTCAGCTCCGCGTATCTCCAATCCAGACTGGTTACTCTGGTCCTGGTGGTGCTGAGAACTACAACAACTCTTCTTACAAGTCTGACTGGCGTTACAACACTGACTACATCACAGCTAATGCAGTCCTGACTTGGACTCCTAAGCTCGGTGACAAGCACGACCTGAACGTTATGGCAGGTTGGAACCTTGAGTCTAAGAAGTATCGTCGTCTCTACCTGCAGCGTCTTGGTCTGATGGACCCTACTCGTCCTTCATTCGAGCTTATGGACTCTCAGGAGTACTCTGTAGACGATGACGGTTACGATCACAACTCAGTTGGTGTATTTGCCCGTGTTAACTACTCACTCCTCGGCCGTTATATCTTCGAGTTCGCAGGTCGTTACGACGGTGAGTCACGATTCCCTACAAACCAGCGTTGGGGCTTCTTCCCTTCAGGTTCAATTGGTTGGCGTGTAGCTGACGAGCCTTGGATGGATTGGTCTGACGAGTGGATGGACAACTTCAAGATTCGTGCTAACGTAGGTTCACTCGGTAACTCAATGATCGACGACTACGCATTTATGGACCTCTGGTCTGTAGATAAGACTTCTGAGATCATCAATGGTCAGAAGGTTCCTTATGTAACTACTAATGGTATGGTTTCTCCATCACTTACTTGGGAGACCTCTACTACTTACGATATCGGTTTGGATATGGACTTCCTCCGTAACCGACTCTCATTCTCTGGTGATATCTACTGGAAATATACAACCGATATGATTACTACAGGTCCTGAGTATCCTGCAATCCTCGGTGAGAACTCTCCACAGATCAACTATGGTGTTCTCAAGACTAAGGGTTGGGAGGCAGCTCTGACTTGGCGTGACTCATTCAAGGCTGGTGGTAAGGACTTCAACTACAGCGTACGCTTCTCTATCTGGGATAGCCGCATGTGGATTGACAAGTTCTCTAACGAGTCTGGTAACATCTACGCATTCTATGAGGGTATGGAGCTTGGTGACGTATGGGGCTTCAAGACCGACGGTTACTTCCTCTCTAACGAGGAGGCTCTGAACTGGTCTAAGGACTCATTCCACAAGAACGGTTCTAACTTCCGCGCATTTGCCGGTGACCTTAAGTTCCTCGACCTCAACGGTGACGGTCAGATCAACACTGGTAAGGGTACTCTCGATGATCACGGTGACCTTACAATCATCGGTAACGAGCGCGCTCGTCTCCACTACGGTCTCAACCTCTCTGGTAACTGGAATGGTATCGGTCTTAGCATCTTCCTCCAGGGCGTTATGAAGCGTGACTGGTATCCTGATCAGGAGTCTGGTTTCTTCTGGGGTATGTACAACCGTCCATACGACTACCTGCCTAAGGTTCACACTACTGACCGTGTAATCGTTGACTACTCAACTGAGAACTGGACAGTAACTAACCCAGGTGCATACTGGACTCGTCCTGTAGCATACGCTGCTAACCGTAACGTAGGTCCTCTCGCATACGAGAACGACTACTACCTCCAGAATGCAGCTTACCTGCGTGTTAAGAACATCACTCTCGACTACACCTTCCCATCTGCTCTTACTAAGAAGTGGCACATCGAGAAGCTGAAGGTTTACTTCACTGCTGAGAATCCATTCACATTCTCTCCTCTGTTCAAGCACACTCAGATGTTTGACCCTGAGGTTATCGGTGCTGGTGATACCGACTTTAACGACAGTGGTGCAACAGGTCTGTCAGGTTCTGGTCAGGGTTATTCTTACCCTATGTTCAAGACCTTCACTTTCGGTTTGAATATCACTTTCTAATGTATATATAGGTATGAAAAAGAGAATATTAAATTTATTTGCTGTAGCAGCAGTTGCCATCTCTGGCGTATCTTGCGAGAAGTTCCTCACAGTGGAGCCAATCGACAAGATGGGTGCTGATACATATTTCAAGAATGAGCTTGAGCTCGAGCTCTATTCTAACGGTCTTATCCAGTCGTACCTGCCAACTGCAGATGGTCTTGGATATAGCGACTATGCATCTGACCTCTTCTGTTCAAAGACCTCTTCTGACTACTATCGTCCAGGTATCTGGAATTCAGATAAGCAGACTGGTTGGGAGGTAGGTAGCTGGCGTAACATCCGTCGTGCTAACATTATGCTCAGCGGTATGACTCGCGCACAGGGTAACGTATCTGAGGAGATCTACAACCACTATCAGGGTGTAGCTCGTCTGTGGCGTGCTTACTTCTTCTATGCAAAGGTTCAGAACTTCGGTAATGTGCCTTGGATTGACCACGCACTCGATATCGAGGACGAGGTTCTCTACAAGACTCAGGACGATCGTGAGTACGTTATGCACCAGATCCTTGAGGATTTGAACTTCGCTTGCAATAATCTCTCTGCTGATACTAAGTTCGACGGTGTAATCAACAAGTGGGTTGCTCTTGCATTCAAGAGCCGTGTATGTCTGTTCGAGGGTACTTACCGTAAGTATCACAGCGTAAACCCTTCTACTAACACTCCTTGGACTAACCAGTACGAGACTGCTAACGACTTCCTTACTGAGTGTGTTGCAGCTTCTGAGGAGCTTATGAACAGCGGTAAGTTCGCACTTCACCCAAGCTACTATGATCTGTTCCACAACACTAACATCGCTTCTTCTAAGGAGGCTATTTGGTGGAGTGACTATGACAGTGGTGAGCTCAACCGTATGCACGAGCTTACTTGGGTTGTAAACTCTTCTACTTATGACCAGCAGGTATCTCCTACCAAGCTGATGATCAACCACTACCTCAACGCTGACGGTACTCCTGTAACTCACGAGGGTAAGGTTAACATCAACGAGGAGCTCACAGGTCGTGACGGTCGTCTGACTGCTTGTGTACACCACCCAGGTTATATGTACACTAAGACTAACGGTGAGACTCTGCTCAAGCAGACTAACACTACTTACACTTACAACTTCTACCAGAACGTGAAGTTCTCTATCGAGATGGAGGAGAACTACTCTAAGGGTAAGAACGATAACGACTATCCTATTCTCCGCTACGGTGAGGTTCTGTTGAACTATGCTGAGGCTAAGGCTGAGCTTAACAACGGTACCCTCTCTAAGGATGATTGGGACAAGACTATCGGTGCTCTTCGTGCACGTGCAGGTGTTGTTAACATCTATCCTGACGGCGCTTGGGATTGCGGTTGGTTGAAGGCTTACTATGGTAACCTCTCTAACATCCTTACTGAGATTCGTCGTGAGCGTACTGTAGAGCTTCTCGCTGAGGGTCTGCGTGTTCAGGACCTCTATCGTTGGAAGCTCGGTCCACGTATCGTTGAGCGTCAGACCAACAACCAGGGCTGGCAGGGTATCTGGGTTCCTAAGGATATGGTAGGTGGCATGGAGTACAACGGTGGTAAGTATACATTTACCAATACTAAGCCTGAGGCTGGTCTTGGTTACAATGTAACTGGCTCTACCGCTGACCAGAACCACTCATTCTCTGAGGGTGACCACGGTTTCTTGATCTACAACTACAAGCTCGAGTGGAAGGATCGCAACTACGTTCGTCCTATCCCACAGACAGCTCTGAATGTAAACAAGAACCTTGCTCAGAACTACGGTTGGTAATAACATTTAGTTAAATACGATGTTAGGTAAACTAAAGTTTTATCTTCTTACAGCAACCCTGCTCTGCGGGGTTGCTTGCTCTCCGGATAATCCAGAGCAGCCAAATAATGGTAATCAAGGTAACGGAGGCTCTAATGAGCCTCTGGTTACCGAGATTAACGGTACCACTATCTCATCAAAGAACAACGTCTTTGGTCTTATCACCGACGCGGTAACCGGTAAGGGTATCGAGGGTGTGGCTGTAACCAACGGCTCTGCTGTTGTGCGTACAGACAAGAATGGTGTGTACCAGATTCCATCAAACCGTTTTGCAAAGTACGTTTGGTTCTCTATTCCTGCTGAGTATGAGGTGCCTGTTGACCCTGAGAGTGGTCGTCCTGTATTCTACTCGACAAAACGACTCTCGATCAGCGGTCAGAACCGTAACGACTGGCAGCTCAAGCCACTTGCAGCCGTTGAGGATGAGTTTACGATTATCGCTATTGGTGACCCGCAGTGTGAGGTTGAGAAGGAGGCAAATCGCTTCCGTGATGAGACACTGGTCGACATCCGCTCAACTATCAGCAGCGCGCAGACAAATAGCAACCGTTATCACAATGCATACGCCATTACACTGGGTGATGTGACATTTGATAACAATGCTCTGTGGCCAACAATGGCAAAGCTCTGCTCAAGCATCAAGCTGAACAACGGCAAGAGTATTCCAGTCTTCAACTGTATCGGTAACCACGACCACAATGCCGAGGTACAGAACGACGACGAAGCTGTAGGTCTCTTTGTAGAGCACTTTGGCCCTACTGACTACTCGTTCAACCGCGGTCAGGTCCACTTTGTTGTTATGGATAACATCCAGTGTACCTCTGTTGACGGTTTTGGCGATAGCAAGACCTGGAACTACGATGGTGGATATACCAGCAAGCAGATTGCTTGGCTCGAAAAAGATCTCGACGCAGTAGATGATAAGGCTAACAAGATGGTTATCCTCTCTGGACACATTCCATTCCGCGGTGGTAGCAGTAGCGGTGGCTCGAATGTGAACAAGGATAAGGGTTATACAGATGTTCTTAGCCTGCTCTCGCAGTTTAAGGAGGCGCATATCTTTATCGGTCACACACACTATCCAGAGAACTACCACCACACCTCTTACATCTGCGGCAATGGCAAGCCTATCTTCGAGCACGTACACGGTGCGGCTTGTGGTGGCTGGTGGTGTTCGCAGATTGGTGTGGAGGGCTCTCCAAATGGATACAGCATCTACGAGGTTAAGGGCGCAACTCTTCACAACTGGGTTGCTAAGGCTACAAACAAGCCTGAGCAGTATCAGCTCCGCGTATACAACGCTAACGACACCTACGGACACAAGTATCTCTATACTTGGACTGGCGGCGGAACTGGTGGTAGCGGAAAGATCAAGACTAATGGTCGAGCAGACCTGAAGGATTGTTTTATTGCTACTATCTGGAACGACGACAACAGAAACTGGCAGGTGGATCTTGTTGTTGATGGCGTAGCACACAGAATGCAGCGAGTAAACTACAACCTTGCTGATATGTGCTCTACAGCCTTCTTCTTCAATGAGTTAGGCAAGAATACCACTACCTGGAATAAGGGTATGAAGCACTTCTGGTTTATCAAGGCTCCGTGTGGAAATCCTGCAGAGGAGAAGAACTGGACCGTACGTGCAACACACACCGTAGAGGTTAGCGGCGAGCAGAATGTCTATCAGGAGAATGGTTTTACAACCTCTTATGATGGATTTAGATAGTGTTCGAACAATTGAATAAAAGATAGGGTTAGCGCTGCTAATCCTATTTTTTATTTATATCTGCAAGAATCTGCTCAACAGTTCTGCCGCGCATAAATTGGCGAACGATATCGATTATAAGGCGCAGTTCACTCTTCAGATAGTCAGCCTTAGCGGTCTTCAGACGCTCCTTACACCTCTCGAGGATAAAGTCATAGAGATCGACATGGTAGATATGGTTATCGTTTGTATACTCCAAGCACCAATCATCAAGGCGCTTTACCACCCTATCAAGATCCAAATTATCGCGCTGTGCAGCCTCTGAGAAGCTGATAATGCGCTCTCGTTGCTCTCGGCGGCGCTCTAAATTGAGGGCGTCGTAATCCTTTCCAAGCACATCATTAGCGGTAAGTGGCGGAGTCTGGGTATACTCCTGCTCCTTGCGTCTATAGTGCACCACAACTATCCACGCCGCAACCAAAACAACCACATAGACCACCACAGCAATCCACCCCAAGCCGAAGTAGAGGTAGAGCGCCAAAGCGAGCAGCAGAATGGCAACGGTATAGGTGTGGTGGCGATTCATATAACAAAGATAGTCCTTTTTCTGCTCTATGGTAGCGGCAGAGGTGATTTTTGCACAATTTTTTCGAGTGTAGTGGGCAAAACTCTACACAGAATGGGAGATTGTCTGATAGTTATAGTTACGATTGCCGTAATGGTATATCTGCTGATAAAGGAGTATCTGCGACCAGGGTTGATACTCTTCTCGGCAGTTATTCTGCTACTGGCAACAGGCGTGATAACTACGACAGATGCCCTTGCAGGCTTCTCAAACAAGGGCGTGATAACCGTGGCGCTACTCTTTCTTGTCAGTGAGGGTATTCGTGCAAGCGGTTGTCTGATGCCGCTAATGAAGCAGTTATTTCCTCGCGGAGAGGTTATATCTACCCGTCGAGGATATATCAGAGTGCTGCCCACAGTGGCATTTATCTCTGCATTTCTGAACAACACCCCCATTGTGGTAATATTTATCCCACATATCAAGGTGTGGTGTCGGAAGGTCGGCATATCGGCAAAAAAGCTACTCATTCCGCTATCATATGCAGCCATATTGGGCGGTATGTGCACACTAATCGGCACCTCGACAAATCTTGTAGTACACGGAATGATGATAGATGCGGGGCTGGAGGGGTTTACACTCTTTGAGCTGGGCAAGGTGGGTGTGATAGTAACGATTGCAGGCACGATATATATGATTCTCTTTATCGGTCAGCTACTGCCAAATGATACGGCAGAGGCAGATAGCGGCAAGAGCCACATAGCAGAGGTTGTGCTCGGCCCGCGATTTCCAGGCATAGAGTGCACTACAGAACAGTTTAACTTCTACAAGCACTATGGGGCACACATTATCTCTGTAAGGCGCGATGGTAGGCCGATAGAGAGTTTAGAGGAGTACTGCTACAAGGAGAATGACACACTACTACTCTCCACAGACCGCAACTTTGTTGCTACCTGGAGCGGGTCGAGCATCTTTTTAGTTGTGACAAACGGAACGGAGCAAACGGAGTCGGCAGCACGATGGCGGCAGTGGTTATCGCTTGCGCTTGTTGTGGTGATGGTTGTTGGGGCGAGCTCTATGCAGAGCGGTGCTCCCGATATGTTCTTCTGGGCAGCAGTGGTGGCAGTCGTAATGGCCTTTACGGGGATATTTCAGGCAAAGAGGTACACGAAGTTTATATCGTGGGATATATTGATTACTATAGCCTCGGCATTTGCTATTAGTCGTGCAATGGTGCTCTCGGGGCTTGCCGATACTATTGCCGCCAGTGTAATTGCCCTCTGCAACACCCTCTCGCCACACGTGGTATTGGCAATTGTATACATCATCACAAACATAATTACTGAGATTATCACCAACAACGCAGCGGCGGCATTTGCACTCCCCATAGCAATCAGTGCTGCGACTCAACTTATGGTAAGTCCTATGCCCTTCTGTATAGCCATTGCAATTGCAGCCTCGGCGAGTTTCTGTACACCGATAGGATACCAGACAAATACCATTGTGCAGGGTTTAGGGGGCTACAGGTTTAGAGATTTTGTGCGCGCGGGGCTACCACTGACAGCGATTACATTTATAGTTTCGATGATATTTATACCTATTTTTTGGAAATTCTAATGGCTAACATCTATCCAAATTTCAGTCGCTTTGAGAGTCGAGAGAAGAAAGAGCGACAGTTGTATCAGCAGGGATTTACGCTCTGGTTTACAGGGCTTTCGGGCTCTGGAAAGAGCATTGTGGCGGCAGAGTTAGAGCGGCTAATGACAGAGAATGGGCACTTTGTAACGGTGCTGGATGGCGACAATCTTCGTTTTGGAATAAATTCCGACTTAGGCTTCTCGGAGGCTGACCGTATGGAGAATGTACGGCGCACAGCGGAGATCTGTCGACTGATGAACAACTGCGCAATAATCGTCATCGCCACGCTCGTATCCCCGACAGAGAAGATGCGAACGCTGGCACGTAGCATAATCGGCAGAGACTCCTTTCAGACGGTGCACATATCTACCCCACTCTCTGAGTGTGAGAGGCGCGACGTGAAGGGGTTATATGCGCGTGCGCGTCGGGGTGAAATTGCAGATTTTACTGGCATCTCTGCCCCATTTGAGCCACCGCAAGACACTCAGATAGAGGTAGATACAACAGCGCTATCGGGCAAGCGGTCGGCCGAGATAATTTTCAAAAAAGTACAGCAGATATATGGATTATAATTTGAGCCACCTTAAGGTTTTAGAGGCAGAGGCGATAGAGATTATTCGCGAGGTGGCTGCCGAGTTCTCTGCGCCTGTAATGCTCTACTCGATTGGCAAGGACTCATCGGTTATGGCGCACATTGCAAAGAAGGCCTTCTATCCGGCAAAGGTGCCCTTTCCGCTGATGCACATAGACTCAAAGTGGAAATTTAGCGAGATGATAGCCTTTCGAGACCGTTTTGCCACAGAGAACGACTGGGAGATGATTGTGGAGTACAACCGAGAGGCATACGAGCAGGGTGTAGGGCCATTTACCCACGGTAGCAAGGTGCACACCGAGCTGATGAAGACCCGCGCGCTACTGGATGCGCTGAAGAGGTACGGTTTTGATGCCGCCTTTGGAGGTGCGCGGCGAGATGAGGAGGTGAGCCGAGCAAAGGAGCGGATATTCTCATTTCGAAACGCCCAGCAGCAATGGGAGCCAAAAAATCAACGGCCTGAGCTATGGAACATCTACAACACACGCATTCGCAAGGGGGAGAGTATTCGTGTATTTCCGCTCAGCAACTGGACAGAGTTAGATATTTGGCAGTATATCCGCCAAGAGGCGATACCTGTAGTGCCGCTCTACTTTGCCGCCAAGAGGAGCGTAGTGAGCATAGATGGCAATCTGATACTTGTAGACGATATGCGTATGCCAAAACATCTCAGAGAGCGTGCTGAGGTGCGAAAAGTGCGCTTCAGAACGCTGGGTTGCTATCCGCTGACGGGCGCAATTGAGAGTAGTGCCGACACGATTGAGGCTATAGTGGAGGAGATGATGGCGGCGACAAAGTCGGAGCGCACAACGCGAGTGATAGATTTCGACCGCGAGGCGAGTATGGAGCAGAAAAAACGAGAGGGTTATTTTTAGTGACTATTTGAAGTTTATCTATCTCGTTCTCTCAAACAGTTTATTAAGATATGATTGAGGATTTTTTAGCTCAAGATGAGCGCAAAGATATGCTACGCCTGCTTACGGCGGGCAGTGTGGATGATGGTAAGAGCACACTTATCGGGCGGTTACTCTTTGACAGCAAGCGCCTCTATGAGGATCAGCTTGAGGCGCTATGTAGCCACTCTCGGCAAGGGGGTAGCAGCACAATCGACTACGCGAGGCTCTGTGACGGGTTAAAGGCGGAGCGGGAGCAGGGTATTACGATAGATGTTGCCTATCGCTACTTTGCCACATCAAAGCGCAAGTTTATCATTGCCGACACTCCAGGGCACGAGCAGTATACACGCAATATGGTGACAGGTTGTTCGACGGCCGACCTTGCGATAGTGCTGGTAGATGTGCGTCAGGGGATAACTACGCAGACTATGCGCCACAGCCATCTGATAGCGATGCTCGGTATAGGCCACATAATACTTGCCGTAAACAAGATGGATTTAGTGGGTTTTGACCGCCAAATATTTGAGCGTATAGCAAGCTGTTATCGTCAGTGGGTGGCAGAGCAGGGGTTTGAACTGCAATCGCTTACGGCAATACCTATCTCGGCGCTCTGTGGCGATAACATTGTCGAGCGTTCGGTGCGCTGTGATTGGTACAAGGGTCTGTCGTTATTAGAGGTGCTGGAGAGTGTGCCGATAGCAAGGAGTTGTCAGCAGCGACCATTTCGGATGGCGATACAGTATGTAATTCGGCCAAATCAGGACTTTCGAGGGTTTGCCGGCAGGATCGCCTCGGGGATGGTATCTGTAGGCGATAGGATTGTTGTACTACCGTCGGGCAAGAGTGCCACAGTAGAGCAGATTTTGGCGGGACAGAGCTCGCTGCAGTGTGCCTATGCGCCACAATCGATTGCCATTGTGCTGGACAAGCAGATAGATATTTCGCGCGGAGATATGGTGGTTATTGAGGGGCAGCAAATGCCCATCGTAGGCCAAAAAATATCGGCCACCGTTGTCTGGATGGATGAGCAACCGATGGATAGTCAAAAGCTATACTACCTCAAGCACGGGGCGCATACCGTGCGGGCAAGGGTGAGCAGAATAGAGTATCTGCTCGATATAAATTCGGGCAAAAAGAGTGAGTGCGACACATTAACACTCAACAGTATAGCCACAGTAGAGATACTCTGCTGCTCGCCGATTATCTGCGACAGCTACAACAGCAACCGACAGACAGGAGCCTTTATAATTATCGACCCGATGACAAACTTCACATCGGCGGCAGGAATTATCGTAGCGGCAGAACAGGCCGAGGAGGGTGAGTGCGCAGAGGTGGTGGATATTTCCCTCTCCAAGCACGGCATAGATTGCAGCGATATGGAGATGTTAAATCGTTTCTGCAAGGTGGTGGAGAGGCAGATAGGTATTACGATAAACTGCACAGAGTGATGTCATTCTCATTTAGCAACCTTCCGATAACAACACTCATTGGCGCTGACAGCACCACCTTTAGGCGGGTGTGTGAGGGGCGAAGGGTTGATAATATAGCCAAGTTGCGGGCAACGGTGCTCTGTCAGGGGCTGCTCAATCCGCTATACAGGCTGAACGACCAAATATATCGCCGTACGCCGATGCCAGATATCGTCTCTCCGATATTTATCATCGGTCATTGGCGCAGCGGAACAACATTTGCGCACAATCTACTCAGCAAGGATCCGCAGTTTGGGTACTGCACAACCTATCAAGCTGTTTTTCCGCACCTTATGTTTCGAGGGGATAGGTTTATGCAGTATCTTGCTGCGGCAGCAATGCCCAAATCGCGACCGACAGACAACCTCGCACTATCTATCTGTCAACCACAAGAGGAGGAGTTGGCCATAGCCAATATTACCCACGCATCGTACTACCACTTTTGGCTATTTCCGCAGTCGATGGAGTACTACAGAGAGCGATTTCTGCTCTTCAACAGCACGACGGCCGAGGAGCAGGAACTCTTCAGCAGAGCGATGGTGCAGGTGATGCAGAGCGCCCTATACTGCCAGGGCAAGAGCCGTTTCCTGTCGAAAAATCCGCCAAATACAGCACGGATACCTATGTTATTAAAGATGTTCCCCGATGCGAAGTTTATCTATATCTATCGCAACAAGGGCGATGTATTACGATCGACAAAGGCCTTTTTTCGGCAGATGATAGATAGCATTGCGCTACAGAAAATCACAACTCAAGAGCTTGATTATCAGATAGCTGTTACATACAATGCTCTGATAGCAAAGTACGAGCAAGATAGGGATTTGATAGCGGATAGTAATCTTGTAGAGGTGTCGTTTGACCGACTTACGCAGCAGCCGCAAAGCTCTGTGGATGCAATCTACAAACGCTTGGGGTTAAAGATGCGGTAGCCAATCGAAACGCCCGCCTTGAAGGGCATAATCTCGCTCGAGCCGTTGAATGGGTCGGGATGAAGGTAATCTTCGTGGCCCTGCGGGTGCATCACGATAGTACCGTCGTTATTATAGCCGTTATACCACGAGCGCAGAAAGCCCACACCGACAAATGCATCCACACTCCAGCGCTCGGCAAAGTGGTACTGATAGCCGGCGCAGAGTCCGAGAATAAGGCCGAAGCCCTTGCCGTATTTGTCTGGCATAGAGAGGAATTTACCACTCTTAAAGAGCTGTGGTTTGTGGATATCAAAGCCCATACCGCCCGCGTTAAATGCCGCATAGAAGCCGTTTGTGGCACTGTTGAAGTAGTAGCGATACTCACCATTGAACATACCGAAGAAGAGGTGGCGACCTCCAACACTACGCCACGGAGAGAAGGTCGCATCGACAGCGAGCGTAGAGTGCGGAGCAATGGTAGCCTCAATCTGCGGATTTATAACACCACCCAATGCATAGAGGGCATTGAGCTTGGCGTAGATTTGAGCCTCTGCCCTACCACAGAGGGCAAATAGTATTGCTAAAATTGCGATAAACCTTTTCATAACACAAAGGTAATAAATAGTTGTAAAAATAGCAAAATAGACCCCGATTATCCTCCTCAGTAAAAGAGTTGTGGCAGAGAGTTATGAACCAATTTTCTAAAATTTCCGAAAAAGATTTGCGGATTGAAAAAAAATCACTACCTTTGCGCCGCATTAAGTACTTAATTAAAAACACAAAGAAAGATGAAAAAGGGAATTCATCCGGAGAATTATCGTTTAGTGGCGTTTAAGGATATGTCTAACGACCACGTGTTTTTGTGCAGGTCCGCCGTTTCGACAAAGGAGACCATCGAAGTGAACGGCGAAACCTATCCCGTGTATAAGATGGAAATCTCCAACACTTCTCACCCGTTCTATACTGGTAAGATTAAGTTGGTTGATACCGCTGGTCGCGTCGATAAGTTTATGAGCCGTTACGCAAAGCGCTACGATAAGAAGAACAAGTAAGATTACTGTTCTCGGAAAGATTAAGGCTGTCCAAATGGGCAGCCTTAACTTTTTATTTAATATGGGTTGTACTGAACGTACTACTCATTCGGGACTATGAGGGATGTGGTGCAGGTGCGTGCTTTTCACAACAAATGCCATTTTATCGTCAGAATGCGGTAGTAGGCGTGCATCGTGAAAAATCCCCGGATGGGTTGTACTGAACGTACTACCCATTCGGGGATTTGAGGGATGTACGGCTAATGCCGCGTTATCACGATAAAATCTTGATTATGGATTGCATTTGGGAGTACTGCTCCTCCATACTCTGCAACAATTTATACTGCGCGCGTGTACGAACGAGATTATGGGAAGGATAGTGGATGCGGTAGTACTTATCGCCATCGATGTAGTCCATAAGGAAGCGCAAGACCTGCTCGTAGGTGATATAGAGGCCTGAGAAGGCGAGCCACTCGAGCTCCGAGGCGGTCATTGTAGATTTACGCTCCGACAAAAAGCCCTCGGCATAGGCGCGGAACATATCCAAATCCATACTCACGCGGTTAAGATCCTTATCATCCTCGGCACCAGTATTGGTATAGGAGCGGATAGCGTCGCCAAAATCGTTGAGCGAGGTTGAGCTCATAACGGTATCAAGGTCGATGACGCAGAGCACCTCGTCGGTTGCCTGGTCAAAGAGTATGTTGCTGATCTTCGTATCGTTATGAGTTACGCGAGTAGGGATTGTTCCATTCTCGACAAGGCTCCAAAACGCGAGCATCTGCTCACGGCGTGAGGCAATCCAGCTAATCTCCTCAGTAAGTTCTGCCACGCGACCTGCTGCATCGGCAGCAACAGCGGCATCCCACTGCTCGAAGCGGTGGCGGATGTTATGAAAGCCCTTGATTGTCTCGTATAGAGGTTTATTAAAGTCAGCAAGCAAGGTCTGAAAACGGCCGATACCAGCACCACCCTGGCGCGCCAACTTTGTGCTATTAGCGCGGTCATAACACTTTGAGCCAGAGATAAATAGACACGCTGCCCAGAAGTTACCATCCACCTCGGCACAGAGCCCTCCACTATGAGTAGGGATAACGGTAAGTGCCTGGCGCATAGGGTCAGAAACCTTACTCTTGATATGGTTTGACACAGCGACAATATTGCCCATCATCGCGGGAACATTCGGAAATACATAGTGGTTTTTGCGCTGCAAAATATAGTTCGGGTTATCGCCCGCAGTGGTAACGACATAGGTGTCGTTAATAAATCCCTCACCGAGAGGGGTAACACTCACAACATCGCCCTCGAAGGCAAAGAGTGAGGCTATCTGAAGTAGTTTTTCGTTATTCATTATCAAAAATTATCTCTCCGAAAAATTCGGGACAGTGAAAATTGGGTTTATCAAGTGTAATCGGTGACCAGCTCAAAAAGTGAGGTCTATTGAGGTTATCACCACATTTATAGAGGTTTACATCAAGTTTCGCAGGCGGTGCAGAGAGTCCGATAAGCGAAAAAGGTATCAGTTCAACCGCCCACCAACTGTTCTGGTCGCAGATGTCAATCGGTGCGTGGTCAAAAGCGGTATAGCGGACAATCTCTGCAAGTTGTGCGGCCGAGAAGTGGGTTGCGCTCTCACGCGAAGTGCGGTATGCCGCAAGCAGAGTACCGATGGCGTTCATCTCGAAGTTGTAGTACCCCTCGCCCGTAGGATTTTTTACAAAAAACTCGACACAACTATCCTCCCACACGCGGCCGTTATCTTGAAGTTCAACAGCCTTTGTGTGACTCTCCTCAACAGCAAAAAGCAGGGCGATATGGCTATCAGAGTATGCCAAATATGCAACAACCTTTGGGGTGTAGGGATAGTCGGCAGCCCAATTGTTGCAAGCGACAGTAAACAGAGCCCCCTCTGACACCAATTTTTGGCGCAGAGTATCAACCGTAAGGTGTTCGATATCAGCGATATAGGGAATTTTCATACTACCAGACAATTTCGCTCTTTCCGATACTTCTCAAATAGGCATTGGCTTGCGAGAAGTGACGACAACCAAAAAAGCCACGATATGACGAGAGCGGTGACGGGTGCACGCTCTTGAGTATCAGATTATTAGCAGGATTGGCAATAGCACCCTTTTTCTGGGCATAACTCCCCCACAGCATATAGACAACACCACTCTTGCGCTCGGCAATAGCTCGCACAACGGCATCGGTAAACTGCTCCCAACCACGACCTGCGTGAGAGGCTGGCTGATGTGCGCGAACGGTAAGCACTGCGTTGAGCAGCAGCACGCCCTGCTCTGCCCAGCGGTCGAGCTCTCCACTTGTAGGGATTGGAGCACCCGTATCGGAGGCTACCTCCTTGAAGATATTCTGCAATGATGGCGGAAACGGCACCCCATCAGCAACCGAGAAGCAGAGGCCATTTGCCTGACCCACACCGTGATAGGGGTCTTGACCGATAATGACAACCTTCAGACTATCAAATGGGCACTTATCGAAGGCACGAAAGATATTTTTACCCTTCGGAAAGACCTCACCAGCAGCATACTCCGACTTGACAAACTCTGTCAGCTGCTCGAAGTAGGGTTTTGAGAATTCATCGGCAAGGATAGCTTTCCAATCCTCGGCAATACGTACATCAACCATAATATAAGGGCTATAATTTTCGTTTATTTTACACGAAGATAGCAATTTTATTTCAATTCTCAAACTTTAGAGCCCAGCAACAGCTATTCAGAGGGAGTTGAATTAAGAAAATTGTTAAAAAAATGTGTATTTTTTTCCAAAAGCAGATGCATTATTAACCAAAAATATTATACCTTTGTCGCATCAATACTTACAAGTCAATCTAAAGATTGATACCACTTTGGTTAGAGAGGTTGGTTCAGGTGTGATAATTTGAAAAAAAATTCTAATAATTATGCGTAAAATTAAGTTCGCCATCATTATGGCGTTGGCTATTGTTCCTTTTTTCGCACAGGCGCAGTTGCCACAAGTAAAAGTTGAAAACCGCAAAGGTGAGATCGTAAACACCGGCTCTTTGGTTGATGGTAAGACCCCAATGATTATCTCATTTTGGGCCGTTACCTGCAAGCCTTGCATCCGCGAGCTCGATGCAATTAACGACGCTATGCCAGATTGGCTCGACGAGGCTAAATTTCGCGTAGTGGCAATCTCTACTGACGACAGCCGCTTCTCAGCACAGGCAAGAGCGTGGGTAGAGGGTCATGGATGGGGTGACTTTACCGTTCTGTTTGACAAAAACCAGGAGTTTATGCGTGCAATGAACGTTTCGTACACTCCACAAGTATTTGTGGTTGACAAGAACGGCAAGGTTGTCTACTCGCACACCGGATATACACCTGGCTCTGAGCAGGAGTTGATAGATGTAATCAAGAAGCTCAAATAGCATTTACAAACCCAAGATATGAAGAGACTTACAATTTTACTCACCGCCGCTCTGATTGCATCGGCAGCCGTAGCAACAGAGCGTGGTGAGGAGAAGAAGGGTCGTCTGACCGGCAGTTTTGAGACCAACTCAATCTACTATGTAGAGGATGGCAGAACAACTGCAGTGGTACCAGAGGACCGTTTTGGTTCAAATAACTACCTGAAGCTCGACTACTACCAGGGCCGTTTCTCGGCAGGTGTGCAGGCAGAGGGCTATCTGCCCGTACTGCAGGGATATCCGACAAACCTCACAAAGGCGGGGTTATCTAATTTCTACGCCTCGTGGGTAGACAAGAGTTTCTCGGTTACAGCGGGAACATTCTACGATCAGTTCGGCAGCGGACTGCTTTTTCGTTCTTATCAGGACCGTACTTTGGGTATGAACAGCGCGCTGATGGGTGCCCGCGTGACATACAACTACAAGGATATTTTGGCACTCAAGGCAATTTGGGGTATGCCGCGTTTAGGTATGGAGTTTTCATCAACCCAGGCGCGCGGCGCAGATCTCTCGTTTGCCATTTCATCTTTGGCAGGTTGGAAGCAGACCGTTCTTGCAGTAGAGGGTTCTGTACTCAACCGCTATGAGGCTATTTCTGCCGATTTGAAGGAGGAGGGTGGTCTGCCATCTTCGACAGGTTTTTCGGGTCGAGTAAACTTTGAGAGCAAAGGTTTTATTGTTCGTGCCGAGTATATTGATGCCGGTGAGCGTCACTATCCAAATGGAGCATATGACGGTGTGAACGACCCACGCATCGACCTGATTAAGAATGGAAATGCGCAGCTTATCGAACTCGGTTACAGCGGTCACGGTTTGGGTGTAAATATCACAGCCCGCCGATTGGAGTATATGGATATGCCAATTGTCTATCGCAACACATCGACTGCAAATGCACTCAACTACATCCCAGCCCTTACGGCACAGTACTCATATCTGCTGACAAACCTCAACCCGTACATCGTGCAGCCAAGCACCATTCTCGGTCGCCACTGCAGCCCAGGTGAGATTGGTGGTCAGATTGATATCTACTACAATGTGGCTCGTCGCACAAAGCTCGGCGGCAAGCGCGGTATGAAGTTGGGTCTTAACTACTCAACCTACTACTCGCTGCTCAAGGATCGCTCGGCAAAGGCGGACAATATCCTCTGGCAGAGCATCAACTTCACACTCGAGAAGCAGTTTACACGCAAGTTCAAACTCAACTTCCTCTACTCATTCCAGGAGTACAACGACTCGCACGGTGTGAGCCCATACACCTGGAAGAGCAACATCTTTGTAGCCGATATGCTCTACAAGTGGAACTCGACCGTATCGACACGACTCGAGTTGCAGTACCTCTACTCAAAGCACGACAATAAGGATTGGATGGCGGCACTGGCAGAGGTGAACTTTGCACCACACTGGAGCATCTTTGCAAGCGATATGTACAACCACGGCAAGACCAAGATTCACTACTACAATGCAGGTGTGAGCTACACCAAGTCACGCACACGTATTCAGCTCAGTTATGGTCGTAACCGCGCGGGTGTAGTATGTTCAGGTGGTGTTTGTCGAAACATCCCTGCATACACAGGTGCAAATCTGATGATTACAACAAGCTTCTAAGTTATGAAGAACGTTTTACGATATATCATTGCTCTATCAGCCCTATTTACTATCGGCTGTCACGGTACACCGAACGACCTGATTATTGAGGAGCAGCAGCCTACGCCAGATGATAAGCCGACGGTTGAAAAGGGTCTTATAATCAGTGTAGATAAGACAACCCTTGAGGCTGACGGAGAGGATTTTGTGACATTCTCGCTAAAGCTCAATGGAGAGGAGCTGACAGTAGATGATGATAATCTGTCGAAGGTCTACTTCATCCACGAGAAGAGCGGAAATCGTCTTGAGCGTTACTCAACAACATTCTCGGCAGTAAAGAATGGCGACTACTCGTTTGTGGCAACATACAAGGGTCAGCAGTCGGCAAACTCTGTGCAGGTAAAGGCTGTAAATCGCGAAAAGTACGAGCCTTACAACCAGAAGATTATGGTCTACGACCTGACAGGCGCGTGGTGTCCAGCTTGTCCAACAATGACTGCAGGTCTTGAGAATGTAGACCCAATGTGGAAGAGCAATATGATTGTGCTTGCTGTTCACAATGGTGACCAGTGGGAGCTCTCTTATGAAGGTAGCGACCTTGCAACAACAATGCTCAGCCGATTTGGTGGCGAGGGATATCCAACCTGCGTATATGACCTGCAATATCAGAATGGCAATGCACGTACACCAAGTGCTATAGGTTCAATAATCGAGAAGCATCTTGCTACATATCCTGCAACTTGCGGAGTGAAGATTGAGAGCACATCACTCGTGGGTACAACCCTTACTATTGAGGCGGCGATGAAATCGGCAACGGGTGGCGAGTATGAGTTTGGCTATGCCGTTCTGCTTGACAATCAGCGATATGACGGTGGAACTGCGGTAGATGGCATCTACAACGATATTGTGGTTGCTACATCGAGCAACTTTATCGAGATGGGATCAAGCAAGATTACTACCGTTGCGGACATAGAGCGCACCAAGACCTTTACTATCGAAAACTTCAAGCAGACCGATACGGCAAATATGCGCGTGGTGGTATATGTGCTAACAAAGCGCAACGGTAAGGTTATGGTCGATAATGCCAACGTATGTCCTCTCGGCGGCAGTGTAGACTATGCTGGCGTAGAGAGTTACAACGGTCTGCCAGAGAAGAAGCTCACAATTACTGCCAACAAGAGCACTATCAGCGCAAATGGCACAGATGCGGTGACATTTACCGTGAAGTATGGCGATCAGGATGTGAGCACAGACAAGTCGGTAAACATTATCCGCACATTCAACGGCGAGAGAATGGAGCTTGCAGCGGGTGCAAATAGCTTTACAACAACCGTAGCGGGTAACTACACCTTTACAGCACGCTACTACAAGGGTCTTGAGTTGATATCGGACAACTCTGTATCTGTTGTAGCAACAAGCGCTCAGAGTGCTGGGCAGCAGAACTTCCGCCACAAGTTGCTCGGTATGCAGTTTACATCTATTGGATGTCCAAACTGCCCAACGCTGAGCAATGTTATAAAGTCTATACAGGCCTCTCAGCCAAATCGATTAGTTCCAGTATCGTTCCACCTCGACTACACAATCTCTGACCCGATGAAGGTGGCGATGGGCGATACTTACTACAAGACACTCAAGGGTAACGGACTGCCGATGTTCTATCTCGACCTACGTGCAGGCAAGGAGATGACAAGTGTGCGTTCGGTAATCGAGGAGGAGATGGCAACACGTATTGCGAACTACCCTCCAACCTGCGGCGTGGCTATTACAACATCATACGACAGTGCTACTCGCAAGCTGACAATTACTCCGCGCATACAGTCTAATATCGAGACCAACTATCGCTATCAGATTATGCTTGTAGAGGATAATATCGTCTATGAGCAGTATGGCATTACGGGTAACTACACCCACAACAACGTGGTGCGTGCAGTACTCTCAAGCAACATCTACGGCGACAAGTTCAACGGTGGCGCAACACTCTCTGCAGGCATTGACACCCCACTTGCAACAGCCGTAACAACGACTCTTGCTACAAACTGGAAGCCAGAGAATATGCGCGTTGTTGTATCTGCGCTATCAACATCGGACAACGGTATGACCTTCCACTGCAACAATACAAACGAGTGTGCAGTAGGTCAGAGCGTAGGTTATGCGCTTGAGGGTGAGAGTGGCGACAACACTGGCGGTGAGGTGGCAGATATAGATTTCAACCGTCACGTATCGGTATTTGAGTTTACAGGTGCGTGGTGTGCAATGTGTCCTGCGGGTTATACATTCCTCAAGTATCTGATTGAGGATTGGTACAGCCACGACACGGTACACATTATGGCGTTCCACGACTCTACGGGTGGTGCTGACCCGATGGCAATACCGCTGACAAATGAGCTTGTGACAAAGTTCGGCATTGGTGGCTTCCCTGGATTTTTGGTCGATATGCGTGAGGCGACAAGTACCCTTACTGAGATTCAGTCTATGATTGACCGCTCGTTTGAGAGTCCAACAGCTGTTTGCGGAGTGAAGATGGCGTCAAGTTGCACCGGCACAAGTGGCAAGGTTGACATTGAGCTCTATGCTGCAAAGGCAGATACATATCGTGTGGCGCTATACATCGTTGAAGATGGTATTGTAGCGCAACAGAACAATGGCGGAACATACAAAGATGACTATGTTCACAACCACGTTGTAAGAGCATTAGTCAGCAAACTCTATGAGGGCGACCGCGTGGGAGATATTAAGGCGGGTGAGAAGGCGACAAAGAGTTACAACTTTACCATTGGCACCGACTGGAAGGCTGAGAACTGCTCGCTCTATGCGCTGGTGATTGACAGCAACGGCAATGCGGTAAATACAGCTGTATGCAAGGTAAACGGGAGTGTAGATTACGACTATAAAAAATAGGTATTTCAATATTTAGTACTATGATTAAGAAGTTTTTGACAATTATGCTGTGTGCGTTCGTAGTTATGAACGTTGCAGTATCGTGTGGAGAGGATGCTCCTGTTAATGAAAACGAGCAGGAGCAGCCAACTCCAGAACCGGAACCGGAACCGGAGCCAGAGCCAGAACCGGAGCCGGAGCCAGAGCCGGAGCCAGGTCAGCCTGACAACCCAACACCAGAGAAGCCTGCACAGACTCCAGTGGATATCTACCCAGGCATCCCTACACCTATTGTTGCTTATGAAAACAAGGTGGAGGCAACAAGCGACGGTGCAAGCATTGAGGTTACAAAGGTGGAGAACAGAAACTTTGTGTTTACCGTTCGCCCAGGTGAGGCGGTGCAGTCTTACCGAATGGATGTATATCCGTTGGCACACCTCTACAACTCACTCTACGAGCGTATGAAGTCAGAGCGCAAGACATCTCTTGATGCTCGCGATGTGGATACCTATATCCGCGACCTTATCTTCAACTCGTCGGGTGCTGGTGGTTTTACATTTGACCCTACAACCCACTCAGACTACGCTGCAAAGGAGTTCGACTGGATGAACACCTCTTACTCACAGGTACGCGTAGTGCCTGATGCCGAGTACATCATCATTGTTATTGCCTGCTACGACAAGGAGGGTACAAACGATGGCGAGATGTCTCTCTGCTATGTTAAGACACCGTTTACTCCGCTTGTGGGTAACCCTCGCGTAGATGTTGATGTAAAGGTAAGCTATACCGCTATGGAGATTACCTACAAGCCAAACAGCGACTGTAAGCACCTCTACCAGTGGTGTTCAAACGAGTACGACCTCAAGCCATATATCGAGACTTATGGCGAGAAGCTCTACATCGACTTTATGCGCCACTCTGTTGTTGGCGAGCCTATCTCGGCTGCAGATCCAGACAGCTGCCACTTCTACATCGACTTTGGCCAGGATGCTTCTGCCGATGTACCTATTATGGCTACAGCTATCGCGCTTGACGAGAACTACACCCCTGCAGCGGTTATGGACTCAAAGGTCTTCACTCTGCTCAAAAAGCCTGTAGTTGCACCTGCAGCGTGCTCAATGAGAGTTGTAGAGGAGAGAATGGGTGCATCGTATATTTGGTACGAGATGGTTATGGAGCCAAATACCCCATATATGTTCTACAAGTTCCTGGACCCTGCAGATGCTCAGTACTACCAGACTAAGGCTACCCCAGCGGAGTTGGCAGCTTTGGCTCGCAACCTCAACGATGACGGTTATGGTCTGCAGCACCGTGAGTACTCTTACGATGCGACGACCGACACCTTCGGCAAGGGCTACACTGCTTACGAGATTCTCTATGCAACACCAGGCAAGGAGTATGTGATTGCATATGTAGGTCGTAACCGTGTACAGGAGCTGGGTGAGGTTAAGTTTACTGCACCATTTAAGGCTAAAGATCTTGTAACAGACAACCCAACTGCTTGTCAGTCAGACTGTAAGCTCACACTTACTGCTAGCGGCAGAACTGGTGTGACAATCAAGTTTGACTACGACTTTAACAAGCACGCAGGTGTACGTTTCCAGTATATCGAGCCTGTACTTGACGGTGCACAGCCATCGGCTGACGCTGGTCGTGACGCTTACCTCTCATTCCTCGGCTTCGGTATGCCAGGTGATGCAGAGGGTCTTATCTCAAACAACTGGGCTGCAGAGCCTGCAGGCGTAGATACATACACCCTGCCTGGTTTCGAGCCTGGAACAAAGATTAAGTATGCTTATATGTGCGAGGACTGGAACGGTGTTGTTGGCGAGCTAAAGTTTGAGGAGGTGACACTTCCAGACGTTGAGGATGGCGACAATCCAGTAGCAGAGGTTACAGCTACACAGAGCGGTGGCAGCGTGACATTCTCATTTACTGCAAATAACCAGACTGCCGAGATGAAGTATCTGGTAGGCGATGTGAATATGGAGAACGATGCGCTGGGTATCAATCGCTTGGGCGATGAGAACTACTACACCGCTGAGGAGATGATTAAGAAGTGGACAACCTACTGCTCTGCACAGGGTCTTACCACAAACAACATCAGCACTACAATCACTGAGCCTGCGGGCCGAACTATGATTGCACTCTGTATTCCATACAGCAAGAATGCAGTGCGTGGTCAACTCGCATACGTTATCTGGGATGGCCAGAGCGTAAAGACACTGAAGGACTACTACCCTAACTACAACCCTACAGCAGCAAAGGCTGCAGCGGCTGAGCACCCTGCACTGCAGAGCATCAAGCGCCCTGCCACAAGAGTAGTATCGCTCAAGTAAATAGGAGGGAAACCTATTAAAAAACCAAAAAGGTGGGTTTTATAAATTAGGTCGAGTTGATTTTGGGAGTTATTTCGAGCAGGTTTGCAATCTCTTTTGAGGGCGCAGTGTACACTCCTCTGTAACCGAAAAAAGATTGCAAAGATGTCGAAATAGACCCAAAAGCGACCGAAACATATACCCTAATTTATAAAACACACCTTACATTAACAGTCCGACAAATCAGGAGTCGGCAGATATTTTACAGGGAGGAGCGCCTGATTCACCCCTCCCAGTTAAAAGTTTTATTATATGAAGAACTTTTATGCAATTTTCAAGAGCGTGTTCGCTACACTTGTAGCTACATCGATGCTTGCAGTATCGTGTACACAGGCGTATGACGATAGCGCTATCCGTCAGGAGCTTGCCGACCTTTTTGACAAGGTTGAGAAGCTGGAGCAGAGGCTCGACAACGAGGTTAATGCTCTCAAAGCCCTGATCGACTCTAAGGCCGTAGTTGCTTCTGCAACAAAGAGCACAGACGGCTCTTGGGAGATTCTGCTCACTTCAGGTGAGAAGATTACCGTTTATCCTCAGTACCAGCCAGAGCCACAAGCTCCAGAGGTAAACAATGGTTGTGTGACCGTTGTTAAGGAGGGCAATGCCTACTACTGGGCTCAGATTGTTGACGGCACTGCTGTAGCAATTACTGATGCTGCCGGTAACAAGGTTCCTGTAACCCACAACGCTGCTCCAGAGGTACGTGTAAACCCTACAACAGGTGATGTTGAGCTCTCTGTTGATGGCGGCAACACTTGGGTTGTTATTGAGAAGAAGGCTGAGCAGAGCGGCAACTCTACTTGCATCTTTACCGGTGTAGTGGATGGCGAGAACTCTGTAGACTTCACCCTTGCTTCTGGTGAGGTTATCTCTGTTCCTAAGGCAGAGACTATCGACTTCGGTGTTCAGGCTGGTAAGACATTCGTTGCTCCAGGTGAGTCTGCAGCTGTTGCGCTGAAGGCTGAGAACATCAACGACCTTACAGTTATTGCTAAGCCTGAGGGTTGGAAGGCGACTATCAGTGGTAAGACTCTGACCGTTACTGCTCCTCAGCAGGAGAAGATTGACGCAGGTGAGGCTGAGCTCGAGGGTGCTGTAAAGATCCACGCTGCTGGTGGCGATGGCAAGTGTATGGTAGGTAAGCTTGTTGTATCTGCATCTGCTAAATCTGTAATCGTTGAGATCGCTGGTGAGGAGGTAACTATCTACAACAACGCAGGTCTGCGTTGGAGTGGTATCTCTTACGGTATTGCTCTTTACGATGAGTTCAACGCTGAGCAGATTGCTAAGGACAAGAACGACTACTCACTCATGGCTCCTGAGTTTACTGATCCTCAGATTACTGTATCTCTCAAGCAGCTCTATAACGAAATGATCGCTGGTGTATACGACCCTGCTGCGTTTGTAGAGATCCCTACAGGTGTATCTTATGTTGTTTGGGCTCTTGCTGGTAGCGATGCTTGGGATCACGTATACTCTGCTGATGAGATTGTTTACTCTGTTTTCACCCCTTCATTTGTTAATGTAGAGGCTACATCTGTTACCTTCAACAATGTTGAGTTTACTGCTGTAGGTGGCGGTTACGCTGGCTATATCGTAGGTGTTCTGAGCTCTACAACTGAGGCCGAGGCTAAGGCACAGCTCGAGAATGCATTTGGTAACTGGCAGAACGACTGGGGTATGTTCGGCGAGGAGGTTTCTGAGCTCAACTATAAGGGCGATATACTCGACTTCCCAGGTTCTACAATTTGGGGTGGTATCTACCCTAACACTACATATTTGGTATACATCCTCCCACTTATCGAGGGTAAGGTAGCTGCTGATTATGTAGCATCTGACATCAAGACATATGCTTACACAACTGCTGACATCGCTGCTGGCGGTTCTGCTACCCTCGCGTTCGAGGCTCTCGAGACTACATATACCAATATGGAGGTTGCAATCAACGGTTCTCAGAATACATCTATGATCTACGCTTGGTTTGCAAACAACGAGGAGCTTGCAGAGTACAAGAACGATGAGGAGTTGCTCGCACACGTTATCGCTTACAACACTGAGTACCAGCAGATTGCTATGGGTAACACCGCTTCTGCTTTCATCTCTTCACTCGCTCCAGGCGCAAGCGCTACTCTTGTAGCATTTGCTGTTGACACAGATGGTAAGTACGGCCAGCTCTACAAGCAGGAGTTCAAGACTAAGTCACTCGACTACAACGAGACTCTGAAGGTTGTTATCGACGAGACTGCTTGCAAGATCGACGCAACTTCAGCAACAATCAAGGTATCTACAACAGGTGGTGAGGCTGTATCTTACCGCTATATGGCTACAGAGAAGAATGGTTACTCTTGGAAGGGCGAGGAGTCTGCTGAGGGTACACTTGCTCTTGGTCAGAGCTACTATGTAAACGAGATCTCTGCTGCTGAGTTGGTTGATGGTGCTATCAACGTAACTGAGCTGTCAACAAACGAGGAGTATGCATTTGCTGTTATCGCTATTGATGCTAATGGTGCTCCTTCACGCGCTTCATTCTACTACTTCACTCCAAAGCTCCCTGAGTACCCACTCATTCGTGCTACAAACGAGAAGTATGCTGCTATGAAGCCTACATTTGACTACTCTGTAGCGTGGGATAGCGGCTACGGTAGCTTTGCTGTAACTCTGAACGTTACACCTGCTGCTGGTACTGCTAAGTACTGGATTGCTATTCCTGATTCAGATGTTCTTCCTATTGACAGCCCTGCACGTGACGTTGTAGACTTTATGATTCTCAAGGAGGGTCAGTACTACGGTAGTAAGTCATTCACTGAGGCTGCGACTATCACTCCAGACTACAAGGTTGGCCGTACTTACGATGTTAAGGCTACTATCTTTATCGTTTGGATGGATAACGAGGGTAACTACTATGAGGCAGTTTCTGCCCCTGTATTTACTCAGCCATTCGTAGCTGAGACTGATGCTGCTTGGGTAGCTTCTCAGCCTACAATCGAGGCTACACTGGAGGCTGCTACACTTAACTTCACTGTAACTCCAGGTGCTGGTGCTACAAATATGTGGATTCTCTCTGCTCCAAATCGTTTCTACTACGATGATGACGATTTGACTTATATGCTTACAATCAATCCAGAGTCTGTACAGAGCGCAACTACATACACTGGCTCACTTGCAGGTATTCCTGAGGAGGCTACTGTAGCTGTTGCTTGGACTGATGCTGAGGGTAAGCTCTATCAGGCTAAGACCGTGGTTCTTCCATAACAAGACCACAATTTTATATCAATCCCCGACCGAAAGGTTGGGGATTTTTATTTATGCCTATTTGCAATTGACCATCTTTTTTCATAAATTTGTAGGGTATTTTTTGAAACTATGAAAAAATTAGCAACACTTATACTGCTACTGTTAATCTCGTTTGGTGGAACAGCGCAAAGTTCGAAGGGATGGAAGAGCCTGAAGCGAAAAGTTAATATGTTCGTTGTAAGCGACTCTGGACGCAACGGTTACTACGACCAGAAGGCCATAGCCGAGGTTATGGGTCGTATGGCGGAGAAGATTTCACCCGACTGCGTTGTAGCATCGGGCGATGTTCACCACTTTGACGGTGTGCAGAGCGTGCAGGACCCGCTGTGGATGACAAACTACGAGCTTATCTACAGCCATCCGAAGTTGATGGTGCAGTGGCACGCGATATTGGGTAACCACGAGTATCGCGGCAATACGCAGGCGGTAATTGACTACTCGAATATCAGTCGTCGCTGGTCGATGCCTGCAAGGTACTACACAACTGTTGTCAATGATGATGGTGTGACGGTTCGTCTTGTGATGATTGACACTACGCCGCTAATTAACAACTACCGCAAGAGCAAAAGTGCCTTCTATGCAGGGGTAAAGGAGCAGGACGACAAGGCTCAGTTGGAGTGGTTGGAGGGTGTTTTAAGCACCGCAACTGAGGATTGGGTTGTGGTTGTGGGTCACCATCCGATATATGCCGACACGGGCAAGAGTAGCAAGGAGCGACGAGATATGCAAAACCGTGTAGATGGCATACTGCGCAAGTACGACAATGTCGATATGTACATCTGCGGACATATTCACAACTTCCAGCACATCCGCAAGGATGGTTGCCAGATTGACTACGTTGTAAACTCATCAGCTGCAAAAGGTCGCGACGTAAAGAAGATAGACGGTACGCAGTTCTGCAGTGGTCAGCCCGGTTTTTCGGTACTTGCGGCGGGTAAGAAGACCCTCTCTCTGCATATGATAGACAAGAGTGGAAAGGTACTGCACACAATAGAGAAAAATAAGAAACAAAACTAAACAATAACTACATTATGACTCCTACTCCGCACATTGGTGCAACATACGGACAGATTGCCGAAAAGGTGATTATGGCGGGTGACCCGCTGCGTGCCAAGTTTATGGCAGAGCGCTATTTAGAGAATCCAGAGCTTGTAAATCAGGTTCGAGGAATGTATTGCTATACAGGAACTTACAAGGGCAAGCGTGTATCAGTTATGGGCCACGGTATGGGTATCTCATCAATCGGTATCTACACCTATGAGCTCTACAACTTCTACGGCGTAAAGCGCATTATCCGCACAGGTTCGGCGGGTGCTTACCACCCAGAGCTCCACATTGGCGATATTGTCATTGCGCAGGGTGCGTGCGACAACTCCAACTTCGCGGCGCAGTTCCGTCTGCCGGGCACTTTTGCTCCGATTGCCAACTTTAACCTGCTCCGAGCAGCGGTTGAGAAGGCGGAGAGCATGGGGGTAAATTTCCGTGTGGGCAACATCCTTGCCAGCGAGATATTCTACAACGACGACCCTGAGGCGTGGAAGAGTTGGCAGAAGATGGGTGTGTTGGCAGTCGAAATGGAGGCATCAGCACTCTATATGAATGCGGCACGAAGCGGCAATGAGGCGCTCTGTATCTGTACAATATCTGACTCGCTCGTAACACACGAGGAGACCACTGCCGAGCAGCGCGAAAAGACATTTACAGATATGATGGAGATTGCGTTTGAGATAATCTAAAACTAATAAAACCTATAAAAATGAGAAAGATTTTCACACTTGTTCTTGCAGCAGCGCTCTGTTCACAGGCGTTTGGCTGGGGTGGTGTTGGTCACCGCACAATTGTAGAGATTGCTCAGCGCAACCTTACCGAGAAGGCTAAGGAGAACATCTCTAAGTATATGAACTACGATTTGAAGAAGGAGGCTGTATGGATGGATACTCACCGCAAAGATGAGCCTATTGCATACACAACCGCTTGGCACGTATACAATGTAGACGAAAATAGCGTCTACGACCCAAATCCACGCCTCTACAAGGGTGACTGCATCCACGCGCTCAAGATTGCTGATTACAACCTGAGCAAGTACGAGCAGCTGACAGATAGCGCTGTGGTGATGAACCTCAGAATGTTGCTCCACTTTGTGGGTGATATGCACTGCCCTACTCACTCATATGTTCCAGGCCCTCGTTGCTTCTGGAAATGTACTCTGAATGGTAATGAGTACACCTTCCACGGTCTTTATGACAAGATTCCGCAGCTTATCCACAAGGGCAAGAAGCCAGATCAGATTGCTGACGAACTTGATGTACTGAAGAAGGGTCAGATTAAGAAGATTGTTAAGGGCGATCTGCACGAGTGGGTACACCAGGTAGGTAGCGACAACAAGGTTATCTATGAGTGGAACCCTCACAACACTCCTGTTTTGAGAGATGACACCATTGAACTCTCTACAGAGCTTGTGAACAAGCAGATGCAGTATGCAGGCTACCGTTTGGCATACCTGCTCAACAAGTACTTCGGTAAGTAAAAAGGTATACCGCACAAAAGAGTGTGTCCAAAAGTTTGTTGGGCACACTCTTTTTTTATACCTTTGTGGCGTTTAATAGACTAGAAATGAGAAGTATAGAGAATATGTATCTATCGCCAGAGATAGAGGTTATACAGGCGAGCGTTCAGGCGGGTTTTGGTCTGAGCGATATGGGTTATGCCGGTTGGGAGGATGGCCCAGCAACAGGCGGTAATAGTAACGATTTGGGTGATTTCTAAACGGCAGTAAGAGATGAAGAGTTTGATACAATTTTTAGTCGGTATTGCTGTCGCTGCCACCTGTTTTATGGGCTGTAGCAATAGTTATGAAGATATTGAGAGTGCCATTGGTAGTAACTTTACTCTAACACTGGTAACAGATGGTCTTTCACGCACGGAGTATGACCCCGATTTGTGCGATATAAAGTGGTCTGAGGGGATTTGGCGCAGGTGCTTGTAAAGGGCACATATGCCGATGCAACGGCCTCTGTAGATAGAAATGAGCCGCGAATAGCCTCATTCAAGTGGGCCCCAGGCAGTTACATCTCGTATGTATCTGCTGGTACGCACACCGTTCAGGGTTACTATCCGCGCAGAGCATATCTCTCCTGCTCATACAACGCAAGTGGCTCAAAGCGTACACACGCCACTCGCTTGGGTCTTAGGCTACCTGCATCGCAGAGTGGTACAACAACGACTTTTGATCCGCTTGCCGATATTTTGGTGGCCGACAATATGGAGGTGGAGATTACGCGTGCTGACATATCGGCAGCAAATAAGGTGGTCAACAACTTCCACTTCCGCCGTATGGTGGCAATTAGCGAGTTTGAGTACAAAATCTCAAATTCAGAGCTACTTAGTTCTGACGAAAATGTACAGTCGGTGGCTTTTCAGGTGGTTTCACCCGCGAATGACAAGTATATTGCGGGTAATATGTACATCCAGCCTGCAGCAGATGGTGCGAAGTATGTGGATGCAAACATCAACGCTATCAGCAATAGCAACGACTACTTCTACGGCGAAGATTCAAACACAGTAACGGTGACACTTACCGACCAGCCGACACTAAAAAGTGGCTTTACGGCGTGGTTCGTGACCTCTCCAGTAACCTTAGCGGTGGGTGACAAGGTGGTATTTACCATCACAACCACCGCGGGTACAACAATTACAAAGAGTGTCAACATTTCGAGCAGCGTAACCCTCTCAACCACAAAGAAGAACACCCTTACTGTCAACCTTGACAATAGCATAAAAATTGACACTCCTACAACACCAACACCCGACCCAGACACTCCGAGTGGTGGCAACGGCGAGGCGGCATTAGGGCTCTCGTGGCTTGAGATTCCTGCGGCAATGAGAGGTAGCGAGATGGGTGGTGTGACAACATCAGACCTCTTCTTACACACCTTCTACTACGGAGCGGAGAGTGAAAGCAACCGCAACTACACCGTCTGCTACGACAAGGGCAAGATGACAACATACTGGGTGGCATATCCGTTAAACAGTTCGCACATCGGCTCGCTTGACCGCACAGATGTCTGGACATATGTCGACAACAGCCTACTTGCAACAAAGTATCAGCCAAATATTGTCAGTGGCTCGTATCGCTCAGCAGCCAGCGGCGGAACAAATAACTACTCGCGCGGCCACCTGCTACCGTCAGCATCACGCACAGCCACATCGCTGATGAACGAGCAGACATTTATAACCGTAAACCAGGTGCCACAAATCCAGAATGGTTTTAATGGCGGCGTGTGGATGTATCTTGAGAGTGCTGTACGCAGTGCAAGAAATGGCAAGACAATATTTGTCGTTACGGGAACGGCACTGCAGAAGGGCAACGGCGAGGCCGAGGAGATTGGCACAATGGCAAAGACCTATGACCGCAATGGCAAGGAGATTCCTGTGCCACGATACTTCTACAAGGTATTGCTCAAGGTGGACTCCGAAACCAATCCAACAACCGCTTCGGCTGTAGGTTTCTGGTTTACTAACCAGAGCTCCTCAAGCGGCTATGAGTCATTTGCAGTAAGCGTAGACCAGATTGAGAGCAAGTTGGGTATGGATTTCTTTGTAAATCTGCCAGATGCTCTTGAACAGTCCGTCGAGAAGAACACTTCGTGGTCGACATTCTCAAATTTTTAGAGTAACTCTCAAAAAAGCCACTTTTTGCGGCATTACTATTGTTAAAAAGCGACAATCTCTTGCTCTGAGGTTGTCGTTTTTTTGCAAAATATTACTATCTTTGTAACCAAATGGGCAAATTTCTGACAATACTGCTATTCTATCTCTGTTCGACATTCTTTGTGCAGGGAGCGGATAGTATTTCTGTATATACAGAGTGTGACTCTGTAGAGTTTGCCAGCCGATATCAGGTGCAGATTGACTGTCAGCGTCAGTGCAACAACTTTGCCCACCGCACAGAGTCTATAACCGTTCCGACAACATCGGTAACGACACTCGCAGCAAAGAGCTCACAGGCAAGGGTGGCAACACTCGGCTCGACAGTGCAGAAGCTCACTATCAGTAGCAACTACAACGGACAATTTTCTCTCTATCCTCTTTGTGGCAGACGTGCCATAGATTACTATCTCTACACACTCTGTCAGTTGCGTTTGTGATTAAATTAGATGATTTACCACTAAGAACTCTAATTTTAATAACAAACAAACCAACTAAACAAAGATGAATAAGATTAAATTTTACGAGGCGTTATACACCTCGTGCAGTGATATTGTGGCACGCCGTAAGAGTATTGTGTTGCCAATTTTAATTATCGTAGCAGGTATTGTACTGCCATTTGCAAGTCTAATGTTGCTCCGTGGCGAGCAGTTTGATAATATCAACTCTGTAGTGATTTTGGCAGGTATTGCCATCGCTATTACGGGTGGAATAATTCTGCTTGGCAGACTCTCTGGCAAGGGTGAGCCATACCACACAAAGAGCGGAAAGTTCCTCACAACTCGCACACTTGCCTACGACCGCTCTCGCCGCAGTGAAGTACTCAAGGCGATGGGTAGCGGAGATTTGGAGAGTCTACTCGCAATACCGACCTGCGAGGTTTCGGCACTCTGCTTGTTACTCACAACACTTGACGACAACTCGTTTGCAGCCGCACAACTGTTTGAGTATGCAGAGTTAGAGTACCGCGAGCAGAGCCGCGTAACCGTTATTAAGGGTTAATTTGACAAAGTAAAGGTGGGTTCTATCAATTAGGTCGAGGCAATTTTGGAGGTTATTTCGAGCAGGCTTTGTCGCTTTTAGAGGGCGCAATAGCCTATTGTAACCGAGAAAAGCGGCAAAAGATGCCGAAATAAGTCCAAAAGTGACCGAAATAGAATCTACTGTACATAGAAATACTTATTACCTAATTTATAGAACACACCTTATGGAGATAACAACCGAGAATTTTCTGTTAATTGGTGCCATACTACTCTTTGTAGCTGTGCTTGCCGGTAAGGTCGCTTACAGGCTCGGCACACCTGCGTTGTTGCTCTTTTTGGGCGTGGGTATCTTCTTCGGATATGAGATACTGTCGTTCAACTCGCCTGAACTGACGCAGTTTATGGGTATGATTGCGCTGAGTATCATCCTCTTTTCGGGTGGTATGGATACAAAATTTTCAGACATCAAACCGGTTCTTCTCCCTGGTATAACACTCGCCACGGTAGGTGTGCTATTGACGGCATTTATCCTCGGCGGGTTTATATATGGTATTTCGCCGTGGTTGGGCGTAGGGCTATCCTTCCCGATAGCTCTGCTGCTCGCCTCGACGATGGCTTCTACAGACTCGGCCTCTGTATTCTCAATCCTCAGAACAAAAAAGCAGGGCCTGAACGAAAATCTCCGCCCACTACTTGAGCTTGAGAGTGGATCAAACGACCCTGTGGCGTATATTCTGGTGGTGCTACTTGTAAGTATGCTCTCGCCAAATAAGGAGGCGGCGGGTATCGGCATAAGTATCGTTATGTTTATTGTTCAGATGATGGTCGGCGCACTGGCTGGATATGGATTTGGCAAGGCTGCGGTGTGGACAATAAACAAGATAAATATCTCAAATGCCTCGCTCTACTCTATTCTGTTGCTGGCATTTGTATTCTTCACCTTCTCATTCACAACACTTATCCACGGTAACGGTTTTCTGGCGGTTTATATCGCGGGACTTGTTGTGGGAAATTGCAAGATTGTCCACAAGCGAACTGTTGTCACATTCTTTGATGGTGTGACCTGGCTGGTGCAGATAATTATGTTTATTATGCTCGGTCTGCTGGTCGACGTAAAGTTGCTTTTAGAGCCAAGCACACTGCTGCTCGGCGCTGTAGTGGCACTATTTATGACCTTCGTGGCACGCCCTGCGGCAGTTATGCTCTCGCTACTTCCATTTAGAAAATTCTCGCACAAGGCCCGCATCTATATCAGTTGGGTGGGTCTGAGAGGCGCTGTGCCGATTATCTTTGCGACATATCCGCTTGTTGACCAAGTACCACACGCAGAGTTGATATTTAATGTGGTCTTTATCGTCACCATAATCTCGCTAACACTGCAAGGAACGACCGTAAGCGGCATGGCAAATAGCCTCGGCGTGGCTCGTAAGGAGAGAGAGAGTTCGTTTGGCGACGCCTTCCAAGACCGTATGAAGTCGGCATTTACCGAGGTCGATGTAAACGAGCAGATGCTATCTACAGGTAGCACCCTCAAGCAGATTGACCTACCAAAACATACGCTGGTAATTATGGTCTGCCGCGATGGCGACTACTTTGTGCCTCAGGGCGATACGGAGCTTGTCGTAGGCGATAAACTGCTGATCCTCTCCGACCGCAACGAAGAGCTGCAAGCGCACTATAAGGAGTTAGGGCTGGATGAAGTAATCAAGTTTTAGCATGCTAAAACTTAATAAAATATTTACATTCCCTCCAAACCTCCCTTTGAAAAAGGGAGGCTTAGTCGCAGAGTTCCTCTGCTCCGGGTGCAACGATTAAGCAAGTTTCCTTGCTACGCAGTACAGCTAACGCAGTAAAAAGCCAACAGCTAATAGTTAATCACATCTTGCACTCCGCTTATTCTCTGCACTCATTTGTCGTCAAAAGTGCGTAGGTGCGGGGCATCGTGCAAAAAAACAACGGCGGATAGTACTAAAACGTACAGCTGCCGTTGGTTTTTAAGGGATGTGCCGCAGATGCGTGCTTTTCACGGCAAATGCTTCACAACAAAATTTATGTAGGACTGAATATCTCGTTGCAACATCTTGTAAAGTGGACAGGCCGTATAATTCTCATTATCAAGCAGAACGTCGCGGATGGAGCGGATGGTGTTTTTGTAGTTGCTCATCTCGTTTTTCAGGGCGATACCCTCCTTGGAGGAGGCGACGATGCGGGCGATAGACATCTGGCGGAGCTTTTCGCAGACATCGCCAAGGATGACCATAACGACATTATCCATAAGGGTATGGCCGTGCATAAAGAGGTAGGTCAGCTCTGGCTCGACACCCTTAATGCGCAGGTAATCGGCAAAGCGCGGCATATCGGCAGCCATCTCCGGATACTGCTCCTTAAGGCTCTGCTCACGGCGGGCAACTTGTCTGGCGAGCCAGTCGATAGTATTCTGACCGTTATTGGGGATATCGAGGTAGTTGAGCTTTACCGAAGCCTTAAAGTCGGAAAGAGGAAAGACATTCTCGGTATGGCGGCTGGCGGAGTATACGTACCAGATAAAGAGGGGGTAGATAGTCCTCGAGTAGTCCGCCATAAACTTCTCAAAACTGAAGATTCGGGTGTCGTTTTTAGTCGCCTTGACACAGACATTATGGAGCGAAGGGGCGTAGCAGAGGTAGTTTTCTGTAGCGTAGGCGTAGGTGTGGAACATAAATGGGTTCTCAGCAATCAGGCGGCTCTGCTCGTCATCCTCGCTGAGCAGGTAGTCAAAGTCCGAGTCCATACAGAGCAGCAGTGTCTCAGAGGCATTTGAGGCGTTATTTATCAACACCTTCTTACCCTTCGGCAGATCCTCGCGCGTCGGCACCGATATCTCAAAGCGCAGGTATGGATTTACGAAATGGTCAAAAATACCGCGCCAGAAGGCGACATCCTCGTAGCCCTCGACAAAGACGCGGACAAGGGTTTTGCCATCATCTATACGCAGTGGCTCTGGCAGGGTCATAAGGTCAACCTTTCCCGTTGCAAGCGCCTTAGAGCGCATCTTTTCGATACGCAGTTGCGCCTTTTTCTCGCTATTTTCAGCCCGTTTACTCATAGTTTTACGATTCTGTTGTAACAAATATAGTTTAATATCCGCAAATCTGCAAAATATTGCTTATTTTTGCATCGTTAATGTGTAACATTAAACATAGATTGTAGCATATGGCTGATTGGAAAGAGCGTCTGGGTGTTGTCTACTCAACAAACCCCGACTTCAAATATGACAATGGTGAAGCAGAACAGGTTCAGACCCTGCCAAAGCAGCAGCAGAAGTTGCGCGTATGGCGTGACACGCACGGTCGTGCCGGTAAGGTGGCGACTATTGTGCGCGGATTTGTAGGCAGCGATGCCGACCTTGAGGAGTTGTCAAAGACTCTTAAGCGCAAGATTGGTGTGGGTGGAGCAGCAAAGGATGGCGAGATAATCATCCAGGGCGAAAACCGCGACAGAGTGCTTGCCATTCTGCTTGCAGAGGGTTACAGCCAGGCTAAAAAGGTTTAGTTATGCAGAGAGTTTTCCGTTTTGTTTGCGTCGTGTTGCTGCTACTGCAGTGTGTCGCGGTATCTGCACAGAAGGTATCTCGCAAGCAGTTAATATCAACTATGGAACAGCTGCAGCAGAGAGTTGCGGAGCTTGAGAAGCAGTTAGAGGGACGTGTAGTGGTATCAAAACCTGTTGATCCTAATTGGGAGAAGTGGCAGGATGTGCGCTACAACTACGGCTTCAATACCGCCGAGCAACCTATATTCAACACCGTAGAGGGTGTACTTGAGAGTACTACAATGCTCTCGGTGCGTGGTGGTAAGGGGCGTTGGAACAACAGCACCGACAAGCCATATACCACATTTGTCGATGGTGGTCACCTCTTTGAGGGTTGGAATGGAACGGAGACTTGTCGTCTAACGATGCTCATCGGCAAGCAGGCGCCAGATATTGCCTGTATACAGGTCTACTCACCAAAAGGACTATACAAACCAAAGCGCCACTTTGGATGGGTTAAGATTGGTTCTGACGATGCAAAGGAGGGTATAGATTTTGGTCGTCGCTGGGCTCTATCTTTTGTACCGTTTACGCTCGGTAGTTTTGATAAAGCGCCGACAACAACTTACTACCACAACAGCCAGTTAGAGTCTGATGCTGTACCAGTAGGAACACTCTACTATGATACCAAGGCGGGCAAGATTGGTTGCTACACTGCTGAGGGATGGAAGTATATTAAGTTTGAATAGTGAAGAGGTTACGATACATACTATTTGCCATTGTCGCGCTTATTTGGTGCGGCACAGCCTCTGCGCAGTACTACTCGTGGGGTGCTGACCCAACAAACCTGAGTTGGAGAAAGATTAAGGGGGACAAGGTATCGGTAATCTACCCTACAACAGCTACGGGGTTGGGCTATAGTATGATGCACTACATCAAGGCAGTGCAGCCATCTATCGACTTCGGATTTAGACACGGGCCGATGGATATTCCATTTGTAATTCACCCCGAGAATATGCTCTCAAATGGTATGGTGATGTGGCTCCCGAAGCGAGTGGAGATTATCAGCGCGCCATCTATCGACAGTTACTCTATGCCGTGGCTCAAGCAGCTTGCGGCGCACGAGTATCGCCACGCCGTGCAGTACAGCAACCTCAACCGTCGCTGGGTAAAGGCATTCAGTTACATACTCGGTCAGCAGAGTTCGACAATCGGTCTGCTCTTTATGCCGCTATGGGGTCTTGAGGGCGATGCTGTGGTATCTGAGACGGCTATGTCCACCTTTGGTCGTGGTCTGCAACCATCTTTTTCTATCGATTACCGTGCCCGTTGCAGTGATATTCTTGCCTACAAAGGCACAGACAAGTGGTTCTGCGGCTCGTTTAAGGAGCACATTCCTGACCACTACGCTTTGGGTTATCAGATTACCTCGTATGCCAATACCAAGTATGACGAAAATATCTGGGACAAGATTGTAGACTACGCCGTGCGCCATCCCTACACTATCGTAACCACCTTTGTAGGTATGAAGAGGTACTACAATACCAAAACCTCTAAGTTGATGATGGAGACATTTGAAGACCTCAACAACCACTGGCAGGCGATGCCGAGCGTTGTAGAGTCGTCAGAGCGCATTGCAGTACCCGCACAGAAGAGTTTTACAACATACAGCCACCCGATATTCTTCGGCTCACGCAGTGTAATTGCCGTAAAGAAGTCGTTAAACGACACAGAGGCTATTGTTCGTACAAATGTCAACACGGGCGAGCAGCAGCGCATATGTCGTATAGGTCAGATATCTACCCGCCCGACAATTCAGGGTGGCAGAATATGGTGGACCGAGTATCGTCGTAGCACTCTCTTCCAGCAGCGAGTAAACTCAAAGCTCTGCTATGTGGATTTGGACAATGGTCGACCAAAGAGCATCTTCAAGTATCACAATGTCCTCTACCCTACAGCAATCAATGACGAGCAGAACATCGCGTGGGTGGAGTACAACCCTAATGGTGAGTTTTCGGTAGTCAAGGGTAACCGCGACAACAGAACAGTAATTGCCCGTATGCCATTTGGTCGAGAGATTCACTCATTGGCCTACGACAACAAGAGCGATGCTCTCTACTTTATCGCAACGGACGACAGCGGTATGTGGATTGGTCGCATAAATGAGGATGGCACAACAACACCGATTACAGAGGGTGCGTACATAACTCTCTCCGACCTTCGTGCCGACAATGGCGTGCTCTACTTCGGTTCAATAGCCTCTGGAAAGGATGAGGTGCACTGCCTCGATATTGCCACAGGCAAGCAGTATCAGATTTCGCATTCGACATACGGAGCATTTTCGCCTGCACCGACCTTTGATGGTCGCGTAGTGATGACAAGATACGACCGTGACGGTTATCAGCTGGCAATTCAGCGCATTGATAGTCTGCCACTTACACCAGTAGAACCATCACTCACACCAAAAAATCTGATAAACCCACCACGCAAAAAGTGGGATGTGGTAAATCTCGACACGGTGCGATTTACAACGGCGGACTCTATAAATACCAAAATCAACCACCGCCCACGTCACTACTCGAAGATTGCCCATATTGCCAATATCCACTCTTGGGCGCCGGCGTCGTACGATCCATTTAGACTTACGGAGGGTGATTTGAACTTCAACCTTGGTGCTACGATTATGTCACAGAGTCTGCTCTCCGATACTGAGGGATTTCTGACTTGGGGTTGGAATAAGAACAGCGGTCACGTCTTCAAGGGCGCGTTGCGCTACTACGGTTTGGGTGTCAACTTAGGTGTCGAGGCGACCTATGGTGGTAAGCAGCAGGTATATACTGCCTACACATATACTCTCAACCAAGAGACGGGCAAATATGAACTTACACTCCCAGATGCGCCTGAGCAGAAGCGATACTACAACATCGGTCTGTCGGCGTCGCTGCCGCTCTACTTCCAGAGTGGATATCACACCCGCATCTTGGCTGCAAATATTGCGTGGAACTACTCCAACGGCCTTGTGGCAAGGCTCGACAAGCTCAAGATTGAGGGTGGACAGATTACAAACCTCGCAACAATAGGCTATAGCGAAGGTCTGCATCTGCTGCAGGGTGGTATCGGTTTCCAGGATCAGGTAAGACTTGCACACAAGGACTTCTTGCCACGATTTGGCTATCTACTCTCGGCAAACTATGCACTCAACCCTGTCAACTCGTCGTTTGACCACCTTATATCGTTCTATGGCAAGGTCTATCTGCCAGGTATACTGCCGCACCACTCGCTCAATGTGGCGATGCTCTACCAGAACAGCATTGGCGGTTTCCGTTCGCACGTGTTGGCATCAAACTTCTACTTCCAATCGGCACGACTGATACCTCGAGGTTTTCAGGTGGCGGAGGTCGAAAATCGCAACTACTATGCAACAAGCATAAACTACCAATTCCCTGTCTGGTATCCTGATGGGGGTATAAATGGCGTGATATACTTCAAGCGTCTGCGTATAAATGTCGGATTTGACTACGCATCGTTCGGCAAGCAGTTCTTTGAGGTATATCCGCAGATTAACAAGGTCAATCTGATATCCAAACGCAACCAATTGTTCTCCTATGGAGGCGACATATCGATAGATTTTAACATTTTCCGAATGCCTGCTGCAGCGACAACATCGCTTACACTCTCTCTCTACAAGCCTCACGGCAAGGAGGGTGTACACTTTACAGCCGGCTTTGGACTACCATTTTAGAGTATGGCAAAGAAGAGTAATAGCAAAACAAGTAAGAGTCAGATAATCCGCTGGATGTGGATTGTGGTGATGATTCCCGTAGTATTGGCAGCGCTAATGCTTTCGTTAGCAGCGGCAGGTGCTTTTGGTCGTATCCCCTCTTTTGAGGAGTTAGAGAACCCGAAGAGCAACCTTGCAACGGAGGTATATGCCGACAATGGCAAGGTGCTGGGCAGTTTCTTTGTGCAGAACCGCTCATATGTGCAGTATGCCGACCTCTACCCTACAGACTCTACGCTGATGTTCAATATCTCGGGCGAGCAGATGCCTCCACTGGCAGCGGCGCTCGTATCGGTGGAGGATGAGCGTTTCTACTCCCACTCGGGTATTGACTATCGTTCGCTCTTCCGCGTAGGTATTAAGACCGTACTGCTCGGACAGAAGCAGGGAGGTGGTAGTACAATCACTCAGCAGCTTGCTAAGAACCTCTTCCCACGAAATACATCGACAAATGATGGTAAGATTGCCCGCACGCTGCGACTTGTAGGCAACAAGCTCAAGGAGTGGATTACCGCAATCAAGCTCGAGCACAACTACACAAAGGAGGAGATTATTGCCATGTACCTCAACACGGTTGAGTATGGTTCGAACTCATACGGTATCAAGTCTGCGGCGGCGACATTCTTTGGCAAGCAGCCTTCGGAGCTCAATCTGCAGGAGGCGGCGATGCTTGTGGGTGTGGTAAATGCACCAACACGTTACTCGCCAGTACGCAACCCTGAAAATGCGCTGAAGCGTCGTAACCTTGTACTCAGTCGTATCTGCAACGTGGGTGCGATAACTCGTGAGCAGTGTGATTCAATCTCTGCTCTCCCAATCACACTTAACTTCCGCCCTATCTCGCACAACTACGGTCAGGCGACCTACTTCCGCGAGATGTTGCGTCTTGTGATGACAGCCAAGGAGCCCAAGCGTCGCAACTTCTACACCGAGTGGGACTATGAGCAGGCGCTCAAGCAGTATAACGAAAATCCACTCTACGGTTGGTGTTACAAAAATCGCAAGGCCGACGGCAGCGAGTACAACATCTACCGCGATGGTCTGAAGATATACACCACTATCAACGCGCCAATGCAGGAGTATGCCGAGGCGGCGGTACACAAGCAGTTAAAGACCGTAATTCAGCCAGCAATGGATGAGCAGATACGCAACACCCGTACCATCTTTATTGACACCGAAAAGGAGGAGGTTGAGAAGATTGTGCGCCGAGCAATGCGTAACTCAGACCGCTTCCGCAATATGAAGAAGGATGGTGTGGCTGAGAAGGATATCTACGCTTCGTTTGAGAAGAAGTGTCAGATGCGCATCTTTACATTCGATGGCGAGCGCGACACACTCCTCACTCCGCGCGACTCGATTATGCACCACAAGAAGATTATGCGCGCATCGTTTGTGGCTATTGAGCCGCAGACAGGACACATCAAGGCATATGTCGGTGGCCCGTCGTTCCAGTACTTCAAGTACGATATGGCAAAGCAGGGCAAGCGACAGATTGGCTCGACTGTAAAGCCATTTATCTACACCTTTGCAATCGACCACCTCGGTATGACACCGTGTACGATGGTGCCAAACCTCCCTGTGACTATCGAAACCTCGGTAGGTACTGCGTGGTCACCAAAGGAGGCGGGAAATGTGGAGTATGACGGTACGCTACACCCGCTTAAGTGGGGACTTGCATTGAGCCGCAACAACTACTCAGCGTGGATTATGAAGCAGGCAAAGCAACCAGAGGCGGTTGCCGACTTTATCCACAATATGGGTATTTCGAGCTACATTGACCCTGTATATGCCCTCTGTTTGGGTACTTTTGAGAGTAATGTATTCGAGATGGTGAGCGCCTATGCGACCTTTGCAAATGAGGGTGTATATACCTCGCCACTCTTTGTGACACACATCGAGGATCGTCAGGGCAACCTTATCTCATCGTTCAACTCAACCTCGCAGGATGCTGTAAGCAAGCAGACCGCCTATACAATGATTACGATGCTCAAGAATGTAATCACAAACGGTACCGGTCGTCGTATGGGTTGGCAATTTGGATTGAGCGATGTGGAGATAGCCGGTAAGACTGGTACATCTAACGAGAACCGCGATGCGTGGTTTATGTGTATCACTCCAAACCTTGTTGCCGGCTCGTGGGTTGGTGGCGAGGATCAGCAGATACACCTGCGCCGTCGCGGTGAGGGTTCGATGATGGCACTGCCGATTGTCGGCGACTTTTTGGTGAGAACATACAACGATCCAAATATCGACATAAATCGTGACGACACCTTCGCGCGCCCTGCACTCTGGACAGAGCAGATCTGTGACGAGACGGTAGAGGAGACTGAGTTGGAAGATGAATTTTTTGAGTAATAACTTATAACACAGATAATTATGAGGTTAGCAGTAGTAGGCGCAAGTGGCGCTGTAGGACAGGAGTTTTTGAGAATATTGGAGGAGCACAACTTCCCGTGTGACGAGCTTCTTCTCTTTGGCTCGGCTCGCAGTGCGGGTCAGAAGCGCACCTTCCGCGGTAAGGAGATAGAGATAAAACTGCTTCAGCACAACGACGACTTCAAGGGTGTGGATATAGCTCTTGTATCGGCTGGTGGCTCGGTATCTAAGGAGTTTGCAGATACTATTACCAAGCACGGAGCGCTGATGATTGACAACTCAAGTTGCTACCGTATGGATAGCGATGTGCCTCTTGTAGTGCCTGAGGTAAATGCAGAGGATGCCCTCAACGCTCCGCGTCGCATCATCGCCAATCCGAACTGCACCACTATCCAGATGGTTGTAGCTCTGGCTGCGCTTGAGAAGATTGCACATATCCGTCGCGTACGCGTGGCAACATACCAGAGCGCAAGTGGCGCGGGTGCAACAGCTATGGCTGAGCTCGAGGCACAGCACGCATCGCTGGCAAATGGCGAGGAGCCTAAGGTTGAGAAGTTCGCATATCAGCTTGCGTTTAACGTGATACCTCACATCGACGTATTTACCGAGAACGACTACACTAAGGAGGAGATGAAGATGTTCAACGAGACCCGCAAGATTATGCACTCGGACATCAAGGTATCGGCTACTTGCGTGCGTGTACCCGTTATGCGCGCACACTCAGAGGCTATATGGGTAGAGTTTGACCGCCCAGTAACACCAGCAGAGGCTCGTGCAGCATTCGAGGCTGCCCAGGGCGTTGTTGTTATGGATAACCCAGCAGAGAAAGAGTACCCAATGCCGCTCTTTATAGCACATAAAGAGCCAGTATATGTAGGCCGCATTCGCGAGGATGTAACAGACCCTAACTGCCTGACCTTCTGGTGCGTAGCCGACCAAATCAAGAAGGGTGCCGCCCTGAACGCCGTGCAGATTGCCGAGTGGCTGCTGGCGCATAAGTAGGTTGTTAGCTGTTGCGGATTTAGGATAGCCGTAGGCTATTGCAATAAAAAAGAGCCTTCGTTCTCAAGCAAGCTTGAACGAGGCTCTTTTTTTTATTGCGCTATCTTCGATAGCATCCTAAATCCGAGAACGGCTGATACTAAAACTATACAAAAATATTGACATTCCCCCTAAATCCCCCTTTGGCAAAGGGGGACTTGGTCGCTTCGCTCCGAGGTGCCAAAATTGAGCGGGTTTGATGGCTACGCAGTACGGCTAACGCAGTAAAAAAAGCCAATGGCTAATAGCTAAAAGTCAAAAGCACTCACATCTTGCACGCCGCTACCTCTTTGCACCCTTTTGTCGTCAAAAGGTAGTAGTAGCAACGCTCGGCGAAATTGAACACGATGGGCTGTACTAAACGTACTGCCCATTGTGGGCATATTTCGTTAGCGGAAGCTAATGCTGCCTTTTCACGGCAAAAAGAAAAAGGCGGTAAAATTACCGCCTTTTCTAAGAGCTGCGCTCTTAAATCCTTTGGAGTCTATTACTTCATATACTCCGCAACCTGATCTACTGGTACGATTGCCTCCTTGAAGATGTAAGCACCAGTCTTCTCAGACTTAACCATCTTGATGCACTTGGTAAACTGCTTACCTACACCAGTACGAAGGGTTGCAACTGCTTTCTTTGCCATAACTCTACAAATTATTTAATTTCACGGTGTACTGTTACCTTCTTCAGGTATGGATTGTACTTCTTGCGCTCAAGACGCTCAGGAGTGTTCTTCTTGTTCTTTGTGGTGATGTAGCGTGACATACCTGGTACGCCGCTCTCCTTCTGCTCTGTGCACTCGAGGATCACCTGAACTCTGTTACCTTTCTTTGCCATTTGTCCTTAAATTTTAGTAGATGTTCTTTGGAGCAGCAGCGCCCTTAAGAGCAGCAGCAAGACCCTTCTTGTTAATTGTTTTGATTCCGGCAGCTGATACCTTCAATGTAATCCAGCGACCATCCTCCTCTGACCAGAAACGCTTAGTCTTCAAGTTTGGGTTGAACTTGCGCTTGGTCTTGTGGTTCGAGTGAGAAACGTTGTTACCCACAATCGCAACCTTGCCTGTGATTTCGCAAACTTTCATTTTGTTAATACTTTTTTAATTTTCTCAACGGGATTATCCCATAGAGCGTGCAAATATACAAACTTTTTATCAAACAACAACTATCAACTCCCTTTTTTCTACTTTTTTTACATTTTTGACAATATTTTCTGCTTTGTAGCGATACTTCCGAATGTTTTTACTATATTTGTAGTACCATTGGAAAACTATAGGACTATGCAGTATAAAAGAATCTTATTGAAACTGAGCGGCGAGTCGCTCCAGGGAGAGCAGAAGTATGGTATCTCGATGGAGCAGTTGCGCAGCTATGCGGTACAAATTAAGCAGGCAACAGAGTTGGGCGTGCAGATTGGCATTGTTATTGGTGGCGGGAATATCTTCCGTGGCCTACAGGGTGCAAAGCGCGGTTTTGACCGTGTAAAGGGCGACCAGATGGGTATGTTGGCGACAATCATCAACTCGCTTGGCCTGCAGGCGGTGCTTGCTGACGAGGGCGTGAAGTGCAAGGTGCTTACATCTATCCGCATGGAGCCTATTGGCGAGTACTACTCGAAGGATAAGGCGTTGGAGTATCTTGCTGCTGGTTATGTAGTGATTATCGGCGGTGGAACATCGAACCCTTACTTCTCGACAGACACCGCATCGGCACTGCGTGGCATAGAGATTGAAGCTGACGGATTTTTCAAGGGCACACGTGTTGATGGCATCTACACTGCCGACCCGGAGAAGGACCCTACAGCGACAAAGTTTGACACAATTACTTTTGATGAGGTATACACTCGCAACCTCAAGATTATGGATATGACAGCCTTTACTCTCTGCAAGGAGAATGGTCTGAATATCATCGTATTCGATATGGATACTGAGGGTAATCTGATGAAGGTATTGCAGGGAGAGAATATCGGAACATTGGTACATAAATAGCTAATAAACACTCAGTTATGAAGACAAGACTTCAGAAAAAGAGCAACCTTACTCTTATCCTTATGCTTATTGTGACGCTTGCTATCGTAGCGGTACTACTCTTCTGGAACCCTACTACAGCAAAGGCTGAGCCTGCGGCGCCACAGACACAGGAGCAGATTGACGCCTCAACAATCGTTAAGGAGGGTATGGAGGCTCCCGACTTTACCGTGGAGATGTTTGACGGCAAGAGTATCCGACTTTCAGATCTGCGCGGCAAGGTTGTGCTTGTAAACTTCTGGGCCACTTGGTGTCCTCCATGTCGTGAGGAGCTGACAAGGGTGCAGGCTGATATTATAGACCGCTTTGCGGGTAAAGACTTTGTATTTCTGCCAATCTCGCGTGGTGAGGAGCTGCAGACTGTAGCTGCCTTCCGCAAGCGTATGGGCTACACCTTCCCAATGGGTCTTGACCCAGACCAGAAGATCTTCCGTCGCTATGCGAAGAACTACATCCCTCGCAACTTCCTAATCGATGCAGAGGGCAAGGTTGTCCTTGCGAGCATCGGTTATGACAAGGCTGAGTTTGAGCACCTTATAAAGACTATCGAAAAGACCCTGAACAAATAATAAAGAAACAAATAATAGGCAACAATGGATTCAAAGACTATTTTGGCAGAAGCTTCTGCAAGAATGCAGAAATCTGTAGATTTTTTGGAGGATACACTGCTCAACATCCGCGCAGGTAAGGCCTCTACAAACGTTCTGAATGGCGTTTTCGTTGACTACTACGGCTCACAGACCCCAGTATCTGGCGTAGCAAGCGTTACCGTGCCAGATGCAAAGACTATCCTCATTCAGCCTTGGGATAAGAATATGATTCGTGTGATTGAGAAGGCTATTATCGACTCAAACATCGGCCTTACTCCATCTAACAACGGTGAGCACATTCGTCTCTCTATTCCGCCACTTACTGAGGAGCGTCGTAAGGAGTTGGTTAAGCAGTCTAAGGGCGAGGTTGAGAACGCCCGTATCTCACTGCGCAATGCTCGTCGTGACGCTGTAGAGGCGTTCAAGAAGGCTGTAAAAGAGGGTATGCCTGAGGACGAGAGCAAGGATGGCGAGAGCCAGGCACAGAAGCTTCTCGAGAAGTTCAGCAAGATGGTTGATGCGGCGTTTGAGAAGAAGGAGAAAGAGATTATGACCGTATAATTTGTTGTGAAAATACGGCATTAGCCGCACATCCCTAAAAGCCCTGCAATGGCTGTACGCTCAAGTACTATCCATCGCAGGGCTTTTTCACGCGATGCACGCCTACTACCGCATTTTGACAACAAATTTGAATTATACTAATGAAACTCCGCTAAAAATGCAAAGCAATGGCTGTACGCCAAGTATTTCCCTTTGCGGGTATTTTTTGTCGAGTGGAGTCTCAATTCCTTCTGATATACTCGGAGTGAGCAGTTAGGAAATTTTTCAGGTCGGCCATCATATAACCATAAAATTTCTCGATATTTTTCCACGATTTTGGGAAGGTTGGGTGATAGCTATCAATAACCACTTTTCTAGTTGATGGCGAAAAGTAGACCCACGCCTCTTTCTCTGAAAAGACCTGTAAGTCAGGCAGATAGTGCGACTTAACAAAGTTTTTAATTGCACCGCTGCCACCGCAGCAGAGGATAATATCAGCATCGTACATAGCAATCTGCTCCTGCAACAAATCGCTATATCGTTTGATGTGTCGTTTAAGCTCAACATCCGTTATTTTTGACTCTCCAATCTGCTTTTTGCAGTTAACTCTCGCAATCGGAGCGGTGGCATAATGTTCGCGCAAAACCTCCCAATCGGGCAGGTCGTTATAGTTCAAGATTTCACCACCCTGAAGTGCATTCTGCAGGGCGTACGACCACAATGCCAAATTGCGACAAAAGGGTACAGTTGCCATTGTAACTAGACCCATAGTGCCATTTTTTCGTGCAGTTTCAATTCGCACATCATCCATCTCGCTGGCGCGGGTGGTATCTTTTGAAAGTATCAGCAGTCGGACATTTGATCTATCCCACAGTTCACTCTCGTTGCCAGGTCTTCGTTCCCAACAACCATAAGGTTGCTCATAGTCACCACGATAGAGCAATCCGTCGGCGCAGAAATCACACTCTGGATCTATCCCGTCACGCTCCTGACAGGCAGCCTTCCACCTAACAAAGAGTTTATCCTCTCGCTCTTTATATGTCATCATATATCTTCTCGTTAAAATTCCGACAACAGCAGCGACCTATTCGCCTAATTTGGCATTTACCTGTGCCTCTATTTCAGGGGTGACATAGCTCATACAACTCTTGACAAGGGCTATGAGGGCTGCCAAATCGTCGGTATAGCCCGCAATGGGGATAAAATCGGGCATCAGGTCTAACGGCAAAATCAGATACCCCAATGCACCGGCAATTTTAATCTTTGCGCTAAGTGGCGTAGAGGGAGATTTCATCACAAAATAGAGAGTCAGCGCTGGTTTTAAGACCTTTTTACCCAAAGATTTTGTCTTTCGCCAGAACTTCGACTCCGAATAGTGTCTCTGATACTTTTCGATATTTTGAGGTTCTCTATTACCCGCCATAATGTTGTAAATTTAGGCAACAAGCGACTGATTGTCACTCAAAATTACACATTTTTCGCGAACCTTCAAAGTTTCACCAAACAATTTACTCTCCGCCACCCTATCGCAGCAGTTGAATATCAGTCTGTTGCGAAGATAATTTCTGCGAAATATTTTGCAATTATAGAAAAAAACCATATCTTTGCGGTCCGTATGCGCGTAGTGCGCGTACACGAACAATTATTATTATTAACTTTTAACGAGCGATTGTATCGCAAAATTTATTAAATGGAAAACATTAAGGTAGCAAACGAGAATTTCGATTGGGCAGCGTTTGAGAGCGAGCTTGGTCTTTATCCTGTATCAAAGGAGGAGATTGCAGCGCAGTATGACAACACAATGTCAAACATCGCTGTAGGTGAGACCGTAGAGGGTACCGTTACCGAGATCAACAAGCGCGAGGTAATCGTAAACATCGGCTACAAGAGCGAGGGCGTTATCACAGCATCTGAGTTCCGTTACAACTCTGAGCTGCAGGTAGGCGACAAGGTTGAGGTTTATGTAGAGTCTGTAGAGGACAAGGGCGGTCAGCTCATCCTCTCACACAAGAAGGCTCGTCAGCTTAAGAGCTGGGATCGTGTTAACGAGGCTCTGGAGAAGGACGAGATCATCAAGGGTTATGTTAAGTGCCGCACTAAGGGCGGTATGATCGTTGACGTATTCGGCATCGAGGCATTCCTTCCAGGTTCACAGATCGACGTTAAGCCAATTCGCGACTACGACGTATATGTTGACAAGACTATGGAGTTCAAGGTTGTTAAGATCAACCAGGAGTTCCGCAATGTTGTCGTTTCTCACAAGGCTCTTATCGAGGCAGAGCTCGAGGCTCAGAAGCAGGTTATCATGTCTAAGCTCGAGAAGGGTCAGATCCTTGAGGGTACTGTTAAGAACATCACTACCTACGGTGTATTTATCGACCTCGGTGGCGTAGATGGTCTTATCCACATCACTGACCTCTCTTGGGGCCGCGTAAGCCACCCAGAGGAGGTTGTTGCTCTCGACCAGAAGCTCAATGTTGTTATCCTCGACTTCGATGATAGCAAGAAGCGTATCGCACTGGGTCTTAAGCAGCTCACTGCTCACCCTTGGGAGTCACTCGATTCAGAGCTCAAGGTTGGTGACAAGGTAACTGGTAAGGTTGTTGTTATGGCTGACTACGGCGCATTCGTTGAGATCGCTGCAGGCGTAGAGGGTCTTATCCACGTTTCTGAGATGTCTTGGAGCCAGCACCTGCGTTCTGCACAGGACTTCATGAAGGTTGGCGACCAGATCGAGGCTGTAGTTCTTACACTCGACCGCGAGGAGCGCAAGATGTCACTCGGTATCAAGCAGCTTACTGCTGATCCATGGGAGAACATCGAGACTAAGTACCCTGTAGGTACAAAGTGCACTGCTAAGGTTCGTAACTTCACTAACTTCGGTGTATTCGTAGAGATCGAGGAGGGTATCGATGGCCTTATCCACATCTCTGACCTCTCTTGGACTAAGAAGGTTAAGCATCCAAATGAGTTCACCTCTGTAGGTGCTGATATCGAGGTAGTAGTTCTCGAGATCGACAAGGAGAACCGTCGTCTTAGCCTCGGTCACAAGCAGCTCGAGGAGAACCCATGGAACGCTATCGAGCAGCAGTTCGCAGTAGATACTGTACACAACGGTACTATCGCTGAGGTAACTGAGAAGGGCGCTATCGTTACACTTGCTGAGAATGTAGAGGGCTTCGCTCCTGCAAAGCAGCTTGTTAAGGAGGATGGCACAACTCTTAAGGCAGGTGAGACTGCAGAGTTCAAGGTTATCGACTTCTCTAAGGCTACAAAGCGCATCACTCTCTCACACAGCCGTCTCTTCGAGGAGGCTCGTCGTGCTGAGGCTGCTGCTGAGAAGGCAGAGCGCAAGGCAGCTGCAGACGCAACTAAGTCTTCTGTAAAGAAGATCCAGCAGTCTGTAGAGAAGACTACTCTCGGTGACATCGCAGGTCTTGCAGAGCTCAAGGCTCAGCTCGAGAAGAAGTAGTAGACTCTTCCACTGATAAACAAATCCCGGGTCAAAACTGACTCGGGATTTTTGTTTGCTGCGTTGGCGGCAAAGTATGTTAGAAATTTAGTGACGTCTACAAGTTTGCACTCTGAATATTCCTTGCACCATTTTTGTTGACCCACCTTCGGTGTTTTTCCTCCTTAGCACCTCGGCATAGTCTGCAAGCAGCCTCTGCCCTCACGAGCAGCGTCGGTCGTCAAAACGTGTTAGAGATGGTGCATCGCGAAAAAAATTAGTGGCGGATAGTACAAAACGTACAGCCGCCGTTGGTTTTTAATGGATGTGCAATTAATGCTGCCTTTTCACGATAAATTTGTTGTCAAAACACGATAGTAGGCGTGCATCACAAAAGAAACCCCTTTGGGATAGTAGTAAAACCTACAGCCCAAAGGGGTTTACTTTTAGGGATGTGCGGCTAATGCCGTGTTTTCACAACAAATTACTTGATGCGCTCGTAATACTCACGAGTACGAGTATCAACACGAATACGATCACCAGTATTGATGAAGAGAGGCACCTTAACAGTTGCGCCTGTGTTTACGGTAGCAGGCTTGAGTGAGTTAGTTGAAGCGGTATCACCCTTGATGCCTGGCTCGGTGTAAGTTACCTCCATATCTACGATTGGTGGGAGCTCGGCAGAGAGCACAGTCTCCTTCTCGGTGTGGAACATAACCTCAACGATCTGACCGTCAGCCATAAGGTCGTAGTTGTTGATAAGGGTCTTCTCGATGTTGATCTCCTCGAATGTCTCGCAGTGCATGAAGTGAGCACCCAGATCATCCTCGTAGGTGAACTGGTATGGACGACGCTCAACGCGTACCTGCTCGATCTTCTGACCTACAGAAGAGAAGGTGTTCTCAAGAACGCGACCGTTCTCGAGGTTCTTGAGCTTTGAACGAACGAAAGCTGGGCCCTTACCCGGCTTGCAGTGCTGGAAATCGACTACAAGGAAAGTCTTGCCATCCATCTCGATGCACATACCGATTTTGATATCAGCAGCAGTAATTGTCATAGTTGTATAGATGTTTTAATGTTAATGTCATACAATCGGGCGCAAAATTACAAAAATCTCCTTAAAATCAAAACAATAGCTAACAAATAAAACATCATAGATTTTATTTTTTTACAATTTACAACCACCAATTAGGTGTAAAATAACTGTTATGTGTCTTAAATAGAGAGAAACTATCTAAAAACTATAAATGTATGAAAAAGTTATTTTATTTACTCCTTGCTCTTGCTGTAGTTGCTTGCGGAGAGCCAGAGACATCAGGCCCAAATTGGGGTCCTGTACCAAAGCCAGAGCCAGAGCAGCCTGAGAATCCTGAGAATCCTACTCCGGATCAGCCAAAGCCTGAAGTTGTTATTCGCAACATCGAGCCTACAACAGCGTTGGGTGCTGCAGATGAGAATGTTAACGGCCTGCGTTTCTATCCTGGTATCTCTATCAACATTGCAAGCGGCAGCTTCGACTCTCAGTTGACAAGCATTGCAATGGCTGGTTTTAAGTACATCGAGATTACCATCAACGATAGCTACGGCATCAGAAATATGACTGACGACGAGGCTAAGACTAAGCTTACACAGCGAATGAATTCGGTTAAGGCTGCTGGCCTTACTGTTTGGTCTATCCACTTGCCATTTGAAGATGCAACTTGGACCAACATCGCAGGTAAGGAGACTGTACGTGTACAGAGCGTGAACAACATTATGCGCGTACTTCGCCTCTGCGTAGAGTGCTTCCCAGAGTGTAAGAACTACGTTCTGCACGCAAGTAAGGGTGTACTCAGCCCACGTTCAGAGTCTGTTAATCAGGCACGTAAGTCTCTTAAGGAGATGGTTCCTGTAGCGACACAGCTCGGCGTGCGTCTCTGTGTAGAGAACCTTGTTGGTAGCCTCTGCTACTACTACGAGGAGCTGCACAACACAATTACTGGCATTGACAACACTTGGGTAACTTACGACATCGGCCACGCAAACTGCAAGGGCTACAATGTTGTTGAGTTCCTCACACAGATTGGCACAAAGCTCGGTACAGTGCATATGCACGACACCAAGTTCGGCTCTGGCAACGACTCACACGACCTTCTTGGCGTACCACAGCCAGGAATTACTGCGTGGGATGATGTTATCCGCACTCTGCTCAAGACAAATCGCTACCGCGGTGTGTTTATGTTTGAGCTCTCTGGCAAGAACCCTAATACCGTTATGGCATCGTACAATAAGATTGTAGGCGAGTACGCCGCAAAGTACGAGAATAAATAGCTGTTGCGGACTTAGGATAGCCCGCAGGCTACGCAGTACTGCCACAGTACCGCACCTTTTTGAAAAAAGGCGCCCGAAAAACTTTCGCCAAAACTTCGTTTTGGTAGTATCTGTTGCGAGAATAACGTTGTCTGCGACAATAGAAAAACAAAAATAGCACTTCACTTTCAAGCAAGCTTGAGTGAGTGCTATTTTCATTTTTACTATCCTTGCGGATAGCTGTTATTCTCGAAAAAGATTCAAGAACCAGAGTTTTGTTCTCTGCTCAATCTGTGCACTGTTTTATCGTCAAAAGTATGCAGATGTGGCACATCGTGATATAGGCACGGATGGGACATACTCCTGTATTTCCCATTCGGGACTATGAGGGATGTGGCGCAGGTGCGTGCTTTTCACGATAAAATGCGATTGGAGGCGATGGGCTGTACTAAAGCGTACCGCCCTGCTGCTGACCACCACCAATCTCCTCTGATGAAGAGTCGCTCTTTCGTTTGGTCCTCTTGACGTAAAGCCCCTGCTTACCAAAGCGATATGATACAGAGAGGCGGATAGAGCGCGAGATATTTGTGGCAATGAGGTTCTGCACATAGGTCGGAGCGGTCATCAGCAGTTCGTGCTTCATTGTCTTGCTATGTGGGTTCTGCACCGAGAGTGACAGCTCTAATTTATCCTTAAGCAGTTTCTGACCGAGGCGTGCAGAGGTTGTGAGGAACCAATTCTGAGCAACCATAGTCTGCTGTGGCTGCATCTTTGCGCAGTACTCGCTAAGTGTCAGGCGAGCACCCTTCCAGAGGCCTACGGTAACATTTACACTCTCCGAGAATGCCCAGCCCGCAACTGCAACATTCTCTGACGGGATACCATCCTCAAAGTAACCTACGCGGAGGTCGGCAGCCAGTTGCAGCTTCTGCGACGGGCGATAAGAGAGTGAGGTCTGCAGTGCATAGGCGCGATTTCGACCGTGGTTGAGCCAAGTCTGGTTGATAAGTCCATCCTTATCGACAAACTGATAAACGGCCACGCGATTGTTCGAGAACATTGTCATCAGTTCAGGCGATACGGTCCACTTGTTGTTCATCCAAGCATACTTGAGCCTTATGCTGTGGTTTACGCCCGTCTTGAGGTCTGGATTTCCATAGCTACGCGAGAGCGATGTCTCGGTAACATAGGGCGAGAGCGACTGAATACCTGGACGAGAGAGGCGCTCGGAGTATGAGAGTGAGAGGTTGTGTCCCTCCTTAATCTTATAGGAGAGCGAGAGATATGGCACCACATTTATAAGAGCACTCTTATAGTTCTCGGTCTTATCACTCACACTCTGTGAGTTATACCACGCACCCTCCAGGCGAGCACCTGCACGAGCTGTGAGGCTCTTGTGACTATAGGCGTAACCTGCATAAAGGGCGGCAATATTCTTTGTAAGTGTGGTTGTAGAGGTCACATCGGATGTTGTTCCCGACTGCGCAAGCGAGCTGTGGTCGATAGTGTGCTTCAGACCAGCCTCAAGCGAGTGGCTGCCCCACTTGTTGTTATAATCCGCCTGAAGAACATTCTCAAAACCCTTATCGAGCGAAGTTGTAGAGTATAGGAACGATGTGCCGTCAGGGTAAAATGTATCCTCATTGCTGATACTCTCTGTCGGCGGAGTTACCGAAAAGTACTCCGACACGGTAAGGTTGTGGCCCTCTTTGCCCGCAAAGGTGTGCTCGTATGCCGCAAGCAGATCGACACCCTTCCAGCGGTTTTGGCTGAACTCGTTTGCTGTATAACTACCAAGCAGATTATCCTCTGCGCCGAGATATGAGGTGTTGTTTACACGCTTGGAGTTCCAATTTCCAAACCAGCAACTCGCCTCAACAGTCAGCAGGTTGAGTGTATCAATCTGATAACCCATACTGAGATTTGCATAGAGATTTTTGCCACCCCAACCCTGCTCGGAAAACTGTTTGAGCTTTGAGTATGGAGCATCGGCATTGAGGTTCTCCATCGTAATATCGTGATAGCCCGTAGGGTCGTTGTCACTATCACTACCACCCATATAGAGGCCACCCGAGAGAGAAAATTTATCCTTCTGAACGGTGAAGTTGCTCGACAGTTGACCCGAGTAGTTGCGGTTAAAGCTACTACCACCCGAGAGGCTTACATTGCCGTTGTAGCCGTCAAAGCGGGTCTTGGAGGTGATGATGTTGAGCACACCACCCGCACCCTCGGCATCGTATTTCATTGACGGATTGGTAATTACCTCAATCTTCTTGATAGACGAGGCGGGCATAGACTTGATAATATCGTTGAAGTTACGACCCATAGCACCCGCAGCGCGACCATTGACAAGGATTTTGTAGTCGCTCTGACCATTCATCAGCACCTTGCCGTCAGCATCTATCGTCAGCTGCGGAATCTTGCGGATAATCTCCTCAAGAGTGCTCGACTGCGCCTCGGGATCATCCTCAACAGAGTAGGAGAGCTTCTCGGCATCGGCCGTAACGATAGGTTTCTGCACGGTCACTGCCACCGCATCAACCTCTACACCCTCAGAGAGCAAAATCTCACCCAACGCTATCGGCTTGCCCAGGGCCGATACCTGATGGGTTGCTGACTGATAACCAACAGCCGAAATCTCGACCGAGTAGTCACCATCCTCCTTTAGTCGGAGTTCAAAGTTTCCCGATGCATCCGCCGCAACAGCTGTCACAATAGCCTTGTCACGCGAAGCTGATACTGTGGCATACGCCACCCCACTGCCCTTTGCTGCATCCTTAACCTTGCCGCTGACCAGAGTTTCGGCGCTTACGGCGAAGATAGAGAAGGAGCAAAATAAGAGTAACCATAACTTTTTCATAGCCTTTTAACCTTTTGTTATTGCAAAGGTAGTACTTTTTCGGTACTTTGCAACACAAAGTAGTGTTTTTTTTTTACAAGTTGGTGTAAAATAGTAGACTCCTGCACTTTTACCTATGTCTAAAACGCGCGCGGGAGAGAAAAATTATGTTGCTCACTATTTTTGCTTTCATTTTGCACTCCGCTACCCTTTTGCACCCAATTTGGCGTCAGAGCTTGCACGCTGCTACCCCTTTTGCGCCCCGTTTAATGTCAAAACTTGCACTCCGCCACCCTTTTGCACCCCGTTTTGGCGTCAGAATGCGGTAGATACAACGCTCGGCAAAAAATGGCAACGATGGATAGTACTAAAGCGTACAGCCATTGTTGCCATTTTTTGTTAGCGGAAGTAGGTATCCGCATTATCACGCCAAAACTATTCGTGGTGATAGGGCAAATTATTAAGAATCGAAAAGGCTCGATATAGCTGCTCGGTAAAAATCGCTCGAATAATTTGGTGAGAGAAGGTCATTTTGGAGAGGGATATCTTCTCATTAGAGCGAGCATAGACCTCAGGGCTGAAGCCATATGGGCCACCGATGACAAAGACGAGGCGGCGGATGCCGCTATTCATACGTTTTTGGAGCCAGTCGGCATACTCGACAGAGCGGAACTCGGAGCCCTTCTCATCGAGCAGGACAACGCGGTCGGAGTCGTCGATAAGGCGGAGGATAGCCTCGCCCTCGGCGGTTTTTTGCTGCGATTCGGAGAGGTTTTTGGAGTTGCGGATGTCGGGAAGATATGTGATGTTAAACTTGTTATAGAAGTTGATGCGTTTGGTGTACATATCCACAAGGGCAGCAACCTCCTTCATATCGGTCTTGCCGACAACTATAAGTTCTATATTCATAGCTCTATCTCTAATGCCTTCTTGACAATGTGGTGCATATCGTAGTAGCGGTACTCGGCAAGGCGGCCACCGAAGATGGTGGTACTCTGGGCTGCCAATGCGCGATATTTATCAGCGAGGGTGCTATTTTTGTTATCCCCAATCGGATAGTAAGGCTCTGCGCCCGACTGCCACTCAGAGGGGTACTCACGAGTAATTACGGTACGCTCTGCCGTGCAGCTACTATCGAAGTGGCGGTGCTCAACAATGCGGGTGTAAGGGGTTTCACGGTCGGTGAAGTTCATAACTGCAACACCCTGATAGTCAGGAATATCCAGTTGCTCGTGTTCAAAACGAAGGGTACGATACTCGAGTCTGCCATAGCAGTAGTCGAAGTAGCGGTCAATCTCGCCCGTATAGACAATCTTATCGGCAACACTCTCCCAATGCTCGCGATTGTCGAAAAAGTCACAATTTAGCTCCACATCTGCCCCTGCGAGCAGGCGAGAGATAAACTCATTATAGCCACCCTGCGGAATACCCTGGTAGGTGTCGTTGAAGTAGTTGTTGTCGTATGTAAATCGGACAGGCAGGCGGCGGATGATATCTGCCGGAAGGTCACGGCAATCTCTACCCCACTGTTTCTCGGTATAACCCTTGATAAGGGTGTGGTAGATATCTGTACCGACGAGCGAAATAGCCTGTTGTTCAAGATTTTGCGGATTTTTTATATCCCCACGCTGGCTCTCAATCTTCTGCTGCGCCTCTTCGGCAGTTGTAACACCCCACAACTGGTGGAAGGTGTTCATATTGAAGGGCAGGTTGTAGAGTTTGCCCTTATAGTTAGCAATTGGAGAGTTGATAAATGGGACAAACTCAACAATGGAGTTTACCCACTGCCACACCTGCTCATCAGAGGTATGGAAGATATGCGGGCCGTAGTTATGGAGTGCCACCCCGTCAATATCCTTGCAATAGAGGTTGCCGCCCGTGTGGTTTCGGCGGTCGATGACCTTTACTCTCTTTCCCGCCTTAACGGCACGCCAAACCACCACAGAGCCGAAGAGCCCCGCGCCAACAACAAGGTAGTCGTATGGTCTACTGTGGCTGCTCAACACTCTTTGGGAATGAAATCAGATATACAAGGTGCTCCAGTGGACGGAGGAAGTTTCGCTTGCCGTACTTAGGGCTATAGACGTAGCAGTCGATGGTAAAGACCTCGTTTGTAGCGTCGTTAACTGTGGTATAACTAACAAATGGGCCACCCATATAGTCGTTCTCAACATCCCAGAAGCCGCGCATCTCAATCCACTCCTTGCCATTAACGACAACAGAACGATAGAGTGGACGGAACGGAATCTCACCCTTACCCTCGGCGTCTGGAATCTGCTCTACGGTAATCATATACGAGCCAGCACTTGGACCAGGAATACGCTTTGCAAACTGGTTACGCATAGCCACAAGGTAGTCTGCAGTAAGCGAGCCCTTACCTCGGTACGGATAGCTATAGCAGAAGAAGCCCTGACTGGCAATAGGGAACTCGTAAGATGCCCAGATAAAGTCCTCGCTCTGTGAACGAAGCTCATAGCCCTTCGGAATCTTAACATCTATATCGAAGGCGTTGTGTAGCAGGTCGTTAAGTATCTTGACATTGTGTTTCTCTGCATAGGCGATAGTTCGATTACGTTCGGCAATCTCAAGCACCTTAACAAGCGCCTGACCGTTAGTTGCAAGGTAGTCAATAGCCGCCTGCTGTGTCGGAGCCTGGAAGGTTAGGACAATCTGCGGAGCTGCATCGACATCGTACTCAGCGGTAATCTGCGCCTGCTCGGCCTTGTCAGTAATTACAACCTTGAGGATATTACGGTGCTGAACGAGCAGATGACGGAAGTCGTTTGCAGTGATTCGGAGCACATTGAACATCGGCTCATTCTGGTTGAGCATCTCTACAGGCTGCTCGAGCAGATCGCGCAACTTTGTGCCCAGTTCACTCTCCCACTCAGCATTATTACATATTACAAGCACCTCATAGGCACCACCCTGGATAGGTTTTTTGCCATCTTTGGTAAGTGTATGGAACTCGCGACAGCTAACTGCTGCAAGGAGCAGAAGCGCAAATGTTACGATTTTTGTGACAGTCTTCATATAAGTATAGTTTTTACAAAAATATACATTATTTGTGCAAATTCAAAATTATTGACTACATTTGTCTTTTGTAACAACTGCCGTTTTTGAGCAATGAGGATTAAACCACCGAAATTCATACGTCGGCTAATGCCCGACCTTATCTGGGAGATTGAGGACCAGGAGGGTGTATTTCTTACATTCGACGATGGCCCTACGCCTGGCGTGACCGAGTGGATTTTGGCAACGCTCAAGCGATACAACGCAAAGGCAACATTCTTTGTATTAGGCAAGAATGCAGAGATGTATCCCGATCTATATCAGATGATTATCAACGAGGGTCACAAGGTTGGCAACCACACCTATTCACACCAGAAGGGGTGGTCAATGTCGCTTGAGAGATATATCGAAGATGTCGATTTTGCGGGCGACATAGTCCATTCCGAGCTCTTTCGACCACCTTATGCACGAGTAACACCTGCGCAAATGAAGGCCGTAGCCAAGCGTTACAAGATTGTGATGTGGGATATTGTTTCGCGCGACTACAACCGTGCACTCTCGCCCGAGAAGTGTCTGAAGAATGTCACAGACTACATTACAGCCGGCTCAATCGTGGTTTTCCACGACTCGGAGAAGGCCTTTAAGAATATGAGTTATGCCCTGCCGCGCACACTGAAAAAGGTACAGCAGATGGGGCTGAAGTGTAAAATTATTGAGCTCTAATGAAAATTATTGTCGCCATAACTGCTGCAAGCGGAGCCATTTATGCCCGTCAACTGCTTGAAAACCTGATTGCAAGTACGCAAGTGGAGCAGATTGCCCTTATCCACAGCACAAATGCCGAGGCGGTAGCTCAAGTTGAGGGTGTCACTCTACCCGAGAGCAGCAAGATTATCCGTTACGCCAACGACAACCTCTTTGCATCGGTTGCAAGCGGCTCGGCAGAGTGGGATGCGATGGTTATTGTACCATCGAGCGTCGGCACGATGAGCAGAGTGGCAACGGGTGTATCGCAGACACTTATTGAGCGTGCGGCAGATGTGATGCTCAAGGAGCGCCGCCGACTCATACTTGTTGTGCGCGAAACTCCGCTCTCGCTTATCCATCTGCGCAATATGGTGACACTGACAGAGGCTGGCGCGATAGTTCTGCCCGCATCGCCATCCTTCTACTCCAACCCCAAGACAATAGAAGAGGCTTGCAACACCGTCACAGAGCGAATACTATCCCTGCTCGGCATTACAAGCCAAAGATACCACTGGGAGGGTTAATTTTTCCCCTTCGCCCGACAAACTATATTATATAATAGTAGTGCCTGAATATCCGACGTATGCAGATGTTCAGCCAAAGTTGTCGTTGTTAGATTTGCATTCTGCTCCATTATCTCGGTAGCACGAACAATATCCTCAAAGTTAAAACCGTATATTTCGCGTGCAGTTGCGCCATCAGCATATACCACATCTACAAGCGCAATGGGAATGCCATCCTGGCGGGTCAGTTTAACCCTCTCAACAGAGGCAACATTGTCGTTTGCAGCCTTAACGTCTGCTGCAAGATCGCCAAAGATATACTCCACCGTAATTGCATCAACAGCCTTCGGGTCACGGCTCACATCTCGGCTACCACAACCAGTTGCACAATATATAAAAACTGTGACGAAGAGTATTCGCCACAGTCTGTCTATACAACCTTTCATACTCTACTCCTTATGAGACTGAGCAATCAGCTCACCAAGCACCTCGATACTGTCGCAGATAAGGTGTGGCTGCTTTGGAGCTGCATCGGCAACCTCAAGAGTGGTCTCGCCAGAGAGTACAAGCACACCAAAGGCACCGGCGTTGTGCGCCATCTCGATATCGGTATAGATACGGTCACCAACCATAGCCACCTCATCAGCCTCGTAACCATAGCGGTTAAGGATACCTGAGAGCATATTTGGATCTGGCTTACCAAGGGTAATATCTGGTGTACGACCTGTTGCGTGTGTAAGGCAAGCGCAGATAGAGCCACAATCAACAAGCACTACTGGCTGATCGGTTGGGCATACGCGGTCAGGGTTGGTTGCAATATAAGGCACACCCTGCGAAATCCACCACGCAGCGCGACAGAGGCGGTCGTAAGCAAGGGTCTTATCAAATGCAACAACAAGCACATCTGGACGGTCATCAGCACTATCCTCTGCGCTCTCAAAACCAGCCTTCTCAAACTCAGTAATCATAGATGGTGTACCGAGCATAAAGAGGCGCTTAGCCTCTGGATAGTGAGTCTTGATATAGTCTACAGTGGCAAGGGCGGTGGTATACATCTCCTCCTCTGTTGCAGCAACGCCAAGACGCGCAAGCTTTGCAAGGTAGTCCGCAATGCTCGATGATGGGTTGTTGGTAAGGAATGAATAACGCAGACCTAAATCCTTAACCCCTGCAAGGAATGGCTTTGTGTATGGGAAGAGTGTTGCACCCATATAGATAGTGCCATCCATATCAAGAGCTACGTGCTTAAGGCGGCGAAGTTTTGCCATCAACTCCTCGTGAGAGTAGATCGAACGATACTTGTTAAACTGACTCATAGTTCTATCTTTTTATTTTTATCTGTTTTTGCACAAAATCTTGGTAAAATTAGTAAATTTTATGCTAAAAAGCAAACAAAAGATAGCAAAATCGCTAAAAGTCACCAATTTGGGAATTTTGATTTTGAAAATAGAAATATTTGATTTACCTTTGTGGTGAAATAGAAGAGATAGTAGGGTTTCAATCGAAAGGTTGAGATTCTTTATTTTTTGTTTTGTTTGACGACTAAAAATAGGAGAATATATATTATGGCACAGGAGTTAATTTATTTAACAGCAGAGGGTTACAAGAAGCTCAAGGATGAGCTCGACCACCTGCGTTCAGTAGAGCGTCCTGCCGCTTCAGCTGCTATTGCCGAGGCGCGCGACAAGGGCGATTTGTCAGAGAATGCTGAGTACGACGCAGCTCGTGAGGCACAGGGTCTGCTCGAGATGAAGATTGCACAGCTCGAGGCTACTCTTGCAAACTCTCGCATCATCGACGAGACCAAGATTGACAAGAGCAAGGTGCAGATTCTGAGCAAGGTGACTCTTCTCAACCACAACAACAACCGTCAGGTAGTCTACACTATTGTTGCTGAGCACGAGGCGAACCTGCGTGAGGGCAAGCTAGCTATCGGCACTCCGATTGCAAAGGCGCTGCTCGGTAAGAAGAAGGGCGAGGTTGTAGAGGTTACAGTACCTGCAGGCGTTCTTAAGTTCGAGATTTTGGATATCTCAATCTAACAAAACTACATACCTAAACCAGGGGCGTGTCCAGAGTATCTGAACACGCCCCGCTGTTTTTATCTAAGTCCTTCTACTTCTGGACTGTAATCTGTGAACGGTTGTAGAGCAACTCTCCACGGTCGGTAACGCCCTCAATAATCACATCGTAAGTACCGCTACGATCTGCTGTATAGAAGTCAACAGCAATCTTTCCACCCTCTGCAGGGCGCAGCAGTGGCTCCCAGGCGATTGTCGAACGCATATCCTTAGCCTTGCTATAGAGCTCGGCAGCTGTTGAGTACTTAGGCTTAAAGAACTCCGCAGGCTTATGGCTACCGCGAACAAGGATGCGAGCCATAGCGTCAGAGTCGGTCGAAAATACCATACCCTCCTTACTAACCTCCATAAGAATTGCACCCTGACCTGCTGGCAGACCGAGCATTGTCGCAGCACGGCCATCAGCAAACGATAGGCGCTCAACATATCTTGTATCGTAGTCACCCAAATCAGAAACATCGGCAAGGTTACCGTTGATATATACATCTGGCACATTCACATCCTGCTCAACGGTCGGCACGGTCTGCAGAAATGCCATATCACTATTACCCTCCTCTTCGTCACCAAAGTTCTCCTCAAATGCCACGCGAACATCTTTGGCGGCATAGTGCTGCTTGGTAGTAACGGTTGTACCGACAACCTCGAGCTCCTTAAATGTTGCAAGCGCATCATAGACCGATGCAAAGCGCGACAAATCGCCGTGCAGCATACTTCCCGCCGTATTGGCAGTGAAGAATGAACCACGACTGCGCGCCGTAACGATAATCTCCTCAATATCAATCACACGCTCACCGCCCTCATTGAAGTAGCGCTCCTTTGCTCTTGTCAAGAATGCCGATGGGATAGGTGTTGCAGGCGAGAGGTAGTGCTCGCGCAGGTGTGATGATGTGATGACCGGATAGTTTTCGGTATCAATCTCGATACGGACAGTTCTGTCACGACCCTTCTTATTGAGAGCCTGAAGAATATACTGCGTATCCTCCTTGCAGTCCAAGCCCGAGATGATAAAGTTGTTATACTCGCTCAGTTCAAACTGCTCAACCTGCATAGTCTTGGAGTTCATAAGCACCACGCTCGGTTTTTTCGCCTTACCAATAAGTCCAAATACCGATCCGCGCACACGCTCCGAGTCCTCCATAGGGGTAATGATACGAGGCAACTGGCCCGCAAGTATCGACTGCAACTCATAACGACGCCAACCATTAGTCAGCATCACCAAATCGAGATTGTCGAGTCGCTTTGGAGAGTCGTCAACAAAGTAGCTTCCCGGATCCTCAACCTCTCCGCGCAGATCTGATGAGAGGAGCATATAGGAGAGGATATTTTCACTCTCTTCGCTACGCTCAACGACGGTTGCATCGGTAACAGTCATCGAGAAGTTACCCGAAGCGGCACGACCATCAGAGTCAGTAACAGTAATATCCATCGCCACGCGCTGACGGCAGCCATACTTCGTGCGGTCAGAAGCAATATCTGCCTTAGCATAGCAGCCATTGCGCACAAAGAAGAGGCGCTCGGCAACTACCGTATTACTACTCTTCTCAACAACAGAGATCTGCGCAATACCGTCAAACAGCTCGCGATTAAGGATCTTTATCGGACGTTGCAGATCCTCCACAGCACCTACAACAGCGCCGCGAGAGTGGATTACTGCCGCATAGTTTGCAATATCCACACCTGCAGGCTGGACAAGCACCATATATCTATCTGCCTGGCGCATCACTCGAAGTGCAACACCTGCGCTCTCCACCTTTGGAAGGTCGATACGGCGAACAATTCCCGTGCTTGAGCTAAACTCGGCATAGTAGCTCTCACCAACCACTGGGCGCATAACAAAACGACCCATACCGCGATGCTCGGTAGCGATTGTAGCGATATGTTCGCCCTTTGAGCTATAGACATTACCCTTGACCTCGCAGCTCTTACCATTAACACTCAGCGCCTTAAAGGCGATAACCTGGGCCACGCCGCCGACTAAGTTTCCACCCTCCGGGCAGAAGTGAACGTGGTAGTCGTCTGAGAACGACGGCATCTGTATATATCGCAGCAGGTCGCGGCTATTGGCGTGAACGCGGACCTCGATACAGTCATTTGGATTCTCTGAAGGTTTGAAGTTGAAGTGAATCTCGCCATTTTTATCGGTCTTACTTTGATGCGAGCGCGACTTACCGCCAACAATGAGTCGGTAGCGAACAGGAGTCGATACAATCGGCAGCGAGAACTGGTCAGAAATTCGCAGATGCGCTGTAACCGTTCCGTTGCTCTCGATATTATACTTTATAGCCGTAAGAATGGCATCATCGATATAGTTACCTATGTATATTTCGCGCGTGAAGAGGTAGCCCATATCAAAGTTTGTCATCCAACGAGTATATGCACGCAGCGTATAACGACCCGAAGAGAGGCGGGCATTGAGGGCAAAGGTGCCGACAAACTGACCCTGAGTAGCATCGATTTTTATACGCTCAACAAGCTGACCCTCTGGTGTTATCAGCTCGGCATAGACATAGCGAGAGGCAGAGTTGCGGGTAAGCAGCGTGGCGTGCACAAGATAACCACTCAGGTAGAGAGTTTCACCTGCGCTGTAGTATGGCTTATCTGTCATCAGATAGAGTTTTTCGAAGACTCCACCGCTACGGTAGAAGAGTTCGTAACTATCTGAAAGAGTCTGTGCAAAACTCTTTGTTGGGGTGAGTACCGACTCAGGTAACTGCTTGTTTTTCTGACCAAAAGCAGTAAATGAGAGGAGCAAAAGTAACGTTATAAATGAGAATAATCGTTTCATAGTGTAAAATTTATACCAAAAGTATAAAAATTTCGTTATCTTTGCAACATAATACAACCAAAAACTAATTTTTATGAAAAATTTAAGAACAATCTTTATGGTTATTGCAGCTGTTCTCTTCACTGCATTTAACCTTAATGCCCAGGAGCAGGAGCTTCCAAAGTCTCTTGAGATCCCTTCTGCTATTGGCGACAATATGGTGCTTCAGCAGAATAGCACCGTAAATATCTGGGGTTACGCAAAGCCTAAGTCAAAGGTATCTGTTGCTTGTGACTGGGTTGCTGGTAAGCCTGTAGCTGTTAAGGCAAACGCTGAGGGTCTGTGGATCGTTCCTGTAGCTGTTCCTGCAGCAAGCTTCGACCCACATACAATCACTATCAAGGCTGGTAAGGAGGTTCGCACCCTTACTAACATCCTCTTTGGTGAGGTTTGGCTCTGCTCTGGTCAGAGTAATATGGAGTGGCCAGTACGCAAGACCCTCGATATGAAGGGTGAGCTTCAGGGCGAGATGAACAAAAACATCCGTCTGCTCTGCACTGGTCGTATCGCTAAGGAGACTCCACAGCGCGACATTCCTCAGCAGGAGGGCAAGAACACTAAGTGGGCTGTTTGTAACCCAGAGGATCTTGCACAGTTCTCAGCTGTAGGTTACGGCTTCGGTAAGGAGTTGCAGCAGGCACTCAACGTTCCTATCGGTCTTGTTGATGCATCTTACGGCGGTACATTCGTTGAGGGTTGGATGAAGAAGGAGGTTATCGAGGCTGACTCTAAGATTATGCGCGACTGCACAAAGATCAAGCATAAGGTTTGGAAGGGCAAGGAGTCTCACCTCTACAATGCAAACATCTACCCTATTCGTCACAACTCATTTGCAGGTGTTATCTGGTATCAGGGTTGCGCAAACGTATCTTCATCTCCACGCGGCTATGCACACTCTCTTGAGGTGCTGATCAACTCTTGGCGTGAGGAGTTCGAGAACCCAACAATGCCATTCTACATCGTTCAGCTCGTGCCTTACACATACGCTGGCATCAAGGGTGCTCAGCTTCGTGAGTCACAGGAGAAGGTTGCTCGTAAGCTCGACCACTGCGAGATCGTTGGTACTCTCGACCAGCTCGATATCCCTGGCGATATCCACCCACGTTATAAGGGTGATGTTGCACACCGTTTGGCTCAGATTGCACTCGGCGAGCACTATGGTCAGGATGTAGGCGTTTACCGCCACCCATCTTACAAGGGTATTGCTGTTGAGGGCGACGCTATCCGCATCTCTTTCAACAACGTTCCTAAGGGTCTTAAGGCTGAGGGTCGCATTAACGGTTTCCAGATTGGTGTTACCGATCCAGCAAACGAGAAGAAGATTAAGTTCTACCTTGCTGATGCAAAGATTGAAGGTAAGGAGATCGTTGTATCTGCAGAGGGCGTAACTGCACCAAAGGCTGTACGCTACTGCTTCAACGAGGATGTTGGTAATGTATTCTCTGTAGAGGGTCTTCCACTTCTCCCATTCCGCTCTGATAAGAACAACGCTTCACTCTCTGCTATCCCATACATTGAGCCTGCATCTGATATCGCAGTTACTGTAGAGGCTAAGAAGGGCTACTACAAGATGAGCGAGCTTAAGGAGGGTGCACATATGTGGCCAAACCTCAAGCAGAAGGTTTCAGAGGTATATCCAAAGCAGTTCGAGGGTTACAAGATGCTTACTGCAATCTCTAAGAAGAAGCACAAGACCCCTGCAAGCAAGGTTACTGCAGCAGCAGATGGTCGCATCTACTGCATCGCTCGTAACACTGCCGATATCCGCAAGTATCACGACAAGCACGGCTGGAAGCTGATTACCCCTGCTGAGATTCGCGCAATCACCCCAGAGGGCAAGAAGATTGCTGCTCAGTATGTATGCTACCGCGAGGTTAAGGCTGGCGAGACAGTTGCTCTGCCACGCGTTACCGACCACTACTCACTCTTTGTTCTTGCAAAGGATATTACCCTCGTAGAGGTTGAGTAAATAGAATCTGTATAACAAGGCTCTTTTGGCATCTGCCTTGTTATACAAATTCTCACAAAAAAAGAGTCTTCGCAATCGAAGACTCTTTTTTTGCTAACGGCCAATAGTACTCACTGCTTGCACGCCGCTCAATCCACGCACTCATTTTATTGTCAAAAGGTAGTAGTAGGTGCATATCGTGAAAAATCCCCGGATGGGTAGTACTTGAGGTACGTCCCATTCGGGGAGTTAAGGGATATGCAGCTAATGCTGCCTTTTCACGACAAAGTACCCCCGAGCAGAATCGAACTGCTATCTAAGGTTTAGGAAACCTTCGTTCTATCCGTTGAACTACAAGGGCAACGACTGAGTGCAAAGGTAAGAAAATTTTACATATCTTTGCAACAAAATATTAAGGAGAATGAAAATAGCTAATTTTTTGTCCCGATACAAGAGTCAGACGCCGCTATGGATTGCAGCTATCCCGTTGGCGGTGCTTATCACAACACTTGCGTTAGTTATCAAGTGTTTTGGTGCTGATGCCATTATGGGAGGCAGTCAGATTGCGTTGCTCTTTGCCTCGTCGGTTGCGGCGACGCTCGCCATAACACTCTGCGGATGTAAGTGGAGCACACTGGAGGATGCGATAGTTGACAATATCCACACCTCTGCATCGGCGATTATCATACTGCTACTTATCGGCGCAATTTCGGGTACGTGGATGCTCAGTGGCGTGGTTCCGACACTGATTTGCTACGGACTTGAGGTTATACATCCGAAGAGTTTTTTGGGCATTGCGTGTATAATCTGTGCATTGGTGTCGCTCATTACAGGCTCCTCGTGGACTACAATTGCCACTATTGGTGTGGCGCTGATGGGTATTGGCCAAGCGATGGGATTTTCGGAAGGTTGGATTGCTGGTGCGATAATTTCGGGAGCCTATTTTGGTGACAAGATTTCGGCACTCTCGGATACTACGGTGCTTGCATCGGCGGCGGCAAAAGTTCCGCTGTTTGACCATATCAAGTATATGATGATTACCACCCTACCGTCGTTTGTCATTGCCACCTGCGTCTTTTTTGTCGTCTCAATTATCCACACGCCAGAGTCGGCGGCGCAGATTGAACATATATCGCAGACGCTGCACAGCACATTCAACATCTCGGCGTGGTTGCTGATTGTTCCAATTATCACTGCGCTGCTGATTCTCAAGAAGTTACCAGCGCTAATCACCCTCTTTGCAGCGACCGTTGTGGCGGCTGTAGCGATGATTATTTTCCAACCTGATATTGTCGCATCAATCGGTGGCGAGGGTACTTTGAGTGGTTTCAAAGCCCTTATGACAGCCTGCTCGTCAAGCACCTCTATTGATACGGGCGATGCGATGCTCAATGAGCTTGTTGCAACTCGCGGAATGGGCGGAATGTTGAGCACTATATGGCTGATACTCTGTGCAATGTGCTTTGGTGGCGTGATGGCAGGTAGCGGAATGCTTGCAGCGCTGACTCGCCTATTTATGCGCTTTGCAAAGCGTACGCTGAGCGTGGTTATCTCGACCATCTCGACAGGTATCTTCTGCAACCTAACAACTGCCGACCAGTATATATCGATTATCATTACGGGCAACACCTTTGGCGGCCTCTATCGTCGTCGCGGATTGGAGGCGCGTCTGCTCAGCCGCTCGGTAGAGGACTCGGCAACGGTAACCTCGGTGCTTATTCCGTGGAACTCGTGCGGTATGACACAGTCGACCGTGCTCGGCGTGGCGACAATAACATATCTGCCATACTGTCTGTTCAATATTTTCAGCCCACTACTCTCGATATTGGTGGCTGCATTAGGATATAAAATCGTAAAACATAGACCAACTGATGAGTAAGAAACTTGTAATTTTGGACCTTGACGGCACGTTGCTCAACACTATTGGCGACCTTGCCGCTTGCTGCAACCATATGCTCCGCCAGCGAGGCCTGGGCGAGCATAGTTACGACGACTATTGCCACTTTGTGGGCAACGGAGTGACACGCCTTGTGGAGCGTGCGCTGCCAGAGCATCTGCGTACGCCAGAGTACATCGCCTCTGCGCGTAAAGACTTTGTCGATTACTACTACAACAACATTGACAAGCACTCTGTAGTCTACGACGGAGTAGTCGAGCTGCTCGAAAAGTTGACCGAGGCAGGGGCAGTGCTCGCGGTGGCTTCAAACAAGTTTCACTCGGGTACTAACCGACTGATTGAGACCTTCTTTGGCAAGTTTGAGTTTGCAGCAATCTATGGCAACCGCGACGGTTTTCCACTCAAGCCCGACAAGGCGATTGTAGAGCTTATAATGGAGCAGTGCGGGGCAACTGCCGAGAATACATATATGGTTGGTGACTCTGCCGTTGATATCCAGACTGCTCGTGGCGCAGGGATACACTCGATAGGTGTCACCTGGGGCTTCAGACCACGACAGGAGTTAGAGGAGAGCGGCGCGGAGTATATTGTAGACAATACAGACGACCTTTTTGCCGCTATCTACAAGTAGTCTACCGCAACCCGAGTCATTTCACACCCAAATTTTGCCACTTCACCGAACTATTTTGGTGGAGTGGCTATTTTTTTATAACTTCGTGAGGTTTTACACATAGTGTAACTTTTCTAAAACAACTGCAAACAATAACAAAAACATAAACCTATATGAAAGCCAACTTTTCAAGACTATTTATCCCACTCGCGCTACTTGCCGTAGTTGTCGGCTGCGAGGAGGAGAAGAGCACAAAGCGTACTCGCGAGTACAACGTAATGGTATTGGAGCCAACCTCACGAAAGTTGTCGTCAACCTACTCTGCAACCATTCAGGGCAAGCAGGATATCGACATCCGCCCAAAGGTGCAGGGTTACATTACCGAGGTGCACGTTAAGGAGGGTTCGCTCGTTAAGCGCAACCAAACACTCTTTACTATCGACCAAGCACCATATCAGGCTGCGCTGCAGACAGCGATTGCAAATGTTGACGTGGCACAGGCTGCTGTAGATGCTGCCGAGCTTACAACATCGAGCAAGGAGCAACTCTTTAAGCAGAACATTATCTCGGAGTTTGACCTCAATATGGCAAAGATGCAGTTGGCTTCACAGCGAGCATCGCTTGCTCAGGCAAAGGCAAACGAGATTAATGCTCGCAACAACCTCTCATACACACTTGTCAAGTCACCAGCAGATGGTGTTATCGGTACCCTTCCGTTCCGCGTAGGTACGCTGGTAAGCCCATCTGACCAGACACCGATGACCTCTGTTTCGGACAACTCAGAGATGTATGTCTACTTCTCAATGTCTGAGTCGCAGGTGCTCTCGCTCACCCGTGAGCACGGCTCGCTCGATGCGGCACTCAAGGCTATGCCATCTATCGAGTTGCAGCTCAGCGACGGAACCATTTACCAGGACAAGGGTCGCATTGAGGCTATCTCTGGTATTATCGACCCAACAACAGGTTCGGTAACTGTTCGTGCGAAGTTCCCTAACTATCGTCGTCTGCTGCTCTCTGGTGGCTCGGGTAACATTATCCTGCCACACAAGGCTGAGGGTTGTATCGTCATTCCGCAGGCAGCAACTTACGAGATTCAGGATAAGATCTACGTCTACACCGTTAAGAATGGCAAGGCTGTAAGTAAAATTATCGGCGTATTCAACATCAGCAATGGTCGTGAGTATGTCGTTGAGAGCGGTCTTGAGAAGGGTGATACTATCGTTGTAGAGGGTGTAGGACTGCTGCGCGAGGGTAACCCAGTGAAGATTAAGGAGGTTATTAAAGCAGAGGAGTAGTAGCTATGAATATCAAAACATTCATCGATCGTCCGGTACTCTCATCGGTAATCTCCATCATCATCGTTTTGGGTGGAATTATCGGTCTTGCAGTACTTCCGATTGAGCGTTATCCAAACATTGCACCGCCAACAATCCGCGTGCAGGCTTCCTACGCCGGTGCGAGTGCCGAGACCGTTCAAAAGGCCGTTGTAGTACCTCTGGAGGAGGCTATCAACGGTGTGGAGAATATGACCTATATGACCTCAAGCGCAACAAACAACGGTAGCGCAAGCATTGCAGTATACTTCAAGCAGGGTACAAACCCCGATATGGCTGCTGTGAATGTGCAGAACTGCGTTTCGCGCGCGACACGTCAGCTGCCATCTGAGGTTACAGATGTGGGTGTAACTGTTCGTAAACGACAGACAAACATCCTCGAGCAGATTGCAGTATATAGCCCTAATGGCACATACGACCGTACATTTATCGCAAACTATATCAAGATTAACCTTGTGCCAGCTATTTCGCGTATCCCTGGTGTAGGTGATGTCGATGTGCGTGGTGCTGACTACAGTATGCGTATTTGGCTTAAGCCAGATGTAATGGCACAGTACAAGCTCATCCCTGCCGACATCTCAAATGCTCTTGCTGAGCAGAATATCGAGGCGGCAACAGGTGCGCTGGGTGAGAACTCAAATCAGACCTTCCAGTACGCAATGCGCTACAAGGGTCGTCTGGAGACTCCAGAGCAGTTTGAGAATATCGTTATTCGCGCCCTTGCAAATGGTGAGGTGTTGCGCCTTAAGGATATTGCCGAGATTGAGTTGGGCACACAGTCGTACCAATATATCGGTGAGGTAAACGGTGCTCCAGGTACATCTTTCAGCGTATATCAGACTCCAGGTTCAAATGCTACTGAGGTTATCAAGCAGATTGATGCCTACCTTGAGAAGGCAAAGGAAGACTTTCCTAAGGATTTGGAGATGGTTGTCCTCTCAAGCTCGAACGACTTCCTCTACGCCTCTATCAACAATGTGCTCAGAACGCTGCTCGAGGCGATTGTGTTGGTAATTTTAGTGGTATTCGTCTTCTTGAGAAACTTCCGCGCAACACTCATTCCGCTTGTAGCAACTATCGTGTCGCTTATCGGAACATTTATGTTCCTGCTCTTCTTCGGCTTCTCGATTAACCTGCTCACCCTCTTTGCACTGGTGCTCTCAATCGGTGTGGTTGTGGATGACGCGATTATCGTGGTAGAGGCTGTACAGAGTAAATTTGAGGCGGGATACAAAAGTGCTCACAGCGCGGCTGTAGATGCTATGCACAGCGTAACTTCGGCGCTGATTACCTCGACACTCGTATTTATGGCGGTATTTATCCCAGTATCGCTGATGGGTGGTACATCGGGTATCTTCTACACCCAGTTTGGTCTTACAATGGCCGTGGCGGTAGGTATCTCGGCAATCAACGCGCTGACACTCAGCCCTGCGCTCTGTGCTATGCTGCTCAAGCCAATTGACGAGAATGGAAATCCAGTAAAGCGTTCGCTCAAGCAGCGTCTCTCTGACGCCTTTGAGAGTGGTTTTAATGCCATTACAGCTCGCTATCTGAAGGGTGTAAGCTTCTTCCTTCGCCACAAAGCAATCACCGGTGTTGTCATCGTTGCAGGTATGGGTCTTTTGGTCTACTTTATGAACAACACAAAGACCGGTCTTATTCCGCGTGAGGATATCGGTACAGTTCGTATCGATGTATCGACCGCTCCAGGTAGCTCTCTGGCCCACACAAAGGAGGTTATGAACCGTATCGACCGTGATATTGTCAGCAATATTGACGAGTGCCACGCCTACCTGAATATGGCAGGTTTCGGTATGACAACCGGTGCGGGTACATCGTACGGTAACTTCACCCTGCGTCTGAAGCACTGGGATGAGCGTAAGGGCAAGGAGCACAGCGTATTCGATATTATGGATCGAATCAAGGAGTACTCTACAAATATCAACGATGCGACAATATTTACCACCTCGCCTGCAATGATTCCGGGTTATGGTGCAACAAACGGTTTTGAGCTCCATATTCAGGACCGCAAGGGTGGTACAATCGAGGATCTGGCAGATGTTGTAAATATGTTTGTAGCAGAGCTTAACGATCGCCCAGAGATTGGCTCGGCGCGAACATCGTTCAACCCTAAATTCCCTCAGTATCAGATTGATGTAGACGCGGTAAAGTGTAAGCGTGCTGGCACATCACCAAAGGATGTACTCAACATCCTCAACGGATACTATGGTGGTCGACTCTCGACACGTTTCAACCGATTTACAAAGCTCTATCAGGTGCAGGTGCAGGCAGATCCGCGCTATCGTGTCGATCTGCAGACGCTCAACAATATCTTTATCCGTATTGGTGACGATATGGCCCCTATCAGCCAGTTTGTGACCTTGAAGAAGATTTATGCGCCTGAGAACCTCTCTCGATTCAATATGTTCCCATCAATCTCTATCAACGGTCGCGCGGCAGATGGTTACTCTTCGGGTGACGCAATTAGAGCCGTAAACGAGGTGGCCAAGGATATTCTGCCTATCGGATATGGATTTGACTTCGGAGGTATTGCCCGCGAGGAGGCGGCAAGTGGAAATAATACGGCGATAATATTTGTTATCTGTATCGTACTTATCTACCTTATTCTCTGCGCGTTGTACGAGAGTTTCTTCATCCCATTTGCAGTTATTCTTACCGTACCAATCGGTCTGTTTGGTAGCTTTGCATTTGCAAATATGATGGGTCTGGAGAACAACATCTATCTGCAGACAGGACTTATTATGCTTATCGGTCTGCTCTCGAAGACTGCCATTCTGATTACAGAGTACGCTGCCGAGCGTCGTCGTCAGGGTCTGTCGATATTTGAGGCGGCTTATGAGGCAAGTAAGGAGCGTTTCCGTCCGATTATGATGACTGTGCTTACAATGGTATTCGGTATGATTCCACTGATGTTCTCGACAGGTGTAGGTGCTAATGGTAACAACACCCTCGGCGCTGGCGTTGTGGGTGGTATGGTTGTCGGAACTTTGGCACTGATTTTCCTCGTTCCTGCCCTGTTTATCGTCTTCCAGACTATTCAGGAGAGAGTTGTAAAACCTAAAAAGATTGAGTAATGAAGAGAATTTTATATATCGCTATTATCGCCGTTTTAGCAACCAGTTGCTCGGTATTTCAGAAGTACTCTCGCCCTGAAATATCTACAAACAATCTCTACGGAGAGGGCATTACAGTAGCCGACACGGTAACCATTGCAGATATCCGCTGGCAGGAGTTTTTTACAGATAAGCATCTGCAGAAGCTCATTGAGCAGGGTCTGCAGAATAACCCTGATATGCAGGTCGCTGCACAGCGCATCGTGGCTGCAGAGGCTACGCTCAGAAGTGCAAAATTGGCCTTTATCCCTGGCTTCTCGTTCAACCCGTCATATCAGGCAAGTACCGCTCCTTCAAGCAGTTACTCACTCCCTGTGGCGGCAAGTTGGGAGATTGATATTACTGGAAAAATCCTCAACAACAAGCGTAGTGCACAGGCGTCATACGAGCAGAGTCGCCTCTATCGTCAGAGTGTGCAGACATCGCTCATCTCGGCGATTGCAAATAGCTACTACACCCTGCTGATGCTCGATGCACAGCTTGCCACCTCGCGCTCAACAGCCGCTTCGTGGAAGGAGAATGTCCGCATTATGAAGGCGATGAAGCTCGCCGGTATGACAAACGAGGCCGCCGTGGCTCAGACCGAGGCGAATAGTTGGGAGATTGATGCGTCGCTGCTCACACTGCAGTACAACATCACCCACGCGGAGAATGCCCTGGCGCTACTGCTCGGCACAACACCTCAGCACTTTGAGCGAGGCTCGATTTATGAGCAGAATTTCGACATTCCACTCAGCGTAGGTACACCTTCTCAGTTGCTCTCTCGCCGTGCTGATGTACGCAGTGCAGAGAAGGATTTGGAGAGGGCGTTCTATGCAGCAAATATCGCTCGTGGCGCGCTTATTCCGTCGCTCAACATCAATGGCTCGCTCGATATCGGTTCAATATTTAGCGACCTGTTAGCATCTGTATCTGCATCGCTCTCGGCAACAATCTTTAATGCAGGCAGCAAGCAGGCGCGTATTAAGATTACCAAGGCCGAGCAGGAGCAGGCGCTCATTAACTTCAAGCACACCCTGCTGACTGCTGGAAATGAGGTAAATGATGCCATTGCAAAGTGTCAGACTGCGCGTAGCAAGCGTGATATTCGCACAAAGCAGATTGCATCGCTTGAGAATGCGGTAAATAGTACTCGACAGCTTATGAGCCACTCTGAGTCGACATACCTCGAGGTGCTTACCGCGCAGCAGAAACTACTCTCTGCACAGCTCTCGCAGGTAAACGACAAGTTTGACGAGATACAGGGTGTTATCAACCTCTACCGCGCACTGGGAGGCGGAGTAGATAGCACAGAGGATATCTCGACACTGCCAAAACGAGAGAAAAAGTCGAAAAAATAGTATTCCGTCACTCAAAAAAACGCAAAAGAGCACACCTTCTGCAGAGGATTGAATATTTGCAAACGTTTTACTGAATTGTGCAATACTAATCATTCTATACCGCAGTTATGAAATTTAGAAACCTATTTTATCTGTTACTAACATTACCTTTAGTATTTGCATCGTGTGAGCAACCTACCCCTCCCGCTAACGAGATATGGTATACTTCAGCCGATGGTAATGTAGTTACACCACTCGACACAGCTGCTTTCGGTGCTGCGATTATTTCAAATACTTACAAGGGTAGAAAGGGTATTATTAAATTTAATGGGAATATTACTTCGATTGGAGAGAGTGCGTTTTATGGTAGTGATGTATTGACAAGCATAACTATCCCTGATAGTGTGATTAAGATTGGGAATAATGCATTCTTTGGTTGTGCTGCACTGGAAAAAGTCAATATCCCAAATAGTTTGACTGAGATTGATGATGCTGCATTCAGTAATTGCCGCGCGATAAAAATAGTGGATATTCCGAATAGCGTGACAAAGATTGGAGATGGTGCATTTTGTTATTGCGAGGAGCTGAAAAGAGTAACTATTGGTGACGGTGTTACTTCGATTGGTGATTCTGCATTTTTTGGATGCAAAAGTTTGAAAAGTATTACTATCCCTGATAGTGTAACTGAGATTGGAAAACAAGCATTCGCTTATTGCGACGCACTGACAAATTTCTATGGCAAATTTGCTTCCGAAGATAGTCGTTGTCTGATTATTGATGGTGAGCTTAATTCATTTGCTTATGCCGGACTAACAGAATACACTATTCCTAATGGCGTAACAAAGATTGTGAAAGATGTATTCTGTCGTAGCCAAGGGCTGACAAGTATTACTATCCCTAATAGTGTGATTGAGATCGATAAAGAGGCATTCTCTAACTTGTTATTGACAAGTGTAACTATTCCCGATAGCGTTACTAAGATCGGAGAGTCTGCATTCCAAAATTGCGATAATCTCACAAATGTAACAATCGGCAATAGCGTAACTAATATTGGGAAGAGAGCATTCTATGATTGCGACGCGATGACAAGTGTAACAATAGGCAATAGTGTCACTGCTATTGGAGATGATGCATTTAGAGAGTGTAAAGCACTGACAAGTGTAATAATTCCAGATAGCGTTACTGAGATTGGAATTGCAGCATTCTATGATTGTTCTGCTCTGACAAATGTAACAATCGGCAATAGCGTCACTTCCATTGAAAATACAACATTTGCATCCTGTTACTCGCTGGCAAATGTAACAATCGGTAATAACGTTACATGGATTGGACCTGGAGCATTCCAAGATTGTCACAGTTTGACAAGTGTAACTGTTCCAGAGAGCGTTACTACGATTGGAGTTTCTGCATTCGAAGGTTGTAGCAGCTTGACAAGTGTAACTATTCCTAACAGCGTAACAGAGATTGGATCCAGAGCATTATCAGGTTGTACAGGAAAACTAATTATCGATAATAAAATATTTGTCGAGACAGATTATGATCAATACTCGCAGCCGTCAGATTTTGGATGGCTTAAGGACACTAAATTTACATCAATAGTAATTGGCCCAAATATTAAAAAGATTGGAGAGTTTGCATTTAGGCATTACGAAAGCCTAACAAGTATAACAATCGGTGATAGTGTAACTGAAATTGGAGCGTATGCATTCCAAAATTGCGACAACCTCACAAATGTAACTATTGGCAAGAATGTTACCTTAATTGGAGTGTGTGCATTCCAGTTTTGCGATAAGCTCTCAATTGTAACTATTAGCAATAATGTTCGTTCAATTGGTATCTGTGCCTTTGGTGCTTGCCATCGCCTCACTGATGTAACAATCCCAGAAAGCGTTACCTCGATTGGGAAGGAAGCATTCGAGTTTTGTTCTCGTTTGGAGAGTGTGCATTGCAACCCTACAACACCACCTTCAATCGGTTATAGAGCCTTCTCTAACAACTCTTCAAGACTTAAGATTGGTGTGCCTGAATCATCGGTAAGCGCATATAAGTCGAGCTGGTCTCAGTATTCTTCGCGGATCATCTCCGAGAATACCTTCTATTCTGAGTTTTAGCGGGGATTAAACAAACAATAAACAGGCGTACAATGTACGCCTGTTTTGTTATATATAATGCGGATTTCTGCCCCTTATTTTTCGATCTTTACATACTCCGTATAGACAATTTCCGAGTGCGGATTACTGCTCACGATATGCTGACGGAGAGCCTTTGTGCCGAACTTTATAAACCAAAATCGGCGCGGAACACGGTAGACAACCTGGTGGAGAGTATCCACGCTACGGAGAGTGCAAGCGACTGAATCACTGTCTATTACACCATCTATCGTCACCCAGTCATCCTTCCAGCGGAAGAGTCGAAGAGTATCGATAGTCTTTACCGTATCGCGAATAACGACCGTATCTCTAATAGGTACTACGACCTCCAATTTTGTCTGCGTCACGCTATTTGCAGCACTCTCAAGGCGGCGAATTTTCAACCCCATTTGGCGAATTTTCTCGGCATCGGCCGCCCTGAGTTCCTCAAATTCACCACATCTAAGGCGCAAAATTTGCACCGAAGCAGCCGACTTTTCGGCCTCCGTTTTGTAGTAATTTACGCTCTGTAAAAGGGCACTATTATTGCTCTTTTGTCGCTGCTGCTCACCCCATAAAATTCGACCTCCGACAACTATAATTACGGTTGTCAGTACGGCATAGATAAATAGATATTTTTTCATAACCACTAAACCATATAACTATCAAAATTACAGATACTTACAATTGTATTAACTCTCGATGTACGGATAGTAATAACACCCGCTTTTTTGAGTGCAGCAAGCGCCAATCTCACCTGTTTTATGGTGAGCGAAACACGCTCCGCAAGTGCCTTTTGAGTGGTGACCAATTCGCCCCTTTTTAGCCACAATCCATCCACAAAACAGTCCTCTTTACTTGCCAAAAATAGCAGCGCCACAAAGAGCTTAAATCGCGCCGCATAACAGTACTCACTCTTGCCGAGAATCTCTCGATTTAACTTTATATTTTCACACATAACACAATAGATTTTGGCACAAAAATATGGAGCTTTATATGCCAACTTGTGACACATAGCTAAATATGACTGAATAAAACAATAAAGTTTTTGGTTTTTCGTTAAACTTTTACTAATTTTGCGCGATTATATCGCCGTATGTGCTCGCGAGCGTACGCGCGTAAACCTATTGAGATGAGAAAGTTTATACAGAATTTAATAGTTGTGGCTGCTGTAGCGGCTATGTTTTTATCTTGTTCAGGACTGAGTAAGGTTGCCAAGAGTGGCGACCCTGAGTTGATGTACAACACCGCCCTTAGACTCTACAAGGCGGAGAAGTGGACACGTGCCAGCGATATGTTTGACGCTTGCGCCGGTTACTACATCGGTTCAGAGCGCGAGGATAGTATCGCCTTCTTCTCAGCACGTAGCAAGTTTAAGAATCGCGACTACCACGAGGCATCTGCAAACCTTGACGAGTTCCGCCGCAAGTTTGGCCGTTCTCTCTTTATTGAGGATGCTGAGGGTATGTTTGCTATGTGTGAGTACTACCTCTCACCAGAGCCAAGCCGCGACCAGACACAGACTGCTAAGGCGATTGTTACAATCAACACATTTATTGAGCGTTATCCAAACTCTGAGCGTGTAGAGCCATTCCGCCAGATTATCGAGGAGCTGACTGCACGTCTGCACGAGAAGAACTTCCTCAACGCCTACACATACTTCAAGGTGCAGCGTTACAAGTCTGCCGTAGTTGCGTTCAAAAATGCGTTGAAGAACTACGACAACACAACATATCGCGAGCAGATTATGTACTACATCGTGGTATCAAACTACCGCCTGGCTCACAACTCAGTTGCCGAGAAGCAGGCAGACCGATACTTAGCAATGCTCGACTCCTACTACTCATTTATCGAGGAGTATGCCGACTCAAAGTACAAGAAGGAGCTTGATCGCTACTTCAAGGAGGCAAAAGATTTTATCGACAAGAACAAGCAGGAGTAAACAAGAATTAAGAAGATAACAATATAAAATTCAAAACCGTATCACAATGGAGATTAAGAAGAACATTCCCAACAACACGGTAACCCGTAAGCTCTCAGACTTTGACCCAGAGACTGGCAACGTTTACAAGAGCATCAACATCATTGCAAAGCGTGCAAACCACATTGCTGCAGAGCTGAAGCAGGAGCTTAACAAGAAGCTGGCTGACTTTGCTACCTCTGCATCTACAGCCGACACAATGGAGGAGACTTTCGAGAACCGTGAGCAGATTGAGATCTCTCGTTACTACGAGCGTCTTCCAAAGCCTGCAATTATTGCAACAGAGGAGTTCCTCGATGGCGAGCTCTACTATCGCGAGTCAGAGAAGTAGTATGTTACAGGGCAAACACATACTTTTAGGAGTTACGGGCAGCATAGCAGCTTACAAAGCCGCTGTGCTGTGTCGTCTGTTGCGCGCAGCAGGTGCTGAGGTAAAGGTGGTAATGACTGCAACAGCTAAGCAGTTTATCACCCCGCTGACTATGGCAACACTCTCGAAGAACCCTATCCTTGTAGAGTTCTTCAACCCTGAGAATGGCGAGTGGAACTCTCACATCAGCCTTGGCGAGTGGGCAGACTGCTATGTCATCGCTCCAGCAACGGCAAACACCATTGCCAAGATGGCTACCGGCGTTGCGGACAATCTACTGCTTACAACCTACCTCTCTGCACGTTGCAAGACCATTATCGCGCCAGCAATGGATTGCGATATGTTTGCCCACATCACTACCCAGACAAATCTGGCAACACTTCAAAAGCACGGCGTGATTATCGCCGACTCTCCGTCTGGCGAGCTTGCCAGCGGACTTACTGGCAAGGGTCGTATGGCCGAGCCAGAGCAGATTCTCGACCTTATCGAGAAGACCATCGCTGACGAAAAAAAAAAGAGCCTGCAAGGTAAGCACTTCGTTGTAACTGCAGGCGCTACTATCGAGGCGATAGATCCGGTACGCTACATCACAAACCACTCGACCGGAAAGATGGGCTATGCTATCGCTGCATCTTTAGCCCAGCGCGGTGCCGAGGTAACACTGGTTACTGGTCGCACCTCTCTACCTACACCAGCAGGTGTAAAACGTGTAGATATACTCTCTGCAGCGCAGATGTATGAGGCTGCAGTAGAGGCTTTTGCCACTGCCGACGGCGCAATTATGTGTGCCGCCGTGGCAGACTACACCCCTGCTACAGTTGCCGAGCATAAGATTAAGAAGTCTGATGACGATATGTCAATTCCCCTTGTTCGCACAAAGGATATTGCCGCAGCGCTCGGTGCCGTTAAGGGTAGTCGACTGCTTGTAGGCTTTGCCCTTGAGAGCGATGCTGGAGTGGAGAGCGCACAGGGTAAGCTTGCACGCAAAAATCTCGATTTTATCGTTCTCAACTCGCTCACCGACAAGGGTGCAGGATTTGGTGTAGATACAAACAAGGTAACTTTTATCGACCATTCGGGTTCAACTACCCTGCCGCTAATGAGCAAGGCAGATGTAGCCGAGAAGATTGTTGACAAAATAGAGGAGCACTATGCTACGCACGCTTAGCGTTGAGAATTACGCACTTATCGACCACCTTGAGGTTGAGTTTGACTCTCACCTCAACATCATCACCGGTCAGACTGGTGCAGGTAAGAGTATCCTTCTTGGGGCACTCTCGCTATTGCTTGGTGCAAGAAACGAGGGGGCAGCAATCAAGGAGAATACACGCAACTGCGTCGTAGAGGCGACTTTTGACATTGACGGGCTCAACCTTGAGCAGATCTTCAATGAGCTCGATTTGGATTACGAGCCACAGATTACTATTCGCCGAATTATCACCCCAGCGGGTAAGAGTCGTGCATTTGTAGGTGATATGCCAGTGCAACTGACAACTCTCAAAAGTTTAGGCGAATACCTTATAGATATACACTCACAGCACAGCAATCTTATCCTCGCCTCAGAGAGTTTTCGTCTTGAGGCGCTTGACACTATTGCCGCTTGTACAGAGTTGCGTAGCCAGTATAACAAGGCCTATGCAGAACTTACAAAGGCTCAAAGTGCACTTGCCGAGGCGCAGCAGAGCATCCTCTCTGCCCGCAAAGAGGAGGAGTGGTTGCGCTATCAGGTCGAGGAGTTAAAGGGTGCAGCAATAAAGGATGGCGAGGAGGCTGAACTTGAGGTTAAGATTGCCACACTTGCCAATGCAGAGTCTATTGCCGAAGCATACGGTGCGCTCCACCAGTCACTAACAGAGGAGGAGTCGGGTGTTGTGGCGCAGCTTGTTCAGCGCACAAAGGCCCTTAAGGCTATTGCCGAGCACTATCCAGAGGCGCAGCAGGCGGCCGAGCGTCTTGCATCTGTAGTTATTGAACTGCAAGATTTAGACAGCACAGCCGAGCAGGTGGTAGAGACCATTGAGTCCGACCCTGAACTGCTTGACAAGTATAACAACCGTCTTGAACTACTCTACTCACTCTGCCGTAAACACCACGCAGAGAGCACCTCAGAGCTGATTGCTATATACAAAAACTACTCTACTCAGTTAGAGAGCATTGACCGTGCAGACGAGAATATTGCAGAGCTTCACGCTGCTGTAGAGGCGGCGACGGCTCACGCTACAGCATTGGCGCAATCAATTTTTGAGGCTCATCAGGCCGCAGCACCAGCATTTGAGCGTGGTGTAGAGAGCATTCTGCATAAGGTGGGTATGGAGAGTGCTAAGTTCAAAATAGGCTTTACAACCACACCGCTGACCGCCATTGGTATAGAGAAGATCGACTTCCTCTTTACTGCAAACGAGGGTCACAGCCCACGAGCTATCGAAAAGATTGCCTCAGGTGGTGAGATGTCGCGCGTGATGCTTGCACTGAAGAGCATTATCTCCCGCTCCCTCGCCCTACCGACAATCATCTTTGACGAGATTGACACAGGAGTATCGGGCAGCGTGGCAAATGCAGTTGGTGAGGTGATTGCCGAGCTCTCGGCAACTATGCAGGTGATAGATATAACCCATCTGCCACAGGTCGCATCAAAGGGTAATCGCCACTACCTTGTATACAAGAGCGAGAGCACTACAAATATGCGCCAACTTTCAGATAGTGAGCGTATTACCGAGATTGCAAAGATGCTCTCAGGCGAAAATATCACAGATGCTGCTATCGAGCAAGCACAAATCCTTTTGGGCAAATAATGAGATGGTGGGTATACATACTTCTCTGTACGCTGCTATCTTGCACATCTACTAAAGAGTCTAAAGATGAGGCTCTTACTCCGTTGTATACCCCCAAATATGCGAAGTCATTCTCTATTGCCCTTGACTCGCTCAACCGCAAGGTGCTGACAATCACAAATCCATATCAGAGCGACAAACCATTTGAGCAACGTGTATATCTACTTAACAAAGAGCAGGTTGCACCAACATCTGCAACATCTATCCGCGTTCCCGCAACAAAGATCTCTACCCTATCATCGAGCCACGTGGCGATGATTGATGCAATTGGTGCAGCAGAGAGCATTGTCGGAGTATCTGGTGTGAGGTTTCTGACAAACAAGGCTGTTCGCTCGCGTGCCACAGAGATTGGCTACGACTCAGCGCTCAACTTTGAGGGTATTAAGGCGGCAGGGACAGATGTTATGTTGCTCTATGGCCTCTATGGCGATCAGAGTTCGATGACAACAAAACTCTCGGAGCTGGGCATACCTTATATATATATAGGCGACTACATCGAGTCATCTCCACTGGGTAAGGCGGAGTGGATTGTTGCCATTGCAGCCATTTGTGGTGTGCAGAGAGTTGGTGAAGAGTATTTTGCCGCACTTGAGGAGCGTTACAACACCCTAAAGCAAATAGCCACCCAATATACCACCCATCCAAAGGTTATGCTAAACACCCCGTACAACGATAGTTGGTTTATGCCCTCTGTCAGAAGCTATGCCGTGCAACTTATAGCCGATGCGGGCGGAGAATACATCTATCCGCAGAACGACAGCGCGGAGTCAAAGCCTATCTCACTTGAGCAGGCACTGATTCTCGCCTCTACAGCCGATGTATGGATAAATGTGGGTCAGGTATGTTCGCTCGATCAGCTAAAGAGCGAAAATCCCAAGTTCGCCAACACTCCTGCCGTTATTTCTCGTCGCGTATACAACAACACAAAGCGCACAACAGAGAGCGGAGGTAGCGACTTTTGGGAGAGCGGAACGGTAAATGCTGACATAGTTCTGGCCGATATGATTAAGCTGTTGCACTGCAATGCGCCGACAGATTCATTGTTCTACTACAAACGTCTTGAGTAATGAGAAACCGCACAACGATACTCTTTCTGCTACTCACGGCACTTGTTGTAGTGCTCTTTATCTGCGATATTGTCGTGGGTAGCGTCAACCTGCCGCTTAGCAAGGTGCTCGGCGTGCTGACTGGCTCAACTATCGACCCGACAATTCGTAGCATTGTAATCGACATTCGACTTCTCAAGGCGGTTGTGGCGCTGCTTGCAGGTGTAGCACTATCGCTCTCGGGACTACAGATGCAGACGATGTTTGCCAACCCACTTGCGGGCCCATATGTGCTCGGAGTAAGCTCTGGAGCAAGCTTCGGCGTGGCGCTATTTCTACTCGGTGCGCCACTTTTAGGTCTTACAAACCTCTCAGCAATATCTGTTATTGGCACTGCAGGTGCAGCCTGGATTGGTGCTGCAGCGGTACTGCTACTCATTATCGTACTATCCCGAAAAATCAAGGATATAATGGTCATCCTTATTTTGGGCATGATGCTCTCCTCGGCACTCAGTGCTGTGGTTGAGATACTGCAATTCTTCAGCAACGAGATGGCGCTCAAGTCGTTTGTCATCTGGACAATGGGTAGCTTGGGTGATGTGTCGGCATCGCAGCTTCCATTTATCCTCGCGGCAATAGTTATCGGCGTGGCGGTAGCGGTGCTCACCATAAAGCCGCTCAACATACTACTTCTGGGCGAGAACTACGCAAAGAGCACAGGTATAAACCTCAAGCGCGTATATCGTTTAGTATTCCTCTCGACCACTCTGCTTGCCGGTACAATAACAGCCTTCTGCGGTCCGATAGGTTTTGTCGGACTTGCTGTGCCTCACTTGGCACGAATGTTATTCCGCACGGCTGACCACCGAGTGCTTATCCCTGCTTCGGCTGCAATTGGTGCGGCGATGCTGCTTATTGGCGATATCGTTTCAAAGGCTATGTTGTTGCCAATCAACACAATAACCGCACTGATGGGTGTTCCTGTAGTGGTATATATCGTAACTCGTAACCGTAGTCTGATGCAATGATAACACTCGACAAGATAACCCTCGCCTTTGGCTCTCGCACGCTACTACAGCAGGCTCAATGCACCCTCAAGAGGGGTACACTTTCTGCCCTTGTAGGTCGTAACGGTGCCGGTAAGAGTTCGCTGCTGCGCATCCTTGCAGCCATAGACTCTCCCGTATCTGGAGAGGTTATTGTCGGCGGAAAACCTCTGCACAAAACATCGGCAGAGGAGCGTGCAAAGCTCATCTCCTTTGTCAGCACACAGCGCATCAGAGTAGCAAATCTCCTCTGTCGCGATGTAGTTGCTACGGGTCGTGCGCCATACACCAACTGGATTGGTAGAATCAGCCGAGAGGATACGGAGATCATCAATAACTCCCTTGCCGCTGTAGGTATGGTAGCCTTTGCCGATAGAGCTATAGACACCCTCTCTGACGGAGAGTTTCAGCGCATAATGATTGCCCGAGCACTCGCCCAGCAGACACCGATAATTCTGCTCGACGAGCCGACAGCTTTTCTCGACATTCCAACGCGTTTTGAGATATGTCGACTGCTGGCCGATTTGGCTCATAATCAGGGCAAAACAATCCTCTTCTCGACACACGACATAGATGCTGCGCTGACAGTTTGTGACTCGGTGGCAATTATGGACAACGCCTCGATTTCTGTACATTCGGCAGCCGATGCAGCGGATATACTAAAAGTGCTTTTTTCGCTCTAACTGCTACTGTTTCAGCTCTTTTTTGCACTTTTTTCACATTTTTCCACCATTTCACTTGTCATTTCCCATTTTTTTAATACCTTTGCACCACTAATTGCCGCGGAGTGGACTTCGCCATTAGGGTAAGGCCGATTCGTCTATCGGTTAGGACGCAAGAT
>JAZQYI010000010.1:0-16780 GCA_045633445.1 Alistipes sp.
TGCATACGCGTTACGCACCCGTGCGCCGGTCGCCATCAAATCAGTATTGCTACTTCATTATGCTGCCCCTCGACTTGCATGTGTTAAGCCTGCCGCTAGCGTTCATCCTGAGCCAGGATCAAACTCTCCATTGTAAAAAAATTATAATGTATCGTTAGAGTCCTGACTACTTCTTTTTCCAAAAGGAAATTGACAGATAAATACTACACTTTCTCTCAATTTTGTAACCAGTAAATCAAAGAACCGTTTTCAAAAGTCTCCTCTCCATTTCGGAGCGGAAAGTGGTGCAAAGGTAAAGCCTTTTTTTGAAACCACCAAATTTTTTGAAACTTTTTTTGAAAAATTTTTCAACAATTTGTTTTTCGCATCGTTAAAACCTTTTTCAGAACCATCGCAACCAGTGTTATTTCCTGATTGCGGGTGCAAAGATATGGACAAAAAAATTACTGTGCAAATGTTTCGCAAACTTTTTTACACATTTTTTGTATATTTTTTAATATTTCTTAAAAAATAGCCTTTATACCTATATATATTATATATAAGGGCAAAAGTGGGTCCTATTTGTGACTCTCGCAAAAAATATATACCTTTGTAGCAAAGATTAAAACCATTATAGTTTTCGAGATATGAATTGGAAAAAGATTTCGATACTCTTTGTGCTATTGGTTGTCGCAGACCAGGTACTAAAGATTTGGATTAAGACAAATATGCACCTTGGCGAGTCAATCACCGTCTTTGAGGATTGGTTCCAGCTCCTGTTTGTGGAGAACAACGGTGCAGCCTTCGGTATGCAGATTGCAAACAATGGCGGATTTGACTGGGGCAAACTCTTCCTGAGCCTCTTCCGTGTCGGTCTTGTAGGTGCGATGTTCTACTACATCAACCACCTTCTTAAGCAGAATGCTCCGAAGGGTGTTATTATCGGATTGGTACTTATTGCGGCGGGTGCGATTGGAAATATTATCGATAGCGCCTTCTATGGACTTATCTTCTCAGCATCCACTCCGGCAACGGTTGCACACTTTGGCGGCAGCTATGCTCCATTTATGATGGGTCGCGTGGTGGATATGTTCTACTTCCCGCTCTTCCAATGGAATAGTTGTCCTGAGTGGCTCAGCTTCCTCGTTGACTCGAGAAACTACTTCTTCGGCGCAATCTTCAACCTCGCCGACGCCTATATCTCGGTGGCAGTGGTCTACCTGCTGATATTCCAGTATAAGTTTTTTAAGTAGCTGTTGGTCGTTAGCTTTTCCGAGGTATACGCTGCGAGTAAGTCGAACGCAATCAAACTAGTTTGAATTGCTGAGACGTAGCAGCGAAAAGACTCCGAAGGAGGATTAGCACTCGGCACAAAAATAGCAAAGGGCTGTACTTACTCGTACTGCCCTTTGCTGTTTTTTGGGGTTAGCGGAGGTAGATGCCCCGCTATCACGACAAATGCTTCACGCTAAAATTTTTTAAGGATAGCGTATATCTCAAGCGCAAATCCTGCAACCACCACAATCGGCGCAAGGGTAATGCGGCGGAAAGAGAAGATGCTATAGTCGAAGTTCTCTGGGGTTGCGGGCTCGCCACCTGCCATAAGGATAAAGCCCAAGATGATTATCACCACGCCAACAAGAATGAGGATGTAGTTTTTCATTGCAAGCGGCATTTTGCTATCGTTTTCGTTCGTTAAGTTCTTAAACCACTTCATATTAATAGAGATATAATTTATTTGACCTCATATTTACACACTTATTCACAGCCACGAAGGTAAAGAGCGTTGAGAGCACAATACCCAACACCACCATTGCGCCGGCGACAACAGCCACCATCTGCAGCTGTGCCATTACCTCAAAGCCAGGTAGGCTATACTGCAAGCCAAAGAGGGCTGCAACGAACAAAATTGTCGCCACAACACCTGCCAGCAGACCCTGCAGCAGGCTACGCCCGAGGAATGGGCGGATGATAAACCACTTTGTTGCACCGACGAGCTTCATAGTCTTGATAGCCTCACGATGCGAGAAGATAGCAAGGCGAACGGTATTGCCAAGCAGCACAAACGAGATTATAAGCATAACCGCACCAAAGGCAAAAATCAGAAGTTGCATAACATCGAGAACAGAGTGCACCTGGGCAATCAACTCCTTCGGATACGATACGTAACTAACCCCGTCTAACTGTTTGATATCCTGCACAAAGGCCTCCAACTCCTCCGCCTCTGCAGCTGCCGAAGAGAGGGTGACATCAAACGAGTCTGGCAGCGGATTGTCCGAAAGAATATCCTTTATGTCGATATCAAATGCGCGACGAAAATCCTCATCTGCAAGTTTTTCATCCTTTGATACAAAGTCCACTGCGGCAACCAACTTGTTATCAGCAATCTTCAGTTGCAAACTATCGCGCTGCTCGGCTGAAAATCCATCCTTCAGTTCGACAATCATCACAACGCCCTCTCTAACCTGCTTTGATGATTTGAGCAGCGAGAGCATCGTAAAACCGATTGTACCCAATATAAAGAGTACCAATGCCATACTGACAGTGGAGATTAGGTACGAACGCATTATCTTTCCCTTCATATTAACACTCCTTCCTATTTTTATAGACCGCCCAGCCCAATACTACAAGCACAAGCAACGAGCAGAGCAGAGTCACAATATTTACAAAAGTCCAATTTGGTGCGCGGAACGACCACTCGACAGTGTGCTCACCCGCAGGAAGCTCCATACCTCGCAGGATATAATCCACGCGCAGCGCATCAGCAGCCACGCCATCAATTGTAACACTCCAACCCTTGTCGTAGAATATCTCCGAGAAGACAGCAAAGACATCTTCCGATGCTCTGTAGTGGTACTTCAGGCGGTTTGGAGCATACTCTACAAGGGAAATTTCACCATCGGTACTAAAGGCTGTCTGCGCTGGCAGATCGCGTTCATCAACAACTGCTGTAGATGCAAGATCAACAAGTCCGAGTGACTGAATCTCCTCTGCCGCACCCCTCACGCCAAGTACAGCATCTACAAACCACGCCGCACCGAGTGCCGACTCTCGAAACTGAGGCTCTCCGTCAGGTGTGATGATATACTTTGTGTTGAGCATATCCAAAATACCCTCGTGCGGGAGCTCTACTGGCAAGTAGTAGTCGATAATATCCTGATAACGAGAGAGCTTCGCACCGTGATAACCACCAATAGAGCGGTGGAACATAGATGTTGTAGCGTCGTTAAATGGCGATACAGAGAGATTGAAGACTCTATATCCCAACTCCTTGTCTGCCATAATCGCCTTATCGGCCTCTGTAGCTACAATCTTTGCCTTTCGTGGCGATACGAAGTCGTCATAATTAAGATACCTGAACGCCACAGGCACCATATCGGCAACCACCAATGTCGCAAGCAGCGCCACAACATAACCCCTCTTCAGCTTACCCCATACAGCTACTGCAACAACCGCCGCCGCAAGGAGTACGAAGATTAGCGAACGGAGTGCATCTGACCTCATCATCTGCTGTCGCTCAGCCGCTACAGCCTCGCCAATTGACCAACCTATCTGATCGTGCAGACCCTGCTGAACAAGATCCTCTGCACCACCATTTTTCAGAATACTCTCAAAGCGAGCACTAATCTGCATCGCTGTACGCTCCTCGCCAAAGTCAAAGATTGCTCCGCCGGCAACAGTAAAGAGCAACAGTACTCCACCTGTAACACCCGCGCTCCAGAGCAGTGCACGCTTAATGCGCTCCATACTCTCCGCCTTGAAGAGTTGCCAGAGCGCGATACTTGCAAGCAGCGGCACACTCCACTGCAACACGATAAGCGCCATAGAGACGGTGCGGAACTTATTGTACATCGGCAGGTAGTTGTAGCAGAGCTTTGTAAACCACATCGCATTACTACCCCAACTAAGCAACAGCGCAAATGCCGACACGGCAACTATCCACCAGCGATTTCTTTTACTTGCCAGGGCAATACCCAGAATGGCAAGGAAGACCGCCACCGCACCTAAATATGTCGGGCCGGCAGTGTATGGCTGGTCGCCCCAGTAGGTTATATCGGTAAAATATGGAATTACATAGCTCCTCGGCACACCCATAAAGTCGAACCAATCCCACTCCTTCAGTGCACTATTGAGCGGAGCATCTCTATCGGTTGAGTAACCATCAAAACCACTCTCTCCACCCATAAAGTCGGGCACAAGCATTGTCCAGCTCTCTGTAACACCATAGCTCCACGCCGTAGCGTAGTCAAGGTCAAGACCCTCTGAACTCTCACCACCAACAGCTGCCGCAGCCTCACTACCTCCACGGATAGTATCCTTACTATGCTGCATAGTGTAGTAGAGTGATGAAAAGTTCGCACCTACAGCAATTATTGCCGCAGCCGCAAGCACCGCCGTACGCTTGCCGAAGAGTTTTAGTCCCTTCTCCTTGATTGCAAAAATCAGATCATTAACCCACAATGCGAGTGCCACCAACAGGAAGTAGTAGGTTATCTGAGGATGGTTTGCACCTATCTCAAGCGTAGCAAAGAGTGCCGCCAAAGCACCTCCAAGCCACATATTTCCACGCAGTGCCATATATATCGCACCCATCATCGCAGGTGCATAGACCGCAGCCCACATCTTGGTAATATGTCCCGCACCGATAATAAGGAAGAAGTAGGTCGACAGTCCATATGCAAGACCCGCCACAAGCCCAATCCACGGGCTGAAGCCTATCATTACCACCATCAGCCACATCGAGAGCATAGCAAAGAATATGAGCACCAACGGCTCGCCCATAGCCCCCAACACCTTGTCGGCAATAGTTTTAATAAACTGCGCAGGGTACTTTATATTTATAAGGTATGCCGGCATACCGCCAAACATAGCGCCAGTCCACTGCGGATCCTCGCCTGTCGCTGCACGATGCGCACGAATGTCGCTGCTCATACCGTCAAACTGCTGTATGTCGTGCATCACTATCTTGTGCCCCTTAAACTGCGGCGCAAAACATACAGCGCACACAGCAAAAAAGATTACTACAGCCACAAGCAGCGGCAACGAACGGGAGAATATACTCTTCAACTTATCCATTTTCGATTCTTAAGTTTACTTACTGACAAAAATACAAAAAATTTTGGAGAGTTTCTGGACTCTATCACGAAAATTGCTTATCTTTGCTAAAATATAAGACTATTCAGAGTACTTTATGATTACTTTAGACGATATTCGCCAACCGATAGCTGATCGCATCGAGGAGTTCGAGCAGTTTGTCCGAGGCTCTTTTAATGAGAAGGAGGGGACTCTGCTTGCCGAGATGATCGACTACATCCTCTCTTCACGCGGCAAGGGTCTGCGCCCTACGCTTACAATGCTCGTTGCTGCAGCAACCTCACCAAGTGGCAGCTTCGGTAAGCGCACAATGCTTGCTGCAATGCTTGTGGAGATGATTCACACTGCTTCACTTGTTCACGACGATGTTATTGACGAGTCACTGCAGCGTCGCGGTCAGGCATCGGTCAATGCCCGTTGGCAGAGCCGCAACGCAGTAATTGTTGGCGACTACATCTTGGCACGCAATATGGATATCGGCCTAAAGAGTGGCCAGTACGACCTCCTAACACACATTATCGGCAGTATGGCGATCCTCTGCGAGGGTGAGATTTTGCAGTCAGACCACGCAGGCAAGCTCAACATTACAAAGGAGGGCTACTTTGACGTTATCTACAAAAAGACCGCATCTCTCTTTGCAAGTTGCACCTCTGCGGGTGCGCTGTCAGTAGGTGCTCCACGCAAAACGGTCGAGAGTATGCACCGCTTTGGCGAGATGGTTGGTATGGCGTTCCAAATTGTTGACGATATTCTGGACTACACCCCAAACAACAATACAGGCAAACCTGCGGCAAACGATTTGCAGGAGCGTAAGATAACTCTTCCGCTTTTGGAGGTGCTTGAGCAAGCAACACCAGAACTTACAAAAGAGATTCTCTCGGCTGTGGAGCGTGCAGCAACAGATGCCGAGGCGGTAGATTTTATCCGCGAGCAGGTAGTCAAGTATAACGGCGTGGAGCGTGCTCGTGCAACTCTGCAGCGCTTTTTGCAGCGTGCTCTCTCCGAGCTTTCGCACCTCGAGGATACACCGTATCGCCAGGCGATGATAGACCTTTGCACCTTCGTTGCCGAGCGTGACAGATAATTCAATCTATAAAACTATACAACTATGACAAATCAAAAAAGTAATGTTTTTGCAATCGGAGTGATGTTCTTGCTCTTCTTTATGATTGCATTTGTAACCAACTTTGCTGGTTCTATGGGCGTTATTGTCCAGAATCAGTTTGGTGCATCTAACGCAATGGCGCAGCTCGGTACCCTTGCCAACTTTATCGCCTATGCTTGTATGGGTATCCCTGGTGGTCTTATCCTCAAGCGTAAGGGTTACAAGTTCACATCACTGCTCGCTGCAGCTATCGGTTTTATCGGTGTGGCTATCCAGTTTGCATCAGGTTACGTTGAGTCATTTGGCGTATATGTGCTCGGCGCATTCGTTGCAGGTTTCTCTATGTGTCTGCTCAACCTGGTTGTAAACCCTATGCTCAACACCCTCGGTGGTGGTGGTAACCGTGGTAACCAGCTCATCCAGCTCGGTGGTTCTTGCAACTCTATCGGTGGTACTATTGCTCCTATCTTCCTCGGCTATATGATTGGTGGTCAGGCAGCTACAGCAAGCGTAAGTGATGCGGCTCCTGCAATGATTACCGCTATGGCAATCTTCGCTCTGGCATTTATCATCATCGCCCTTTCAGCAATTCCAGAGCCTCATATGGAGACTGCTGAGGAGAAGGCTGCTCGCAAGGCTGGTAACACAGAGAAGGATCCACACTCTCCACTCTCATTCCGCCACTTTGTTCTTGGTGCAATTGCAATCTTCTTCTATGTAGGTGTTGAGGTAGGTATTCCAAATACTGCAAACCTCTACATGTCAAACCTTGAGGGTGTAGGTCCAGCTGTTGCAGGTACACTTATCGGTTTCTACTGGTTCCTTATGATGTGCGGCCGCTTGGTTGGTGGTGCTATTGGTGGTAAGGTCTCTTCTAAGGCGATGCTTACAACTGTATGTATCATCGCGCTAGTATTTGTCTTTGCACTGATGTTTATTCCTGAGTCTGTACAGATTACCGTTCCTGTTATCGAGGCACAGGTACCTCTGAGCATGATATTTATGTTCCTCTGTGGTCTTTGCACATCGGTTATGTGGGGTGCAATCTTCAACCTTGCAGCAGAGGGTCTTGGTAAGTACACCCCACTTGCATCAGGTATCTTTATGACACTTGTTTGCGGTGGTGGTATCCTCCCATTTGTTCAGGGCTTTGTATCTGACTATGTTGGCTACATCAACAGCTACTGGGTAATCATTGCCGGTCTTGGTTATATGCTCTTCTACGCACTTGTTGGTTCGAAGAATGTTAACACAGATATTAAGGTAGACTAACATTACCTATATATAATATATAAAGGGCGGGAAGATACTCTCTTTCCGCTCTTTTTTGTATAATTATTTTGTAGTTTGAAAAAAAGTGTTTAATTTTATAGACTGAAAAGGGATAAAACCCAAAATTGTAATCCTTAAAACTTCAAAAATATGAAAAACTATTCACCAAAAGAGATTAAGAACATCGTTCTTGTAGGTGCCCCAGGCTCGGGTAAGACTACTCTTGCTGAGGCGATGGCTTTCGAGGGTAAAGTTATTGACCGCAGGGGTAGTATCGAAAACAACAACACTCTGTCGGATAACACCGATATCGAGCACGAGTACAAACGTTCAATCTATGCGACCACACTCTTTACAGAGTTTATGGGTCGTAAGCTCAATATTATCGACTGCCCAGGATCAGACGACTTCTGCGGCAACCTCTTCTCTGCATTTAAGGTTGGTGACGTGGGCGTTATGCTCATCAACGCACAGAATGGTTGGGAGGTAGGTAACGAGATTCAGAGCCGTTACGCAAGCATCCTTAACAAGCCGCTGATTGGTGTTATCAACCAGCTCGACGCAGATAAGGCAAACTACGAGTCTACACTCGAGAGCATCAAGGCTGACTCGCTTGTTAAGCCTGTAGTTGTTCAGTATCCTGTAAACCAGGGCGCTGCTTTCGACTCATTCATCGACGTTCTGATGATGAAGATGTACCGCTTCACCGACGAGAATGGTACTCGTGAGGAGTATGACATTCCAGAGTCAGAGTTGGAGCGTGCAAAGGCTTACAACCAGGAGCTTGTTGAGACTGCAGCAGAGTACGATGACGAGCTGATGATGCTCTACTTCGATAAGGGCTCACTCACTCAGGATGACATCCGTTCAGGTCTTAAGCTTGGTGTTGCAAACCGTAAGGTTATGCCTATCTTCGTTTGCAGCGGTAAGAAGGATATCGGTACAAAGCGTCTGATGGAGTTCATCATCAACGTTGCTCCAGGTCCTACTAAGGCTCCTGACTTCCTTACTGTTGATGGCGAGGCTATGCCAGCTGACGAGACTGCACCAGTTGCTCTGTTCGTATTCAAGAGCCAGATGGAGCACCACATCGGCGAGATCAACTACTTCCGCGTAGTTCGTGGTACTGTTACCGAGGGTATGGAGCTTGTAAACTCTCGTACAGGTAATAAGGAGAAACTCTCACAGCTCTTTGCTGTTGCAGGTAAGAACCGTATCAAGGTTACTCAGCTCGAGGCTGGTGATATCGGTTGCACCGTAAAACTTAAGGGTACTCGTACAAACGACACTCTCGCAGCACCAAGCGCAGTTGTAGCTGTTGAGCCTATCGTATTCCCAGAGCCTCGTTACCGCGCAGCTGTTAAGGCTAAGGAGCAGGCAAACGAGGAGAAGCTCGGTAAGTTGCTCCTTGATGCACGTTTCGAGGACCCTACAATCCTTGTTGAGTACTCTAAGGAGCTCAAGCAGACCATTATCCAGGGTCAGGGTGAGCACCACCTCAATATTCTCCGCGCTCGTATCCTTGCAGATAGTAAGGTGGAGATGGAGTTCTTCGCTCCAAAGATCCCTTACCGTGAGACTATTACCAAGGTCGCTATGGCAGACTACCGCCACAAGAAGCAGTCTGGTGGTGCAGGTCAGTTTGGTGAGGTACATATCGTTATTGAGCCTTACTATGAGGGTATCGGCGAGCCTTCAAAGTATAAGTCAGGCGGCAAGGAGGTTACTGTGAACATCAAGGGCAAGGAGGAGTATGACCTTCCTTGGGGCGGTAAGCTGCAGTACTACAACTCTATCGTTGGTGGTGCTATTGACGCTCGCTTTATGCCAGCTATCCTGAAGGGTATTATGGAGAAGATGGACGAGGGCCCACTCACCGGTTCTTATGCTCGTGATATCCGCGTAATTGTTTACGATGGTAAGATGCACCCAGTAGATTCAAACGAGCTTTCATTTAAGCTTGCTGCTCGTAACGCCTTCAAGGAGGCATTCCGCAACGCTGGTCCGAAGATTATGGAGCCTATCTACAGCGTAGAGGTACTCACACCATCTGAGTATATGGGTTCTGTAATGAGTGATTTGCAGAACCGTCGTGCAATGATTATGGGTATGGATTCAGATAAGGGCTTCGATCGCCTCCAGGCTCGTGTGCCACTGGCTGAGCTCTATCGCTACTCAACAACCCTCTCATCTCTCACTTCTGGTGCTGCAACTTACACTATGAAGTTCGACTGCTACGAGCAGGTACCTTCAGATGTTCAGGATAAGCTGCTTAAGGCTTACACCGATACTGACGAGGAGTAATTTGTTGTGAAAATACGGCATTAGCCGCACATTCCTAAAAGTAAACCCCTTTGGGCTGTAGGTTTTACTACTATCCCAAAGGGGTTTCTTTTGTGATGCACGCCCACTACCGCATTTTGACAACAAATTGCTTTGGTGTGATAGCGGGGCACCAAAATTACATCACTTTAATTATACGGATTAAGTTTACTAATTGCGTAAATGAAGATTTCGAGCACAGGCGTAACGCAAAATCACCTTGTTATACAATTTTATATCTCATCCTCCGTCTTACAAGCTACAAGTCCCATTTCGGCTGCAGCCTTCTCTTTTGAGAAGAGAAAGTAGACGCAACTTGCCTCGGTACACATCTGTCCGTCGCCATCAAAAATCTGACCTACAACCGTCACCAGATTTCGACGCTCCTCTACAGCGTGTGCGCGTAGGGTCAATACGCCCTTATTTGTATAGACAGGTCGGCGGTATCTAATCTCCATCTTCGATGTTACGGCAGCAGTCTGAAACTTACGGAAGATAACCCAACCGCAGAGCTCATCAAGCAGCGCCGCCTGCAGACCTCCATGAAGGGTATTTATCCAACTCTGATGCTCTGCTGTCGGGGTCCAAAGGCTGACAATATCGTCACCATCCTCATAAAACTCCATCTTCAGTCCGTGGTCGTGGCTTGGATCACAGCCAAAGCAGTGATAACCCTCAACACCCATCCACGGGTTCACAATCTTCTTCATATCTTTATCGTTTAACGATGCAAAGGTAATAAAAAAACAGATGGAAGTCACACCTCCATCTGTTCTCTATTGCTCTTTGAGTGTTCTTACTTAACCTCAACAGTTGTCGGAACAGCCTTCAGAATAGCCTTAATCACGCCATCCTGCATAAGGATAAGCTTGTCTGCATCAATGTCGTAGTGGGTAATACCGCCGAGCATTAACACAAACTTGCTCTCCAGCTCCTCATTCTCAGGGCAGAGCATCATTGTTGAGCCTACCTGACCGAAAGAGATAGCCTGCTTCTCTCCAACAACTACCTGACCGAGCAGACGGTTGCAAGCACCAACACCTGCAAGTGAGTTATCATCACCAATTGTGATGTTGAAGACATTCAGCGGCAGCTCCATCTCCTGGCCACCCAACTGAATAAGGTGCCACTCTGTAGTCTTCAGCGGCTTTGCATTCTTCTGTGCACTGCGGCAAGCACAGCAACCAACAACAACCATCAACATTGCGCATACGAGCGCTCCAAAAATAGACTTTTTCATAATACTTATTTAATTAATTGGTTTGGCATAGGAATAGTTTGACCTGTTGCACGGAATGTCGGCAACAGTGCATCATAACCCTCAAGTTTTGCAGTGAGGGCATCTGCCATTTCTCGTAATTTCTCAGGGTGTGAGGCAGCCAGATTGTGGCGCTCAGATATATCCTGAGCAATATTGTATAGCTCGAGGGTCTGCTCTCGGTGGCGATAGACAATCTTCCAATCGCCCTTACGCAGCGCACTCATATAGTCAATATCGTGCAACTGATATGGTTTCCATTGGTGCGGGAAGTGAACAAGCACCTCTCGCTCGGGGTCTATGCCCGATACAGACTCTGGTATCTGAAAGGCATTTGCCTGCTTTTGATTTGCAATCGTGCCATTATCCATCGCTCGGCGCACAGCCTTTGAACCCTTTGTAAGTAGTCGAACAATACTCTTTCCATCTATCTGCTGCACAGTCTGATAGTCATCGACCTCAGCCATCTCAAGAATTGTAGGGTACAAATCCTCCGCAACCACAGGAGTATTTATCCTTGTACCAGCCGCAACCTTGCCCCTCCAGTAGACAACCATTGGCACACGCACTCCCGCCTCGTAACAAGAGGCCTTGCCCTCGCGTAGTGGAGAGTTCTGGGTATGGCGCACACCACCCTTTGAGAGGTTTTCGGAGTTGCCACCATTGTCGGACATAAAGACAATGATTGTATTGTCAAACACCTCGCGCTGCTTAAGATAGGCAACCAAATCACCCAAACTCTTATCCACCCCCTCACACATCGATGCAAAACGGGCCTGTCCCTCATCCATACCTCTGTCTATATACTTCTGGAAGAAGCGTGGATCACGATGAATAGGCGTATGCACGGCGTGGTGGCAGAGGCTAAGGTAGAACGGAATACCATTATCTATCGGATAGTCGAGCGCCTTTATAGCCTCAAGTGTCAGAGCCTCAGTAAGATGCGTATCTGTACCGTAATACTCGGTCATATTCTGCACCGAGAAGAAGTTCCAGGTCTCTGGGGTATTTCCGTAGTTCTCCTCGCCATAGTAGCTGCGTGGTTTACCTGCAACCTGACCGGCGATATTGACACAAAAACCCATATTGAGCGGATTTGCCGCAGGTGTTCCATTCGGCGCCCAGTGACCCTTACCAACATGGATTGTGTAGTAACCGTTATCCTTCAAAATCTGCGGATATGGTGTAATCTGCACCGACTTAGCAAGCGGCTCATCGAGCGGAGTGACACCATTGATGTTCCAATCTGTGCGCTCAACCGTATCCTCAAGCTGCTCGCTCGGGGTGTCTGTCGCATCGGGATTCCAATCCTTATCTACCGATGTGTAGTTGGTAATACGCGTATGTGCCGCATTCATTCCCGAGATTATCGAGGTGCGAGTCGGCGTAGATACGGGACAGACATAGGCCGAAGTCATCATCGCCCCCTGCTCTGCAAGTGCTGCAATATTTGGTGTATCGTGACGCAGGTTGAACGGATATACCTGCTCGCCAAATGCCACTGAAGTATCGAGCCAACCCAGATCGTCAATGAGGAAGAGCACAATATTGGGGCGGTCATCCTCTACACTACAGCTCGCAAGCGGTGCTGCAAGGGCAAGCGACGATAGTTTTGCAAGAGTGCGTTTCATGGTTAGTAGTACTATTTTGCCACCTCTCGTCGGTTGATAAGTGCCTGAGTTATAGTATGCTCATCAACATACTCAAGCTCATCACCAAAACCAATACCTCGAGCAATAGTGGTTATCTTGATATTATTAAATCTCTTCAGGCAATTCATCAGGTAGAAGAGCGTTGTCTCGCCCTCGACCGATGCCGAGATGGCGATAATCACCTCCTTCACCTCGCCAAGCGCAATACGGTCCAGCAACAAATCTATTCTCAAATCCGACGGACCAATGCCCTGCATCGGCGAAATCACGCCACCCAACACGCTGTAGACACCTTTGTATTGACGAGTCTTTTCTATCGAGAGTAGATCTGACACCTGCTCTACCACACAGACAGTCGTACGGTCGCGCTTTGTGTCGCTACAAATCTCACACACCTCAGTATCTGAAAGGTTGCCACACTTAGCACAGCGACAGATGTTATTGCGAAAGTCGTCGATACTCTCTGTCATTGCCGCCACATCCTCCCTATCCATCTTCAGTATATGCATCGCCAGACGCAGAGCCGTTCTTCGACCCACGCCAGGCAGACGATTGAGCTCACTGACAATATTTTCAAGTAGTCGTGACATTCTAAATTCTCTCCAAATGGTTGCTCTCTGTCCAGCCCTTCTTGCCGTCAGCAATGGTTATCTCGCACCAACCATCAATCTCTGACGACACCTCAACCTTTGTTCCCTCGTGCAGCACAAATAGGTCGGTTGCTGCGCGGTCTGGTGAACTCTTGACAGATATTGCCGAGCTCATAACAATAGCTCCTGGACGGTTGATTATGCTATTTCTTGCTGAGATGCCGAATGCTGTAACAGCAACAAAGAGCAGCAGCGCCACTACAGCACCATAAAATCCAACCTTGCGCACTCTAATCTTTGAGCCAAGCAGGAATATCAGCACAAAGAGAATCGCTATCCCAAACATCACCACCGACATTGCGCTCCACGCACTGCAACTTATGGCACTACGCAGCGTACGCATATAACGATTGAGGAAGAACTCTGGCACAACAGCTATCTTATCCTTTGTCTGTGTCTCGGCAATCTCAAGGTTATATCGAGCATCGTCCATCGACGGAGCGACAACAAGTGCGCGGTTGTAGTAGAGTATAGATTTGCCAATCTGTCCCTGCTTGTAGTAGGCGTTGCCCATATTGTAGTAGAGGCGCGCCGATGAGTAACCACGACTCTCAATAGAGTTGTACGCAGCCACGGCGGCAGCATAGTCACCATCTATATATGCCTGATTACCCCTCTCCCAAAGGGTCATATTATCTACCTCCACAGCCACCGTTTGCGGCTGATTTGCCTCACTCTGCTCACCCTGCTGCGCTACAGCTGTAAATGTTGAGAGCAGTGCCAACAACGAAAGTAAGTATCTCATATCTCTACTTTTTTGCTATAGATTCAATTCTCGAAACAATCTCTATACCCTTGCCATACACCTGATCCATCGTCACAGACTCAATTGGCGAGTACTGCGCCTCCTCGCACTGCGAGATAATGACTGTCACATCCTTCGCCTCCTCTGTAGCACCACGACGGTTGAGCTCCTCGCGGATGCTCTCCTTTGTTAGGTCGGCCACTGGAATATTAAATCGGTCTGAGAGATAGCCCCACAGCGCGCGCAACATCTCCTCGTAGAATGCACGACGATTCTGCTCACGCATATACCTCTCGGCTGCACGGAAACGCTGAATGGCTACCTTATTTGCTCGGCGACCCTTGACAAGAGCGGTGTTCTTGTTATCTCTAATACGCTTACTTACAACAAAGTATGCCACCACCGCAAGCACCACCAACAAGAGCAGCACCATAAAGTAGAGTGGTGAGAGGATAAACGGCGCCACAACAGCACTGAGCTGAGGGCGGGTCATCTTGATAAAGCGAATATCGCTGCCCAGCAGTCGCACATCCTGCTTACCCACAGTTGTTACCATCTGCGAAGAGGCTGTGCTCTTTGTGTCTGGGGCAACGGTTATTGCAAAGTAGTCCGAAGTGAGGGTCACATACTCCCCGCTCTCAGGGCTGAAGTATGTAAACTCTATCGGTGCAATAGTATAATCACCCTCTGCGCGGGCAATAAATGGATACTCAAAACGGCGGAAACCTGTACTTCCCGACGCTGTTGTACGAATCTGCTCGGTTGATTTCACATCGTAGAGCTCAAACGATGTTGGCAACTGCAACTTCGGCTCCTGCAAAAAGGCAATGTTTCCAAGACCCGAGATCTTCACGTCAATATTTGCCGCAGAGTTCGCTGCGATGTTTGCCGATGAGAGATTTGCCTCCATCGTATACCTTCCCACCGCACCAGTAAACGATGCCGGAGCACCCGCTGGGAATGGCTTAACGTCAATTACCACAGCCGGCGAACGCAACTCGCGACGCAGGTTGTAGATGTCGTGAGTGTTGTCAAAGAAAGAGTTTCGCGGACGATTGTTGCGCACAAACATCTGCGCGATAATGGTGATTTTCGCAGGCTCAATTGTAATCTTTCCACTCTGCTGCGGATAGAGGATATACTCACCCAAGTTGTAGGCGTCATAGACCTTTCCACCCAACGTCTCACGGAATGGACCCTGCTCACACTCCAACGCCTGACTCCAAAATCCGTCAAACGATGGAATCTTCGCACCCTCCGAGCCGACCACATTTACACGGCTGTAGAGCTTAAGCACCGCTCTAACAGGTTCGCCTTTGTAGACCGAAGAGCGCGATACAGAGAGTCGCAACATCAAGTCATCCTCTGCCAACTGCTGCGATGCACGCTGCTCGAGTGACTGCTGCTCTTGTTGCTGATTACTCTCAGCCGCTTCGCTCTGATTTTGTCGCACCTCAATCGGGGTCTTGCGAGTCGAATAGTTCTTTCCATCTACCGCAATTGTCGCCACGCCGATAGTTATATGCCCCACCTTCGATGCCTGAAGCACATAGCTAATAGAGTAGCTGAAGCTCTTTGTCATCGAGCCATTTACAATCTGCATCGACGAGCCGTGCGATACGGATGGACCAGCCAGCACGCTAAAACCATCAAACGACGGTGCTACAAACGACTTATCATCTGGTTTGGCATTGAGGTCAAACTCAACACGAAACGGCTCCCCCACCCCGACAATCATCGGAGCGTTGGTCTCAAATGTCACCTGTTCGGCAACTGCAGTAAAAAATGTCAAAACCGCCACAACGACGGCAAAAAATCTCTTTCCCATATATTGAGAACGAATAAAACAAAGTTTTATTGCCTTTGGCTGTTAGCTATTGGCCATTGGCATTACAGAGGTACTTTATAGCAGAAAATCCGCCATAGGCGGACACCGCTAAAAAATTTAGCGTAACTGATATGCAATCCTTCACACTAATTAAATTGCATTTTAGGAGGAATTTTACAACGCTCGGCAAAATTGTCCGCGATGGGCTGTACCCCCACCCCTAAATCGCATTTTAGGCGAGGGATTTATGCAACCTATTTTGCTCAAGAAAAGTAGCATCTCTTTGCGCTTATTAAATTGCATTTTAGGAGGAATTTTACAACGCTCGGCAAAATTGTCCGCGATGGGCTGTACTATCTGTACCGCCCATTGCGAGCAACTTTTGTTAGCGGAAGTAAAAACCGCATAAAATCGATTTAATGTGCAAAATCAGCGAAGAAATCATTACCCTTATCATCTACAATAATGAACGCAGGGAAGTTCTCCACGTAAATCTTGCGAACAGCCTCCATACCGAGCTCTGGGAAGTCTACAACCTCAACACTCTTGATAGAGTTTTTAGCGAGGATTGCAGCAGGACCACCGATAGAGCCGAGGTAGAAGCCACCGTTTGCCTGGCAAGCATCGGTAACAGCCTTAGAGCGGTTACCCTTAGCAACCATAACCATAGAGCCACCAGCTTTCTGGAAGAGGTCTACGTAAGAGTCCATACGACCTGCGGTAGTAGGACCAAATGAGCCTGAAGCATAGCCAGCAGGGGTCTTAGCAGGACCTGCGTAGTATACTGGGTGATTCTTGAAGTACTCAGGCATAGGCTCGCCATTGTCGAGCATCTGCTTGATGCGTGCGTGAGCGATATCGCGAGCTACGATGAG
>JAZQYI010000011.1:0-86028 GCA_045633445.1 Alistipes sp.
CTTTGGCAAGATTTATATATCTTTGCATTCGTAGTTAGTTGGCTTATTTACGACCATCATGTAGCCTTATATGTAGGATTTAGCGATTTTCGTAAAAACTAACACTGAAAATCAATCAGTTAAAAATTAAAAGTCATACCCAAATCGAGTCATCTCTTTTTGATTATTATTGGAGCGATCGTTACTCCTTGAGCCACTCAATTGTAAGGGTGTAGGTAATATCATAATGCTCGACACCCTCGTGGTCCTCGTAACTATCTCCATTCCTGAACACAAGAGAGTTGCCAGGGGTGAGGGTCTGGCTCTTGTCACCCATTCTGATGGTTATCGCTTCGTCAGTTATCTCGGTTATGCAACCCTGGAAATTCTCATAGCAGAGAACTCCCCGACGAGCAAAAACAACATCGGAGATATGCTCATCATAATCGTTACTAATGCTCCAACCCTTCTTCTCCCAATCAATCTTTAAGCGGTAGTTGGTTGGCTCGCCCTCGGCCACATTCCAGATAAAGCGTTTGCGACATTCATCAGCATCGACAATAAGAATATAGGCATTATCATTGCCTAACTCGTTGTGTAACAACTCTTCTGCCTCGGCCCAATGTTCCTCAGGCTTATCGTAGCAGAGCGAAGCATAGATATCCACTATCGCTCGGCTCAATTTATTGAAGTCGCGCGCCTTAGAGTAAGGAGCCGACGAGAGCAGAACAACATCCTTGTACAATGTTCGGCTACCCAAGATGGTATCCATCTGGTTTATCAACTTAGGGCTCGCTAACAACGTATCGGCATAGAAACCCATCATCTTGGCCTTAGACTGTGGATTGTTGGCGAGGTTTTTATGATAACACTCGTTCCAATTAAAAGGGTCGTATGCCTCGCGCTTATTGTAACAGAACATTATCATTGGAGAGGTTGTCTCCAAGGAGTCAAAGAGGTCACTAAGGCCCGACCAGTTGGCACTAAGATCGATTGTTGGGGCCTGCTGGTGGAACTTGGCAATGATAGCATCGGCATCATCGCCCTTGATGATCAGACCAACGGCCTTGTCGCATATATCTGCACTCGTGGCTCTGGCATTGCCACCCTCTGGATTGAAGGCTCGTATGATAATATCCATAGTCGTACTGTTTAAAGATTTATAGTTGCAAATACGAGTTTTTACAAAGATAGATAAAAACTTTGAAATAATCAACCTCAATCGGAATTATCCTCTATCTCGCACACTCAACTATCTCAATTTAGCATAGTAGCGCAAACTCCTGATGCATCATCATATCCAATCCAAAGCAGAGGCAACCCCTCTGCTTTTTTTGTGTCGATGTCCGAGCTTTCGGGCGGATATTCCTATGCTTTTCGTAGGCAACCGCAATTGCACAAACAAAACAACTGCTAAAATAGTCGTTTATCCTCATTTATTCATACCTTTGCATAAGCAACAGTCCTGCGAAAAAATAGCAGGAATGGGTGTTTGTATCAATGGCGTTTGCACCTTCTTTGATTTTGAAGGTAATGTAATCAAGGAGTAATCAACTCACCAACTATCTAATCCCAATCTCCTTAAAAAATCGAGAATATTTTGTTATCCTCTTTTTTTGTGCGCAAATGTTTTATTATTGTTCTTTTTTTTATAAATTTGCAATAGGATCTAACATAATCAAACTTAATTTATATGCGAAACTTAAGATTTTTACTTGTTTTAGCACTCTGTATTAGTGCTATATCTACAGCTTCAGCTCAAATTACAACAGGAGAGCCTTCAGCAAAGACTATTCGTACTGGCAACCGTCCAGGTGAGGGCTGCTTTGGTCTTTATATGGGAGCGACTAGTGATATGTTCAGAGGATTTAATTCTGATATTAAAGTCAAGGCGCTGCCATTGTTGAACCTTAAGTATATGTCTTCTGATCAGATGGAGTGGCGTCTTGGTTTGGAGTTGTTTGAGAGTTCTGAGGGTCTTCGAGGTGTGATTAAAGATGAAGATACTGGCAATAAGCGAACATGGAAAGACCGCTATGTGGAGTCTTCTGCAATGCTCTATCCAGGATGGTCTTATCACTTCTCGCGTCACAATATTTTTGATGTCTACGCAGGAGTTGAGCTTCCTTTAGGATGGCAGAGTTCGACAGCAACAGATAAGTATGACAATGTGGAGATAGAGGTGAAGGACTATCAAACTATTAAAAAGACAGCATTTGCTGTTGGTGTTGGTGCTTTTGTTGGTGTTCAGGCATTTATTGCTAACCTACCTTTGGCAATTGGTATTGAGTATGGTATCTCCTCACGTTTTGATTTGGGATTGAAGTATAAAACAACTACTGTAAATAATGATAAGACTCAGATCTCCTATTCTCCAGATTTTGGAGAGTTTGAGAATATTGATAGTGATATGGATTACTATACAAAACTTCAAGCTAAGCGCGGTCAGATTGGTAATCAAATTCGCTTGACTCTTTCATATTACTTCAAATAACAAAAATAGTTATGAAGCGAAATATATTATTAATAATATGTATGATTGGTGTTGTACTAACGCTCAGCTCGTGTAGTGTAGTAAAACGCAGTTCATACAACCCAGACAAAGTGCAACTCAATCTAGGGATGAGTGATCTTGAATTTCTCGGGCAGACAGAAATTAGTGTAGAGTATCGCCAGTATATAGGTATAATTCGTACTATTGATAAGATTAATGGTGTGAACCATGATGGGACTGTAATACGTCGCACGCAGGTAAAAGATTGTATAGATACTTATCTTCAGCGTGCAACATATAAGATCTTTGAGGAGTTCCCAGAGGCGGACTATATTGTACTAAGTAACCAGAAGAGAGATATTACTCGACTATTCCTCGGTAGTGAGATTCTAGCTTCTGCAAAGGCTAAGGTCTACAAGATAAAGTAAATTAAATAGAGATGACCTCAATAACCAGCAATAATACCCCTTTCTGAGGTATTATTGCTGGACTTATGTAATATATAAGTAAAATAGGTATGGAGAGATTTTTGTCGTGTCTGTGTGCGTTGGTTATGTTTTGTGTGGCCTGTACGTCAGAGAATGATGCAGATCCAGTCTTGCTATATGTATCACCAAATACATTAGAGGCTACAGCGGGCGATAAGATATACTTTGATATAACGGCAAGAACCATCAACCAGGAGCTTGTTCGCATTGAGGCTATGACTTTTGACAAGAAGGCAGGCTCTGTCTCTATCTTTAATGCTGAGCCTCAAGCCCAGAGGTATAGCTATCGTTTAATTTATGAGATTCCCAATTATAACGAAGATCAGAGTGTTGAATTTTCCTTCTTTGCAACGGACAATTTAGGCAATATTCAGGATATGCATATCTCTGTATTGGTACATAGCAACTCCTCTGCCATAGAAGAGCTTACAGGAGTATCTCTCTATTCGCCGCGCTCAATGAAAAATGATGCCTTCTCGTTTAAGTTGATGCAGAGCATTGATAGTAGTATGGACGACGAGGCGGATATCTATGTTGTAGACACTGAGGCTACATCTGATATGTTGTCAGGAATTTGGGCAAGTGGCACAGGATTAAGATTTTGCAAGGCGAATAACTTTAATTATGCGTCAGCGACACATCAATCAGTAGCTGCTGTATATGCCAATTCTGTAACGCAGCCTATGGTGTCAGAGTTGGCAATAGATGATATCATTTTTGTAGGCAGTGACAATGAGGCGGTTGCCATTATTCGTATAGTTAACATTTATGATGTTGAGGGAGTGGAGAATGATCGTTATGATATATCGATAAAATCTCTGACAATACCTGCGTTGAAGGATGATAGTTCTGAACTTCCGCAGGAGTGATCATATTAATTTGAGGTGATTATATAAATTATTCGCGTCATGTTTTGATGCGAATAATTTATTTTTACCTCATTCGAGTAGTTCCCGAGCAAATCTTGTACTATATCAAGACAATAAGTCTGCTATTTGTCTTGATAAAAGGGTCATTAGTGAGGAAATATTGAAAAAAATGCAATACTGAGAATAACGTAACAAAAAAATGCATATCTTTGTGGTGTAGAAGGTGTCTTGGTGCGCAAAAGGCAACAAGATGAAAAGGAAATTCGGTGAGAATCCGAAACAGTACCTGCTGCTGTAAGTTCCTATCCTACAGGATATTATGTTCGGGCAATGGCCATTGGGAAACCGAGAAGGCGCCACGAACGGAATAAGTCAGAAGACCTGCCTCTACAGACATAGATTTTTCAACCTGCAGGAGAACGGGTCAAAATCAAAACGGTTTCAGAGGCTACATTGGCGCGCAAATAGGGCTGACAAGAATAAGTTTTGACACAACGCTGTAATCCTAAGGGTTACAGCGTTCTTTTTTGTTTAACATTCTAACAGAGTATTAGAGATGAAAAAACTTTTTTTGGCAGCCTTAGCGATGTTTACATTGGCGGGTTGCGAGCAGGAGAATTTGGAACAACCGACTGAACCGGAGGCAGAGATGCGTATTCTCACTTTTGAGGATGTTGATGCGAAGTTTACGCCATATTCTTTGGATTACTGCTCAAAGAGCATTGCCACTTGGAGCGACCTTGTTGATGATGCGCAGTATATGGGCACTATGACCTACTATGCAAATGGCGGAGAGTACTATTGGTACGATGAGGGTAATACAGAGCTATTCCACTCATTTACAACACCTTATTGGACTGGTGGCCATGCGGTATCGAACTACGTTATTGCCGACTATACGACCCTTCCAGAGGGCAATTTTGGTTGGTATGAGTTGCAGTTTGCTAACCCGATAGGAGGTCATAATGGCTCAGCAAACTTCTGCGTACATAATGGTTATAGTGACTTCTTTAACTCGCAGATGTATGATGCCTCGCTTAAGGGCTTTGAGTTTGCAGATGGGGTAGCGCGAGTTATAGACCATATGTATATAACCAATACCTGCTATGTGCTCAACTCGCTCACTGTTGGTGATGGTTTTGCCCCTCCGGCAACAGAGCAGACACTCTTTAAGGTTGTCGCTTATGGTTACGATGCGGCGGATAACCTGACAGGAAGTAGTGAGTTTATCCTCTGCCAGGGTACAACTCCGGTGACCGATTGGCAGAAGTGGGAGCTTAAGTCGCTGGGTAAGGTAGCAAAGGTGCTCTTCAATTTTGAGCCGAGCAGCGACCTTGTTGGAGATTACGGAATGAATACACCGGCATACTTCGCGTATGATGATGTGGCGGTAATATTTTAGAGTATGAAGATATACAAATTGTTGATTACAACTACTTTAGCGGTGTTTGCCTCGTCTTGCAATATAGACGAGACATTCACTGCGCCTGAGAAGGACGGGCACTATCGCCCGCAGACATCTGCCTCTTCGAAGCAGTGGAGTAAGGTGGTCGAGTACCGCCCTGCCCCAGGTCAGTTTATTGGCGATACCAAGACCAGCGGTTTTTCGGGTAGTGAGGCGAGCATGGCTGAGGCTATTGCCTATGCAGAGATGCGATTGGGTAAGAAGAGCTTTGTCTCGCTTGGCGGCTTTGGAGGCTATATCGCTGTCGGCTTTGACCATAGCATTGACAACAACGAGGGCTACGACTTCGCTATCCAGGGCAACGCCTTTGATGGCTCTTCTGAGCCTGGAGTTGTCTGGGTTATGCAGGACGAGAATGGCAATGGCGAGGCTGATGATACTTGGTACGAGCTTGCAGGAAGCGATATGTCGGCTGAGGGTACAATCAAGAGCTACTCAGTGACCTATTTCCGCCCGACAGCGGCTGAGCAACCTGTGAAATGGGTTGATAGTGAGGGCGTTGAGGGTGAGATTGACTACCTGAGGAGCTACCACGACCAGCCGTCGTACTATCCTACTTGGATTGCAGAGGAGAGCTATACTCTGACAGGCACTCGCCTTAAGACTCAGAACTACGATAAGTATGGCAATGGCTTGATGTGGATTCTGCCGGCGTATGGTTGGGGTTATGTCGATAACTACAGCCAGAACGATTGGCTGCCGACCTTCAAGGCTGTCAATTGCTTCGATATTTCGCAGGCGGTGGATGCAGAGGGTCGTGCGGTAGAGTTGGAGTATATCGACTTTATAAAGGTTGTTACCGCTTGCAACGGCAAGAGTGGTCATCTGGGTGAGATTTCGACCGAGGTGTGCGATTTTTACGATTTATAGCAGATAGATAATGAACAGTCTCCGACAAATATTCTCCGTGGTTGTTGCCATAATTACCACACTTACAGCACTTTGTGGCTGTATGAGGTGGGAGTATGGCCTTGTGGAGGAGTTTAGGGTAACGGGGTCGGGACTGTTCATCTCCAATGAGGGTAATTTTCAATATGGAAATGCCTCCCTCTCCTACTACGATCCGCAGACCAAGCAGGTTGAAAATGAGATTTTCTACCGCGCAAATGGTATGAAACTCGGCGATGTGGCGCAGAGTATGATTATCCGCAACGGGGTTGGTTGGATTGTGGTAAATAACTCTCACGTGGTCTTTGCCATTGATATTGAGACATTTAAGGAGGTTGGTCGTATTACAAACCTCACTTCACCGCGCTATATCCACTTTGTCTCTGACGAGAAGGCATATATTACCCAACTTTGGGATAATCGCATCTTTATTGTCAACCCTAAGCGCTATCAGGTTACGGGTTATATTGAGGTGCCAAATATGACAATGGAGAGTGGCTCAACCGAGCAGATGGTGCAACTTGGCGACTATCTCTATGTGAATTGTTGGTCCTATCAGAATAGAATTCTCAAGATTGACACCCGCACAGATAGCGTTGTTGATGAACTTACGGTGGGTATTCAGCCGCAATCGCTCGCTTTGGACTGCAACGGCAAACTCTGGACAGTCACCGATGGCGGCTTCGATGGCTCGCCATATGGTTATGAGGCGCCAGCGCTCTATCGTATTGATGCAGAGCGATTTGAGATTGAGAAAAAGTTTGATTTTCGTCTTGGGGACGATCTGTCCGAGGTGCAGATAAACCGCGCAGGCGACACTCTGTATTGGATAAGTGACGATATCTGGGCTATGGATGTTACGGCAGATAGATTGCCCGTTAAGCCTATAATCTCGTCACGCGGAACAATATACTATGGTCTTACCGTCAGCCCCGAAAATGGGGATATATACGTTGCCGATGCTGTTGACTACTCGCAGCAGGGTATGATATACCGCTACTCGGCTACGGGCGAAGAGTTGGATAGTTTCTATGTGGGTATTATCCCAGGTGCATTTTGTTGGAGATGAGAAGGTTATGCTACATACTAACTGCACTCTGCCTGACCTTTGCGGCTATGGCAGAGGAGCGCACCGTAGCTATCCGCGAGATAACCGTTCTGGGTAGTCGCCCGATGAAGGAGATAGGCGTGCAGCAGACAAAGCTCGACTCTATTGCCTTGAAGGAGAATATATCGCTCTCTATGGCCGATGTGCTCGCCTTCAACTCCTCAATCTTTGTCAAGAGCTACGGCCGAGCAACCCTCTCTACGGTCGCTTTTCGTGGTACATCCCCATCACATACGCAGGTGTCGTGGAACGGTATGAAACTCAACAATCCGATGCTCGGAATGACCGACTTCTCGACTATACCGTCATACTTTATCGATGACGCCTCGCTGCTGCACGGCACATCCTCTGTCGGCGAGACGGGAGGAGGTCTGGGAGGTGCGGTAAAGCTATCTACACAACCAGCAAATGCAGATGGTTTTGGTGCTCAATATATCCAGGGTATCGGCTCATTTAAGAGCTTTGACGAGTTTCTGCGCCTAACATACGGTAACGACCATTGGCAGATCTCTACGCGTGCTGTATACTCCTCATCTCCAAACGATTACAAATATCTCAACCACGATAAGAAGGAGAATGTCTATGATGAAAATATGAACATCATAGACCAATATTACCCCGTTGAGCGCAACCGTAGCGGTGCATACAAAGACCTGCACATTCTGCAGGAGGTCTACTACAATACGGGCAAGGGTGACCGCTTAGGTCTTAATGCGTGGTATGTCAACTCCAATCGCGAACTGGCTATGCTGACGGTCGACCACGGTAGCGATACAGACTTCGATAATCGCCAACGCGAGCAGACCTTCCGCGGTATTCTGTCGTGGGACCATCTCCGCAGGAATTGGAAGGTTGCGGCCAAGGCGGGCTATATCTATACCTGGATGGCATACGACTATAAGCGCGATCTTGGCAATGGCGTTATGGCCCATATGACCCGCTCGCGTAGCACTATAAATACAATCTACGGTCAGGCTGCGGGTGAGTACTATATCGGCAATAAGTGGCTCTTTACGGCCAACCTCTCGCTGCATCAGCACTTTGTCGAGAGTCGCGATAAGAATATCGTTCTTCAGCAAGGTGGAAATGGCATTTTGGGCTATCGCAAGGCGCGCCCAGAGCTCTCGGGCTCGGTGTCGGCTAAGTGGCGACCTATAGATCGATTGGGTCTGTCGGTTGTTATTCGTGAGGAGATGTTCGGCAAGGAGTGGACTCCGATTATCCCCGCCTTTTTTGTCGATGGAGTGCTCTCGGAACGTGGAAATATCGTCGCTAAGGCCTCGGTGTCGCGTAACTTCCGCTTCCCGACACTCAACGACCTCTACTTTTTGCCAGGTGGCAATCCCGACCTTAAGAAGGAGAGTGGCTGGACATACGATGCAGGATTGTCGTTCGCTGTGGGCAAGAGTGGACTCTATTCGTTTAGCGGCTCTGCAAGCTGGTTTGAGTCTTTTGTTAAGGATTGGATTATCTGGCTGCCGACCACAAAGGGATTTTTCTCTCCTGCAAATATTAAGGATGTCCACGCCTATGGTGTTGAACTGCAGGCAAATCTGGATGTGGCACTTACAAAGCAGTGGCAATTAGCCCTCGAGGGCTCATTCTCGTGGACCCCGTCTATCAACGAGGGCGAGCCGCGTACTCCTGCCGATAAGTCTGTTGGCAAACAGTTGCCATATGTTCCCGAGCGCTCCTCGTCTGTCACTGGCCGCCTCTCGTGGCGCAGATGGTCATTCCAATATAAGTGGTGCTACTACTCGGAGCGATATACAATGTCGTCAAACGACATCTCCCTTTCGGGTAAGCTGCCGCCATACTTTATGAGCAATATCTCACTCGAAAAGTCTATACCTCTGAAACATATCGAATTATCTGCAAAGGGCGTTATCAACAACCTCTTCAACGAGCAGTACCTCTCTGTCCTCTCTCGCCCAATGCCAGGTATAAACTTCCAGATATTCTTGGGAATTAAATTTTAGAGCGCCGCAGTAAGTGCTGGAATGAAGTCTGGATATATTGCAAGTGCAGGCTCTGCGCGCAGATAGAGCTCTCGGGCAAGCGCTGCGCGTGATGGTCTGTCAGACGATATATCTTTCAGATACTTGTCGTCTGTCGGATGCTCTGCAAGCTTAAGCTCATCTACAAAATCCTTAAAACGGGCAAGTTCGGCCATAGTAGCCTTATCAATGCTACCCTTTGCAACAAAGTGGTGCAGGGCACGCATCAACGGACGAATAGCACTCTTATCGCCAAGGTCAGTATCAATATCCTCAAGACACTCCCATTCTCCAATCATAGCGTAGCAGAGCGCAAGTATCGGTGTCGCCTCCAATGGATCCTCCTCATCGCAATCGAGCAGCAACTCTATCTGCGCTGCAGCCATCTCGCCATCGCCAGCAAGGTAGTTGTCAACCGCCGAGGCGAGCATTATCTCCATTGCCGCAAGGGTGGTTGCGTGGTTGCGATCAAGAGCCACTGCACCCTCTTCGTCATCGGGCAGGGTAGAGATTATATCCTGAAAAGCCTCATATCGGAGCTGACACGCCCCCTGATAGTCGCCACTCTGCTCAACCTTATATGAGTTCTCAAGGCGCGCTACAAGATTTCCGCGACTACCATAGCCCATTAACCTAAAGGTTTGATTTGCTGTTGGTTGCAACTCTAAAAACTGCTTCATAATTGCTTGATTATATTGTAAGTTGTCTGTAGTATTGTCTTTCCTGTTGTAACGCCACTATCGGTCGCATCTTCTGAAGTCGCCTGCTCGGTGGTGCAGTCGTAGATGGTTGCACCCGAGCTATTGACAACACCAAAACCGTTGTTAAATGTGTAGTATCCAAACTGCTCGGCAGCGGGCGCAAAGATATTGCGACTCATTGTGAAACGGCTGTGGTCAATCCCCAACTGACTGAGTAGGGTCGCCGCAAGGTCGCTCTGCGAACAGTAGTTTTCTACGCTCTTCGCCTCTTTTACCGCACCACCAAGCCACAACATCGGTATTCGATGACGTTCTACGGCACTTGCAGCAATGCCATATGGATAGAGATAGGCGTGGTCGGCAATAACGATAACAAGGGTATTACTCCACTGCTCACTCTGCTGTAAAGCGTTGATAACCTTTGCAATACATCTGTCTGCAAAGTGCATTGAGTTGAGCATCTTGTCCTCAAACTCCGCTATCGGTACATCAAACGGCTCGTGGCTCGAAAGGGTCTGCCACACGGCAAAATAAGGTCGGTTTTCGGCAGATTTTTGTTCGATAAACTCTATAAAGTAGTCCGATAGCACATCGTCAGCATATCCCCATTTTGAGGTTGGGGCGTCAAACGACAAATCCTTGAGTGCCACCAACTTATCAAATCCCGTAGCGTAGAGATAACCCGCCATATCGGTAAAGTTCAGATCTCCGCCGTGGATATACGATGTCGAGTATCCCACCTCTTTGAGTGCCCCCGCAATAGACGGCAGACGTGATGCCTTTTGTGGATATTTCATTATCGACATTGTCGGCTGAGCACAAAATCCACTCAGCGTTGCAAGCACCCCTCGGTCGGTGCGGAATGAAGATGCGATTAGGTTTTCAAACCACACACCCTCGCCCTTAAGTCGCTGAAACTCAGGCGCAACGCTTCTGCCATCAACCACCTCGTCAACTGTCGAGCGACCGAAACTCTCGGCGATAATCATAACGATATTTGGGCGTTGGCCGTTGAGCAGTTTTTCTGTCGGCTCGGCTGAGTTTTGGGCCATAATTCGTGCAAATTGACTCTGGCAAAGCTCCTGCTCAAAGTAGTCGTAGCGCTCCAAATCGTCACCGCTCGATACGGACGAGATAAACGAAAATGTCGGATTTACTGCAGCGTGATTTATGGCGATATTGTCGCTAAAGTAGACCTTCGATACATTGGCCACAGCCGTAGTGACACCTCCACGAATGGCGAGGAAATCAAGGCCAAATACCACCAGCATCACCACTAATTGGATTAATCTTCTGCCCCATTTATCTCGGCGCTCAGGGTTGAAAATATCGACAATTTTGCCACATATAACTGCCATAATGGCGAAGTACACTATCGCCACAACACACTGAACTACAGCCATTTGTAGTGTTACGCTTGCCATTGCCTCCTTAGGGGTTGCAAGGTATTGCAAAATCGAACCATCGAGCGGGAAACGCCAATATTCGTATAGTCCCAAGTTGAGCGCAAAGCAGATTGCCGTAAATGCCGAAGCAATGTATATCCACACCTTGCAAATCACTCTCCACACTCGGTGCGGATAGATAGTTGAGAGCAGCGTAAATAGTATTGGCAGGGCACAAATATACCCTGCCATAGTCATATCAAGACTCACTCCGTGGCTGATTACTCCCAATAGCTGCTCCACCTCTGCATCGGCAACCAGCTCGGCATACCAAAGCATAAAAACGGGTTTCTGTAGTGCTGAGAGTGTAACGACTCCAGCAAAAAGCAGCAATATGAAGAGTAGATTACGCCACATTATCGGTTCTCCTTCGAGAGTTTATAGCACATCAGCGCTGTAAGGGCAATGGTCAACACGCCACCAAGCAGGTATGCAAGCGGTGTAGCTCCAAGGCCTACAAACTGGTTTGATACAAAGACAAATGACGAGCAGATGTAGGTCATAAAGATTGCTGGGATAAGCGCCACCCAGTAGTTGCACTTGTTGCGGAACAGGTATACCACAATACACCAGAGCACAACCGATGCCAGCGCCTGATTTGTCCAGGCAAAGTAGCGCCAAACAACATCAAAGTTGATGAATGTCAGAGCGATACCGGCCGCAAAGATTGGGATGCAAATCACAAGTCGCTTCCAGTGTGTGCGCTGCTCAATGTGGAACACGTCGGCAATAATGAGTCGTGCCGAGCGGAATGCGGTATCACCAGAGGTGATAGGTGCTGCAACAACGCCGAGGATAGCCAGAATACTTCCCACAATACCCAGCGTTGTATCTGCAATAGTATTTACTGCCCACGCTGCGCTGTTGCCGTGCTGAGCTAATGCTGCTGCCACACCGCCATCCTCATAGAAGAATGCCATTGCAATTGCCGCCCAGATAAGTGCAATCACCGACTCCGAAATCATCGCTCCGTAGAATACAAAACGACACTCGCGCTCATTGTTCACACAGCGTGCCATAAGTGGAGATTGTGTTGCATGGAAGCCTGAAATAGCACCGCACGCAATGGTGATAAAGAGTGTTGGGATAAGTGGCAACTTCTCTGCGTTGATGTGCAGATTCTTAAGGGTCATTGATGGGATTGTGTAGTCACCAAAAAGGAGCACACCCAGCAAACCGAGCGCCATAGCAATCAGCGCCGCACCAAAGAGTGGATAGATCTTTCCGATAAGTTTATCCACTGGCAGCAGGGTTGCGATAAAGTAGTAGGCGATAATAATTGCGAGCCACCAACCTCTTGTAATGCCCTCAAACTTTGTTGCAAGGATATCGGCAGGGCTAACGATAAATACTACACCAACCAACAGCAGCAGGATAATCGAGAATACACGCATAAACGCACCTGCACCCTTGCCCAAATAGCGAGCAACAATCTCTGTAATGCTAAGGCCGTCGTTGCGAACAAGGATAACGCCCGACAGGTAGTCGTGCATAGCGCCCATAAAGATACCGCCGAGAGTAATCCACAGAAAGGCTACCGGGCCGTAGCAAGCACCAAGTATCGCACCAAATATTGGGCCGGTACCCGCAATGTTGAGTAGCTGAATGAGGAATGTTCTCCAGCGCGGCATAGGGACATAGTCCACACCGTCATAGAGTCTCTGGCTCGGCACATTGGCACTGCCGTCAATTTTACATACTCGCTCCAAGTAGCGACCATAGGTAAAGTATGCCGCCACGAGCAAAACGAGACAAATTACAAATGTCAACATAGTTATAGTTTTTAGGTATTGTTTACAGTTGTTTTGCGCTATTCGCTATGCGAAGTTACAAAAAATCGCGAAACTTACCACTATATCTTCGCTAAAATTAACATTACGCCCCACATCAAACAATTAGGGGCTGCTCAAACATTGTTGAACAGCCCCTAAATAACACGGGATTTACTACAGAGTAGCCAAGAAGTCGCTTACATTCTTCTCGATACGAGCAGCAACATCCTCGCACTCAGCCTTTACGAACTTCTCGCCAACGATGTTCTCATAGAGCTCGATGTAACGGTCAGTAATTGACGCTACAATCTCAGGAGTCATCTCTGGTACCTGCTGACCCTCCTGACCCTGGAAGCCATTTGCCATCAGCCACTCACGAACAAACTCCTTACTGAGCTGCTTCTGCTTCTCACCAGCTGCAAGACGCTCTGCATAACCCTCAGCGTAGAAATAACGTGAAGAGTCTGGAGTGTGAATCTCGTCCATCAGGTAGATTACGCCGTTCTTCTTACCGAACTCGTACTTTGTATCAACAAGGATAAGACCCATCTTTGCAGCAATCTCAGTACCGCGAGCAAAGATTGCGCGTGTGTAAGCCTCGAGCTGCTCGTAATCCTCACGACTTACGATACCGCGAGCGATAATCTCCTCCTTAGAGATATCCTCGTCGTGACCCTCGTCAGCCTTAGTTGTTGGAGTGATGATTGGCTCTGGGAACTTCTGGTTCTCCACCATACCATCAGGCATAGTCACACCACAGAGTGTTCTCTTGCCAGCCTTGTACTCTCTCCACGCGTGGCCTGAGAGGTAACCACGGATAACCATCTCCACCTTGAATGGCTCGCACTTGTGGCCTACAGTTACCATTGGATCTGGCACTGCGATCTTCCAGTTAGGAAGAATGTCTGTAGTAGCGTCAAGGAACTTAGCTGCAATCTGGTTGAGCACCTGACCCTTGAACGGAATACCCTTAGGCAATACCACGTCGAACGCAGAGATACGGTCTGAAACCACCATTACAAGATAGTCGCCATCGATGCTGTATACATCACGCACCTTACCAACATAGTGGTTGTTCTGACCCTTAAAATTGAAGTTTGTCTTTACAATAGCCTCCATATTATTGAAATTAAATTTAGATTCTGTTTAGATTCTGCCACAAAGGTAGTGTAAAATCGTCGTTTTATTATATAAAAGTGGCAAAAATATGCTAAAAAAGTAGCAATCTACCCTTTCAATGTGCAAAATACCAACTGCTTAAGCCTGATATACAAACGAGAGTGCTGCCCAGCCGCCTGTGTGCCGCTCCTGATTTGGACTCAGTCCGCGCGCTGTACAAGCCGCTGTCATCGCCTCAACGTCGCTATCGAGAAAACCGCTGAAGAATATCTCGCCACCCTTGTTGAGGCTCTTCAGATAGTTGTCCATATCGCCCAAAAGTATGTTTCGGTTGATGTTTGCAAGGATAAAGTCATACTTGCGACCAGCGATAGCTCGCGCATCGCCCATTATCGGAGTAATGCGCTCTGCAACACCATTTGTAACGATATTTTCGCCACAATTTTCGTATGCAAAGTCGTCAATATCTACTGCGTCGAGTCGCTCTGCGCCACACTTGCAGGCTGCAATGGCGAGTACACCCGTACCGCTACCCATATCAAGGCCGACCTTGCCCTTCAAATCCGAGTCGAGGATCATCTCAACCATCATCTTTGTCGTTGCGTGGTGACCCGTGCCAAATGACATCTTCGGCATAATGACAACCTCAAACTCGGCTGTAGTGCTTGGGGCGTGGAATGGTGCGCGGATAAGCACACGACCATCTACATCTACAGGCTCGAAGTTGCTCTCCCAGAGTGCGTTCCAGTTCTGCGCCTCAATCTGCACATAACGGCAGTCGGTAATGCCATAGTCGGCAAGTATCGCATCTGCCTCCTCCTTGCAGTCAACAAGGGCATCCTGCGGGATGTAGGCCTTGAGTCTATCCCTCTCAGGAACGAAACTATCAAATGGCAACTCCGACAGCTCGGCAGTCAAAATCTCGGCAATTTCTGCACTCGGAACAGAAATATTTAACTCAACATAGTTCATATTATGTAAAATTTTGTATCTTCGCTCTGCAAATTTAATAAATATATGGCACAAAACAGCGAAAAGTGGGATAAAACAATTCAAGCCTACAAAACATACATCCGTTTGGAGAAGAATTTGTCGCAAAATAGCGTCGAAGCCTACATTCGTGATGTGACGATATTTGAAAATTTTATTCTGCGAATGTACGACGTGCCACCCACTGCTGTTGAGGAGTATATGGTCGAGCGTTTTCTGACCCATCTGTTGGAGCGCAAGCACAAAAAGAGTTCTCAGGCGCGCGAGTTGAGTGGAGTGAAGAGTTTTTTCAACTACCTGCTTATCACAGATAAAATAGAGACCTCACCTGCGGAGTTTATCTCTGCGCCAAAGAGCAGCCGAACACTCCCCGATGTACTCTCTGTCGAGGAGGTGGAGCGAATAATAAAGTGCACAGATACTATGACAACCAAGGGTCGCCGCGATAGGGCTATGCTGGAGTTGATGTACTCCTGTGGCCTGCGAGTATCGGAACTTATCTCGCTCAAACTGGGTGATCTATTCTTTGGTGAGGGTTATATTCGCGTACTTGGTAAGGGTAATAAGCAGCGCCTTGTGCCTATCGGTAGGGTGGCGCAGGAGTATGTTATGCAGTACTTGGATGACCGCAATCAGCATAGCACTAAGGAGGCAAAAACAGCCACTGCGCGTAGCGAAGAGATACTCTTTTTGAGTAATCGCCAGTCGAAACTCTCTCGTGTTATGGTCTTCAATATCATCCGCCAGGCAACCGAGGCGGCGGGTATTACAAAGAGCGTCAGTCCTCACACCTTCCGTCACTCCTTTGCCACACACCTGCTTGCGGGCGGAGCGAGCATCAGACAGGTGCAGGAGCTGCTTGGCCACGAAAATATTACTACCACAGAGATATACACCCACCTCAACCCCGACCATCTGCGCGGAGCGATAGACAAGATTAAACTATGAAGAGCTATAAGGCACGAGGCATAGTGCTCAACTGTGTCAAATATGGCGATAAGGCTGTTATCGTCAATCTGCTCACCGATACGCTCGGTCGTCAGAGCTATATTGTTCAGGGACTCGGCTCTGGCAAGGGTCGTGGCTCTAAGTTGGCACTGCTGCAGCCGATGTTTGCCCTTGAGTTTGAGGGACTTATCTCCGATAAGAGCGATCTGCACCGTATGAAAGATGTCCATAGCGGTGTGTTGCTGCAGACCCTTCCTTATGATATCCGAAAGTCAACCATTGCGCTATTTATGGCCGAGGTGCTCTACCGTCTTATTGGTGAGAGTGAGTCAAACGAACAACTCTTTGACTTTATCTGGGGTAGTGTTGAGGCTCTGGATGCTATTGAGGAGGGCGTGGCAAACTTCCACCTCTGGTTCTTGGCGCATATTAGCCGCTTTTTGGGTTTTGCGCCTGGAAATGAGTATATAGAGGATAGCTATTTCGATATGCGCGAGGGTGAGTATACCCCAATTCGTCCGCTGCACGATAAGTTTCTCAATATGGAGTATGCTCGTCTGCTCCACGACCTTATTGAGTGCGACGTGGAGTATCTCGGCGAGATTGGACTCAATCGCACTCAGCGTGTAGATATGCTTTTAGGTCTTGTGGACTACTATACCGTACACCTCGAATCGATCCGACGCGTACAGTCAATACAGATACTTCAGGAGCTGTTTTAGATCTCAATCTCCGCCACCTCTGCCCCTACAAAGGCTATCAACTCTGCAGGCGAAATCTTCAGCTGCAGACCCCTTACGCCCGCGCTGATAAATATATGGTCAAAGGCTGTGCAGGTGGCATCTATAAATGTCGGGAAGCGCTTTTTCATACCGATAGGGGTGCATCCACCACGAATATATCCCGTTGTTGGAAGCAGCTCCTTCATCGGAATCATCTCGGCAGATTTGTTGCCTGATACCTTCGCCGCCGCCTTCAAATCGACCTCCTTGTCACCCTGCACAATGCAGACAAAGTGGCCATTTCTGTCACCCTTGAGTACCAATGTCTTGTAGACACGCTCTATCGGCTCACCTAACGACTCGGCAACGTGCGTTGCGGCAAGGTTGTTCTCATCAACCTCGTATGGCACAAGCTCGTAGGCGATTTTTGCTCTGTCGAGCAGTCGTGCCGCATTAGTCTTCTCTATCTTTTTTGCCATATCTCCAGTTAAGTATTGGGAGGAGGAACGATATTGCTGAGGCTGTTATCCAGAATATTGTCGCCCAAGTAAAGTCGTACACTCTGCTGCCATCTGAAAGGATGGTCATTCCGCTGTCAATGAGCCATCCACTAATTACATCCTGCAATCCTGCTGCAATGTACGATGCCACGCCAACAATTCCCAGTGCCGCACCAGTTGCACGACGTGGCACAATATCAACTGCCATCAGTCCACCGAGGAAACAGATTAGCACGCCCATTGCGATACCGAATAGAGTCATTGCTAACACATTGACCCATAGTGCATTGCCGCCATATACGAAGAGCAATAATGCCACGGTATTCATCACACCAAATATCAGCGCTGGCACTCGACGGTCGCCCTTAAAGAGGCTGTCTGAGAACCAACCAGATAGCACCGTGCCAAATATTCCAAGTAGCGCGTTGATTGAAATTATCCATACAGCAGTCTCGCTGTCAAAACCCTTCACCTCCTCAAGGAAGAGTATTCCCCAGCCACTTATTGCATAGCGGCTGATGTACATAAATGCACTTGCTCCAGCCAGCACCCAAACGGCAGGGGTAAGCAGAACTTGTCGCTGTATCTCTTTGGTACTCAGATTACTCTGAACCTTCTCGTGAGCTATAGCCTCTATAGATGGCAGACCCTTTGACTGTGGATTGTCGTGTAGGAAGAGGAGTACCAATGCAACACCTATAGCTCCCGCTACTGCCGAGCCGACAAAGCCCCACTGCCAACCCGCTGCAAGTACTACATTACCCACAAAGAGGAATGAGAAGAACTCGCCCAAGTTGTGACTTGCTGAGAATATACCATAGAATGTACCTCTTCTCGAGAGTGGGAACCAACGCGAAAGAGAGATGATTGCAGGTGGCGAACCCATACTCTGTGCCCAACCATTTATCGCCCACAGCACTACAAAGATGACGAAAATTGCTGCCGTAGGCACTGCACTATCGACAAAACCGAGCAGACCCATCGTAAGGTTTATGGCAAGCGACACACTAAGTCCTGTTGCCATAAATCGCTTGATGTTGCAGTAGTCGCAGACAAAGCCATTGACCGCCTTGCCGATAGCATAGGCAAAGAGGAGTGCCGAGCCGATGATACCAAGCTCTGCTGCATCCAAAAAGCCGCTATCAATAATCGGCTTTTTCATCACGTTGAGGCTTGTGCGACAGACATAGTATAGGCTGTAGCCCAGTGTAGCCGCTACGAATGACTCAAAGGCGAGCCTGCGGTAGCGCTTATCACCCTTTGCTGTGCCTACATCATCACTCTGCGGAATTGGGGCGCTGATGGTGTAGAAATTGCGAATTTTTGATAGCAGTCCCATACTATGGCAATGTGTGTCGACCTTTGCTCTCGAGGTAGTCGAGCAGCAGCTGTGGACGGTCAGTCTGAATCATCGTTACACCACGCTTGAGCAGCGTTCCGTAGATCTTATCCTCGTTGCCATTCAGGGCGTTGTTGTCTGCAAAACTATGCTCTTTACCGCCGCAGAGAGAGTCCCAGAGGGTATTTACCCACAGCTTCGCACCGCTCTTAATCACGCGCTTAAAGACCTTTTGCTCACCCTTCAGAGTGCCATCCCAGCATATCTCGTAGGCGATAGTCGGCACGTCAGATGCAAGATAGCTCTCAAAGAGTGGGCTGTGGCGCTCCCAGTTCTTCTCGCGGTAGTTGATAATCGGCATATAGAGCATATTCTGGTTATGCTTGGCAAAATATTTTGCAACTGTTGTCGGCTTCTTGCTACTCTTGATAACCACCTGCTCGACCATATTGCGCTCTGCGAGCATACTCTGTATCTGGTCGTAGTAGTTCATACCCTTGTCAATATTTATAAGCACCCTGTCTTTACAGAGGTCAAGTGCCTGTGCCAGTGTCGGCATGCCATACTCCGTAACACCCTCTTTGGTCTTGAGTTTCAGGGTGGCGATGTAGTCGGCGGTAAGTTCATTTACCTTGCCTTTTCCCGTTGTTGTGCGGTCTACACTCTTGTCGTGACAGCAGACAAGCACTCCATCGGCTGTGCGCTGCACATCTATCTCTACCATATCCACACCCATAGCAATTGCGCCCTCCATCGCTGCCAACGAGTTCTCTGGATAGTGGCGCCAGTCGCTGCGGTGCGCAATGACTACCACATACTTAGATTTTGGGTTGCGAATCTCCGCCAAAATACGCTCGGCACGGCTCTGTGCCAACGCTGTCACTGCCACAAGGGCAAAGAGTGAGCAAAATAGAAATCTCTTCATACTACTGACCACTAAATGATTTTAACTGTGCAATCTCCTCTGCCCATCGCTCCTCGTTTGGAGTCTCAAGGATAAGCGGAATATTGTCAAATGCAGGATTTGTTGCAATGTACTTGAAGCACTCCCAACCGATTGTTCCTTCGCCAAGCGATGCGTGACGGTCTACGCGGCTGCCAAGCGGCTTGAGTGCGTCGTTCAGGTGCATACCGCGCAGATACTTGAGGCTTACAATGCTGTCAAGCTCCGCAAAGGTCTTTGCGCACGCCTCGGCACTACTCAGGTCGTGACCCGCCGCAAAACTATGACAGGTGTCGATGCAGTAACCCACACGACTCTTGTCCTCCACGCGCTCAATAATGTGTGCAAGGTGCTCCCACGCAAAACCGAGATTTGAGCCCTGACCGGCGGTGTTCTCAATAACGGCAGTAACGCCCTCTGTGCGCTCAAGAGCCATATTTATCGAGTCGGCAATGCGGTTAAGACTCATCAGCGAGGTTATCTTGTTCAGATGGCTGCCCGGGTGGAAGTTGAGTCGGTCAAGACCCAACGCCTGACAACGCGCCATCTCCTCAAAGAACGACTCGCGGCTCTTCTCCAGACCCTCCAGCTCGGGGTGTCCGAGGTTTATCAGATAGCTGTCGTGTGGTAGTATCTGGTGTGGGGCATATCCACACTCGGCGCACGCCGCCTTGAATCTCTCGCATTGCTCCTCAGTAAGGGTTGGTGCCAACCACTGTCGCTGATTTTTGGTGAACAGAGCGAAGGCTGTTGCCCCGATAGCTTTTGCGTTGTATGGTGCATTCTCAACACCACCTGCTGCACTTACGTGCGCTCCAAAGTATTTCATACTTTTACTCTTTTCGTGTTATTTTTCTACAAAGGTAATATTTTCTTGAAAATAAAACATATCTTTGTGCAAGATAAAGACCTAAAAAACTAATTATGAAAAAGATTTTACTACTCACACTCTCTGTATTTGTATCACTCTCTGTGGTCAATACTGCCTCTGCGCAACTTCTTAAGGGCGCAAAACCATATCTTACCCCCGATCAGCTGCCAAATATGGTCAATTGGCTACCTGCGCCACCTACTGAGGGTAGTGCCGCCTTTGAGTACGATATTCACCGCTATGGTTGGGGCAAGGAGCAGCGTAGAGATGCAAAGCGTGCAGAGAAGGCCATCCGCCACGCAAGTATCGATCCTGTAGTTGTCTGTGATCACTTCAGCGAGGCTATGGGTATCAAGATCTCACCAGAGAACACCCCGCAGATTTATCGTCTGCTTGTAGACGGTATGGAGACTGCAAATAACATCTCTCTGAAGCCAAAGAAGCACTATAGCCGTCAGCGTCCATTCAGCCGCTTTAATGAGTCTACATTGGTCCCAAAGTATGAGAATGTACTCCGTAACAATGGCTCTTACCCATCGGGCCACACCATTATCGGCTTCTCGGCAGCTCTTCTGCTCTCAGAGATTAACCCAGCCGCTGCCGATGTACTGCTCAAGGAGGGCTATGAGTGCGGACAGAGCAGAATTATCACTGGCTACCACTGGCAGAGCGATGTAGATGCCGCTCGTATCGCTGCATCTGTGGCCGTAGTTGCTATGCACAACTCAAAGGAGTTCTGCAAGCAGATGAAGCGCGCTAAAAAGGAGTTTTCAAAAAAGATTAAGTAATCACAATGAAGAAGTTATCAATCTTGGCGCTGCTCCTCTTCGGAGTGGCGTTCACACTATCGGCACAGGAGGATTACCACGAGGCAACCCCATACTTTACTCCCGAGCAGATGCCCGATATGAAAAAGTATCTTCCAGGCCCACCTGCAGAGGATAGCGAGGCGTTTAAGTATGACCTTGCGGTCTATGAGTTGGGTAAGAAGATTCGTGCTACAGATAGCAAGGCTGCTGAGGCTGCAAAGGCGCAATCGGATAACCGTATAGCCAACCTCTGCAAGCAGTTTAGTGACGCTTTTGGTATGGAGATTTCGATGGAGAAGACCCCGCAGATATATACACTGCTGCGTGACGGCGTTATTACCTGCGTAAAGAGCATTGTCGGCCCAAAAGAGTACTATCATCGTACCCGCCCATTTGCCTACCATAAGGAGGGAACACTTATGCCCGATGCCGAGGGTATGCTCCACCAGAATGGCTCCTTCCCATCAGGCCACACCCTTCGTGGTTGGACAACAGCTTTACTGCTTGTAGAGATTAATCCTGAGAGGGCTGAGCAGTTGCTTTCGCTTGGCTATCAGTATGGCCAGAGCCGCGTAATCTCGGGCTACCATTGGCAGAGCGATATCGACGCCTCTCGCCTTATCGCCTCGGCAACTGTGGCTAAACTTCACACTTCAGAGCGCTTCCTGCGTCAGATGAAGCGTGCAAAACGAGAGTATAAAAAATTATCAAAATAGCACCTATGAGATTTTTTGTCACCCTATTGCTTCTGCTCTCTCTCTGTTGTTCAGATGTGGCTGTAATGGCCGCTCCACGAGGCAAAGCACCTAAGCGTGGCGTACTTGCTGCTGCACCAAAGCAGGTGCAACTGCCCGCACAGAGCCTAAAACCGTCAACTATCAGCCTTAAGACCTCATCTGAGGCTGTTACTATCACCCTCTCAGACGCTTGGTTTGGCATTGTGGGTGGTGTAGAGACTCTTGAGGCGAAAAAGCAGCAGGAGCTCTCTATCTGGTCGGAGCCGAACTTCTCGACTGTGGAGCGCCGTGGCGAGATTGTCGTTACGGGCACAAAGAGCGGTTATAGCCAGCGAATAACCCTTGTGCAACCACCATATCTGACACAGATTGTCGATGCCTTCCCCGTTCGTTTGAGTACAAGACGCTATACGGGCGAGAAGTGGGCTGGTGAGGGTATCTGTTCTCCAAATAAGAACAGTTCAATGCTTTGTGTTGTAAACACAAGTGGTGGCAATATTGTCTGTGAGAATAACCACGGTGCAATGCTCTCGGGCTTGGGTGTGGGTGACTACCTGCTCTATGCCGTGCCAGTTAAGAACTTGGCAGCCGGTGAACAGATAGACTTTATGTGTACCATTGGCGCAAACGACGATGACTCTCCAAAATATTGGATTTTCGAGTATTGGGATGGTGGTCGTTGGAACAAGATAGAGAGCGACCTGCGTGTGGCAGAGGATAGTCCGAATACAAAGTATTCGTTCTACGTTAAGCGCCTCGCCTCTTCGCACCACACTACATACGCACAGTCGTTTACTCTCAACACCCCAATTACTGAGGGTGTTGTCAAGGTTCGCCTGCGTGTACTCTCTCAGGGTAGCGGCCGAGTGAGAATTCCCGACTCAAGAGGCTATGAGGGTATCTGGATGATTCGCTATAAGGATGCCCCAGCCGTTGTCGATAGGAATAAAATCCTCTTTGTCGGCAACTCGTTCACATACTTCTACGGCACAGCCTTCATGTTCAAGGAGATTGCTCGCTCTGAGGGCCATCAGGTCGATGCTATTATCAGCGTTAAGGGTGGTCAGGAGTTTACTGAGCATCTGCAGCGCGAGCGCACCCTTGAGGCTATCAGCCGTGGTGGCTTTGACTATGCTATTCTGCAAGATACATCACCAAACCCTGCAATCTATGCCGATAAGGGTAGCGAGTTTATCCTCCAGGCGAGCCGCAAGATTAACGACCTTACATACAAGTATTCGCCAAACTGTAAGATTGTCTACGAGCGCACTTGGGCGTGTACACACAACAACTACCGAACATACGGCAGCTACGAGCGCCTTGAGTACCTGCTCGAGAAGGGCTCACAACTGATTGCCGAGCAGCTTGGTGATGTGGTTGTCTCTCCTATCGGCCACGGCTTTAGAATTGCGCGTGAGCAGAATATCAATCTGATAACCAGTGACGAGCGCCACCAAAATCGTGCGGGTGCATATATGAAGGCGTGCATAAACTACCTCTTTATATATAAGAGCCGCTTTACAGACAATGTTTCTGATTGCGGTGTTGAGAGCGGTTTGGCAAAACGTATTCGCGCTATTGCCGAGCAGGTTGTCTTTGATAAAGAGTAACGAGTTGGTGCTAAAATAGGGTAAAACAGAGGGTTGGAACGATGCTTTTTTCAACTTTTTTCAAAAAATGTTTGCTCTTTTCAAATTTAGTTGTACCTTTGCACCTCGCAAGGGAGCATTATGCACCCAACGGAACACGATAATTAGAACAAAACAATAAAAACGATACGACTATGGCAATGAAGAGAACTTACCAGCCTTCTCGTCGCAAGAGAATCAACAAGCATGGTTTCCGTGCGAGAATGGCAACTGCTAATGGCCGCAAGGTTTTGGCAGCACGTCGCGCAAAGGGACGTAAGAAGTTGACTGTATCTGACGAGGCTACATTCAAGTACAACTAAGAGACTCTCTTAGTAGGTAACAGCATAAACCCGATTCGCAAGAGTCGGGTTTGCTGTTTGTATATCCAATATATTTTTACTACCTTTGGATAACTAAACCTTAATAAACCATGAAAAAGGTCGTAACTATTCTACTTATTCTCTGCACTTTTGCTACCGTGGTGGCACAACCGACTCTCCCATATATTGCTCGCGATAAGAACACAAGTGGAAAGTATGGATTTGTACAACAAGGCAAAGAGATCTTTCCGCACATCTTTGAGGGTGCTCGATCTTTCATTGAGGGCGAGTCAATAACCTATGTCACCTTTGGTAATGAGCACTTTGTTATCGACCGTAAGGGTAATATGGTTACCGATAAGGGTTATAAAATCTACCCGAACATCTATTCCCGTTTCGCTGTTGTTGATCGTATATACGAGCACGGCATAGACCCCTCTTTCGGTATAGTAATAGATAGCCGTGGAGAGCAGCTGCTGTCGGGTACCTATGCAAAACCTGTCTATGTCAGCCTCTCTGAGAAGGAGAGTTACCACCTCTTTGTCGTGAGTAAGAGTCGTAAAACAGTTAGCGGACAGCTCTTGACAATTAATGGCGAAGGTGTTAGCAAAGGACTTGTCGGAGACTTCGGCACAATGCAATCTGGAGCAATACTCTATGTAGATGCCTCAACAGATCGCCCCCAAGGTGTGATTAATGCGTGGGGTAAGGTGTTAGTCCCTTGCGAGTATGACGAGATACGCTTCTGCCCGCTGAAAGGTTTTCATTATAAAGATCAGAAGGCTCTTATCAAGGCCGGAGTGATGGATAAATACTCCACAGAACTACAGTCGAGAGTTGGTGTAATATATGCAAAAAAGGGCAAAATGGTAACCCTCTACGACCAGAGCGGTACACAACTTACACCTGCACAGGAGTATAAGGACCTCTATTATGTGGATGTACTCAGTAAAAACCTTAGAAAGGTCATCATTCCGCACTTTACACGCAAAGGAGATATTATGCGAACTATTCAGGAGAAGATTAATGACCCGAATAGAGCGCGTTATGACGAGTATATGGCAGCAGTGGCAAAATTACCGATATACTCAGAGTCGGGCAGGAGTATAACCTCGCACATCGCATATCTTGAGGATAATCCGAATGTTGAAAATTATTCTTTATCAGAGAGTTACACCAAAGGTAAGGGCTACTACGATAAGAATAAATATACAGAGGCTATCCCGTGGTTGCTCCGCGCCGCTGAGGGGAAACATAAACCCGCTTACCGCAAACTTGCCGATAGCTACAACAACACCAAACAGTTCCAAAAGGCGTGTGTTTGGTATAAGAACTGTGTTAAAGATTTGACGCCAGGTGACAATGACTATTGGTATGCCTGCATGATATTGGGAGGTATGTACAAGGCGGGACGAGGCTGTGAGAAAAACTACGACACATCTCTCTACTATCTGCGATTATTCCACCAGAATACCACTCCTATCAACAAGCAGACTGCCAATGAGATGATTGCCGAGGTTGTGGCTCTCAAAGACAAGGCAAATCCACAGCGACAGCAGGCTGTGGCGAGCAACTCGGGCGGCTCAGGCGGTTCTCATATATCGACCGTGTCAAGCGGTCCTCGCCCATCATACGGCTCAATACCTACGGGTACTGATATATATATGAAGAGTGCGGACGAGAAGAAGTATATGGTAATGAAGATGAACTTCTTTACTAATAACGGCGACTATATTCTCCGAGTTAATGGAGGTGGTCCAGGACAGATATATAAGCTGAACCAGACCACTTCGGATAGTTACATCTTCCAAACTTGCCGAGAGGTACATTCGTGGGGCGGAGGTTTTAACTCGCTCATAGTGTCATATCAGGTGATAATGGGCCATACCATAACCATTGCCAAGGATTGGAGTAGCGTTGTTAGCAACGCCTTTGAGCATATAAATGGCAAGAAATATCTGACCCTTGTAGCGTCAAAGGAGGAGTATGACCAATTTATGAAGGCTACAAGCGCAATAGTAGCCCACTTTGAGAGTATGAGTGGTGGTAGTGGCGGTGGAGGTGGCAGCAGCGTCGCTCCAGCACAGATTCAGAGCGGAATGAGTGCAGCATACTACCAAGACCTCTACAATAAGTATGAGCGCCTTGCCGAGTCGGCATATCGCAGTTTGACCAGTACTGGCGTCTCTGTAAGGTACGACGACGGTAGCCGTGAGGGATCAACCCTTGGTAGTTGGGAGGGCTCGAACTACGTTGGAATGAAGGTTGAGCTTGGCAAAGCACAGCGCGAGATGCAGCGCATCCGTTCTGAGGCGGCCCGCGAAGGCCACCATATTATGCAGTCGCATTGGGAGACAGCTACGGTAAGTCACTAAAAATTGTTTTATTTTTACAAAAGTATTACCTTTGCAGCGCAGATTCGGTTCATCGCTGCTCGAAAGAGGGGAGGAAAGTCCGAGCAACACAGAGCGCCACACAAGTTAACGGCTTGATGTCCGAGAGGGTATAGTAGCGTAACAGAGAATAACCGCCCGAAAGGGTAAGGGTGAAAAGGCGGGGTAAGAGCCCACCGCGGGGGCAGTGATGTCATCCGGCAGTACGTCTTGTGGGTTGCAAGGTTATGTATATCGGCAGTTAAGGGTTGCTCGCCCGATGCCGAGGGGTAAACCGCTAGAGGCGACAGGTGACTGTCGTCGTAGATAAATGATGAACTAAAACAGAACTCGGCTTACGGAATCTGCTACTTTGCCCTGCGTCGTTTGGCGTAGGGCTTTTTATTAACTTTTTGGTATGGATAGAGCGAAAATTATTGTGCGTGCAGCAGTGCAAGAGGATGCGCCGATAGTAGCTCAAGCGGTTGCAATGGCAATTGGCGATCAGGTTGCGTTGCGTAACTATTGTGGCGATGACTACCTTGCCATTTTGACCGAAATTGCGCGAGAGACAGCAACTCAGTACAGCTATAATTATGCTCTTATTGCAGAGGTTGACGGTGTGGTGGCTGGTGCTATTGTGGGTTATGACGGTGCACTATTAGGTGCGCTTCGTGAGGGTACTTTTGGTGTGCTACGCAGAACAATAGGCCGAATTCCGACCATTGCAGATGAGACTGAGGCGGGAGAATACTACCTCGACTCAATTGCCGTACTGCCAGAGTTTCGAGGGCAGGGGGTGGCTAGAGAGCTGATTACTGTGTTTTGTAACAAGGCCTTTGCTGAGGGGCATAAACGAGTTGGATTAATCGTAGACTTTGATAATCCTGATGCCGAAAGACTCTACACATCCCTCGGCTTTGAGCGTGTCGGTACGCGAATATTCTTTGACCATAAGATGTGGCACTTACAGCTTGAGCTGCTACACAAATAAAAAAGTCTCAGAAATCCTGAGACTTTTTTATTGTGATTTATCGTGCTTTGGCTTAGAATGTAAGCTTTACACCGACAAATATTGTGCGCGGCAGTGATGGACCGTAGATATATCCTGCATCGCGATTTGGACCCTGATCAAAGTCCTTCTGGTATGCGTTGAAGATATTCTTTATACCACCATTAATCTGCAGGCCGATTGTGCGGTAGATTCTAAAGTCGTAGCTCAGCTTAAGACCCATATCGAAGAATGGATTTGTCAGCACAGCCACATCCTTCTCTACCCAACCAGCAAAGTGCTGCACGAGCATACGGCCAGTATAGTTACCTGTAAGTGAGATGTCAAAGCGGCGAACTGGAGTTACAGTAGCAGTCACATATGCATAGCTATCTGGGCTGCGGAACATACGGGTCTCGGCCGCTACGCTCTCATCCTCGCTCCACTTCTCAGGCTCCTTGTAGCGGCTGCGCTGGAGTGTTCCACCAATCTGGAACTGTAACCACGGATTGAATGCGAGTCGAGCCTCGAGGTTGAGTCCCATTACGGTTGCACCCGAGCCATTGCGACGCTCAAGCACCTTTGCAGTACCGTCGTCAGACATCTCACCAGTATCCTCGAGTGTAAATACATCCTTGAGAATGGTGTAGAAGCCCTCAACCATCAGATTGCCCTGCACACCATTATTAAATGTGTGGTACATATCTGCCGATACGCTAAATGTATGGCTACGCTCCTCCTTCAAATCGTCTGCCAGACGAATACGTGTACGCTCACCGCCAACAATTGTAATGTGCAAATCCTCATCAAATGCCTGTGGCGCACGGAAACCTGATGAGTATACGGCGCGAATGTTGATATTCTCATTAGGGTTGTAGCGGAAGTTTACACGCGGCGAGAAGATTACGTGGTCGATAAGGTTGTGCTTGTCTGCACGACCACCAATCAGAAATCCCCAAGTCTCATTCTTCCACTCGTTCTGAAGATATGCGCTGTAGATGTGAATTGTCTGGTTTGTAGGCAGATAACCCTCACCAAGTGGAGTATCTTTCATCATATCGAGGTTGTACTCTGCACCCACAGTAAGCTCTGCAGGCAGGAAGAGACACTTGCGCATACGATACATATACTGTGCACCTCCAACGGCTGTAAATCCGTGGGTAAAACCGTAAGCATTAGGGTCCATGTAGCTGCCGTAGTAGCTGTCACGCTTAACATCCTGCGCCGAAGCATATACGCTGTAACGATGGCGAGTGTCGGCAGTAGTGCCCTCGAAAGTTATACCTCCGCTGTTGATAATATGGTCTGTAGTCTCAGCAACATATGCCTGATGCGGTGGCACATCGAGCTGATCACCGCCACGGCGATACTCCTTTGTGGCGTGATACTCGAGCGAGAGCTTGCTGTATGCGCTTGTCTTGATATATCCGCGAGCGCCGACTGTCTGACCGTCAATCTCGCCAATCTCGACGAAACCATCGCCATCGTGGTCATATCCATCGCGACGACGATTCTGACCATAGATCATAAGTCCCGCCTTGTTGTTGTCGGTCACAAGTGAGGCGTTGAATGTTGAGTTGTTGTCTAACGCGCCAGTACAACCAATAGATGAGAGTGTGTGGGCAAATGAACCAGAGTTGTAGAGCGGCTCCTTTGTGATGATGTTCACAGTACCACCAATAGCAGATGCACCAAAGAGCGCTGAGCCACCACCTCTTACAACCTCAATGCGCTCAATCATATTTGCAGGCAGGTGCTCCAGACCATAGACTCCTGCAAGGGCAGAAAATACAGGTCGTGAGTCGATAAGAATCTGCGAATAGTGGCCATCCAGACCATTAAGGCGCACCTGTGTAAAACCGCAGTTCTGGCAGTTGTTCTCCACGCGAACACCCGACTGGAAGTTCAGACCCTCGGCAACGGTTGGAGATGTTGTTACATCAAAGAGTCGCTGATCGAGCACGCTTACAAGCGATGGAGCCTCACGACGAGTAGTAACATTACGGTTTGCCGATACAACCACAGCATCGAGTGACACCTGCTGCTCGGTCAGGGCAAAGTCAATCTCTATAGGCTCGCCGCTATTTACCTTGAGGGTGCGAGTTATGGTGTTGTATCCAAGGGCTGAAACCTCGATTGTAAACTCGGTCTCCTCTGGTACGTCGTTGAGGATGTAGTGGCCTGTTGTGTCGGTAGATGTACCGATTGTAGTACCTACTACGGTTACGGTGATGTGTGGGAGCATCTCGCCAGTTTTTGCATCAGATACGTGGCCAAAGACGTGAGTTTCGTAGTCTGACGCATAGATATTGCCGACAACAAATATTGCCGCCAAAAGAAGTGAAAATATCTTTTTCATTTGGTATTTTTATTGGTTATAAATTGTGATAATATGGCTATGATAAGGGCCCAATAAGGGCTTTTAGCTATAAAACAGACGAATTTATAACACAACAGGGGGCGCACGCAGAGAGAAGAATCGAGTCTCCTCATTTGTGCGAACGATAGGCTGAATTGAAATAAAGACAGCGAGCAGAACTGTGCCAACAAGGATTGCCTGACTGCTGTCAGTAATGAATAGAAGCAGGTTGAAATGACATATTGGACAGTCGTCACTCATGCCGTTGGCAGCTGCCGCTTTGGTTGCTCTGAGTGAACTATAGTAGCTCTCAGAGTGGGTATGGAGCGCCTTTCCCGTATATGCAACGCCAACTACTGCGAGCATTACCCACAGTATTAAGTGTTGTATTTTACGGCTAATATTCATTTGCGCAGCAAAGGTATAAATAAAAATTCGATTTTAGAAAATTATTTGAAAATTTGGCCGTTAAATCTCTAAGATTTACTATCTTTGCATCTGTGATATTGTGAAAGTATGTTAGTGACCATTATAGAGATATTGCTGAGAGGTTTTGCAGTGGGAGTGGCGGCATCGATTACGGTCGGTCCGGTGGCGGTATTGTGTATTCAGCGCACGCTGAGCAAGACCACCCGTGCCGGTATTGTTTCTGGCTTGGGTGTAGCTTGTGCTGATACTCTTATGGCGATAATCGCCTACTTCTTCTATGCAATGATGCAGGCACAGATAGATAAGTATCGCCATATCCTGAGCCTTGTTGGTGGTATCTTCGTTGTCATTGTCGGTGTCTACATCTTCTTCCAGAATCCAGTGCCTCAGATTCGTCGTAATCGTGCAGGCAACACTACGTTGTGGAAGGATTTTGCCTCTATGTTCGGTTTTACTATTGCCAACTTTGTGGTGGTTATCCCTTATATCCTCGCCTTCTTTGCTATGTTCGGTGTGGGTACGGCAACGGGTAGCCAGGATGTGGCATCAATACTCACTAGCGTCTTTATTATCCTGGGCTTTTTGTGTGGTGCCAGTGCGTGGTGGACAGGTCTTACCTCTGTCATCAGCCTCTTCCGCCGTCGCTTCCGCCCACGCCATATGCTTACGATAAATCACGTGGCAGGCATTATTGTTGGCCTGTTGGGAATATACACTATTCTATCAACCTTTATTTCAAAATTGGATGTTTAAGAAGAACAAAAAGATAGTTATTGCTATTGACGGTTTCTCGTCTTGTGGCAAGAGTACATTTGCAAAAGCAATTGCAGCCCGTCTGGGCTATATTTTTATTGATACAGGCGCTATGTATCGCTCAGTGACCCTCTATGCCCTTGAGCACGGAGCAATCCAGAACGGTATTGTCGACGAGGATGCACTCGTTGCGCTGCTTGACGATATTACAATCACCTTCCGCTTTAACCCTATGCGCGGAGCGAGTGATATCTATGTCAATGGCGATTTGGTAGAGGGTAAGATTCGTACTATCGAGATCAGTAACCTCGTTAGCCCAGTCAGCTCTATTGGCAAGGTGCGCGAGAAGCTTGTTGCTATGCAGCAGCAGATGGGTGCGGCTCGCGGTGTGGTTATGGATGGTCGTGACATCGGTACGGTGGTCTTCCCAGATGCCGAGCTGAAGATCTTTATGACTGCAGACCCTAAGGTGCGCGCCGAGCGCCGCTATGCTGAGCTTACAGCTAAGGGCGATAAGGTGTCGTTTGAGGAGATTTTGGAAAATGTCGTATCTCGCGACCACGCCGATATGAATCGCGCCATCTCTCCACTGCGTCAGGCAGAGGATGCTATTGTGTTGGATAATAGCTATATGACTGTCGAACAGCAGATGGAGTGGTTTGATACTCAGTACAATCGCGTTGTGAGCAGTTTGTAGTATGCGTGTAGTCATTGATGACAAATCGGGCTTCTGCGCTGGCGTTGTCAGGGCAATCTCCGAGGCGGAACGCGCTCTGGAGCAGGGCGGTGAGGTCTTCTGCTTAGGCGATATTGTCCACAACCGCGTTGAGGTGCAGCGCCTGGAGTCGTTGGGCCTTAAGACTATAGAGCATAACGACCTTGACCGCTTGTCAGATTGCCGCGTGCTTATCCGTGCACACGGCGAGCCCCCTGCAACATATAGCAAGGCAGAGTCGCGTAATCTTGAGATTATAGATGCTACTTGTCCTGTTGTGGCGGCCCTGCAACGCAGGGTCAAGCGCGCCTATGAGCAGATGCAGAGCGTTGGCGGTACGGTGGTAATCCTCGGTAAGCGAGGCCACGCCGAGGTTGTCGGTCTTACGGGTCAGGTGGCCGAAGATGCTGTTGTGGTGGAGTGTGAAGCTGACTTGGAACAGATAGATTTTTCACATCCGATATATTTTCTCTCGCAGACTACCCAGTCGGTGACACTCTTTAACCGTATCTGTGAGGTTATGAAAACTCGCCTTGCAGATAGCAGTATGCTTACGGTTGATGATACTATCTGCCGTCGTGTATCATCTCGCGAGGAGCATCTGAGAGCATTTGCCCGCAGTGTGGATGTGGTCATCTTTGTCTGCGGTCGTAAGTCGAGCAACGGCAAGGTACTCTTTGAGATTTGTCGTGAGGAGAATACCCGCTCTTACAATATTGAGGAGGCGGCAGAGATAGATAGTCGCTGGTTTGAGGGTGCAGAGAGCGTAGGTGTCTGCGGTGCAACCTCTACACCACTTTGGTTAATGGAAAATGTAGCAAAAGAGATAGAAAAACTATGAAACGTTATTTACTTCGCAGTCTGAAATACTTTGTGATGCTTTGCCTACTCTTTGTGGCATTGATTTGGCTTAAGATTGCCTATGAGCACCTGCCGCTGACTATGTGGCAGATGTTGCAGCTCTACTTCTCAGCGTGGAACGGCTGGGCTATGGTGGTGATGATTGTCGTTCTGTCGGCAACATACCCATACTTCGGCTTTGTGCGCCGAACAGTTGTGGCAAATATTGCAGCTGACCGCGAGCAGATTGAGGCAGCAATGGTAACTGCGGGCCTTGTGCTCAAAAGTGTAGAGGGCAATACGCTTACCTTCCGTGCAACGGGTCTGCAGCGACTCACGCTCCTTTTTGAGGACGATGTTGTGGTAGAGCAGCAGGGGGATGAGGTGGTAATTTCGGGCCACCGCCGTACCGTTGTGCGTGCGGTAATTAGACTCGAGGGTTATTTGGTTAATAAGAGAAGAGGTAATGAGTAGAAGACTATTCTATACATTTGTTGGGCTTGCTACGGTTGTGGCAATCTCTATTTTCGGCGTGAAGAACGACTTCGGTCTGGGGCGCAATATGGAGATGATGGTAAACCTTATGCGCACCGTAAGCACCGACTATGTCGATACACTCTCTGCCGATAAGATTATGCGTTATGGTGCCGAGGGTATTATGCGTAACCTCGACCCATATTGCACCTTCCTCTCAGAGGAGGATATGAAGGAGTTCCGCACCCTTACAACAGGTAAGTATGGCGGCATAGGCTCTGTTATTCGCCAGGATAGCAGCGCAGTGCGTATTGCCGAGCCGTATAAGGGCTCTCCTGCCGACCTTGCAGGCCTTAAGATTGGCGATAAGATTGTGGCTATCGACGGCAAGAGCATTGCCGGAATGAAGACCGACCAGGTCAGCTCTATGCTGCGTGGTGAGCCGCATACAACGGTTAAGGTTGCTGTCGAAAGACTTTTGGATGGTAAGGTTGTCACCCATAAGATTCGCCGCCAGCGTATCGCTATTCCGAGTGTCAGCTATGCCGACTATGTCGCTCCAGGTGTGGGCTATATCCTCCACTCGGACTTTACCGATGACTGCTATACCGAGATGCGTGCCGCTATCGAGAAGTTGCAGTCAAAGGGTGAGCTAAAGGGGCTTATCCTTGACTATCGCACAAATGGTGGTGGTGTGCTGCAGAGTGCAGTCAAGGTGCTCTCGCTCTTTGTTCCAAAGGGTACTCAGGTTGTGGAGATGAGGGGCAGAACGGCCGAGGAGAATAAAAAGTTTGTTACCGATATCGAGCCGTTGCTACCAGATCTGCCACTTGTTGTGCTGATTGGCGAAAATAGCGCCTCGGCTGCCGAGATTGTCTCGGGTGCACTGCAGGATTTTGATCGTGCGGTACTTTTGGGTAGCCGTAGCTATGGTAAGGGCCTTGTGCAGTCCACTCTGCCGTTGGGTTATGAGAGCTATGCCAAGATTACTACTGCCAAGTACTACATCCCGTCAGGTCGTTGTATTCAGGCTGTTCGCTACTCTACAGATGGCAAGGCTGAGAGTGTTCCCGATAGCCTTATTACCGAGTTTAAGACCGCTGCGGGTCGTAAGGTCTACGATGGTGGCGGTATTATGCCAGATAAAAAGGTTGCACCTGACTATGTCAGCTCATTTGCCGTAACCCTCTATCTTATGGGGCTTATGGATGACTTTGGCGATGAGTACTACCGCAACCACCCCGATATTACTGTCGATCCGCAGACCTTCTCCATTACAGATGAGGACTATGCCGCCTTTGCCAAGATGGTTGAGGCTCGCGAGGTGCCATATAAGTCCGAGTCGCGCCGAGCTGTTGAGAAGCTGCGCAAGTCGCTTGAGAATGAACGCTATGCCGCAGCTGATATAGCCGCAGCTATGGCTACAATCGAAAAGGGGCTGAAGGATGACAAGATGAGTAACCTTCAGACCTATAAGGGTGAGATTATCCGTACTATCAATGCCGATATCGTCCTTCGCTACTGCTATGCCGAGGGTCGAACAGCCAGCGGACTTAAGTACGATAAGGGTATTGCTGCAGCAGTTGCTATGCTTGCAGATAGTGTAGAGATGTCGAGAATTTTGCGCGAGCAGAACACCGCGCGTAAGTAGTAGTTTGTTGTTATGGGTAGAGTGCGTAGAGGTCTTTCAAAGAGTGGTCGCGTGGTACTTCTTGTACTGGGCGCTCTAATTGTCTTTGCCTCTCTGCTTATTACATATCAGATGGCCGAGACGCTGAGCATCAAGGAGCGCCACGATGTTGAGCTCTGGGCGGCGGCTATGGAGAGGGTTAATCGTGAGGCTATGGGCGACTATATGTCCGACCCGCTCGTCTCGTCAATTATCAACAACCGTAATAATATACCTTTTATTATTACTGACGAAAATCTGCGCGTTGTCTCTTACCATCTTATCCCCGACCATGTCATCAAGGATACCGAGGCCCTGCACCGCGCTCTTGACCGTATGGCGAGCCACAATACGCCAATTGTAGTTCGTTTTTGGTGGACGGCAGAGCATAACCATATCATCTTCTATGGTCATAGTGCAACACTTAGGATGCTCTACTTCTTCCCATTTGCGCAGATGATTGTAATCATCGCCTTTGTCATCCTGCTCTTTGTGGCCTTCCGCTCCTCAAAGCAGGATGAGCAGAATAGAGTGTGGATAGGTCTTGCCAAGGAGACGGCACACCAACTGGGTACACCGACCTCGTCACTTCTGGGTTGGATTGAGTACCTGCGTGACCAGAATGTCGATCCAATGGCAGTTGAGGAGATGGAGAAGGATCTTGCACATCTGAAGAAGATTGTCGACCGTTTCTCAAAGATTGGCTCTGATACTCCACTCGAGATTGCCAATGTCAACGAGGTTGTGGGTGACTGCGTGATGTACTTCCGCAAACGCATTCCGCGTAATGTGACCCTCGACTATAACGGCCTTGCCAGTCAGCCTGTGCAGGCTATGCTCAACCGAGCACTCTTTGAGTGGGTTATCGAAAACCTACTGAAAAACTCGCTCGATGCTCTGCAGGGTCACGGCGCAATATCTGTTAAGATTGACTCCACCGAGAGCCATATAACTATAGATGTATCAGACACGGGTAAGGGTATTGCCAAGTCCAATTGGAAGACAATCTTTGAGCCGGGCTTTACCACCAAGACCAGAGGTTGGGGTCTGGGACTGTCGCTCTCGCGCCGAATTGTTGAGGAGTACCACCGTGGCAAGATTGCCGTTGTGGACTCTGTTATCGGCAAGGGAACAACCATTCGTGTAACACTAAAACGCGCCTTTGAGTAGTATGCCACTGCAAGTATTAAACCACAATATTACTGCCGAGCAGGCCTTTGGTAGCTCCTCATCCCTTATCGAAGCGGCTGCAGAGGGGGCTGCTGTCGATGCCTCTATTTTCAGTGGACCGTTTCAGGTGGCTGCGTTGCTTATAGGTCTTGTCTATACATTTTTTATTGTCCGCTATTGGGATTTTCTGCGCTACTTTATTATCAGTACCGCAGGTTTCCATATTGCCAATAGGGAGAAGTCGCACATCAACCCCGCCGAGCAACGTAATATCGAGGTTGTGATGATTATTCTGGGCGTGCTGCTGCTCTCACTCTCGGCTGTTCGTGCTTGCGGCCTCTACTTCCCGCACCTACTTGAGGGTATAGATAGCAGTAGTGTTATCTGGGTCGTTGGTGGTGTAGCGGCAGTGGCTTTGGCCGCAGTTATCGCCTTTCAGTATGGTGCGACTATGCTCGTTGCGGCGGTCTGCGATAGGGTAGATGTTGGTAGTGGCATTGTAGGCACAAAACTGCTCTATATGGCCGTTGGTTTTGTAACTGTAATACCCTTTGGATTGCTCTTTTTGCTCTCTGCACCAACCCCTGCTATGGTGGGTGCAATCGGCGCAATTATCTGTATGTCAATAGCGACCATAATATTCATAAAAGAGAGTTTTTTGTTCTTTGTTTCACAAAAAATTTCAATTTTGCATTGGATTTTGTATCTTTGCGCCCTGGAAATTTTCCCGCTATCCCTCATTCTTGCGCCAATAGTGCGTTAGAGGGCCGTAGAGGGCACATTTACTGAGATTTATGGCAGAGATCAAACGTATTTTAGTGTCGCAGCCAAAACCTGCGATTATCGAGAAATCGCCCTTTTTTGAGTTGGCGAACAAGTATGAGCTTGAGGTGGATTATCGCCCACTTATCGAGGTTAAGGGCGTTACTCCAAAGGAGTTCCGTTCACAGCGAGTAGATATCCTCTCGCACACAGCAGTAATATTCACATCTCGTACCACTATCGATAGCTTCTTCCGCATCTGCGAGGACGCCCGTATCACAGTGCCTGAGAGTATGAAGTATATCTGCTCAACCGAGGCTATTGCACTCTATCTGCAGAAGTATATCGTCTATCGTAAGCGTAAGATTTCGTTTGCTGATGGCACCTTTACAGGCATTGTCGAGCAGGTTGTAAAGCATAAGGAGGAGAAACTTCTGTTGGCCCTGAGCGAGCCACATAAGCCAGAGATTCCTGAGGCTCTTACCCGCTTGAATATCAACTATACCCCAGTAATTCTTGCCCGCACCGTTGCCAGCGATATCCCTGCCGAGGAGCTTAAGGGCTACGATATGCTACTGCTCTACTCTCCGTGGGACGTTAAGGCCATCTGCGAGAAGATGGATGTTGAGAGTATGCCAGTTATCAGCACCTTCGGTGAGGGTACCCTGCGCCTGGCTTCAGAGAACCACCTGCCAGTTAAGGCATTCGCTCCAAGCCCTGCTGCGCCATCACTTGCTAAGGCTGTAGACCTCTATATCGCCGATGTGCTTGCAGGCAAGCAGGTTGACGATGTTGAGTTTGCCGAGAATGAGCAGAACGAGGAGTTCCTCCGCACCCAGCAGACTAAGCTTGCAAAGAAGAGCAGAACACGAAAGAAGTAATGGAGACCACATTGACAAAACCCGAGCGCCTGAGCTCTTATGGTGCAATTCGCAGACTCTTTAAGGAGGGTCAGAGCGGTTTTGTCTATCCATTCCGATATATGTTTTATGTAGAGGATGCTGCCCAAACCGAGGCAGCAATCCTCTTCTCTACACCCAAAAAGTTCCATAAGCGCGCCAATAAACGCAACACCATCCGCCGTCGTATGCGTGAGGCCTATCGCCTTAATAAAGAGGTGCTTACCGCTCCACTTGGCTCTCGCCGTATCGAGCTTGCACTTATCTACTCAAGCAAAACTCTTCACGATTATAAAACTATCGAACATGCACTCCGAAAGAGCCTTGAGCAGATTGTGGCACACCTTTAAGCGCCTACTCACCCTGCCGCTCATTGGCCTTGTGCGCTTCTACCAAATCTGTATATCACCCCTCAAACCACCCACTTGTCGCTTCACCCCGACCTGCTCGCAGTATGCCCTTCAGGCACTGCGTAAGTATGGTCCTATCAAGGGTAGTTGGCTCACTATCAAGCGTATTGCACGATGCCATCCGTGGGGAGGGCAAGGGTACGATCCCGTTCCATAGCATTTGTTGTGAAAATGTGTCATATATGGCACATCCCTAAAAGCCCAGCAATGGCTGTACGTTTTAGTACTATCCATCGCTGGGCTTTTTACGCGATGCACCATCTCTAACACATTTTGACAACAAATGCGTGCAGAAATTAAGCGGAGTGCAGACTTCTGACGACAAATGAGTGCAGAGATTGAGCGGTATGCAAGCTCTTGACGATAAAAAGGTGTGCAGATTTGGCGGAGAAAAAACTCCGTTCTTGACTTGTTTTCGAGAATAACAGCTATCCGCAAGGATAGTAAAAATGAAAATAGCACTCACTCAAGCTTGCTTGAAAGTGAAGTGCTATTTTTGTTTTTGATATTGTCGCAGACAACGTTATTCTCGCAACAGCCTACAAGCGAAACGGAGTTTCGCATAAAGCTTTTTGCATGCCCTGCTTTTTCTCGAAAAAGCGGGCGGTACTGCGTAGCCTACGGCTATCCTAAATCCGAGAACGTTAGAACTCCATGCGGTATGGGCAGTACATCTGCACGCCGGAGCGGTTAAGCTCTGCCTTGAGCTGGTCGTAGTGGTTGCACAGCTCGATCTGCTCGTCGCTCATAACCATTGTACGGGCCTGCATGCCGAGTGTCTGGATAAACTGCATCATTGGGTCCAGCTCTGGGAGCACCTCTGAGATCTGGAAGTTCTCGGCGATACCTGCCTTGTCGGCTGCGATGCTAATTGCGCTCTTCAGACCACCATTTGTATCTGCCAGACCAATCTCCACTGCGCTTGCGCCGCTCCATACGCGACCCTCAGCAATGTTGAGCACCTTCTGCAGCTCGAGGTTACGACCTGTAGCCACCTTTGATGTAAATGCCTCGTAGACATCATCTACCGATGCAATCAGCAGTCGACGCTCCATCTCGGTTGTCTTGCGCAGACCCACGCCGAGGATGTTCTGGCCAAAGTCAGATGAGGTGTTTGTCTTCACGCCGTCAACGGTAATACCCAACTTATTTTTGAGCATATTGCCGCCCTCCATCATCATACCGAACACGCCGATAGAGCCTGTAAGAGTGAGCTTATTTGCAACAATCGCATCGGCAGGGGCAGAGATATAGTAACCACCACTTGCGGCATACGCACCCATAGATACAATAACCGGCTTCTCCTTCTTGAGCAGCTCCACCTCGCGCCAGATAATATCACTTGCCAGTGCGCTACCTCCTGGAGAGTTCACACGAAGAACTACAGCCTTGATTGTCTGGTCTTTGCGCGCTTTAGCGATTGTATTTGCAAGGGTTGTGCCGTAGATATTGCCATCGATGCTCTCGCTCTGACCGTCAACAATGCTACCGTCTGCATAGATAATACCCACCTTTGGAGCTGATACCTTGCTCATATCAGCACCCACAACAGAGCAGTAGTCGCCAAGAGTGAGCATCTCATACTCGCCGAGGAAGTTCTTCTCCACGCCATACTCTGCAAATATCTCCTCCATCTGGTCGCGGTAGATAATTCCGTCAATCAGCCCGTGCTTGAGAGCCTGCTCGGGGAAGAGCATAGGTTCGGTGTTTGCAATCTTGTTCAGAGCCTCAACGGTTGTGCCACGCGCATCAGCAACAGTTGAAGATATTGTGCCCCACATACTTGCCACAATCTCCTCCATCTGCTTGCGGTTTGCAGGTGACATCTTCTCGAGGATATATGGCTCTACAGCGCTCTTGTACTTACACACTGTCGGACGGAACACCTCACAGGTGATGCCTAACTTATCCAGCGCACCCTTGTAGAAGATTGTCGGCATCGAAAGACCCATCCAGCTGAAGCTACCCTCTGGCTGCAGATAGATCTTGTCTGCCACAGAGGCGAGATAGTAACCAATCTGCGAGTAACCGTCGTTGTAGGCGAGGATAAACTTACCACTCGCTTTGAAGGCTACCAGAGCCTCACGAATCTCCTCCAAAGCGGCTGCAGAGATCGCTCCACCGCCCTCGAAGTTGAGATAGATACCCTTTATTCGCTCATCTGTTGCGGCAGTCTCAATAGCGCGCAGCACCTTGAGAATTGGTAGCGAACGAGTGGTCTGCATAGATGAGAAGTTCATGCTTGCAAACGGATTTATCGCTGGCGACTCAACAATATTGTCTGCCAAATCGACCTTCAAAATAGTATTTGGAAGTACAGCAACAGCCTTGCTACCACCCATAGACCCCGCCATACCAAAGATGGTAATGAGCCAAAAGAGTCCTGAAATCACACTACCTGCTACCACTGCAAGCAGCGCTGCCCAAAAAACCTTAGAAAATTTCATAATCGTATAGTTTAATACCTATTTTCAAAAGAAATATATATACAAAGGTATGAAAAAATATCTGAAGTTGCAATAGTGTCGTGCAAAATGAGAAAATGTAACTTGTATATTAAAAAAGTGGCGTTTTATTGGTAAAAACGGCATAAAAATGTTAACTTTGCCATAGTGTAAGTTAAAAAATGTAACTTGCAGTTGAATATAAGTGAACTAAAAGGCTGAAAATCAATAGTATAAATTAATAAACAACTAAAACTATGTACGGTAACTTCAAAGAGTATTTGGAGCAGCAACTCCAAGAGATTAAGGATGCCGGTCTTTACAAGACCGAGCGAATTATCTGTTCTGCCCAGCGAGCAGAGATTGAGGTGGCGGGTAAGGAGTGTCTAAACTTCTGTGCCAATAATTATCTGGGTCTTTCAGATAATCCGCGTCTTATTGAGGCGGCAAAGCGTGCTATGGATAGCCGCGGTTATGGTATGTCATCTGTTCGTTTTATCTGCGGTTGTCAGGATATTCACAAACAGCTTGAGAAGGCTATTGCCGACTACTTTGGCACTGAGGATACAATTCTCTACGCAGCTTGTTTTGATGCTAATGGTGGCGTGTTCGAGCCGCTCTTTACCGAGCAGGATGCAATTATCTCTGATGCACTCAACCACGCATCTATTATCGACGGTGTGCGTCTTTGCAAGGCAGTTCGTTACCGTTATGCTAACGCCGATATGGAGTCGTTGGAGGATTGTCTGAAGCGAGCACAGGCTCAGCGCTTCAGAATTATCTGTACCGATGGCGTCTTCTCTATGGATGGCAACGCCGCACCACTCGACGAGATTTGCAAGTTGGCAAAGCAGTACAACGCCCTTGTTATGGTTGATGAGTGCCACTCTGCAGGTGTCCTTGGCGCTACTGGTCGCGGTATTACCGAGCTGTACAACCTTCGTGGCGAGGTAGATATCATTACCGGTACCCTCGGCAAGGCCTTTGGTGGTGCAGTAGGTGGCTTTACTACAGGCCGCAAGGAGATTATCGATATGCTCCGTCAGCGTTCACGCCCATACCTCTTCTCAAATTCTCTGCCACCAGCAGTAGTTGGTGCAGGTATTGAACTGTTCAAGATGTTAGAGGAGAGCAACGAGCACCACGACCGCCTTGTAGCAAATGTGGAGTACTTCCGTACAAAGATGATTGAGGCGGGCTTTGATATTAAGCCTACAGACTCTGCAATCTGTGCCGTTATGCTCTACGATGCAAAGCTCTCGCAGGAGTTTGCAGCGGCACTGCAGCAGCGTGGTGTCTTTGTAACAGGCTTCTACTACCCTGTAGTACCAAAGGGTCTTGCTCGTATCCGCGTACAGGTGTCAGCAGGTCACACTACAGAGCAACTTCAGCGTTGTGTAGATGCCTTTGTTGAGGTAGGTAAGCAGTTAGGTGTTTTGAAATAAAATAGGAGGATAGTGTTATGAGCAATAGTAAGGTAGTACTCGATGCGACAGATCGCAAGATACTCAAGTTTTTGGTAAAGAATGCGCGTATGCCATATCTGGAGATTGCCCGCGAGTGCGGTATCTCGGGTGCGGCTATACATCAGCGTATCAAGAAGTTGGAGGAGTCGGGAATTATTATGGGTAGCCGTATGATTGTAAACCCTAAGATGCTTGGCTTCGATGTCTGCGCCTTTATCAGCATCCGTATTCAGGACCCAATTATGAGCCACGCCGTAGCCGAGAAGATTAAGAGTATTCCAGAGGTTGTTGAGTGCCACTTTATTACAGGTACTTACAACGCAATGCTTAAGCTCTATTGCGTTGATAATGACCACCTTATGCGTACCATCTTTGATGGTATTCTGCGTGTTCAGGGTATCTCAACTACCCAGACATACATCTCGCTTAACGAGGCTTTCCAGCGTGAGCCGCATATTGATTACCTCGATAAATTACCGCTTAGATAATGATTCGACTGACTAAAGAGTTCTCGTTTGAGTCTGCTCACGCCTTGTGGGGATATGACGGTAAGTGCCGTGAGGTTCACGGCCACTCCTACCGCCTCTTTGTCACCATCAAGGGTGAGCCGATTACAGACGAAAACGACCCGAAGCTGGGAATGGTTATGGACTTCGGTGAACTTAAGAGCATCGTTGCTCGAGAGATTACCGACCGCCTCGACCACTCATTTGTTATGCGTCGTACCCCTGAGGCCGAGGCGCTGGCTGCAAGTATGGAGAGTAAGTTTACCAATGTTATCTTGGTGGACTACCAGCCAACCTGCGAGAATATGCTTGCCGACTTTGCGGCTCGACTGCAGAAGGCGTTGCCAGAGCGCGTGAAGTTGTATTCGCTCCGCCTTCACGAAACTGCTACTTCGTACGCAGAGTGGTACGCAGACGAAAACTAGTTTTGTCGTGAAAAGGCAGCATTTGCTGCCACTAGTTGACAATAAAACGAGTGCAATAAGGTGCATCAAAAATAGAAACAAAATAGCTAACGGCCAACGGCCAATAGCCAACAGCAAAGAATGAAAAAACTCTTCCTTATAGACGCTTATGCGTTGATTTTCAAGTACTATTACGCATTTTACGGGCGACCGATGCGTAATCGTGCGGGAATGAATACGTCGATAGTTTTCGGATTCACGAAGTTTTTGCGCGACATAATTAAGCGCGAGAAGCCCGATCTGCTCGGTGTGGCATTTGACCCTGCGGGCGGCTCGTTTCGTCGTGAGATGTTCCCTGAGTACAAGGCAAATCGCCCTGAGACTCCGGAGGATATTATCGAGTCGGTGCCATATGTAAAGCGTATTGTGGAGGCTATGTGCATCCCGATTCTTGAGATTGAGGGCTATGAGGCAGATGATGTTATCGGAACACTCGCCTTCAAGGGCTCGGCTGCAGGATATGATGTCTATATGGTCACCCCAGATAAGGATTATGGTCAGCTTGTGGGCGAGAATCGCAAGATTTACAAGCAGAAGGGCGACAATATAGAGATTATTGACAGCGCGGCTATAAAGGAGAAGTATGGCATTGACGACCCGATACTTGTGCGCGACATCCTTGCACTTTGGGGCGATGCGTCGGATAATATTCCAGGTGTTGCGGGCATTGGCGAGAAGGGTGCAAGCAAGCTTGTGCAGAAGTGGGGCGCTGTGGAGAATATTATCGCCAACGCCGACAAAATCGGTGGTAAGCAGGGTGCAAATATCGCCGCTTCGGCAGAGCAATTGCGCCTCTCAAAGACCCTGACGACAATCTGCCTCGATGTGCCGATTGAGTTCAATGAGGCTGATCTTACAATGTGCTGCCCGAAGATTGATATGCTCCGTTCGCTCTTTACCGAGCTCGACTTTAAGGCATTTCTGAACGATTTGCAGAATATGGCACCTGCAGAGGATACCTCTATCCCGCGTCAGCAGGAGCAGACTCAGCTTGCCAATATGGCGCGCGTGAAGGCTGGTGAGGCAAAGCGTAAGGCTATGGAGGGTCAGGGCTCGCTCTTCGATATGTTCGGCAATCCATCTACAGAGGCGGCTCAGCCACAGGTGGAGCAGGTTCCGGAGTCAAATGGTTTTGCTACAGCGGCAACAGTAGCCCACACATATACTATCGTTCGCGATGCGGCAACACTCAAGGAGGTTGTGGCGCAGTGTGCGGGTCACAAAGAGCTCTGTTTTGACCTTGAGACCTCAGGTTTTGATGTCTTTAGCAGCCGTATAGTTGGTCTGTCGATAGCCGTTGAACCACATAAGGCGTGGTATGTTCCGTTTACCCTCTCGGCCGATAGAAACCGTACGGAGAGCGAGTATGCGGCGATACTCAAGCCGCTCTTTGAGGATGAAAATATCCTCAAGGTGGGACAGAATATGAAGTTCGACATCCTCTTTCTGCGTACCCTCGGCATTGAGGTTAAGGGCAGACGTGGCGATACAATGCTTATGCACTATCTGCTCGACCCAGAGGCGCGCCACAATATGAATGCCCTTGCCGAGAAGTATCTGAACTACTCGCCGATTGCAATCGAGACCCTTATCGGTCGCGGTGCGCAGCAGATTACGATGGATATGGTCGGACTGGATGCTATTGCCCAGTATGCTGCCGAGGATGCAGATATCACATTGCAGCTCTACCACGCTCTGCGCCCACTGGTCGAAGAGCATAACCTCTGGCAGCTCTACTGCCGCATTGAGGAGCCGATGATTGGCGTGCTTGCCGATATGGAGTGGAGCGGCGTTAAGATTGATAGTGCGGCGCTGCATAACTACTCTGCGGCTATGAGTGTCGAGCTTGCGCGTTTGGAGCAGGCAATTCGCACCCTTGCCGATGAGCCTGCACTCAATGTCAATTCGGGTCGACAGATTGGTGAGGTGCTCTTTGCCAAGATGCGAATTACTGACAAACCGAAGATGACCAAGACCAAGCAGTTCTGTACCGACGAGGAATATCTTACAAGTTTTGCTGCCGAGCACGAGATTGTCCGCACAATACTCGAATATCGCGGTATAAAGAAGCTGCTTTCGACCTATATTGACGCTCTGCCACAGCTGGTAAATCCAGTTACTGGGCATATCCATACCTCGTATAATCAGGCAGTTACGGCAACGGGTCGCCTCTCGTCGTCAAACCCTAACTTGCAGAATATCCCTATCCGCGATGCCCTCGGCAAACCTATCCGCGAGGCGTTTATCCCGTCACGAACAGATGGACTGCTCCTCTCGGCGGACTACTCGCAGGTGGAGCTTCGACTCATGGCGCATCTGAGTGGTGATGAGTCGCTCTGTGAGGCATTTAGAAATGGAGAGGATATCCACGCAGCAACAGCTGCAAAGATATATGGCAAGCATGTGTCTGAGGTGACTGCTGAGGAGCGCCGCCGAGCAAAGACGGCAAACTTCGGTATTATCTACGGTATCTCGGCGTTTGGCCTTGCCCAGCGACTCGGCATCTCTCGCACAGAGGCTAAGGCACTGATTGATGGCTACTTTGCATCCTATCCGAAGGTTAAGCAATATATGGAGCAGACCATAAGCGACGCCCACCAGATGGGTTGCGTGTCGACCATCTTCTCACGCCGCAGATACCTTGAGAGTATCGACTCGCAGAATGCAAATACCCGCGCGCTGGCTGAGCGAAATGCGATAAATGCCCCTATTCAGGGTAGTGCTGCCGATATTATGAAGATTGCGATGATTGGCGTGGCTCGCGAATTTAAGCAGCAGGGTATCCGCTCGAAGCTTATCCTGCAGGTGCACGACGAAATAGTTGTAGACCTTATACCATCTGAGCGTGAGGCTGTTGAGAGGATTGTTCGTGAGCAGATGGAGGGTGCAGCAGAGCTGAGTATCCCACTTGTTGTAGATATTGGCGTGGGCAAAAACTGGCTTGAGGCACACTAACATTAGAAGAACCTAAAAACCTAAAATATGAAGAGATTTTTGATTGTTTTGGCTGCTATGGGCTTTGCTCTCTCGGCCGTAGCGCAGCAGACGGCTCGTGAGAAGATTTTCAGCGATCCGAGCTATGCGTTTGGCGTCTATCGCCTCTACCCGACTCAGTTTAAGGAGCAGACACCGGCACCAAAGGGCTATAAGCCATTCTATATCAGCCACTATGGCCGCCACGGCTCGCGCTATGTGTTGCGTGATGAAAAGTTTGACCGCGCATACAATGTCTTTGTTGAGGCGGCAAAGCAGGGTCAGTTGACAGCCTTTGGCCAGGATATCTATGACCGTATGACACGCTCCAAGGTTGATACATATGGTCGTGGAGGCGAGCTCTCGCTCAAGGGTCAGGAGCAGCAGCGACAGATTGCGGCGCGTATGTACAACAACTACAAGCAGATCTTCAAGAAGGTCGACTATATCGATACTAAGTCGACTATCGTTCCGCGAGTGCTGATGAGTATGACCGCCTTTTGTGATGAGCTGATGCGCCACGACAATACGCTCGATATCCACTATGAGTGCGGCAAGCCGTTCCAGCAGTGGCTCAACCCGTACTATAAGGATAACGATCCTCGTCTGGCTGCCTATATTGACCTGTTCCGCCATACGGCAGATTGTCCGTGGATGGATGAGCTGAAGGCCTATAGAGAGAAGAATGTCGATATTTCTCGCATCCTTTCATCGCTCTTTAAGCCCGAATTTGTAGCAAATTTGCAGGATCCGCACGACTTTATCTTCCACCTCTTTAAGACTGCATCCTCTTTCTCTGGTACCCCAACAACAGAGAGTATTATCGATCTCTTTACTACAGAGGAACTCTACCAGCAGTGGAAAATAGTAAATATCATCTTCTACCACGAGAAGGGTCCTTCGGGCATTGAGAATAAGTTTCTTAACGGCGTCTCTACACCGCTGCTTGAGAAGATTATCGAGGATGCTGAGCAGAAGGTGGCAGCAGGAAAGCCTGCCGTAACGTTGCGCTTTGGCCACGACGGAAATATTATGGGTCTGCTCAATACAATGCGTATCCCGGGCTGGTGCGAGCAGGTAGATAACTATGAGGATATAGAGAAGTACTGGAACGACTTTAATATCCCAATGGGCTGCAATGTGCAGTTTATCTTCTACCGCAATAAGAGGGGCGAGACGCTCGTTAAACTTATGCTCAACGAGGAGGAACTCACTCTGCCAAAGCAGATAGATGGCTCACTTGCACCGTACTATCGTTGGGAGGAGGTGAACAAGTTCTACCGTGATCTTATTCCGCAGATGTACGAGATTGGCGGATACAACAGATTGGACAAATTATTTGATAAATAGACAATAACAGTAAAATTATGAAGAGACTATTAACTCTTATCGGACTTGTTGCAATAGTTGCAACTGCCGGTGCAAAGACAACTCCTCAGGACAATTCAGACGACAGAACTGTTTGTTATCAGCTCGAGAAGGCTGTACGCCGTATTATCTCTATTCCAGACATCGAGGGCTACAAGACTCTCAAGTGTGACTTCCATATGCACACAGTCTTTGCAGACGCACAGGTAACCCCTACAGGTCGTGTTCGTGAGGCTTGGCAGGATGGTTTGGATGTGATTGCAATGTCAGAGCATATTGCAGTACACAAGAGCCCAGGTATTAAGCTCAAGGATTACAATATTCCGATTAAACACGCTTTGAAGGAGGCTGCAAAGTGGGGATTTTTGGTTGTTCCAGCTGTTGAGATTACCCGCACAAAGCCTTTTGGCCATATGAACGCCCTGTTTATTAAGGATCCAACCGTATTTGAGGAGACTCGCTACCAGGTTGATGAGAATGGTAAGCTGTTGCGCGATAAGGATGGCAACCGTATCCCAACTCCAACCGAGATGGACGACTTCCGTAAGGCTGAGGCACAGGGTTGCTTTATGCTCTGGAACCACCCAGGATGGCCAGATCGCAAGGCGACACTCTATCCACTTCAGAAGCAACTTATCAAGGAGGGTAGAATTCACGCTGTAGAGTTGTTCAATGGCTCTGAGTGGTACCCACGCGTACTCGACTGGTTTGATGAGTATAAGTTGCCGATGATGGCAAACTCTGATATCCACGAGACATCTCGCTTTGCTTATGGTAGCCAGATTCGCCCTATGACCCTCGTATTTGCTAAGGAGTACACTCTCGAGTCACTGCGTGAGGCGCTCTTTGCAGGTCGTATGGTTGCACTGTTTGACAATAAGATTGCTGGTGACCAGAAGTATATCTCTCAGCTTGTTAGCGCATCACTCAAGGTGCAGGTTGTAGATGAGAAGAAGGGTGTGCTGGTTGTTACAAACATCTCTGACATTCCGTTTAACGCAGTGTTTGGAGAGCGTTCATTGCCGGTTATCTTCCACCCACGTTCAGCTATCCGCGTAACAGTTCCAAAGGGCACAGTTCTTGATTTTGTTAACTGCTATGTAGGTCGTGCAACCCTCAAGCAGGAGATTTGGTAGTAGAAAGTTGGTTAAAATAGATTCAAAAGATGCTTAGTATTGCAGAACGCCATAAGTATATCCTCGAGAAACTCGAGAAGTACGGCTTTATCCGTATTACCGATGTTGCCGAGGAGTTGGGCGTAACAAAGGTTACAATCCGCAAGGATGTGAATATATTGGAGAGAAAAGGTCTGCTGTTTAAGTCTCATGGTAGCGCGCGCCTTGCCAATCCACACATTGGCAACCGAGATTTGACAACAAAGAGCACCCTTAATCGTGAGGCCAAGCGTCGTATTGCCGAGCGCGCGGTTGAGATGATTGATCAGGAGGACTCTATTATGATCTCTGCTGGATCGACCACCTATGCTCTTGCCGAGGTTATCCACGATATGTCTCCATCGCTCAATCTGAATGTTGTAACGCCATTCCTTAAAATATCGGCCCTCCTCAATGAGGTAGAGACTATCCTTGTTGAGCAGCTCGGTGGTCGCGTATATAAGAAGTCGTTTGCAACCCGTGGAGAGAGCGCAACTGATACATTGGATACAATGGTCTGCTCAAAGTTCTTTGTGGGTGTAGATGGTTTTGACCCAGATTATGGTATTACAACTTCGACAATTGAGGAGGCAGTCCTCTCTCGCAGAATGATGGCTGCTGCATCAAAGATTATCGTGTTGGCAGACTCTTCGAAGTTCGGACAGCACGGCTTTGGTCGCGTATGTTCAATAGAGGAGATAGATGTTGTTATTACCGACACAGATATTGCACCTGAGATGATTAAGATTATCGAGGAGGCAGGCATTGAATTGATTACAGTATAATAGCATTAACATTATGGCAGAAAATAAGATTGAATTTGAGCTTGACCCGGCTGTTGCGCAGGGTATGTACTCTAACTTTGTGATTATCGCACACTCTCCAAGCGAGTTTATCCTTGACTTTGCTTCAGCACTTCCAGGTATGCCTAAGGCGAGAGTTGGTAGCCGTATTATCCTTACTCCAGAGCACGCAAAGCGCCTTCTGCTCTCACTGCAGGAGAATCTGGGCAACTACGAGAGTAAGTTTGGCACTATCAATGTTGGCCAGGGTAACGGTTTTAATCCAAAGGGCAGAGCATAGCTCTTTAGAGCTAATAAAAAAGGCTGTTCAGTACTTCTGAACAGCCTTTTTTGTGCTATGTACGCGAACTACTTTGCCACCTCAAATGAGCGGTCAAGAGCGGCGTGGATATTGTCGAGAATATTCTCCTTGCCCACCTTAGAAACAATGCCCGAACGGTCGAGAGAGTGGAGTACCTTCTCATTGACACCTGAGAGGATAATCTTACGACCATTTGCAAGCGATGCGTCGACAAAGATCTCGAGGTTGTGAATACCCGTTGCATCGATAAACGACACCTTACGCATACGGATAATACGCACCTTAGCGTTTGAGCGTGTGCGAGCCATCTCCTCGAACTTGTTAGCGATACCGAAGAAGAATGGGCCGTCAATCTCATACACCTCAGCAAACTCTGGGATGGTCAGCTTCTCGTCATCCTCCTCACCATCGTTGTGAACATCCAGCTCATCCTTGAGTACAGAGATGTGGGTGTTCTCCATAATTCGGCGCATAAAGAGTACAACAGCAAGCACCAGACCAATCTCGATAGCGATTGTAAGGTCGAAGATAACGGTCAGAAGCAGCGTTGTAAAGAGGATTGCAATGTCCGAGCGTGACTGACGACACATCGAAAGGATTGTTCTCCAACCACTCATATTGTACGAAACCATAATCAGTACACCTGCAAGGCACGGCATTGGAATAGCACCTACAAGGCCACCGAGCAGCAGCAGTACGCAGAGCAGAACGATAGTGTGAACAACGCCCGCGATAGGTGTGCGGCCACCGTTGTTGATATTTGCCATAGTACGAGCAATAGCACCTGTTGCAGGGATACCACCGAAGAATGGAACGACGATATTTGCAATACCCTGACCGATAAGCTCGGTATTTGAGTTGTGCTTATCGCCGATAACACCATCTGCAACCATAGCCGAGAGCAGTGACTCGATAGCACCGAGCATTGCGATAGTAAAGGCTACAGGGAGCAGCGACTGCATAGTCGAGAAGATTGTCTCACCCTCTGGGATTGATGGCAGACGCCACTCAGGAAGACCTGAAGGCAGGGTGTAGAGGTCGCCGATTGTAGCGATAGAGGTAACACCCGCAAAACGCTCAAGCAACCAGCAAGCAAGTGTCATAATGACAATAGCAAGCAGTGAGCCTGGAATCTTCTTCGAGAACTTCGGGGTGTAGACGATAATAAGGATGCTCAGAATACCTACAGCAAACGACCACCAGTTGATATTGCCAATATTGTTGAAGTAGCATACCCACTTGTCGATAAAGTTTGCTGGAACACTCTCAATACCCATACCGAACAGATCGTTCATCTGTGTTGAGAAGATTGTAATGGCGATACCACCAGTAAAACCGACAATAATCGGATAAGGCATAAACTTGATGATGCTACCGAGCTTGAAAACTCCCATCAGCACAAGCATTACACCCGCCATAATGGTCGCGATAGCCAGACCACCCAGACCAAACTGCTGGATAATACCGTAGATAATTACGATAAATGCACCAGTAGGGCCGCCAATCTGAACTTTTGAACCACCAAAAACAGAGATAAGCAGACCTGCAATAATTGCAGTAACAAGACCCTCTGTAGGACCTACGCCAGAGGCAATACCGAAGGCAATTGCAAGTGGAATAGCAACAATACCCACGATGATACCTGCCATAACATCCTTAGAGAAGGTGTCGACGTTGTAGCCCTTCATTGTAGAGAGCAACTTCGGACGAAAATCAATCGAGAATCGACTCATAAATATTTAAGTTTGAATTAATTAACCTAATTGAGAGGGCAAAGGTAGTAAAAAAAAGTACTGTTTGTCAAAAAAACAGCACTTTTTATAATATAAATGGTTAGTGACCATAGCGAGCATTATCTCCCATTTGCTCTTCGATGCGTAGTAGTCGGTTGTATTTTGCCGTGCGTTCACCCCTCGATACGGAGCCACACTTTATCTGTCCGCACCCCAGCGCTACGGCAAGGTCGGCAATGGTTGTATCCTCTGTCTCGCCTGAACGGTGTGACATAATGGTCTTATAACCAGACTGTTGCGCGATGCGTACAGCATCGATGGTCTCTGAGAGCGTACCAATCTGGTTAGGCTTGATAAGTACTGCGTTGGCGCAATGGTTCTCTATACCTTTATATATACGTCGTGGATTTGTGACAAACAGATCGTCGCCAACAAGTTGGCATTTGCTACCAATGCTCTGGGTCAGGGTTTGCCAACCATCCCAATCCTCTTCGGCAAGTGGGTCTTCAATAGAGTCGATAGGATACTTGTCAATAAGTTGTCGGATATACTCTATCTGCTCGGCGGTCGAGAGCTTTGCTCCGCGACTCCCCTCAAAGTGGCGATAGTCGTAGTGACCTTCGCTATAGAACTCTGTTGCAGCGCAGTCGAGGGCAAAGGTTATATCTCTGCCAGGGGTATATCCAGCCCGTTCTACAGCAAGAGTCATTGTCTGCAGAACATCATCTGTCGACTCAAAAGGTGGCGCAAAACCGCCCTCATCGCCTACGGCTGTTGAGAATCCTCGGTGGCGCAGCTCGGTCTTAAGGGCCTGAAAGACCTCTACACCCATCCTCAGCGCCTCGCTATAGCTCGGAGCACCGACAGGTCTAATCATAAACTCCTGAAAGGCTACGGGGGCGTCGGAGTGGCTGCCGGCATTGATGATATTGATCATTGGCACGGGCAGCGTGTGGGTATCTACTCCGCCAATATATCTGTAGAGCGGCATATGGAGGCTCTTTGCTGCCACTTTAGCCACGGCAAGCGATACGGCAAGTGTGGCGTTAGCTCCCAAATTGGATTTATTTTCTGTCCCATCTATATCTATCATTGTCTGGTCTATCGCCCTCTGGTCGAGAATATTCATCCCCATAAGTTCGGGTGCAATAATGGTATCTATATTGTGCAGCGCTCGCAGTACCCCCTTGCCATTGTACCTGTGTTTGTCCTTGTCACGCAGCTCAACGGCCTCGTAGGAGCCTGTAGATGCGCCACTTGGCACCGCCGCGCGTGCCGAAAATCCCATCATTGTTACCACCTCTGCCTCGACTGTAGGCGTGCCGCGAGAGTCGAGTATCTCGCGGGCAAAAATCTTTGCTATCTTCATATTGGTCAAAATTGTTTACGGGAAAAATTGCAAATCTTGCACCAAATTAGTACCTTTGTGTAAGAAACTATTTGGAATCCTGTAAACAGATTCAAATAGTTTCTCGAAATATTTTATTTTTTGAGATATGGCTGTATTCAAAGTTGAAGGTGGTCGCCGTCTTTCGGGCGAGATTACACCACAAGGAGCTAAAAATGAGGCGCTACAAATTCTCTGTGCAACACTGCTGACAGCAGAGGAGGTTGTGGTTGAGAATATACCTCAAATTATTGATATATTGCAACTTATCGATCTACTCTCGGCAATGGGAGTGGAGGTTAAGCGACTGACAGAGGATTGCTACTCCTTCCGTGCTGCCGATATAAATCTTGACTATCTGAAAAGTGATGACTACCTGCGTCGTTGCTCGCGTCTGCGTGGCTCGGTGATGATTTTGGGTCCTATGCTCGGCCGATTTGGTGTGGGTTATATGCCAAAGCCGGGTGGAGATAAGATTGGTCGCCGCCGTCTTGATACTCACTTCCTTGGTTTCCAGAAGCTCGGCGCTGAGTTTGACTACGACGGTGCTGAGAGTCTCTTTGCTGTGCGTGCAAAGGAGCTTAAGGGTTGTTATATGCTGCTCGATGAGGCTTCGGTGACAGGTACTGCCAATATCATTATGGCCGCTGTACTGGCAAAGGGCAAGACCACAATCTACAACGCCGCTTGTGAACCATATATTCAGCAGCTCTGCCGTATGCTCTGCCGTATGGGTGCAAAGATTCAGGGCATCGGCTCCAATCTACTTGAGATTGAGGGAGTTGAGAGCCTCGGCGGAACAACACACCGTATGTTGCCAGATATGATTGAGGTCGGCTCATTTATCGGTATGGCCGCGATGAACCGTTCGGAGATAACTATCAAAAATGTGTCGTACGACCAGCTTGGAATAATCCCTGCACAGTTTGCTCGCCTCGGTATTGCCCTTGAGCGCCGTGGTGACGATATCTTCATTCCGCAGCAGGACCACTACTGCGTGGAGAGCTTTATCGATGGCTCGATTATGTCATTTGCCGATGCTCCGTGGCCAGGACTTACCCCAGACCTGCTCTCTGTATTCCTCGTCGTTGCAACACAGGCAAAGGGTACAACCCTCATCCACCAGAAGATGTTCGAGTCACGCCTCTTCTTCGTTGATAAACTGATAGATATGGGCGCACAGATAGTCCTCTGCGACCCGCATCGCGCCGTAGTTATCGGTCACGACCACAACGTGCAGCTCCGCGCAGCCCGTATGTCATCCCCTGATATTCGCGCCGGAGTATCCCTCCTTATTGCCGCAATGAGCGCCGAGGGCGTGAGCACAATCCAAAATATCGAGCAGATCGATCGTGGTTATCGTGATATTGAGGGTAGATTGAATGCTATAGGCGCCAATATTATTCGCACCGAAGAGTAATTATTTTATCGTGATAACGCGGCATTAGCTGCACATCCCTCAAATCCCCGAATGAGAAATACGTTTAGTATGTCCCATCCGGGGATTTCTCACGATGCACACCTACTACCGCGTTCTGACGATAAAATGGCATTTGCCGTGAAAAGGCAGCATTAATTGCACATCCCTTAAAAACCAACGGCGGCTGTACGTTTTGTACTATCCGACACTAATTTTTTCACGATGCACCATCTCTAACACATTTTGACAACAAATGCGTGCAGAGATTAAGCGGCGTACAAATCTGAGTAAAATAACGACGGTTAGTGCATTGCACCAACCGTCTAAATATATATCCGCACGGCGGATACCTCTGAAAAGCTAATAGCGAATAGCTAATAGCCAATAGCTTGTAGTACGATTCTCTCCATAATTGTATAGCACTCGCTATTTGGGTGCACGCCGTCTTTAGAGAGTGCTGTTTGCAGAGCGCCGTGCTTAGTAGATAGTGGGGTATAGAAGTCGATAAATCTACGGTGGTTGTGTCGTGCGAAGCGCTTGATGCGGCGGTTCATATCACGAATTGGTTTTACGGGTTCGATTTCTGGGCGCCACGGGTAGCGATCGGCAGGGAGGATAGTGCAGAGGACAACATCTATATCCTTCTGTTCGGCCATCTTTGCCATTGTCTTTATATTCTTCATTATCAGGCGATTAGGAATATATCCCTTATTCTGTGCAATATCGTTTGTGCCGCCGCAGATAATTACGCAGTCAGGATTTCGAGCGATAACATCCTTCTCAAAGCGCGCGACCATCTGTGCTGTCACCTGACCGCTCTTACCGCAATTTACAAAGTTGTTTTTTGTAAAGAACTCGGGGTGTCCGCCGTGTTTTGAGCTATCCCAGCTGTCGAAAATTGAATCGCCCATAAATACAGCGCGTGGCTGAGCATAAGCAATTGATATAGAGAGTGTAGCAATGATTAATGCAAAAAGTTTTCTCATAGTTTATTGAAGGTAACTGTCGATGAGTTGAAAATCATGACATCAGTTGGAATAAAGTCCGAAGATGTGCAGTGCCAAAGGTTTACAAACTGCTGTGGAGAGCGTTCGGCAAGCGGATACCAACTGCTCTGAACACAGATCATTATGCGGTGGCCCGCCTTGAATGTATGGGCTATGCCAGGCAGTGTAAAGGTGATATTTTCGCGCTTATTTGGTGTCATCGGCGTTGGGTTACTAAAGGAGTTGCGATAGCGACCACGCATAATGTCGCCGCGGATAAGCATCTGATAGTTAGGGTGTTGTGCATCATCTTCTGGATAGATGTCGATAACTCTTACAGCGAAATCAGCATCGGTTGTGGTGATTGCAATATCGAGGCTGGCGGTAATTTCGCCGACAAAGGTCATATCTTCTGCAAGCGGCTCGGTTGTAAATGTCAGCACATCGCTGCGGTCAGTCGAGTAGCTCTGGTCGGCAACCATATACTCCCTTCTGCGCTCCATAGACGGGCGGTCGTACGGTACGGGATTTTTTGGGTCTGAAGTGTAACTCTCAAACGCCTCTGTAGCAGGTTTTTCTGCGGCAAGTGTGTTGCCATTAAGATAGAATGTTGTGCGCGGCAACTCTGCAATATTATACATCCAACTATTTGAGCCAGAGAGGAATAGCGACTCCTTATGAAGCGCATCAAGCGACCCCTTGCCGCGCAGGTGATACTCAAAGAATGGTAGTTCGAAGTTGTCGGCATAGTACTTTGTAGAGGCATTTTTGCCAAAATTGAAATCTCCCAAAAGCTCTGCATTATTGTGCGACCACGCGCCGTGTGCCCACGGGCCGATAACGAGTCGGCAGTCGGTATCTGGCGATTGCTCCTTGATTGCTCGATAGGTGTTCCACGCACCAAAGCAATCCTCGGCATCGAAAACTCCACCGACAACAAGCACCGCAGGGGTTATATTATATAGGTAACGGCGAACATCGCGCGCTTGCCACCACTCGTCATAATTGGGATGTTCTGACATTGCATCCCAGAAGGTTGACGGGTGCATTATTGAGCGCAGAGAGTCGCGGGTAGCGTTCAGGAAGTAGGTATACTGGTCGGGGGTGTTATCGTGCTCACGGGTTGGAAGCCACTCGGTTGTAGGGGTGTGGTTGGTATGGCTGAACATCGGCATAAGATTGAACGAATCGGCGAGCATCATAACGCCGTTGTGGTGAACATCATCGCCCATAAACCAGTCAGTCACAGGTGCTTGCGGAGATATAGCCTTTACTGCAGGGTGCGCATTAACGCCCGCCATCATAGCATAAAATCCTGGATATGAGCAGCCGTAGAAACCTACGCGACCGTTATTACCCTCGATATTGTTTACAAGCCAATCGACCGTGTCGTAGCTATCGGTTGTCTCGTTTGTTGTGCCCAATACTGGGCGGATATTTTCGTACTCGCCCTCGCTCATAAATCGGCCACGAACATCCTGAAAAACAAGGATATAGCCGCGACGAAGATAGTTGCGGTAGAGGTAGTTTTTGTTCAAGTAGGCTAAAAACTCATCGCCATATGGAGAACAAGAGTATGGCGTGCGCATCACCAAAATAGGGTGATTTTTGCCCCATCGAGGTTTGTAGATTGCTGTATACAGGTGAACAGAGTCGCGCATAGCAATCGAGATCTCGATTTTTTCATAGCGAAGTGTTGTAGAGCGCGAAAAAAGCGCAGCAGCGACTGTTGCCACTGCTGCAAGGATATAGAGTATACGTTTCATAATCAGTTGATTAATACGTTGTTACAACCACTTCTTATAGCGGAAGTAGCCCATTGTAAGGCCCGATGCGAGAATCATCAAACCAAGGGCAAAGATGTAGCCCATAGGGATACTCCAGCCATTTGGAAGAGTCCAAATCCACTCCAACTCAGGCATAAACTTGAAGTTCATACCATAGATACTCGCCACAAGTGTTGCGGGCAGGAAGACTACAGCAGCCACAGAGAAGATCTTTACAACCTCGTTCTGCTCGATATTGATAAGACCCAAAGCGGCATCCTGGATATAGTCCAGACGCTGGAAAGTGAAGTCTGTGTGGCTGATAAGTGAGCTTACATCCTTAATCATCAGCTGCAGACGTGGATAGATATCGTTCGGGAAGCGCTCAGAGCGGTGGATACCTGAGAGTACTCGCTGGCGGTCGAAGATATTCTCGCGCAGCACCATGGTACGCTCCTGCAGGGTGTTGATGCGGTGGATAACCTCCTTGTCGATGCTATCCTCGCGGTTGATATCCTTACTTAGTGTAGATACCTGGCGACCGACCATCTCGACAAGGTCGGCATCGAAGTCGATACGCACCTCAAGCAGTGAGATGAGGATATGGTAGCCGGTAGAGTAGTTGCGGTAGTTCATCTGCAGGCGCTTCTCGGCCTCGCGGAAAGTGCGCATATCTGCTTGACGCACAGAGACAAGCACACCCTCGTTTGAGAGAGTGAACGATACTGGCTCAACCTTGAAAGAGTCGCCTCCAATAGGAACGAAGAAGTTACTATTTGAGACGATGGCGTTCTCCGACTCTGAATATTTTGATGTGGACTCGATCTCCTCGACCTGCTGACGGGTCTGGAGGCTGATCTCCATAAAGTTCTCTACAGCCTTCTGCTCCTTGATAGTAGGCTGCATCATATCAATCCAAAGGATGTCATCAAAACCCAAATCGTCGAACAGCTCGGTATCGGCGTTTCGGATGATCTTGTTGTATTGCTTAAGATAGATTGTAATCATTGTTCTGTCTTCCTCTCTGTTTTTTGATTTGTTTTATCTCATAGTCCAGATTGGGCGGGCTCTGCCGCTTAACCCCTTCAGCCGGGATTGACCTTAGGCTCGATTTTTAGCCCAAAGTCCCAGAACTTTTTAAGTGCTTTATGCTTCTGAGTATCAAATAGATAGTCGATATTGCAAGTTAGGTAATCGTAGGCGTAGTCGCGCTCACGGTACTCACTCTCTAAGATAGCTTCGTAGGTGTGTTCAACACCAAAAGTAAGGCAACGCTCCAGAGCATCGTGAACGTCGTACGAAAGGCCCTTACGAGCAACCCATACGGCAAATACAAATGGGAGTTTCGTCTGCGCAATCCACTCCTCAGCAAGGTCGTAGCTATATGCAAAACGGCCCTCGTAGCCGAAGCACTTGTCGCCGATAATTAGGTAAGCGTCACCAGGCTGCGGGCTCTCCATAATCGAGTAGTCCTCCATAGCAAGCCACTCAGGGGTAATCTTCCAACGATTTTTTGCGAGATATCCGCAGAGCTGAACAGAGGTGCGAGAGTGGGCATCGAGCCAGATGCGCTCAACCTTGTCGATAGGCGTGTTGCTGACGATTAGAACTGTGCGCACAGCACCTACAGCACCGATACAGTAGTCGGTGATAACCTCTGCATCCTTAAGGGTTGGAACTACGGCAGCAGGGACAAGAGCAAGGTCTACCTTACCCTCGATGAAGTGTTGTACGTTTTGAGATGGGGGTGCAAGAAGTAGCTCGGCACAAAGACTACCTTCGTGTCGAATACCATAGATGAATGGTATCGTATTCAGATACGATATTGCAGCTATTTTTGCGTTGATACCCATCACCGTCCATAGTTATTCGCTATTAATTACACAAGATGTACGCATTGTACATTGCAAAGTTAATACTTTTTTGTTCACTCGGTGCGCCCAGGGGGGTATTTTTTTGAAAAAAAGTGCAATTTTTTTTCGCGGCGAGAGATATTTGTAGCTCTGTTTTCGCCATTTTTTTGAGTGATGTGGGGGTTCGCCCACTTGACAAGGGGTGTTTTGATGTTATATATTTGCACTGTCATTCGACGGTTATTAACACTTTTCTAATGGTGTTGATAACTTTATTAACAATCGCAGTACATTGTAAATCACTACAATAGATAAAAGTATTGCGAGGAAACTAATAAAAATATTAACATACTACTATGAACCGAAAGAGACTTATCTTGGCGGTGCAGGAGATTTGTGGCTCTATGGGCTACGAGTTTCGAGTCCTTGACTCGTCTGCACTCTCTACGGGCTGTGCGGCGATGCCTGCAGCCGTGCTTATTCAACCTCAATTTCACGCTATCAGTGGCCGCAACCACGGCAGGATTAGCTACAAAGCAACACTCTATCTATTTAATCGTGGCTCACGGCTCTCGCCTGAGGATAGGAGTGAGCTGCTGGCGCAGATGGAGAGTGATATGTTGGAGATATTCTCGCAACTATCTGAAAACAAGGATGTTGCAGTTGTGGACAAACTGCAGATGGAGCACTCGCTGCACACCGCACTCGGCAAGGGAGAGATTGGATTAAAGGCGACAGCAGAGGTGGAAATTATCTTCTAATTAAGCAGATTTTATGTTGAGAATTGTATCAAAACCAGAGGATTTTACCCCGATAAAGGAGGGGTTGGTGTTTGTCGTGGAGGCAGACGAAAAGTGCGACTTGGATGTGGCGATATTTAACGCCTACACGGGTGAAGAGGTGGGTAGAAAGGTTATCTATGACACGATGAGGGCGGTAGTAGATATTGCGCCATATGTTGCTGATATGCAGCCATATATGCCATCGAAGCAGGACGAAACGGAGCTTGTGTCGCTGCCTGTTATCAGCTATATGATTGTGATTGAGAGTGCCGATGAGGTGGTGGAGTCAGAGGAGGTGTTGGTGAGTAACAACATTGTAGCAGAGAAGGTGGGTGTGAACTCAATCTTTGCGGTGGATGAGTGTCGCGAGATTGCCTATGGCCAGAGCGATCATCTGCTTATTAAGGCACCTGCGGCGGGGATGATTACCGTAGAGGTAAGCTCGGACTATGGCGATAGCTGCAGCTACAGCGTCTACTCGGGAAGTGGTCGAGCGATGATGAGTCTATCAACGCAGATGTTTGAGCAGACTGTTGAACGCATCGTAGTTGAGATTTACTGCAATGGGGAGTTTTTGCAAAGTGTTGATTATGAGATTATTCCGAAAATTCCAAACGCGGTGCGAGTGGCGTGGATTTCGGATATTGGAACTCTTGAGCATTTTACATTTGCGGCTCTCTATAGTCGAACACTGGTAGCAAAGCAGAGGCGAATATTTGTCGGTAGCGCTGGTCAGACGAGCAGTTGTACGCCAGTTGAGTGGCTTAATATCAGCTCGGCGAGGTGCTCGGAGCGGGTGGTAGAGGCGTTAGCGACAATCGTCACAGCACCCAAGGTGTGGATAGAGCGTGATGGACAGTATGTCGATGCGATGGTGGTTGAGAATGAGGCGGTAATCTCAAAGTTTGCGGAGGTGGGGCAGATCTCGTTGACATTAGAGCACAACAGAAAGGAGGTGGCAAGATGAGGCTCTATGTAGACGGAAAGAGTTGTCCGACGGGCGAGATTGTAAGGGTGCCGATAGACTTTTCGATAGAGGGAATGAAGAGCCCGCAGGCGGCGTGTAGTGGTCGAAAAATGGAGATTACAATACCATCGACGGCAGAGGCGGATGCGATTTTTGGGGTGGCGCGCGATATATATGCCGCAGAGAGATTTAACGACTACCACCACACGGCGCGCCTTGAGAGTGAGGGGGTTACGCTCTTTGAGGGTACAATCTATCTGCTCGATACATCGATGGCAAGTCGTGATAATGGGGACTACAAGGTGCGCATTGTCGAGGGAGGTAAGGATTGGGCAAAGGATGCCTCGCGAAGAGAGCTGAGGAGCAGCGGAGTACCCTTTAGTATGACACTCACGCCAGAGAATATCCGCGACACGTGGAGAGGCGAGCAGGCGGTGCGTTTTCTGCCGGTGTTACGCAATCGCTACAATACGGACTACTCGGGCATCTCGTTAGCGCCCAAGGAGCAGGTGCTGACGACAGATGACTACCACCCATTCTTCTCTGTACCAAAACTCTTTGAGCGAATTTTTAGAGGGTATGAGGTGGAGAGCGACTTTCTGCAGAGCGTAGAGTTTAGGCAGTTGCTCTTTTCGGGGCAATATGGCTCGCCAGATACGGCAAAGCAGCAGAAGTTGCTCGACTTTAAGGCTCGTCGTAGTGCAACAGCAACGGCAGTAGCGGATGAGGATGGAGCGGTCTATGCTACGGCAGGAGTGGATGGGCAGCACTCGTTGGGCAATATTGTCGATACGGCAAATCCTACGGCTATTGATGCAGAGGGCAGAGCGATGCAGGACACCTTTACAACGGGGAATGTCTTTGGAGTAGATGATGAGGGGTATATACGATTTGAGAGTGCGATGGCGGCGAGTGTGGGTTTTCTGCTGCACTTGGAGTATAAGACCGACTACTACATTGAGAGTCGTACACGCCTTCGAGGTTTTGACACCATTACAACCGAGCCTGCAGTGAATGTGTCGTTTCCTCTAAATAACGGTTTTAAGGATCAGAGAGAAGAACTTGTGGCGGGAATAACCTACAACCTCTGCATATTCGACTTTGTGCCAGGGATGCTCTATCAGTTCAAAATTGTTGACCGCGATACGGGAGCAGAGCTGCTTCGTAGGGCTATTGAGAGTAGATATACGCAAGTGACAATTCCCGAAAATTGCAACCCAGTAGCCACCCTTGAGCCGATGTTGGGAGAGGCTACACCACAGAGTGTGGATTGGGCGCTCTACTTTGGATATGTGGCGGAGCGCGGAGCAACGGAGGTGGTGGTTGATATTCGTATACCTCCGCAGAACTTCGCAGTAGGCGACAAGTTTAGATTTGACAATATCACATTTGCGGGGGCAGAGCCAGGAATGGAGATAACCCTCTCGACAGCCTGCTCGCTTAGTCCATACTTTACAAATGTGCCAGGATTTGGCTCGGTGATAGGGATTGCCGATATTGCCCACAACAAGATGTGGCTCATAGAGCTGGTGGAGGCTATCTGCCAGATGTTCAACCTTGTGATATACACCGACGAGCAGACGAAAAGGGTGATTATAGAGCCCGAGGAGGCCTTCTACAGTGGTAAGGAGTGGGAGTGGAGCAGCAAAATTGACTACAGCCGCCCGCTACGCATTGCAGACTTGGGTGTGGATGCACCACACTGGGTGGAACATAGGTACAAAGAGGGTGACTACGCATCGGCGCAGTACAACGAGCAGTATGCAACAGAGATTGGTTGTTGGCGTGAGGGAAACTATGTCTATGGTGCGTTAGATACGACCAAAGTGGTTGAAAATCCGCTATTTACAACGGGTATAAACAAGAGGAATGTCTACGCATTTGCTCCATCAGCATCGCTGCTGCAGGTGGGAGATAGTGCGGCTGAGGGTGCGATAGACTCTCCATTTACTACCCATATTGTCCGCTACTATGGGCTTAGGTCGCTCCCCGAGGGGCAGGTGTGGGGTCCGCTTGGTGAGGCGAAGTATCCGTTGGCGGCATTCTTCTTTGAGGGTGATGAGTTTACAGATGGCTTTTCGCTATGTTTTGAGCCGCGAGATGGTGTGGTGGGGCTCTCTCGCTACTTTGAGCAGCACGCAGAGAGGGTGGCAAAGCGTCAGCGACTTGTGGCAACACTCCACCTCTCGCCAGTGGAGGTTGTATCGTTACTCTCGGCAGAGGGAGAGGGGGCAACAATACGAGATAGCTTCCGACTGCAGCTATTCAATGAGAGTTCGCTCTACAGATTGGAGAGCATAAAGGGGTACGACCCAAGTAACCAGAGCGCGGAGTGTACATTTATCAGATTAATGAAAGACTAACTATGACGACAATTAAAATTTCAGCAAACACAACCGTTGCAACGATTGACATTGATGGTGTTATTGGCTCCGAATCGCAGGGTGGTGATGCGGTGACAAGCTACAGCGCCCTCAAGGAGCGACTGCAGCAGATAGAGGAGCTAAAGACGCCCGTTGTGGTGGTGAATATTCGCTCGGTGGGTGGTGATGTGGCAGATGCACTGCTAATATACGATGCACTCAGTGGGTTGGATGCACACATTACAACCCGTTGTTACGGCTACACAGCCTCGGCGGCGACAATTATCGCACAAGCGGCAAATGAGGGGTGTCGTGAGATAGCCGACTCGGCGTTATATCTTATCCACAACTCTTCGTGTGTGGCAGAGGGTAATGCCGTAGAGCTGCAGCGACAGGTAGAGCTGTTGCAAAAGACAGACGAGCGTATAGCGGCAATATATGCATCGCACTCGGACAAGGGAGTGGAGCACTTTCGAGCACTTATGGCGGAGAATGGAGGTGAGGGTCTCTGGCTCTCGCCCGAGCAGGCGCTTGAGGCGGGGTTAGTGGATGTGATTATAAAGCCCGAGAAGGGGGTGACAAAGGGTCTTATCGACCGAATAGCCCAGTGGCTCGGCATAAAGCCGAAAGGTGGAGATGTGGCAATGCCTACAGATAGGGCAAATCTGCGACCGCAACCACCCGTACTATCCTCGCCAATATCCCTTGTTGAGGGGCAGAGAGCTGTCGCACCGACAAGGGTAAAGGCGGTGGAGGATCCCGGATTGCAAGGGGAGTTGCTCAACGCCAATACCGAGGCGTACAATCGTGACGCAATGATTTTTAGAAACTAACAAACAACAATTTACAAACCTTAAAAACAACAAAACTATGACTATTGAGAATACAAAGACCTATCGTGGAGATGAGGTAGAGCAGATCTTTTTCCGACCATCATTCTGTGGCACAGATGCCGACAAACTTGGTATCCGAGTGCTGTACAATATGCCGATGCCGACAACCGTCCAGGTGTGGAGCCGTCCAAAGAGCGTGCTGCAGCCGTTTGAGTGTGGCTGGAGTGGCGGCACGGATAGCGAGAAGCAGCAGAAGACAATCGATATGCGACGCGTAAAGGCGGAGTCGAAGTTTTCGTCTGAGGATTATGCATCGATAATCTTTGAGAGAATGGTTGGCAATAGCGCTGCAAATCAGGGCGATTTGACAGGCACTGCGCTGGAGGCGGCAGAGACAGAGCTCTTCCGTTTGGCTATTGCCGAGAGTGTGCGTTCGACCCTCTGGATTGGTGATACGAAGGGTGAGATCTCGGAGAACAATACATTTGACGGTATTCTGCGCCATATTGTCGATATGCGCGACGATATTGCAGCGGTGGTGATTGCGACGGGTGATGCAAATAAGCCAAAGGCAATCGATATGCTCAAGGGCTGTTGGGATCAGGCAACGCCAGAGTTGAAGGCCCTCAGATCAGAGGGTCAGCTGGCATATTTCGTCAGCTCAGATGTCTGCAACGGCTATATTGAGCAGCTCGATGAGTGGGGTACAGATTCGGCCTATATTGATATGGTAAATGGCCATCAGCAGCTCTTCTATCGCGGTATTCCGGTGATTGAGGTGCCGTTGAACAGCTACTCGAAGAGTAAGTTTACGGACTTCTGTATGCTCACTGACCGTCGCAACCTTGTCCTTGCACTCAATACGGCCGATATGCCGGAGAATGAGGTGCGTATGTGGTACAACCCAGACCAGATGGAGAACCGCCAGCGAGCTGTATTCCTTGCAGGCTCGCAGGTGCTCGATCCAAATCTGGTATCTATCTACTACACAAACTATTAGCGTATGGACTACAAACCTGTTGGGGGCGTACGGAGTGTGACTCTGTACGCCGCCGATGCGGTTGGTCGTCAGGTGGCGCAGGTGGCGCTGATAGATGACAGTTCGACCTATATAGAGGAGGTTGTTATAGAGAAGGGTGTGGCTGTTGTGCGTCATACGCTGAAGCTCAAGGCGCTATACAGCTATGCTGAGGAGTGGCTGAGTAGTGAATTTATCGAGATGGCGACATATTGCGGAGTTGTGGCGGAGGTGACTCTGAATGACTCGCGTCAGATAACTGTCGGGTATTCGGAGGCTCTACGGTTTGAGCAACCGCTGCGACTGAAGAGTCTTGAGGTGGACTCTAAACACTCTGTAGCACAGACACCAACCGTAACGATAGAGTTGTGTTGTGAAAGTATAACTTAACATTTTGATTATGAGTAAGATAGTAAGAATTTGTGGGGCGACCTCTGCCACGCCAGATCCATATATCACCTCATCAAAGAGGGTGGAGAGTAGCGATTTCTGGCGTTGGGGTAGTGACAATCGTCTGCCCAAGTTGCTCTCGACAATCTCGCGTTGCTCGACAACGCATCGCCGAATAATTAACGACAAGGCGGACTATATCACGGGCAAGGGTTTTACATTTGACAGAGAGGTGCCGCTATTGGAGCACTTTGTGGCGCAGGTAAATGGCAGCGGCGAGAGCCTTAGGCAGTTGATAAACAAGGTGGCATTTGATAAGTCGCTCTTTGGCAACGCCTTTATTGAGGTGGTGACGGATGCAGACCATACATTCCTCTCGCTCTATCATCAGGATGCGGTGCGATGTCGTGTGGCGAAGGATTCGAAGCACATACTGCTGCATCACGATTGGGATAATTACACGCCAAAGGAGGTTGTGGCGCTGCCAATCTATCCGCTCTTTGAGCAGCAGAGTGACGGTACGTTGCGCTCGATAATTCACTACAAAGATTACGAGCCAGGCTTCGGTCACTACGGCGTACCACCGTATATTGCAGGTCTTGGAGTGAGCGCAATAGCCTATAAGACAGACCGTTGGAATATATCGCGTCTGGACAACTCCTTCCATCCATCGGGAGTGATGATTCTTGATGATGCGGTGGATAACGAGTCCGATGCAGAGCGAATGGTACGCAATGCGGAGGAGCGATTTGCCGGCAAGCCTGGGCAGGTGATGTTTATCGTTAAGGATGGTAGCGAGAGGGATAACTCCCGATTTGTCCCTATATCGACAGCGAGCGATGGCGATTGGGAGGCGCTACACGAGCAGGCTACAAACGATATTGTGGTGGCACATTCGTGGTTTCGTTCACTCAGCGGATTGGACTACTCGACAGGTTTTAACTCGGAGCGAATACTGCACGAGTACGAGATTGCGCTCAATACGGTAATTCTGACCGAACAAGAGGAGATCCTCGAGCCGCTGCGTGATTTGTTGGCGGCTGTGCTGAAGGTGGATGCCTCGTCGTTAGAGTTTGTAAACCGACCACCGACCCGCTCAAAGCCTATATATATGAAGGTGTGGGAGGCTCGAAAGGCGGATGGACTGGACTATGACCCAGAGGATCGTGAGCAGCAGTACTACCTCTCGGAGATAACGAAGTATAATGTAACAAAGATTGGGTAATGAGAACAATTATAGATAGCAGTCAGGTGGTCGCCTTAGCCTTTGGAGAGGCGGAGCATCTGAGCAATCAGGTGGCAAGTAGCGCCGATATTGCAGTGGCGACAGAGAGGTATATAGCCCCGATATTGGGGCAGAAGTTGACAGATGCACTCATTGAGGGTAAGTATAGCGACTTTGTGGAGGAGTATGTGGCCCCGGCCCTCGCCTTTGCAGTAAGGCTTATTGTGCAGCCGGCGATAAATCTCCGCATAGGCGATAGTGGGCTTGTGGCTCCGCGAGGAGAGGCGATGGAGCCACCACAGGCGGAGGCTGTGAGGGGTTTGCAGCGCTCGCTGAGGGTGAGAACAAGGCAACTACTCAAGCGAATGTCGGCTTTTGTTGAGCAGAATAGAGGTCAGTTTGTGGAGTATGATCCGATGTGTAATATTTTTAACCGTTGTACGATAGATGGAGGAGTTGTTCAGATTTTGTAAGACGCTGGGCTTTGCGTTGCTGTCGCTCTTTGCTCCTGTTAAGTCGGTGATATGTTGCACGTTATGTTTTGTTGTGATAGATTTTATTACTGGTGTGGCAGCATCACGAGCAGTGGCAAAGCGTGAGGGTAGAGGTTGGTTTTTTGAGAGCCGAGAGGCGTGGCGAACGCTCTACAAAGCGGGATTTGTTGTAATGGCGATAGGGATGATGTGGATTCTTGAGAGTTGCGTGCTCGACTTTGTGACGCTCAACCTGACAAAGCTCTTTGCGGGGTTTGTCTGCTCGGTGGAGTTGTGGTCGTTCCTTGAGAATGCAGCGCAGCTCTCGGATGCTCCCCTCTTTGAGTGGATGAGGAAGTATCTGCATCGTAGAATTGAAAAACAGTTAGAGAATGTCAAGTAGAGGATTGAGAAACCTAAACCCTGGAAATATCCGCCGTTCGAAGGTGCGATACAAGGGTGAAAAAGTGCACTCGACAGATAGTGCATTTAAGCAGTTTGAGAGCCTTGAGGCGGGGTATCGAGCGATGTTTGTGTTGCTCCATACGTATCGTGTAAGAGGTTATGGCTCAACTATTTCGCAGATGATTGCCCGCTATGCACCGCCTTCGGAGAACAATACCGAGGCATACATTGCAAGGGTTGAAAAGGGCTCGAAGATAGGTAGGCATACGCCGTTAGATACACTGCAGGCAGAGCAGATGGTGCCGATTGTCTGTGCTATGTCTGCGGTGGAGAATGGGGTGGCAGCCGATAGAGCAGCCGTTGAGCGTGGTTGGCAGATGTTTATTGCCGACTTTGCGAAAAAATGATTATCTTTGCGTATGACTTTGGCAGAATTTGAGATTTTATGTCGTGAGGATGTGCGTCGTGCGATAGTGGAAAATATCGCTCGTGACCCTGTGTCGATAGCGCTCGATAAGCATATCGAGCATGCTTCGCTTGTGGCTACGCAGGTCAAGCGACTGCAAAGGGCAAAGAGCAAGCTGCCATCGTACTATGCCGTCTGTGCAATACTTCCACCCAGAGCTTATGAGCAGTCGTCAAGTGAGCTTTGCGCGGCTGAAAATTCGCTCTCAGGAGAGGCGGTGCTAGACCTTACGTGCGGTTTGGGTGTGGATACGCTTGCACTGTCGCGTAAGTTTAAGAGGGTTGTCAGCTGCGAACGCGATGAGGTGTTGGCAGCCATTACTCGTCACAACTTGGCACTACTCGGTGTGGAGAATGTAACGGTCGAAAATTGCTCGGCAGAGGAGTATCTGGCAACGACGACAGAGCATTTCGACTGGATATTTGTGGACCCTGATCGCCGAGGTGAGAGGGGTGAGAAGTTGGTTCTTCTTGAGGAGTGTTCGCCCAATGTGGTAGCACTCTTTCCGCGTATAATGGAGGTGGCAGATGCACTTTGCATAAAGTCATCTCCACTCTTTGATACGGCAGAGGCGGAGCGTAAGTTTGGTGACTGTTCGGTTGAGGTTTTATCGCTTGCGGGCGAGTGCAAGCAGGTAAATATCTATGTTGACGGCAAGGCTCCGACCTTCTCGGCTGCGGCTGTAGGTGTGGGTCGTTTTGTGGTTGAACGCAAGGCGGCAGAGGAGGCGACTTTTGCAGATGCGCCGACAGATTTATCTGATTATCAGTATCTTATAATCCCCGATGTGGCACTCGTACATTCGCGTCTTGTGGCGGCAGCATTTGCCGGTAAGGCGGATGTGTGGTCGAACAATGGCGTGGCACTGAGCCGTGAATATCCCGAAGATGTTCTTGGTCGAATATTTACGATTGAGGCAATTTACGACTTTGGCAGTAAGGAACTCAAAAAGGCGTTGAAGGGTAATAAAATCGAGATTTATCGTCGTGATTTTCCAAATTCAAACAACGACATCTGTCGCCGATTCTCTGTAAAAGAGGGAGCGGCGGAGAGGTGGTGTTTTACCCGTATCGGTGGTAAGATGTTGGCTATAAAGATTGCCCCTCATCAGCGCTAAGCAGACCGCACGCAGCCTTGATATCCTCACCACGTGAGGCGCGAATAGTGGTCATAATGCCCTTTGCAGTTAGTGCATCGCGGAAGGCGATCATTCTCTTCTGATCTGGCGAGAAGTATGGCGAGTCAGGAATCTTATGAAATCTAATCAGATTTATACGACACTTAATGCCGTTCAGCAGGCGGCATAACTCCTTGATGTGTAGCTGCGAGTCGTTCAGTCCACTCATTACGATATACTCGAATGATACGCGGCGCTGGTGGGTGAAGTCATAGCGGCGCAGAGTGTCGGCAATATCAGCAATAGGGTAGGCCTTCTCAATCGGCATAATCTCGGCACGCTGGTCGTGGAACGGGTTGTGGAGCGAGATGGCGAGGTGTACAGAGCTCTCGTTAAGAAAACGCTCCAACTCTCTGCCAACGCCCGCCGTAGATACGGTAATTCGTGTAGGTGACCAGCCGTAGCCCCAATCGGCAGTCATAATCTCGAGTGCCTTGAGCAGGTTGTCGATATTGTCAAACGGCTCGCCCATACCCATATAGACCACATTTGTAAGGGTGTCGCGCTCGGGCAGTGACGCAATCTGATTAAGGATATCGCAGACTGATAATGAGTGGATAAGTCCCAGGCGACCAGTAGCACAGAAGCGGCAACCCATACGACAACCCGCCTGTGACGAGACGCAGAGCGTAGCGCGCTCACCATCAGGGATATATGCCGACTCAATGGCCGCCCCTTCGCTGGTGCGGTAGAGGTACTTTTTTGTGCCGTCAGCCGAGGTACTCACCTTGACTGGCGCAGTAAGACCGATGCAGTAACTCTCTGCAAGTTTTGCACGATTAGCCTTTGATAGATCGCTCATTTGGTCAATTTCGGTCACGCCGCGGCGGTAGAGCCAGCCGGCAATCTGCTTGGCAGCAAAGCGAGGCATACCCTCCGCAGCGCATATCTGCTGCAGCTCTGAGAGGGTGTTTCCGTACAGTGGTTTGAGAGTCTTACTGCTCATCATAGTCTGAAATTTTTCACAAATGTAGAGAAAATTCGTGATTTTTTCGTCAGGATGTCTTTTTTTTGAAAAATAATCCTTATATTTGTGCCAAAGTATGTCCGCGGAGTGTTCTGCGGACGAGCAATTGTGAGTCAATAATTAAAAACTTAACTATAATGGAAATCAAAAAAAATCCTAAAGTTGATGTCAATAACAAGCGCACAGTGTTGCTTGAGATTGGCTTGTGCCTTGCACTTCTCGCAGTTATCGGAGCTTTCCTCTATGCACCAAAGGATGTGGTTGTTGAGGAGATCGATATGAACTATGGCCCTGTAGAGGAGCAGATTACTGAGATTACTCGTCAGGAGGAGCAGAAGCCAGAGCCTCCAAAGAAGACTGAGATCACAGTTATTACCGACGTGCTTAACATCGTAACTAACGACGAGAAGATCGAGACCGGTTTCGACTTTGCTGAGTTTGACGAGGATGTTGAGATCGTTCAGCAGGTAGCTGTTGAGGAGGAGGAGATCGAGGAGGATCAGCCATTCGTAAAGGTAGAGGAGATGCCTTCATTCCAGGGTGGTGACCTGCAGACATTCCGTAACTGGGTACAGAGCAAGGTTCGTTATCCACAGATTGCTCAGGAGAACAATATCTCTGGTCGTGTATTCCTTATGTTCGTCGTTGAGCGTGACGGTACTCTGACCAACATTCAGGTACTTCAGACTCCAGACTCTTCACTCTCTGATGAGGCTATCCGAGTTCTTAAGACCTCTCCAAAGTGGAAGCCTGGTAAGCAGCGTAACCAGACTGTACGTGTGAAGTATACACTTCCTATCGACTTCCGTATCCAGAATTAATTTTTGGCAGGGGCTTTGCGCATCTGCGCTGATGCCTTTGCAGCTAAAATACAGAGGGGTTATCTTTGGGTAACTCCTCTTTTGTAATGTTATAGATGGATAATAGTAAGAAGAATACAAAACCCGTTGAGGTTGTTGAGCAGACCGAGGAGCGTGCAGTGCTTGTTGCCGTTATTCGTGACTCACAAGACCCTCGTCAGGCAACCGAGTTCCTCGATGAACTCGAGTTTCTTGCCGAGACAGCATCGATTGTAACTGTGCGTCGTTTTACACAGCGCCTGCCACAGCCATCATCGCGCATCTATGTAGGCCCTGGAAAGCTTGAGGAGATTGCTCAGTATTGTGCTGATAATGAGATAAATGTCGTTATCTTCGACGATGAGCTCTCACCGTCGCAGACCAGAAATATTGAGGCGGTGATGCCATGTCGCGTAATTGACCGTACACGCCTTATCCTCGATATCTTCCGTCAGCGTGCACAGACAGCATATGCAAAGACGCAGGTGGAGCTTGCGCAGTGTGAGTATATGTTGCCGCGTCTGGCCGGACTCTGGACCCACCTTGAGCGTCAGCGTGGAGGTACAGGTACCCGTGGTGGTGCGGGTGAGCGCGAGATTGAGACTGACCGTCGTATCGTGCGTAACCGTATCTCGAAACTCAAGGAGGATCTGAAGAAGATTGACAAACAGATGGCCGTGCAGCGCTCAAATCGTGGCTCGATGGTTCGCGTGTCGCTAGTTGGATATACCAATGTGGGTAAGTCAACGCTGATGAACCTTATCTCGAAGAGCGAGGTGTTTGCCGAGAATAAGCTCTTTGCAACCCTCGATACAACGGTTCGTAAGGTGGTCTTTGATAACCTGCCATTCCTGCTATCGGATACCGTTGGTTTTATCCGCAAGCTCCCTACAGAGCTTATCGAGTCGTTCAAGTCGACCCTTGACGAGGTGCGCGAGGCGGATCTGCTCATTCACGTTGTCGATGTTTCGCATCCGCAGTTTGAGGATCAGATAGATGTTGTTAAGCAGACGCTACAGGATATTGGTGCGGGCGATAAGCCTGTATATTTGGTCTTCAACAAGATTGATGCATATACCTATATTAAAAAAGATGAGGACGATTTGACCCCTGCAACAAAGGAGAATCGTTCGCTCGACGATCTGCGTGAGAGCTGGTTTGCTAAGCAGAATACCCCTTGTATATTCCTCTCAGCACTCGATCGTACAAATATTGATAAGTTCCGTCGTGACCTCTATGGTATGGTGCGAGAGATACACTGCGGAAGATATCCATTTAATAACTTCCTATACTAACCCGTTATGATTCACATTCTTGACTCTAATAACTCGTTGGTGAACAGCTACTTGGCACAGTTGCGTGACACCTCTATACAGGGCGATATGATGCGTTTTCGTCGCAATATTGAGCGTATTGGTGAGATTATGGCTTACGAGATATCAAAGACCTTTAACTACGCTCCGCAGCAGGTGGTAACACCTTTGGCTACAGCGACAGTAAACCTGCCGACAGAGAAGGTTGTCCTTGGAACAATTCTGCGTGCGGGATTGCCTCTGCATCAGGGTTTTGCAAACTATTTTGATAGCGCTGAGAACGCCTTTGTGTCAGCCTATCGCAAGGGCCTTACCGAGAGCGACTTTACCATCGCCCTTGAGTATCTTGCAAGTCCATCCCTTGAGGGTAAAATCCTTATCCTCGCCGACCCAATGCTCGCAACAGGTGCCTCAATGGTTGCTGTATATAAAGAGCTTATTGCTCGCTGCGGCAAGCCTGCACATACCCACATCGCATCTGTTGTCGGCTGCCCTGAGGGCGTGAAGATGATCTCAGATAATATCGACCTGGATCACGACGCAACTCTCTGGGTTGCAACCGTCGACGACTATCTCAACGAGAATAAGTATATCGTCCCCGGACTTGGTGATGCGGGAGACTTATGTTTCGGCTCCAAGTTGTAGTTTTATCGTGATAACGCGGCATTAGCTGCACATCCCTAAAAGTAAATCCCTTTGGGCTGTAGGTTTTACTACTATCCCAAAGGGGTTTCTTTTGTGATGCACACCCACTACCGCGTTCTGACGATAAAACCGTGCAAATAAATAGCGGAGTGCAAACTCTGACGACAAATGGGGGTAAAGAGGTAGCGGAGTGCAAAAGTGTGATTGTTTTTAGCCAGCAGTTGCTATCCCAAATCGGCGAAAATGTCAAAAAAAAGTGTGGTTTTTTGATATTTATTGAAATTTTTTGTAAGTTTGTCGAATAAAGTGCAAACTATTACCTAAAATTTTTAATAATTATGACTAAAGCTAAAACTTTGCGAGACTATCTCGCACCAGAGTTTAAGGAGTTATCCTTGACTTGTGAGGCAGGTTTTGCCATCTCTAACGAGGGTCTGACCGATGAGAATTGGGATTGGGATGCTCCTCAGGCGTAACAAATGTTAAATCAGAAAAGAAAAACGAAGACAATGAAAAAGTTTGCTATGTTTGTTGGTTTAGCATTGGTGATGCTTGCCACAAGTTGTTCGACCGACACTACAGAGGTCAATTTGAATGGTGCTAAGGTGACCCTTGGCGTATCTTTGGATCAGACTCGTACCTATATGGGCGAGCTTAACAATGGTGAGTACCCTGTACTCTGGAGCGATGGTGATAAGCTGTTGGTAAATGACAAGGTTGTTGCCGTTCCTGCTGAGTATGTAGGTAAGGCTTCTGTTCAGGTGGCTGTAGATGCTGCTGAGGCTTACAACGTTGCTTATCCTGCAGAGCTTATTCTTGGTAATGAGCTGACTATCTCTGAGGTACAGAAGTATGCAGAGGGCTCATTTGCTGTAGGTTCAGGTGTTATGGTTGGTTACTCAACTTCTGCTGATGCAGTTGCTCTGAAGAACCTCTATGGTTACCTTAAGTTTACTGTTACTGGCGCTGCTAATGTTGACGCTGTAACTGTTGTTGCTGCAGGTGGTGAGGCTATCTCTGGTACTTATGCTATTGATTATCAGAATGCTACTATCACTCCGCTCGCTGGTAAGGATATTATCCGCGTAACTGAGGTTGTTGCTAAGGATGGCGTTGCAACTGTTGTTGTTGCTGTTCCTGCTGGTGAGTATAGCAAGGGTTTCGAGGTTAAGGTTAAGGATAACGCAAATGGCGTGATGGTTAAGAGCCTGAAGGCTGCAGGTACTGTTGTTGAGGCAGGTACTGTTTACGCTATGCCTGAGGTTGCTTATGCTGCAACTGCAACTGAGACTGAGATTGCTACTGTTGCTGATCTCCAGGCATTTATCGCTGCTGCAAACGCGGGTGATTATACTGCTTATGTTTCTGCTGACGGTGAGGTTAAACTCGGTGCTGATCTCGACCTTACAGGTGTTACCCTTGATCCTATCACTACATTTAACGGTATTTTCAATGGTCAGGGCTATGCTCTTAAGAACTGGACCTCTTCTAAGGGCTTGTTTGTTTTGAACAGTGGTACTGTTAAGAATATTGTAATTGACGAGAGCTGTAAGCTGACTCTTCCTGTAATTACAGAAGCAGCAATGATTGGTTTCATTGTTGATCAGAATACAGGTTTGGTTTCTGGTTGTGTGAATAACGCAGATATTACTCTGAACCATGAGGCAGATTTGACTCTTCAGTACAAGGTTGGTGCTATTGTTGGTTACTCTTCTGGTGCAGGTAAGGTGTCAAATTGTATTAACAATGGTGATATTACAATGACTTTCCCTGCAATTACAGCAGGTTCAGATTATTTGGGTGGTGTTGTTGGTAATACTTCTATGGACGACGCTGCATCTGTAGCTGTTGAGAACTGTATTAACAATGGTGACCTTACATTTACAGTAAAAGGTGCAAGTAAGAACGTTTACCTTGGTGGTATTAGCGGTGCTTGCAACAGCAGGGGTGTAATCAATAACTGTATTAACAATGGTGCAGTTGTGTACAACTTTATTGCTGGTGGTAGTGGCGCATATCCTAACGTTGGTGGTATTGTTGGTTACACAGCTTGTACTATTAATGATTGTAAGAACTACGGTGATGTAACTTTCTATTCTGAGGGAGACCTTACTCGTCCTGCAGTTGCTGGTATTGCTGGTTATGTATCAAGAACTGTTAAGGGTTGTGATAACTACGGTAACATCTCTGCAAAAGGTAATAAGTTTGCTAAAGCTGCTTCTGCAACTGGAGGTGGTGTCGGCGGTGAGCAGTGGCCTGCATTTGCTGGATGTTTCGGTTGCGTAGGTACTGTTGCAAGCAATGGTACTGCAGATATTTCTGACTGTAATAACTATGGTAAGGTGCTTGTTGTAAACCCTAATGGTAGCTGCCGTTTTGCTGCTGCAGGTGTGGTAGGTGAGCCTTGCGGTAATGTAAAAAACTGCCACAACTATGGTGATGTTGATGTTACAGGTGGTTCTCAGGTATATCTTGGTGGCGTTGCTGGTTATCACTATTTGGCAACAGACAAGGTTATGGAGAATTGCTCAAATGAGGGTGATGTTATCCTTCGTGAGGGTACTTACTTCTATGGTGGTGGCGGTGACGTCTCAGATGCTGCATACCAGTATGTTGGAGGTCTTGTAGGTTCTTACAATAAATATACAAACTTTAAGGCTACCAACTGTGTTAATAAGGGTGAGGTGAAGTCTGTTTGCCGTTTGCCAGTTCTGATTGGTGGTCTGGTTGGATGTATCCGAGGCACATTTGAGAACTGTGAAAACTATGGTGATGTTATTAATGAGAACGGTTATGGTACTAAGTTGTCTGCAACTGCTGGTATTGCTGGTTTTGGCGGTGGTTCTTCATTGAATTGCGCAAATTATGGAAATGTTACAATGACAAATGCAACCGGCTTATACGCAGCTTCTGCACTCCTTGGTGTTGTTGGTAATACAGAGCAGTCTCATGTCGGAACAACTCTTAAGTGTGCTGTTTCTTCAAATCTTGGTATCGCGCTGCTCGTAGCAGGTCAGAGCAATAATGGAATGACTGTTACTCTTGGTACTGCAGAGGCTCCAATTACTCTCTCTGATGTATCACTTAATGGCGTTGCTGTTACAGCGGATAACCTCGCAACTACAACTGTTGCTGTTAATACTGAGGAGGCAAATGTTGCAAACCTTGTTTACGAGCTTGGTACTACTGTTGTAATTGAGGGTGACGCTCCAGCTCCAGCTGCTCTCTCATTGGATGGCAAGCAGTGGTTATTGCCTGCAGAGTTCGCAATGGCTGTTCTAGGTCAGGCTACTGATGTAGTTGCTGACTTGGGCGTAACTGCTCCAGGCTCTCTTATCTTCGGTGCAAGCCTTGAGCCTATCTACGGTGCTGCAGCTGCTGGTCAGTGGCAGATGGTTATGGCTCCACTGCCATACACTGTAACTGCTACAGATGCAACTTCTGGCGTGATTTCAGTTGTACAGACAGACCACTTTGGCGATCAGACAACTATCAACCTTGCATACAGCAACCTCACTGAGACAAGCGTAACCATCGACCTTACAAATATGGGTATGGGCGCAGGTTGGCAGTGCACACTCTACACTGGTAATGCTGTTATTGGTGGTGGCGGTACTGCTATGTAATTTGTCGGCATTTGTCGTGAAAAGGCAGCATTAGCTGCATATCCCTTAATTCCCCGAATGGGACGTACATCAAGTACTACCCATCCGGGGATTTTTCACGATATGCACCTACTACTACCTTTTGACGACAAAACAGTGCAAGTAATACACGGCGTACAAACTCTTATTAGCCTTTAGCTGTACTGCGTAGCCAGGAAACCCGTTTAGTCGTTGCACCCGGAGCGAAGCGACTAAGTCCCCCTTTGCCAAAGGGGGATTTAGGGGGAATGTCAATATTTTTGTAAAGTATTAGTATCGGTAATTGTTTTCGGATTTAGGATGCTATCGAAGATAGCGCAATAAAATAGAGCCTCGTTCAAGCTTGCTTGAAAACGAAGGCTCTATTTTATTGCGATAGCCTAAAGGCTATCCTAAATCCGTAACAGCCACAAGAAGGAGCTTTTACATATTCTGCCAAACCAGGGCCGAAGCACCGAGGATTGCGGCGTTCTTGTTCTGCAGGCCTGAAGGGAGTACCTTAACCTTATTCTTAAATGCGAAGAGCATATTCTCCTCCATATACCACTTGATTGGGTCGAGGATCAGATCGCCAGCCTTTGCAAGACCACCGAATACAAATACAGCCTCTGGAGAGGTGATTGTAACCGCGTCTGCAAGTGCGTAACCGAGGCGCATACCTGTAAGGCGGAAGGCCTCCTTAGCGATAGGGTCGCCCTTGAGTGCGTGCTGGTAGAGAATTGCAGAGTCCATGTCGTTGAAAGAGATGTCGCGCAGAGGTGACTTGTCGTTCATAGTCGCCATAAGCTCGAAAGCTGTGCGCTTAATACCGATAGCCGATGCGTAAGCCTCGAGGCAGCCCTTACGACCGCAACCGCACTCTCTACCACCGCGCTCTACGATAACGTGGCCGAATTCGCCAGCAAAACCGTCGTGACCGTAGATCATCTCACCATTTGATACAAAGCCAGAGCCAACGCCAGTACCGAGGGTAACCATAATAAAGTCCTTCATGCCCTTTGCATTACCATAAACCATCTCGCCGATAGTCGCTGCGTTTGCATCGTTGGTGACATATACTGGCACGCCAGGGAAGTTAGCCTTAATATCCTCTGCAAAGTTGAACATGCGCAGACTCTCGTCCTTGTTTGTATCCTCTGCAGAGAACTTCCAGAGGTTTGCAGGGGTCTCGATAGTACCCTTATAGAAGTTTGCGTTAGGGGCACCAACGCCGATACCGATAAGCTCGAAATCGAAGTTTACGCCTGCAACGAGGGTCTTCATCGCCTCGCACAGGTCGGCTACATAGCGTGGGTAGTCCTGATAGTTTGGATATGCGCGGGTAGAGATTACTGACTCGCCAAACAGCTCGCCCTTCTCGTCTACAAGACCAAAAGCGGTATTAATTCCGCCAATGTCAATGCCAAATGCTAATTTTTTCATAGTCGTATAAAGTTTTATAATTCAATTTTAGTTTTCGTAGTATCAAAGGTAAACAAAAAACGCGCAACTACAAAATATATTTTGTGAATGGTAGAAATTTGGGAGTGGGTCGCTTAACTTTGTACTTTATTTTGTATATTTGTACTTGGAAAAATGTACTACTATGAATACACCAAAGCAGATAGCCGAAATGTTTGAGCGATATATCGCTCTTGTAAATATGCCCGATGAGCCGCAAAGGCTCTATGCCCCAATTCGTTACTCGCTTGCCGAGGGTGGTAAGCGTATGCGCCCAGTACTGACGATGCTGGCGTATGGACTCTATGCCGATGATGTGCAGAGAGTATTGCCTGCAGCGGCGGCGGTGGAGGTTTTTCACAACTTTACGTTACTGCACGACGATATTATGGACAACGCGATGGTGCGCCGTTCGCGTCCGTCGGTATTTGCAAAGTGGGGCAGTAATGTGGCTATCCTCTCGGGTGATGTGATGATGATTGAGGCCTATCGCCATCTGCAGGGGGTTGAGGCGAAGTATCTGCCAGCCGTATTCGAGCGTTTTAATACTATGGCAGCGCAGGTGTGCGAGGGTCAGCAGTACGATATGGACTTTGAGACTCAGCCGAAGGTCGCGGTAGCGGAGTATATGAATATGATTGAGCTCAAGACGGCGGCGCTGCTATGTGGTGCGGTGACTATCGGTGCGATACTTGCGGGTGCTTCGGAGGAGGATGTGCAGAAGCTCCATAAGTTTGCAACAGAGGTGGGTCTTGCCTTCCAGTTGCAGGATGATCTGCTTGATAGTTATGGTGACGAACAGCTCGGTAAGAAGATTGGTGGCGATATTCTTGAGGGAAAGAAGACATATCTGATGATTATCTCGCTCTCGCACGCAACAGAGGAGCAGCGCGAGATTCTCCGCTCAACACACCTCGACAAGAGCCTTACCGACGAGCAGAAGATTGCTGCTGTAAAGGGGGTTTACGATGCGATTGGTGCAAAGCAGATGACCGAGCAGCAGATTGCAGTGCGTATTTCGCGTGCGTTGGCAATACTCGACACCATTAGTGTTCCGGCAGAGCGACTGGAGTATATGAAGAGTTATGTAGAGAGCCTTGTAGGCAGAAAAAAGTAGAAAAATGAGGAGAGAAGATATAGAGATTATGGCGCCCGTAGGCTCGTATGAGAGTCTATATGCGGCGATAAATGCGGGTGCAAATTCGGTATACTTCGGTATCGGTCAGCTCAATATGCGTTCGGCATCGGCGGCAAACTTTACGGCTGACGATATGGCGGAGATTAACCGCATAGCGCACGAGCACGGAGTGAAGACATACCTTACTGTAAATACGATTATCTACGACACAGAGCTCAAGTTGATGCACGAGGTGGTGGATAGAGCAAAAGCAGAGGGCGTGGATGCTATTATTGCGTCTGACTTGGCGGTTATTCTCTATGCCTACCACGTGGGTGTGGAGGTGCATATCTCTACGCAGTGTAATATCTCGAATAGTGAGGCGGCAAAGTTCTACTCACAGTGGGCAGATGTGGTTGTGCTGGCGCGTGAGCTCTCGCTCGAGCAGATTGCGATGGTACACAAGGCCATTGTAGAACAGGATATTCGCGGCCCGAAGGGTGAGTTGCTCAAGATTGAGATGTTCTCGCACGGTGCGCTCTGTATGTCTATCTCGGGAAAGTGCTACCTCTCGGAGCACGAGACTGCTTGCTCGGCAAATCGTGGTGCGTGTCGTCAGATTTGTCGTCGTAAGTATACTATTCAGGATAAAGATTCGGGTGAGATGCTCGATATTGACGGTCGTTATATCCTCTCGCCAAAGGATTTGTGTACAGTAGACTTCCTCGATAAGTTTATCGCTGCGGGCGTGAGCGTACTCAAGATTGAGGGTCGTGCGCGTGGTGCAGAGTATGTAAAGCGCGTTGTGGAGTGTTACGACCTGGCTCTGAAGGCAATAGAGCGTGGCGAGTACAGTCGCGAGTATGCTGAGGAGTTGAAAGTTACCCTCTCAAAGGTCTTTAATCGTGGCTTCTGGGGTGGCTACTATGCCGGAGCAAAGGTTGTTGAGCATAGCACAAATTACGGCTCGTCTGCAACACGTCGCAAGGTCTATGTGGGCAAGGTGACAAACTACTTCAAGCGACTGGGTGTTGCCGAGGTGCTGATTGAGGCCTCACCGCTTGCTGTAGGCGACGAGATACTCTGGATGGGCGAGACTACGGGATGCGTGGAGCAGATTGTGGGCGAGATTCGCCTCGACCTAAACCCTGTAGATGCCGTAAAGCAGGGCGATGTTTGCTCGATTAAGGTTGAGGGGGCGGAGATTCGTCGTGGAGATAAGCTCTACAAAGAAGAGATAAGATAGTAAGTTGTGAAAATGGCGAATTTCTGCGTTATGCTTGCCCTCAAATGCTCACATACGCTTTAGTATGCTGCGCTTTATCGGGCTTCGCAAGCCTTGAACTTCATCCATTTTGACCACTTACGGGGCAGTTAAAAATTACTAACCGCCAATGGCCAATAGCCAACGGCCAACGGCATAAAACTATACCACTATGACACCACAAGAGAGAGTTGCGGCGATATTTTCAGAGCCCGATTTTTGCCCAGAGAACTACAAGGGCGAAACAGATGAGAATGGACTGCCACACGGCGAGGGTAAGATGAAGTATGAGAATGACCCCAAAAAGTCCCATTATTGGCTTGGATATGCAGACTACGATGTTGCTCCAAAGCGTTACGAGGGCGAGTGGTGTCATGGCGTAAGGAGCGGCAAGGGAAAAATGGTATTTGAAGCTCAAGGCTGCAGCCACTACTCTTATGATGGTGAGTGGGTGAATGGTCTGCCAGAGGGTAGTGGCGTTATACGCGTGATTCCTCAAGGTGGTAAAGAGAGGATTGCGCCTTGTAACTTTGTTGCCGGTCTGCGCGAGGGACTGAATACTATTTTTGAGTTTGGAAAGATAATTGAGTGCGAGTGTAAGGCAGGTCTTATGGAGGGCCCAGGTATCTGTACAATGCCTAACGGTCAGCAGTTTAGAGGCGTGTGGCACAATGATAATTTAGACCTTGATAGCTGTGACTTTATTGAGCCAAAGCAGAGTCCAAAACTTATAGTTACCCTCGAACACAGCGGCTGTCAATATAGCAGACGCATTGTTGCGCTTGTTGAGGCGAGAGTTGGCGTGTGCAGAATTACTGATGGTCTGGCGGTGCTTAAGGATGATGGATTTAAGCAGACAGAGCCGCTGGTTGAGGTGTTGAGTGTTGAGAATGGCGTGGTGAAGTACCGCGTTGATGGTACATATTCAAAGAATAATACCGTACAGGAGGGTACAATTGCTCCGGGGGAGAAAATTCAGCTCGGTTATAGCGAAAGAGCGTCATATACAATATATGACGAAGACTACGAATACAATATCATTCAAAAGGTAACTATCAAATACATAGAGTAATAGTAGCAGGGCGATGATTACAGATGATATTTTGAAGTTGCGCCAGGCGAGACGGCCAAGCACGCTTATCGTAAAAAAGCTACAGCCACAATCTACGATGATGACCACGACTATGAAATAGAGATTAAGTATAATAAATAAAAAGTATAAAATATGTTTGCATCAACAACCTATATCGCTCGTAGAGCAGAGCTTTGTCGCCGAATTGGCAGCGGACTTATCCTTATCCCTGGCAATATGGAGGCGTCATATAACTATCCTAACAATACATACCACTTCCGTCAGGATGGTACATTCCTATACTACTTTGGCCTCAATCTGCCGCAGTTTTTTGGAGTGATTGACGCTGCAACGGGCGAGGCAACCCTCTTTGGCGATGATGTGACTGTAGATGACATTATCTGGATGGGCCCACAGCCTACCGTCGTTGAGCTTGGAGCACAGGTGGGTGTGAAGAGTACTATGCCTATGTCGGCGCTTGCGAACTTTATCGCTGTAGCCGCTGCGGGTGGTCAGAAGGTGCACTACTTGCCTCCATATCGCGGCAAGACAACCCTCCAGCTCTGTTCTCTGCTCGGCAAGAGCCCTGAGCAGCTGATGGCCGAGATGTCTGTCGATTTGATGTTTGCCGTGGCCGAGATGCGCGAGGTGAAGAGCGAGGAGGAGATTGAGGCTATGGAGCGCGCATTCCATATCGGTTATGCTATGCACACTACAGCGATGAAGATGTGTCGTGCAGGCGTTGTGGAGCGTGAGATTGCAGGTGCTATTGAGGGTATTGCGCTCGGTCAGGGTGCCGGTATATCGTTTACATCTATCGTATCGCAGCACGGAGAGACCCTTCACAACCACAACTACGACGGCGTGCTTGAGAACGGCCGACTGCTGCTTGTAGATGCGGGAGCGGAGAGCGTGGAGAACTACTGCTCAGACCACACGCGTACATATCCGGTAAGTGGAAAGTTCACAGAGAAGCAGAAGGATATATATAATATAGTATTGGCGGCACAGCAGCAGGCTCCAGAAAATATGCGTGCAGGTGCGATGTATATGGAGGATGTGCACCGCAAGGCTCTCATCACCCTTGCTGAGGGTCTGCGTGGCGTGGGCCTTATCAATGGTAGCGCTGAGGATGCTGTGGCTGCGGGTGCGATGTTCCTCTTTATGCCACACGGATTGTCACACGGTATGGGTATCGATGTGCACGACTGTGAGGCTATGGGCGAGCGTAGCTACGACTTCTCTGCCATTGCAGAGCGCGCAGCTGAGTCTGCAACTTGTATCCATCGCGCAACTTGGCGTCTGCGTGCAGGTACGGTTATGAGTAACGAGCCTGGTATCTACTTTATTCCTGCACTGATTGACAAGTCACGCAGCGAGGGACTCTATAAGGGTATTGTAAACTACGACAAACTCGACTCTTACCGCGACTTCGGCGGTATCCGTATTGAGGATGATGTTATTGTAACCGAGAATGGCGGTCGTGTTATTGGCGGAGAGAAGAAGATACCAGTAACTGTTGAGGAGCTCGAGGCGTTTTTATCGTGATAGTGGCACACCTGCGGCACATCCCTTATAGCCCCGAATGGGAAATACAAGAGTATGTCCCATCCGTGTCTATTTCACGATGCACCGCATCTGCACCACTCTGACGATAAAAATGTGTATCGAATAGGAAAAGTTTTAACCCCAAAAGCCAATAGCTAATGGTCAATAGCCAACAGCCAATATTTCTCTTTGCAACGGAGGGTGAGGCGGCGCAGATAAGGGCTGCTCGCAGCGACCTTGATATTCGCATTTGCGGTGTCGGGGTGGTGGAGTGCGCTCTTGCTATGGCGAAGATTATCGAAGAGCGCAAGCCAGAGGCGGTTGTTCTCTGCGGTATCGCGGGGGCGTATGATAAGAGCCTTAAGGTGGGCGATGTGGTTAGTGTGGTTGTTGAAAATACCGCCTCGCTGCCCGCTGTATATCGCAAATCGTACTCGGCTACACTCAAGTTGCCGCTGCCAGAGGTGGTCTCAAATACCGTTATGACGGTAGGCGCAGAGGCTTCTGGTGCGCAGGTTGAGAATATGGAGGGCGCCGCAATATTTGCCCTTTGTAACCACTACGGCGTAAAGTGTGCGCAGATTCGCGCAATTTCAAACTATACAGACGATAGTCGCAGCGCGTGGGATATCCCTACAGCGCTCGATGCCCTTGCCGCTGCAATAAACAGACTATTCTAATGAAAAAACTTTCGCTACATATCTCGCCTTGCCCAAATGATACCTTCGCCTTTGATGGTATTATCAACCGCAGGCTTGACCACGATTTTGAGCTCGATGTTGAGTATAAGGATATTGAGGAGCTGAACGAGGGTGTGCTCAAGGGTATTCCCGACATCTCTAAAATCAGCTACTCGGTCTATCCGAAGATTGCAGAGGAGTATCTGCTGCTCGATAGCGGCTCGGCACTGGGTCGCGGAAATGGACAGCTACTTGTGCGTCGCAAGGGCGAGAGTGGGGCTATTCGTACGGTGGCAACGCCAGGACTCAACACTACGGCAAATGCGCTGCTGATGCGATATTTCTCGGGTGTGGAGGTTGTGCCGATGCTCTTTTCGACTATTGCTCAGGCCGTTGAGAGTGGAGCGACAGATGCAGGCGTGTTAATTCACGAAGGTCGATTTGTCTATCATCGCCGAGACTTGGAGCTTGTAGCCGATTTGGGTAAACTATGGGAGGCGGAGAGTGGCCTGCCGCTGCCACTGGGGGCGATTGTTATCCGTCGAAGTGTTGCGGAGCAGGTGCGTAAGCAGTTTGAGGCTCTACTGGCTGACTCGGTGCGCTTTGCCTTTAACAATCCAAAAGTGTCGCGAGAGTTTGTAAAGAGCCACGCGCAAGAGCTCGAAGATCAGGTTATTGATAGTCACATTGCTCTATTTGTTAACGAGTATACCGTAACCCTCGGTCCGCAGGGTCGGGAGGCTGTAAAAAGGCTGTTGGAGATTGATGTGTAAGGGTTTATGAAAAAAATTTAATATTTTTGTCAACCCCCCTAACTCTTCAACAGATAAACCCCTCTATGGTGGTGTTGCTTATAAATTGTCATTAAACACATACTTAAAGTTATAAATCGTAACTGCAAAAGAGAGTCCTTCGGTGCAAAAAAGTGCCGAAGGATTTTGTTTTGAAAAAATTTATTTATATCTTGCACTGCAAAACGGTGCTAAAACACTTTTTTACACCCGATTTTAAGTAAAATTTATTAATACTAAATAACTAATCGTATGAAAAAATTTAGACTTTTACTTGTAATGTCATCGCTTCTGGCGCTGGTATGCTCGTTTACAGCCTGCAGCACAGATATAGCAGATGACTATCCTGCAGTAGAGATCGCTCTGACTGCCGGTCAGGCTGATGGCAACTCGCTCACTTTCACCATTACCGCTACTGGTGCTGACGATATCTACTATTGGGTAGAGGCTGTTGATCCAGAGAAGGCTGAGCCAGAGTTGAGCATTGAGGATGCTTCTTATCTTGATGCACAGGTTGATGTAAACTTTGAGCAGGAGGTAACTGCTTCTAAGCTTAAGTACACTACCGAGTACAAGATTTACGCTTATGCAAAGAACTTCGCTCACAACGCTTATGCAGCAGAGATTACAATGACTACCGGCGAGGCTGCTGTAGTTATCCCTGCTCCAGAGGTTGAGGTTTTAGCTGACGAGGAGGAGGTTTATGAGGACGCTTTCCTTATGTGGGTAACCACTAAGAACGCTACTAAGGCTGCTTGGCTCGTTGTTCCTAAGTACACCGAGGGTGTAGATGCTGCAAAGGTATTTGCTGACGGTACCCCTATCAAGGATAAGCTCAATGAGGGCGAGATCGCAGTTACTGTTGAGGATCTTACTCCAGATACTGAGTACGACTTCTACGCAGCTGTAGAGAACTCTGAGGGTGTTCAGGTTCTGAGCAGTGTTGTTGCTGTAACTACTGCAAAGAAGACTATCCCTGTAGTTATGATGCAGTTCACAGAGCTTTTGCAGACTATGGACCTGGCTACAACTGTAGGCCTGCCAGGTATGTTCTTTATGCTTAACAACCCTGAGACAGGTGACTTCGCTTCTGTGTTTATGTATGATCTTTCACAGATTAGCAACTACCCTGGCTATATGGCTAATGGTATGTATCCTGCTCTTACAGGTTCATTCGATAGTGGCTCTCTTCCAGAGGCATCTTGCGTTCTCGCAGACCCAGGTTATACTAACTTTGAAAATATTAATGGCACGTATTTACCAGTAGGCAATATGGGCGTAGATGAGGATGGTAACCCTTACGGTATTAACTTGATGACAGCTATGCCTGATGCTGATAACAACCTGCTTGAGTTCAACTTCTACGCTGTTAATGCTGCAACAAACGAGCCTGTAATTATCCGTGGTCAGTATATGGGTCCTCTTGGTTATGTTGCATCTATCGCAACTTGGCCATTCAACCTCTCAGATTGGGGCTTCACAGCGTTTGAGTCAACTACTGAGGGCAATGTTGTAACTCTTACAAGTAACAGCATCAACGGTAAGTTTGAGCTCATCCTTACTACCGAGAACGGTAACATTGAGGATAACTTCACCGTAGGTGAGACTCTCGCCGGTGGCTTCACCTCTTTTGTTGAGCGTGAGGAGCACTTCGCACTCCAGAGCGGTCGTATCTCAATCGCTAAGGCTGAGAATGGTGGTGCTAACGACTATCTGCTTATCATCTCTACACGTGGTGACGAGACAATTATGGTAGGTGAGTCTGGTGCATATAAGGTTGAGGCTCTTGAGTATCCTATTACAATTACTCCGGCTGTAACTCAGTAATTTGTCGTGAAAATGTGTCATATATGGCACATCCATTAAATAGCAACGGCGGCTGTACGTTTTAGTACTATCCGCCGTTGCTTTTTTGCATGATGTACCATCTCTAACACATTTTGACAACAAATTTATTGTGAAAAGGCAGCATTAGCTGCACATCCCTCAAATCCCCGGATGGGTTGT